>NZ_JBSGVT010000004.1:0-421288 GCF_053608585.1 Rhodococcus sp. NPDC055024
GTTTCTCGCCGGCGCGCATTTTCTGTTCAGGTACCTACTTGCTGGGGTCGCAAACCTTCCACGTGCCGTCCTGGCGTTCGAGGTCGAACGTGCGCCACGACTGCTCGCCGGTGCTCGGCAAACTTGCCTGGACCTGAGCGATCGCGGTGTCGTCGGTGATGCGAACAGCGTCGACGGCTCCGACCTGCGGGATCGTCTTCTGCGCGACGGCATTGTCGTGGACCTGAGCGAACGCAGCGTCGGGAATGGTCCGGTAGTACTCGCCCAGCGCTCCACACGTCGACGTTCGCAGAGTCGCCAGATCGCCGGTTTGCAGTGCGTCGACGTACGTCGAGATGGCGGTCTGAACCTGGGCTTCAGGTGAGCTTTCGCCGCTACCGCTGTTGGACGAGACGAATACGGCGACGCCGATCGCCGCGAGGACGGCGACGCCTGCCGCTGCCGCCGCGATGTACCAGCCCTTGCCGCTGCGCTTGGTTTTCTCCGGCGCGGCGGGCTCGATGCGAGTCGGCATCGGCTGGGCCGGAGGTGGGGTTGGCGCGACGCCCACCCGTTGAGGTGCGGCGCGCTGCGGCGGTTGAGGCGCGGCGCGCTGCGGCGGTGGTGTGGGGGCCTGCTGCCCTGTCGGGGGCGCCACCTTGGGAATGGCGACGGTCGCCGGCTCCGGCTCCGGCTCCGGCTCCGGCTCCGGCTCCGGCTCCGGCTCCGGCTTGGGCTGGGGTGTCGGTGCCGGTGTTCCCGTGGGTGCCTGAGTTGCCTTCGGGATCGCGACGGTTGGTGCGCTGGTGGCTTTGGCGTCGCCGTCTGCCTTCGAGCCCGTGCCTGCCTTCTGAATCGCCACCGTCGCAGGTTCGACCGGGGCCGACTTCTCCGGCGCACCGTTCGGGGCTGCGCTCTTTTTCGAGTTGTCGTCTTTCGAGTCCGGCACGGGTAACCCTTCGGTCTTATGCAGCAATGACCATGTCAGGGTAACGACCGGTATGTACCCGGCATAACTCCGACCGTCGGCGAGGCGGTCCTGTGGCGGAAAGGCGTAGCGGGCACAATGAGCGCATGACCCAATTCGGTGACCTGCTCGGACCCAAGCCCACTCTGCTTCCCGGCGACGACGACGCGGAATCGGCACTGCTCAACCACGCTGACCCGGCCCAGGTCGCGGCCGACCATCCCACTGCCTCCATCGCGTGGGCCTACCTCGCCGAGGCTTCCCTGGACAAGGGTGAAACCATCACTGCCTACGCCTACGCGCGTACCGGCTACCACCGTGGACTCGACCAACTGCGTCGTAACGGTTGGAAGGGTTTCGGTCCCGTGCCCTACAGCCATGAACCGAACCGTGGCTTCCTGCGTTGCGTCGCAGTCTTGGCGAAGGCTGCGAAGACGATCGGTGAAGCCGACGAGTACGCGCGTTGCCTCGATCTGCTCGAAGACTGCGACCCCAACGCCGCCGAAGCGCTTGGCCTCGGTTAGCAGTTTCCGCCCGAGCCGGGCCGGCATCAAGGACCGGGCTCGCAAATCGGTGCGTCGGCTTCAGACGTCGGCGCTACCGATCATTCAATGTGCCTTGGCGGCCGGATTAGCGTGGTGGGTTGCCACCACGGTGATCGGGCACCATGCGCCGTTCTTCGCGCCGATTGCTGCCGTGGTCTCGCTCGGTCTGTCGCTGGGTGCACGACTACGACGCTCGTTCGAGTTGGTTGCGGGCGTCACGGTCGGCATCGGAATCGGCGATCTGATCATCTCCGGTATCGGGAGCGGACCGTGGCAGATCAGTTTGGTCGTCGTGCTGGCGATGTCCGTCGCGGTGCTTCTCAACAGCGGGCCGATTTTCTCCATGCAGGCGGGAAACTCGGCTGTGCTGGTGGCGACGCTCATCCCGCCGGGTGGCAGCGGCGGTCCGGATCGCATGATCGATGCCCTGGTCGGTGGTCTGGTGGGCATCGCGGTGGTCGCGATCATCCCCACCCACCCGGTACGACGCGCACGCAAGGATGCAGCATCGATCCTCGGAACAGCTTCCGAGGTACTGCAATTGGTGGCAGACGGCCTCGTCGCGAATGACCCGGACCCGATCGTGAAGGCACTGCAGAAGGCGCGCGCAACTCAAGGCGCCATCGACGGGTTGCGCAGTAATCTTCTCGGCGGGCGCGAGATCAGCCGAATCTCCCCGCTGTACTGGAACAGTCGACCTCGCCTCGAAAGGCTCATGGCAACAGCCGATCCCATCGACAACGCGTTGCGCAACATTCGAGTGCTCGCGCGTCGTTCGTTGACGTTGGTCAGAGATGACGAGATTCTCGATCCCCGTTTGGTGGCTCAGGTCGAGCGCTTGTCGAAAGCCGTTGAAGTGCTGAAAGACATGATCCTGGCGGAGCCGGGGGAGCAGCCCGATCAAGCCGAGGCAGCGCGTGTCCTGCGCTCGGTGGCCAAGGAACTGAAACCTGCGATTGTCGAGAACGCGGGCCTGTCCTCGACTGTGGTGTTCGCCCAGATTCGATCGTTGGTGGTCGACCTCCTGCAGGTCGCGGGCATGAAGCGCATCTCGTCGATCGCCACACTGCCGCCGACTGTGCCGCACCCGGCGTACGAGCCGGATCACTGACCTCTGCCCTTTCCCGCTCACTGAGCAACTCATTGTATGTATGCGAATGTATGCATATGCTCTGAGAAGGACTTGGGAGGGAACAGGACAAATGGGAGCAGGGCACGGCCATTCGCATGGCCACTCGGCAGCAGATTCGGTCGGCGTAGGACCGTCACCGCAGCGCATCAGAAAAATGGCGATCGCACTTGCGATCCTCGTCGCGTTCCTCGTGCTCGAAGCCACGGTCGGCATCCTGATCAACTCGTTGGCTCTGCTTGCCGACGCCGGTCACATGCTTACCGACGTGGTGGGTATGGCCATGGGACTGACCGCGTTGCTACTTGCGAAGAAGGGCAGCACCACCGCGGCCAGGACCTTCGGTTGGCATCGCGCCGAAGTGTTGACCGCCATGGCCAACGCGGTGATGCTGCTGGCCGTCGCGGCCTGGGTCTTCTACGAGGCAATCGGTCGGATCGGAAACGAACCCGAGATCCCGGGCGGTGCCCTGATCATCACCGCGGCTGCCGGTTTGGCCGCGAACATCGTCGTGATGCTGATGCTGCGCGGTGACTCCAAGGACAGCCTGGCGGTGCGCGGCGCCTACCTCGAAGTGCTTGCCGACGCCGTCGGTAGCGTCGGTGTTCTGATCGCCGGTGGCCTTGTCCTGCTGTTCAACTGGACGTGGGCGGACGTCGTCGTCGGTGTACTCATCTCGCTCTGGGTGGTGCCGCGCGCGATCAAACTGGCCGCAGCATCGCTGCGCATTCTGACGCAGGCTTCGCCGGCCGACGTCGACGTCGAAGCGGTCGAGGCCGACTTGGCCGCCCTGCCGAGCGTGATGGGTGTTCACGACCTACATGTCTGGACTCTCACCACCGGCATGGATGTCGCCACGGTCCACCTGACCAGTGACGCGAATTCGTCGAACGTTCTGGAATCCGCACGTACCGTCCTCGAGAGTCACGGTCTTTCCCACGCCACCGTCCAGGTGGAATCGTGTGCCAACGGCGAGCACTGCGAGAAGAACGTCACTTGGTGAAGCGGGTGATCTCCTTGCCCGGCTTCCAGAGGTCTACGTACATGTGCTCGTCGTCGACAGTCGTATGCACCACCTCGTCGATGTCGAGAACGAAGAGGTGCAGGGGCTTCGGAACCTCGTAGGTGTAGCTTGCCAGCACGGCTTCGAACTCGTCGCCGGTCACCTCGCGTGCGATTCCGGCGATTTTCGCATCGCCGCCTTCCATCGTGTGCTCGCCGGGATTGCTGTGGAGGGCGTAGCGCCCGTCGCGGATGAGGTCCTTCGCCTTGAGCGCGCCGAACATCGAACCGAGCACCAAACGCCCGTCGAGGATCTCGACTTCGGTGCCGCTGACCCTCGGTGAACCGTCCTTGCGCAGCGTTGCGAGGACGTGATGCTTGTGGGCCTTGAATCGCGCTTGGACCGCGTCGGCGAGGGCGGGAACTTCTTCGGAGAACTGCTTCCAGGTGACCATGACGGTCATTGTGCACCCCTATTCCTGACAACTTCTGTCAGTGATTCTCGGTAATGTTCGCGTCATGAGATCCGCGCGGTTGCTCCAACTCATGTTGCGTTTGCAGGGCAGTCGTGGCGTCGTTGCCGATCAGTTGGCCGACGAGTTCGGTGTATCGGTGCGGACGATCTACCGCGACGTGGCCTCGTTGTCGGCTGCCGGAGTGCCGATCTGGACCGAGAGCGGACCGGGCGGTGGCGTCCGTCTGCTCGACGGTTGGCAGTCCAAACTCTCCGGTATGACGGACGACGAGACGTCCGCGCTCATGCTGTTGGGTGTGCCGTCCATCGCTGCGGATCTCGGGCGATCCGACGCCGTCGGTTCGGCGGGGGCCAAACTGCTCCGCACCCTGCCCGGACCGCTGCGCGAGAGCGCGCGCCTGTGGCAGGACCGAATCCTGGTCGACGTCCCAGGCTGGTTCGGCGGCGTCGACGACATCTCCGCGCTTCCGATCGTCACATCTGCCGTGCTCGACTCGCGTCGGCTGCGGTTCATCTATCGCGATCGGGAGCGGACGGTCGAACCGCTGGGGTTGGTCATCAAAGCCGGCGTTTGGTACCTCGTGGCGGGTTTGAACGGACGTACCCTCTCGTTCCGGGCAGGCCGCATCAAAAACGCCGTGGTAGAAGATGATTCGTTCGCCCGGCCGTTGGATTTCGACCTGGCGTCGTGGTGGGCGGCGTCGATGGCCGAGTTCGACCGGTCGCTGCTCCGTTTCCACTGCCGAGTGCGGGTGTCGCCTGAGGGAAGGCGCCGGCTCCCCGATGTGGTGGGCGAGCTTGCCGCTGCTGTCGAAGTGGGACCAGAGGACAACGACGGATGGGTGAGTGCCGAGCTGAAACTCGAGAGCGAGGATGTCGCGCTCTCACAGTTGATCGGGCTGGGCGTAGACGTCGAGGTGCTCGAACCCTCGTCCTTGCGTGAAGGGATGCGCACCGTGGCGGAGCGGATGCTGCTCCGCCACGGGTAGGTGATCAGGCCGTCGCAGAACGCTTTGCAAGCAGACGGGTAATACCTAGTTGAGCTGCAACGATGATCGCACCAACCACCAGTCCAAGTGCTGCCGACGCAAGTGTGTTGACGATCCACGCCAATACACCGCCGACTCCGGCGATGTCACTGACTGCTTCTTCGCCATGATGAACGGCATCGTAGAGCGGGTGGAAGCCCAGTTCGTCGATGCCGACCAACAGGATGTGGCCACCGACCCACAGCATCGCGGCGGTACCCACCACCGAGAGCACCGACATCACGTGAGGCATGCCGCGAACCAGGCCTCGGCCGACCTTGTGGGTGAAGCCCGATGACGTCTCGGCGATTTTCAAGCCGATGTCGTCCATCTTCACGATCAGTCCGACGACGCCGTAGACGACCACGGTGATGACCACGGCGACGACGGCGAGAATTACCAACCGGCTCCAGAAACCTTCGCCCGCGATGGTGTTGAGTGCAATCACCATGATCTCGGCGGACAGGATCAGGTCGGTGCGCACGGCGCCCGAAACCACAGCCTCTTCGTCGCGCGGATGCTCGCCGGCCGTTTCGTGGTGGTCACCGTGGCCGAAGATTGCACCCCAGATCTTGTGCACTGCTTCGTAGCTGAGGTAACAGCCGCCGACCATCAACAGGGGAGTCAGCAGCCAGGGAAGGAACTGACTCAGCAACAGAGCGATCGGCAGAATGATCAGCAGCTTGTTGCGCAGCGATCCGATGGCGATGCGCTTGATGATCGGTAATTCGCGTTCGGCCGCGAGCCCGCGGACATACTGCGGTGTGACGGCTGCGTCGTCGATGACCACGCCTGCAGCTTTGGCGGTCGCCTTACCGGTTGCGGCGGCGACGTCGTCGATCGAGGCGGCTGCCATACGAGCCAGGGCTGCCACGTCGTCGAGCAGGGCGAAGAGTCCGCCGGCCATCACAGACCTCCAGTGGAATCAGTGGAAAAAGGTGGCCGGACCGAACCGGTGACGCAATTACTTGATCGCACGAGGTCTCTATCCATGATCGTCGTAGGTGAGGTCAGGTCACCTGGAACGATACCGGGGGCATCCGTCAGGGACGACCTCGCTCGGTCGATTGCCCTTCGTCACGAAAGGTCTTCCCGACCCGGTGCTCGCATGTAAGACTGCACAGAAGATCGATCGAAACGGGGCACTATGCGTGAACCAGACACTGCACAGGTCGCCAAGACTTTCGACGCAATGGCGGCGCACTACGACCGACAGATCGGGCGCTTCGAACGCTTTGTGCTCGGCGACGCCCGGAAATGGGCTGTGGACCAGGCCCACGGGCGCGTGGTCGAGATCGCCGTGGGAACCGGGCTGAACCTGCCTCTCTACGGGGATGACGTCGATTACGTCATCGGCGTGGATATCTCGAGTGCGATGCTCGATCAGGCCAGGATGAAAGTCTCCGAGGGGGTGAAGACCGAAGTCGACCTACGTCTCGGCGACGTGCAAGCACTCGATGTTCCCGACGAGTGCGTGGACACGTTGGTGTCCACGTACGCCTTTTGCACGATCCCCGATCCGGACCGAGTTGCGAGCGAAGCATTTCGGGTCCTGGTGCCTGGAGGTCGGTTCGTTCTCGCGGAGCACGGGCCGAGCAAGAACATTGTTGCGCGCACATTGATGAAGGCCGTGGAACCGCTTTTCGTACGGTTCGGTGCTGATCACCTCACCCGCGAACCGGTCGGATACCTCGAAAACGCAGGCTTCCTGATCGACGAGGTGCAGCGCAGCGGACGGGGCGGAATCGTGTTTCGTGTGGTGGCGCGGAAGCCGGATCCCGAATGGACGGCGCTCGGTCACTGACGTCCGAGCACCGTCCATTGAGTTTGCTCAGCCCAGGCGCTCCAGGATGGTCGCGTTGGCCAACCCACCTGCCTCACACATGGTCTGGAGCCCGTAGCGCGCGCCGCGCTGTTCCATCGCATTGACCAGGGTGGTCATGATCCGCGTTCCACTGCCGCCCAGCGGGTGACCGAGTGCGATGGCGCCGCCGTGGACGTTCACCTTGGACAGGTCGACGCCGGTATCCGCTGCCCACGAGAGGACCACTGGGGCAAAGGCCTCGTTGACCTCGAACAGGTCGATGTCCGAAACCGTCAACCCCGCACGGGCCAGGACCTTCTGCGTAGCCCGGATCACCGCGGTGAGCATGTAGAGCGGATCGTCGCCGGCGACGGCGAAGCTGTGCAACCGTGCCTTCGGGGTGAGGCCGAGTTTCGCGGCGATCTCACTGGTCGTGATCATCACCGCCGAACTGCCGTCCGAAAGCGGGCTGCTGTTGCCCGCGGTGATGGACCAGTCGATCTGCGGGAATCGCTGTGCGTAGTAGTCGGATTCGAAGGCGGTCCGTAGGCCGCCAAGGGTCGCGACCGTGGTACCGGGGCGGATCGCTTCGTCGACCGACAGCTGCGGGAGAGTGGCGAGTTCCTTGGTGAAGTACCCACTCTCGGTTGCCAGCGCGGCTTTCCGATGACTCGACGCCGAGAACTCGTCGAGTTGGGTGCGGCTCAGTCCCCACTTGGCGGCGATCAATTCGGCGCTGATGCCCTGCGGAACCAGACCGTCCGGGTAACGCTCTTCGAAACCTACCCCGAGTGACTCGCGCCCGACGCTGCTCGAGCCCATCGGCACTCGGCTCATCGACTCGACTCCGGCAGCGACGACGATGTCGTATGCCCCGGCGATGACACCCTGAGCGGCAAAATGAACCGCTTGTTGGCTACTTCCACACTGTCGGTCGACCGTGGTCCCCGGCACCGACTCGGGGTAGCCGGCGGCGAGAAGTGCAGTGCGAGTGACATTCTGGCTCTGCTCGCCGACTTGGCTGACTGCACCGCCGATGACGTCGTCGATCAGTGCGGCATCGATTCCGGTTCGCTCGACCACCGCTTTCAGGCTGTGGGCGAGCAGGTCGACGGCATTGATGCCGTGCAGTGCGCCGTTCGCTTTTCCCTTGCCGATCGGAGTGCGAACGGCTTCGACGATAACTGCGTCTCTCATGACAAATTCCTTTCAGGGATGGCGGATTCAGCGGGGACAACTGGGGAGGGTGCAGTAGCCGGGGTCATTCCCAGCGATGCCAGTGCAGAGGCAAGCGCGACAGCGAAGATCACCCACCAGGCCTGACGGAAAGTGTCAGGGGCGACGGAGGAGCCGAGAACCGCGATCAGAACGCTCACGCCGAGAACGGTTCCGATCTGTCGGCTCATGCTGACGATTGCGCTACCGGTGGCTGATCGAGCCGGCGCCAGATCTGCGGTGGCCTGGGACAGAATGGTCGGGAGGGCAAGGCCGACGCCGATTCCGGCGATGATCCAGCCCGGCAGGAGTCCGGTCGCGTAGTTGGGCGTTGAATCGACCGAGACGAGGACCAATACCGTTCCGACAGCCCACAAAATGCTGCCGAGTGCGGCGACGCGTCCGGCCGAGTACCTGCGCGAAAGCGACCCTCCGGCGATCGCGAACAGCGGAACCAGAAGCGGACCCGGCGAGACGGCGAAGCCGGTTCGCAATGCCGAGTATCCCCAAACTTCCTGCAACCAGAGGATGTTCGAGAGCAGGCCGGCGGCAAATGCCGCGCTGAACAGGATGGCGGTGACGTTGGACCAGGCAAATGAGCGGATCTTCAGAAGGTCGGGAGCAATCAATGGAGTGCGATGGCGAGAGTTGCTCCACCAGAACGAGAGTAGGGTGACGGCGGCGACGGCGAAGGCGATCAGAACGCGGCTGTCGGTCCATCCCCAGTCCGGACCCTGGACGAGAGCGAGTGCGAGAGAGCCGATTCCGACCGTGAGAAGGGCAGCGCCGGCGAAGTCGATTTCGGCATCGGTGTCTTTGTGTGTCGTATCCGGGACGAGTCGGACTGCCAAGTAAAGCAATACGATCCCCACCGGAACGTTGATCAGGAAAACCCAGCGCCACGACGCTTCGACGAGAATCCCGCCGACGACAGGGCCGAATGCCGCTGCTGCCGCACCGGCCGCCGCCCAGATGCGCACGCCGGATTGGCGTTTCGCAGCCGGAAGTGCGCTGATCAAGAGGCCGAGGCTGGCCGGGGTGAGCGCTGCGGCGCCGACTGCCTGGACGATGCGGAATGCCACCAGTGCCCACAATGACGGACTGAAAGCGCAGGCGGCGCTGGCGAGGGTGAACAGCGCGAGGCCGGCGATGAAGGCGCGCTTGTGCCCGATCCTGTCCGCCCAGCGTCCGAGGGGTATCAGCAGCGCGGCGTAGACGATCGCGTAGCTGTTGAGGATCCAACTGAACTCGCCGAGCGAGTGACCCGGGTAGCTCTTGGCGATGTCGCCGAAGGCCACGTTGACCACAAAAAGATCGAGGCTGGCGACAAACGGCGCCCCCGACAGTATGGCGAGGAGGGGTCCGGTTCGCACCGGCTGGCTATGAAGTTCCATAGTCAGCAATCTAGACTCTGGCTATGGTTATGGCAAGCCAGGGGGTATGGTGAATTGCATGGACGCTGTACGACTGACCGGAGTGCTCGAAGATCGCGACGCCTGGCGGGCCACGCACTGTTCGATCGGGCGGGCCATGGAAGTGGTCGGCACTCGCTCGGCAATGCTGATTCTGCGAGAGGCCTATTACGGCACAACGCGTTTCGACGACTTCGCGTCGCGAGTCGGCATCACCGAGGCGGTTGCGTCGGCGAGGCTGAAAGAACTCACTGAGGCGGGCCTCTTCGAGCGTGCGCCGTACAAGGAACCTGGAAAGCGGACGCGGCACGAGTACGTGCTCACTGAGAAGGGTCGTGACCTGCTGCCGGCAGTTCTGGCGCTGATGCAGTGGGGGGACAAGTACCTGCACGGCGGAAAAGGTGGACCGTTGGAGGTGGCGGACGACGCCACCGGCGAGCGCGTTCGCGTCGAGGTGCGCAGTGAGTCGGGACGTGAAGTGCCTTTGGGGGAGTTGCGGGTATCTGTCAACAAATCGCGCGGGCGATAGCTTTTGGCGCGCTCGAATATTCATGTACTTCAACGGGTCTCGAGTGTTCGTTGCTTTTGAAGTTGTCCGTTATGTCTCTGGTTGTCGAAAGTATGTTCGATTAAACTTTCGGTATGGACAGTCGGGATGCGTGGCAGCTGGATGGTGAGGGCCTCAAGTGTGAGGTTCTGGATCTGGTGCGTGTCCGGCATGAGTTGCAGTCGCGGATGGTGTTGTTGATCGTGGAGATGTTTTCCCGGGAGGCTGTGGTCGGGAAGGGTTTTCGGGCGATCGCGCAGTGGTTGCATGGTTCTACGAATCTGGAGATCGGTGAGTGCAGTCTGCTGGTCAGTCTGGCGCGGTTGCTGTTGCTCGAACCTGTTGTGGCGGATGCATTCCACCGCGGGGATGTGGATGCGTTGAAGGCTCGTCAGGTGGCGTCGTTTTGTCAGCATCCGCCGAAAAACATGACGCCGGCGGATGTGGACAAGGCCCGCTGGATCCTGCTTGACCTGGCGTCGAAGAACATTGCGGATTGTGATGCGGTGCGGGCGGCGATCCGGCGGATCGAGAAGCAGTACGGAAAACGTGAAGACGGCGTCCCGGTCGGTGAGGATTCGGAGCGTAACGAGTTCTACGCCTCGAAAGGCTTGTACGGGCGGGTGTCGGTGAAAGGTGATCTGGATGCCGTGAACGGTGCACGTCTGATCACGTTGTTGTCGAGCCTGTCGGCGCCGACGCCGGAGAAGGACGGAGTCAAAGACGCCCGCACTCCGGCGCTACGGCGCGCGGATGGGTTTTGCGAGTTGTTGCGCCGGTACGAGCGGGCGGGGTTGGGTCCGATCGAGGGCGGGGTGAAACCGCACATCACGGTGACTGCGTCGGCGAAAGACATGACCGACCTCAAAGCCTTGAAGGATCTACTGCCGTCGACTCAGGAACTCGGGTTCGCGTGGACGGATTGGGTGGGCCCGATCAGCATCGACACAGCCCGGATGTTGGCGTGCGACTGCACCGTCACCCGGATTTTGTTGGATGAGAATGGTGTTCCGCTCGACTGCGGTAAGGAAGTGCGAACGGCGACGGTTCCGCAGCGGCGGGCGTTGGCGGTGCGTGATGGTGGGTGTGCGTTTCCGGGGTGCGGAACTCCATCAGGGTGGTGCGATGCTCACCATATCGTTCACTGGAATGATGGTGGCCCAACGGATCTCGACAACCTGATTCTGTTGTGTGGCCATCATCATCGGACACTGCACCACACGGAATGGCGGGTCGAGATCGGCCCCGATCGGAAGACGGTGTTCTATCCGCCGATGTCGGTGGATCCGTATCAGCATCCGATCGGCGGGAACAGTCCACCGGCAGCCGCCTGAACGGGCACAAACTGCAGACGCGAGCACCGGGGCACAATCATGCCGCGGTGCTCGAGCCTGTGTTCTGGAGTCTTGGTGGCTGGGCGTCAGCTCAGTGACTTCTTGAACCCGACATGCGAGGCGACAAATCCGAGTCGCTCGTAGAAGTCGTGAGCTTCCTTGCGAGTTTGATCCGAGGTGAGCTGCGCCAGGAAGGCGCCGCGCCGGGCACCTTCTTCGCAGGCCCAGCGGATCATCGAACTGCCGATGCCCTTGCTGCGGAAGTCCTCGTGCACGCGAACGGCTTCGATCTGCAGGCGAGTCGCGCCCATCCGGCTCATGCCCGGAATGAAGGTCAATTGCATTGTGCCGATGACAGCGTCGCCGACCAGAACGGTGACGAGGAGTTGCGCCGGATCCTCGTCGATTCGTTTGAAGGCGTCCTCGTAGATCATTCGGGCCTCGGGGTTGGTCGTCTCCCGAGTGCTCCCGATCGGGTCGTCGGCGAGCAAGTCGATCAGTGCTTCCACGTGTCGAATCTCGGCCCGCGTGAGGGTGTATTCCACTCCGCCGGACTGAAATGACGTCGCAATCATCGATGCTCCCCTGAAGAAGAATGAATGTCTGAAATGTCAGACTCTCACGAGTCTCCTCCAGCGCACTCGATCACGTCCAGAAACGCATGAGGGCGTTACCGAGCATGGCGTAGTAGTCGGACACCCCGCTCAATTCGAAGATCCAGTAGATCGCGTCGAAGAAGACGACATTGATCTGCGGGACAAACAGGAGCGCAACCAACAGGAGCAGCCCGTACGGCTTGAACTGTTCGAGTTGGTGCCGTGTGTTGGGTGCGAGGTACGGCTCCAGCGCGTTGTAACCGTCCAGACCGGGGACGGGGAGCAGGTTCAAGACTGTGGCCATGACCTGTAGGAAGGCAAGAAAACTGAGGCCGGCCCAGAACGTCAGATGTTCGGCCCCTGAGCCGTACGTACGTATGACGACGAGGAGGATCACCGCGGCGACGGCGTTCGTGAACGGACCGGCGAGAGATATTCGCGCTTGCACCTTGGGCGGGAACATCCCGGTGCGCAGGTACACGGCGCCGCCGGGAAGCCCGATGCCGCCCAACGCGATGAACAGCACCGGCAACCCGATCGAGAGCATCGGATGGCTGTACTTGAGCGGGTTGAGCGTCAGGTAGCCACGAGCCTCGACGTCGGTGTCTCCGTGACGCCACGCCAGATACGCATGGGCGAACTCGTGCAAGCACAGCGTGACCACCCAGCCGGCAACCACGAGGACAAAGACACCCGCGCGGCCCGCGATGGAACCCCACGTCGAGTTCCAAGCGACTACTCCGGCAATGACGGTGACGGCAACTACGCCGAGGAAGACGGGGCTGGGTCGAACCGCCGACCGTGCTGCTCCGGTTCTCACCTGACCAACAACCAAGTCTTGTCGTGCCGGTAGAAGGTCGAACGCTTGAGATCGCGCGGGTTGGGGACACCGTCGCGAACCAGGCGAGCTGCGGGCGATCCCAGCTGAATCGCTCGGCCTTCCAGCCAGCGTCGTCCGCTCCATCGACTCTTACGATCGACAGATGCCTTGATGCCGGGGAGTTTGGGGCTCGGCACGATCCGGATGCCAGGGACTGTGCCGGAGAACAGTTTGTTGTCGTCGACGTAGGCCTCGCCGATCAGTTCGTCGGCATCGGCTGGACCCGTGACGGTTGCTGCACCGACCAGCGCGATTCCGGCGTCGTCACGAATGAGCGGCACGGTGTGGACTGTGCCTTTCAACGCCGTGCGCGCAGCCCGTGCACCGGTCGCGAGTTTGTACGCGTCGGTTGCATCGGACCTGTTCTCGGTGACGTAGGCGAGTTCGACGTGGAGTCGCTCGAGTCGCATCAACCGCGTCAATGCCGCGGCAAACGCGCCGTCGTTGCCCACGACGATCAAGCGCGGCTCCGTCACGACCTGCAGTTGGGACAGTGCCTCGTCGAAGTCTTGCTTCTCCGGAAGCTCGGGGACAGTGAACGACGTGAGTTCACCCAGGGGGAGTGGAACCGGCGAATCGCCACATTTGAGCACCACAGGGGTCAAAGCCACTCCTAGCTCGATCAGACTTCTTCTCGGGTAGTGGGACCTCGCCACCCTTCCCCGAAATGGCCGTCCGAATCACTGCCGACGATCTTAGTGCGAGTGTCTGTGTCGACTCGCAATCGTGATGGTCACCGGCCAAATTCTGGACCGTCAGGTCTGGTCTGGCGCTCTGGGCTAGACTGCTCCTTCGGTCACTGCAACAGTTCGGCGCTGCATCATGTGCGCGGAAGCCAGGCAGTACCAATGCGGCGGGACAACTGCTGCACGTCGACCGTAGGAGACAACGTCATGCCGGCAATCGTCCTGATCGGCGCCCAGTGGGGCGACGAAGGTAAGGGCAAAGCTACAGATCTACTGGGCGAGCAGCTTCAGTGGGTCGTGCGATACCAGGGCGGTAACAACGCCGGACACACCGTGGTTCTGCCGAACGGTGACAAGTTCGCACTGCACCTCATCCCGTCCGGAATCCTCACCCCCGCCGTCAACAACGTCATCGGTAACGGTGTCGTCGTCGACCCGGGTGTGTTGTTGACCGAATTGGCAGGCCTGGAAGAGCGCGGCGTGGACACGTCCCGCCTGCTGCTTTCTGCTGATGCCCACCTGATCATGCCGTACCACGTGGCCATCGACAAGGTCACCGAACGCTTCCTGGGAGCGAAGAAGATCGGCACGACCGGCCGCGGTATCGGCCCGTGCTACCAGGACAAGATCGCCCGTGTCGGTGTCCGCGCCGCGGACGTCCTGGACGAGAAGATCCTGACCCAGAAGGTCGAGGCAGCACTCGAATTCAAGAACCAGGTGCTGGTCAAGATCTACAACCGCAAGGCACTCGACCCGCAGCAGGTCGTCGAAGAGGTACTGACGCAGGCCGAGGGTTTCAAGCACCGCATCTCGGACACGCGCCTGGAACTCAACCTCGCCCTCGAGCGCGGCGAGACCGTTCTGCTCGAAGGTTCGCAGGGCACTCTGCTGGACGTCGACCACGGCACGTACCCGTACGTGACCTCGTCCAACCCCACTTCGGGTGGCGCGGCAGTCGGTTCGGGAATCGGTCCCACCAAGATCACCACGGTCCTCGGAATTCTGAAGGCGTACACGACGCGTGTCGGTTCCGGCCCGTTCCCGACGGAGCTGTTCGACGATCACGGCGCATACCTGGCCAAGCAGGGCGGCGAGGTCGGCGTCACCACCGGACGCGCACGTCGGACGGGATGGTTCGACGCTGTCATCGCGCGTTACGCGACGCGCGTCAACGGCATCACCGACTACTTCCTCACCAAGCTGGACGTGCTGAGCAGCCTCGACACCGTGCCGATTTGTGTCGCATACGAGGTGGACGGTGTCCGTCACGACGAAATGCCGATGTCGCAGAGCGACATTCACCACGCCAAGCCCATCTACGAAGAGATGCCTGGCTGGTGGGAAGACATCTCGGAGGCTCGCACCTTCGAGGAACTGCCGCAGAATGCGCAGAACTACGTGCTTCGACTCGAAGAGCTTTCGGGTGCGTTCATTTCCTGCATCGGTGTCGGCCCCGGCCGCGACGAGACGATCGTCCGGCGCGAGATCGTCCGCTAGTTCGCTTCCTCGAAATCCCCGTTCCTGCAAGCAGGAGCGGGGATTTCGTGTTTAAGCCAACTTCGACAGGTGTGCGGTGACGGTCTTCCACGGCGCCGTCGAGAGGATGTAGGTGTCGAACTGCTGCGCCAATTGGTGGTAGGCGTCGATAGCACCTTCGAGGGGGTCCATCCGAGAAAAGATATGCGGCGCCTCGCCGGAGACACTCTGGGTACGCAAAGAGTCCAGTTTTATGGAACTGGACTGAGATCAGTGAATTCTTCCCCTTGATCACAATCGCTCAAAGGTCTGACAGGGTTGTTCTCGCAGTCTGCAGTCGCGTCGTGGAAGATACCGCCGAGGGGTGCTGCCAGGCGAAACTGCTCGACGCGAATGTAGGTACCTTCACCTTCGGCGGGTGCAAAGAAGTAGACGAGCGCCACGAAGAGGCCGATGCCGATGAGGGTTGCGAAGGTAGTCATGGACATATGATCAACTCGACTGGTATTGAAATACATAGCCAAGTTGTCGATACTGGATTGCATGATGACCCGAGTTCTTGGTGCCCGTTCCCTTGCGCGTGATCTCGGCTCCTGGCAGGAAGAGTCCGGACGCAGGCCCGCGTACCGTGCGCTTGCCGACGGTATCCGCCTGCTCGTGCACGACGGTCGCGTTCCGCTCGGCGTCGCGTTGCCCAGTGAGCGCGAACTTGCGACGGTGCTCGAACTCAGCCGAACCACGATCACGTCGTCGTACTCGGTGTTGCGCGACGAGGGGTACCTGATCAGCCGGCAGGGATCGCGGAGCACGGTGGCCTTACCGGCCGGTGCTCAGCCCAACGGGTTGATGTTCCGCTCCCATCAACCGGGGCCCAGTGGACCCGTCGTGGATCTCAGCTATGCCGCGATGGCAGCTCCCGCGGCTCAAGTCGAACTTGCGTATGCGTCTGCGCTGCGGGAACTTCCGAATTACCTACCCACGCACGGGATGGAACCGGTCGGAATCGGCGACTTGCGTGACGTGATCGCGCAGCGTTACACAGCGCGAGGTCTGCCCACCGCCGCCGAACAGATCATGGTGACCTCGGGCGCGCAGCATGCGCTTCGGTTGTTGCTCTCGGTGCTCACCTCGCCCGGCGAGCGCGTGCTGGTCGATCATCCGACGTATCCCAATGCGCTGGAAGCGATTCGGCGAAACGGTGCTCGACCGGTCCCGGTGCCGGTGCGGCCGGAATTCGCGGCAGCCGGAGCCTGGGACCTCGACGGGATTCGAAGTGCAGCAAGGCAAACCGCTGCCAGAATGGCGTACCTGATTCCCGATTTCCACAACCCGACCGGACTCTGCATGGATTCTGCCGGGCGCGCCGAACTTGCGAAGATCGCGCACGAAACGCGGATGACTCTGGTCGTCGACGAGACGATGGTGGACCTGTGGCTCGACGCACCACCGCCGGCGCCGGTCGCTTCGCACGGGCGAGGCGCCGCGAAAACCGAAGTGGTGACGCTCGGTTCGACGGCGAAGTCGCTGTGGGGTGGACTGCGTGTCGGCTGGATTCGCGCCGACGCCGCGCTCATCACACAGTTGGTCGGTGCGCGTGCCGCGATCGATCTCGGTACTCCCGTCATGGATCAGCTTGCGGCCGCCTACCTGCTCGCCGATGACCGCTCGCTCCTCGAACAGCGTCGCGAAGTTCTGCGTGAACAGCGCGCAGTACTCCTCGGTGCAGTGGCCGAGCGTCTGCCGGACTGGCTCCCCACCATCGGCTCCGGCGGAATGTCGGTGTGGATGCGTATGTCTGCGCCAGTCTCGACGGCATTGGCGGCGGTGGCTCCCAACTTCGGAGTGCTCCTCGCTGCCGGCCCCCGTTTCGGCGTCGAAGGCGCGTTCGAACGATTCATCCGCGTGCCGTACGCGCGTTCCCCCGAGGACCTCATTCGCGGAGTTGCATCCATCGCCGCTGCATACGACACTCTCGCGACGGATCGCGACACGGCCGACCAACGAATGGTCGTCGTCTGAGAACTGGGTACACACCCTGAAAGAGGTGTGAAACCCAGGAGGTCGGCATGACGGCGGTAAACGGCACAGGCGCAGCGGGAACCAGTGCGGCGGAGGCGCTGGCAGAACGATTGTTCGCGGCCACACTCGGCGCTTCGGAGCTGCAGGCTGTGTATCTGGGCGACCGCTTGGGCTGGTACCGCGCGCTGAGCGATTACGGCCCGCTCACGTCGACGGAGTTGGCGGACCGGACGGGGACCGTCGAAAGGTATGCGCGGGAGTGGCTCGAGCAGCAGGCAGTGGCCGGATATGTGGACGTCAATTCGGATGCCAATCGTCGGTACAGCCTGTCGCCGGCCCACGCCGAAGTGTTGGTCGACGACGAAAACCTGCTGTTCCTGACACCGTTGGCGAGGCTGTTCGTCGCGACGACGGGGTCGATGCCACGTCTACTGGATGCCTATCGCCACGGCGGCGGAGTGACGTGGGAATCGATGGGACCCGACGCTCGCGAGGGTCAGGCACTGCTGAACCGGCCGATGTATCTGCAGCAGCTCTGTCAGCAATTCCTGCCGGTAGTTACCGACCTGCATGCCGTTCTTTCGGACGGCGGGCAGGTCGCCGATCTCGGAATGGGGGAGGGCTGGTCGTCGATCGCGCTTGCCCTCGGCTACCCGAAGATCGAGGTGCACGGCTTCGACGTCGACGCGGCCTCGGTGAACGCCGCCCGTCGTAACGCCCACGATCGTGGGGTCGACGACCGCGTGCATTTCTCTTTGGTCGACGTTGCCGGCCAAGCTCCGGAGAACGGCCGAGCCGATGCCGGGACCTACGATGCCGTCTTTGCTTTCGAGTGCCTTCACGACGTACCGGATCCGGTGGGATTTCTGTCCACGGCTCGGGCGATCGCCCAGCCGGGCGCTCCGGTGATCGTGATGGACGAACGAACGGCGGATGCGTTCGATCCCGAGGCTGGCCCGATCGAGCAATTGCTGTACGGCTTTTCGCTGACCTGTTGCTTGCCGGACAGTCTTTCGCATCCGGGGAGCATTGGCACCGGGACGGTGATGAGGCACTCGACACTCGAAAGCTATGCCAAGGCAGCAGGTTTCGAGCGGGTGGACGTGCTGCCGATCGAGCACGAGATGTTCAGGTTCTACAGGTTGGGCTGACGCCCCGTGTGCGGTTGAAGAGTCCCGAGGCTCCTTAACCACGCACGGGGCCGAAGGCCCTAGGTCCAGACCGTGTCGATATCCGTCGCCTCACGCGCCGGGGCGGCGGGCGTCGTGGTGGGCGTGCGCGAGAAGCGCGGCGCCGGTGCGTGCTGGGTGACGCCGTCGAGTTCGATGAGCGAACCGCGAGCCGCGATGTGTTCGTTCGACGGTGCCTCGGCGAATGTCAGGACCGGCGAGACGCAGGCGTCCGTGCCGAGGAAGATCTTGGCCCACTCGTCGCGAGTCTTGGACAAGAACTTTTCGGTGAAGAGCTTCTTCATGTCGTCCCACTTGGACGTGTCCATCTGGTGGGGGAGCGTCGCGGGATCGAGTTCGAGGCCATCGAGCAGCAGTGCGTAGAACTGCGGTTCGATGGAACCGACGGCCATGTACTTACCGTCGGAGGTCTCGTAGGTGTCGTAGAACGGGGCACCGGTGTCGAGGAGGTTGACGCCGCGCTCGTCGGACCAGACGCCGCGACCGCGGAATGCCCACATCATGTGTGAGAGCGCCAGCGTGCCGTCGACCATCGCCGCGTCGACGACCTGGCCCTTGCCGGACGTCGAGCGCTCGACGAGAGCCGACAGAATGCCGAAGATCAGGAACATGGAGCCGCCGCCGAAATCGCCGACCATGTTGAGCGGCGGAACGGGGCGCTCACCCTTGCGTCCGATGGCGTTGAGGACACCGGTCAGAGAGATGTAATTGATGTCGTGACCGGCTGCGTTGGCGAGCGGGCCTTCCTGGCCCCAGCCCGTCATGCGGCCGTAGACGAGACGCGGATTGCGCTCCGACACCACATCGGGTCCGAGTCCCATACGTTCCATGACGCCGGGGCGGAAGCCTTCGATCAACACGTCGGCGCGGCCCAGGAGATCGAGCACCTTGGCGACGTCTGCCGGGTCCTTCAGGTTGGCCTCGACAATGCGGCGGCCGCGCTTGATCTGGTCGGTTGCGTTCGAGTCCTGCGGGATCTGCCCTGCGCGCTGCACGATGACGATGTCGGCGCCCATGTCCGCCAACAGCGTCGCGGCGTGCGGGCCCGGTCCCAATCCAGCGAATTCCACGATCCGAATGCCCGCGAGCGGGCCCTTCTTCTCCACAGCTTCTGCAGACACACGCACTCCCAATTCAGACGGTGACAACACTTCTGACCCGACGGTAACCTGTCGGATCGATCAGGTGTGCTCCGGGGCACTGTGTCCGCTGAGGGAGGCGCCGATCACTAGACGGCGGCACCCTCGAACTGGGCGTTGTAGAGACGGAAGTACGCGCCCGCTGCTGCGATGAGTTCGTCGTGTGTGCCCTGCTCGACGATCTTGCCCGCCTCCATCACGACGATCAGATCGGCGTTGCGGATAGTGGACAGTCGGTGCGCGATGATGAAGCTGGTACGCCCGACGCGCAATGCGGACATTGCTTGCTGCACAAGTTGTTCCGTACGTGTGTCGACCGAGCTGGTCGCCTCGTCGAGGATCAGCAGCGACGGCTCCGACAGGAAGGCGCGGGCAATCGTGATGAGCTGCTTCTCGCCGGAGCTGATGTTCGACGCTTCCTCGTCGAGCACGGTGTCGTACCCGTTCGGGAGCGTGTGGATAAAGCGGTCGACGAAGGCAGCGCGTGCTGCTTCGTGGATCTCGTATTCGCTGGCGTCGAGTCGGCCGTACGCGATGTTGTCGCGGATCGTGCCGCCGAAGAGCCACGTGTCCTGCAAAACCATGCCGACGTGCTTGCGCAGGTCGGAGCGACGCATCTGTGAGATGTCGACGTCGTCGAGAGTGATTCGGCCCGAGTCCACTTCGTAGAAGCGCATGAGCAGGTTGACCAGGGTGGTCTTGCCGGCGCCGGTAGGTCCGACGATGGCGACCATCTGCCCGGGCCGAGCCGTCAGGTACACGTTCTCGATCAGCGGCTTGTCCGGCTCGTAACGGAACGAGACGTTCTCGAATTCGATGTGACCGACGTTGCGATGGCGTCCGGCAGGCTCGGGCAGTAGCGGCACGTCGATGTCGGGTGACTGCTCAGGCTCGTCGAGAAGCTCGAAAACCCGCTCGGCCGAGGCTGCTCCGGACTGCAGACTCGTCGACATGGATGCGATCTGCGTGAGTGGCTGACTGAACTGGCGTGAGTAGACGATGAACGCCTGAACGTCACCGAGCGACATGTTGCCGCTGGCGACCTTGAGCGCGCCGACCACCGCGAGCAGCACATAGGTGATGTTTCCGACGAAGTTCATGACCGGCATGATCAGGCTGGAGAGGAACTGCGCGCCGAAGGACGCGTCGAGCAGCCTCTTGTTCTGCTCGGCGAACTCACGCTCGGCTTCGGCCTGGTGACCGTACACGCGAACCAGGTCGCGACCGCTGTAGTTCTCCTCGATCTGTGCGTTGATCTTGCCCGTCTCAGCCCACTGAGCCTTGTACAAGACCTGTGCGCGCTTGGCGACCCTGGCAACGAGTAGCACCGATACCGGCACCGCGATCAGCGCGATCAGGGCGAGCATCGGAGAAATGACGAACATCATCGTCAGAACACCGAGGACGGTGAGCACCGACGTCAGGAGTGAGGTCAAGGTCGACGACAGCGTCGACGAGATGTTGTCGATGTCATTGGTGACGCGGCTGAGGATCTCGCCGCGCGGTGTCTTGTCGAAGTACGGAAGGGGCAGGCGGTGAAGCTTCGCCTCGACCGAGGCGCGCAGGTTGTAGATGGTCTTCTGGACGATGATGTTGAGGAGGAATGCTTCCAACCAGGCCAGCAGCGACGAGAGCAAATACACGCCGATCGCGAGCATGACGACCTTGCCGATGGCGTCGAAGTTCAGACCTACACCGGGAACGACGTCGGTCGAGTTGGCGACGAGGTCGGCGAACGTCGAATTTCCTGATGCCCGAATCGCCTCTGATGCCTGATCGCGGGTCAGTCCGGCCGGCAGGCTCTTGCCGATGAACCCGGCGAAGATGAGGTCCGTCGCGTGACCGAGGATCTTCGGCACTGCGACGGAGAGTGCGATGCTGGCGATCGTCGCGACGACGACACAGCAGACTGCAAACTTGTGTGGCTGCAGAAGCGAGAGAAGCCGCTTCATCGTCGCCTTGAAGTGGCGTGGCTTGGTGTCCGTCGCGGTCAGCGCGGGCTTCGGCTCGTTGTCGGGCTTCTCAGGGTTGCTCGACTTCGCCTCGCCGTCTGCGGATTCCGGTTCGTTCGGGATCTTGTCGAACACTACGGTCGGCGCATCGTCGAAGTACTGGCTGTTGGGACTGCCCCATGTCGGGTCCTGCGGGCTGGTCATGCGCTCATCTCCGCGGGAATCTGGGAAGCCACGATCTCTTGGTAGGTCGGACAGTTGGCCAAGAGGAACTGATGGTCGCCGAGGCCGACAGGAGCGCCGTCCTCGAGGACCATGATCTGGTCTGCATCGATGATGGACGCGACGCGTTGCGCGACGATGATGACAGTCGAATGCGTCGAGACCGTACGAAGTTCGCGCCGGACTGCAGCGTCGGTGTGCATGTCGAGTGCGGAGAACGAATCGTCGAACACGAAGATCCGGGGTCTGCGGACCACAGCTCTGGCGATGGCGAGACGCTGTCTTTGTCCACCCGAGAGATTGCCGCCGCCCTGGGCGATGGGTGACTCGAGACCGTCGGACAGTTCCCGGACGAAGTCGTCTGCCTGAGCGATGGTGAGGGCTGCCCAGATGTCTTCGTCGGTGGCCGTGGGGTTTCCGTAGCGGATATTGCTTGCGATCGTGCCGGCGAACAAGTAGGCCTTCTGAGGCACGTATCCGAAGTTGGCGAAGAGTTCGTCCTGATCCCAACCGCGGACGTCCAAGCCGTCGACCAGGACAGCGCCGGCCGTGACGTCGAAGAGCCGGGGGATGAGTGAGACCAAGGTCGATTTGCCACTGCCGGTACTGCCCACGATCGCGGTGACCGTGCCCGGCATGCATCGCATCGAGACATTCGACAGGACCGGCGTTTCTGCTCCCGGATACGTGAATCCGGCTCCTCCGAACTCGACAACACCATAGGGACTGGTCGGGCGCAGAGGTTGGGCGGGCGCAGGCACGGTCGGCTCGGTGTCGAGCACCTCCGTGATGCGGTCGGCGCACACGGCCGCGCGCGGAATCACGACGGCCAACATGGTTGCCATGACCACCGACATCAGGATCTGCATGACGTACGCGAGGAAGGCGCTGATCTGACCGATCTGCATGTCACCGGTGTCGACCAGATGCGCGCCGAACCACAGCACCGCGACGCTCGACAGGTTGGCGATCAACATGACGGTGGGCAGCAGAACCGCCTGGTACCGACCGATGAGGAGCGCGGTATCGGTCAGTTCCTTGTTGGCTTTGTCGAAGCGGATCGTCTCGTCAGGTTCGCGAACGAAGGCGCGAATGACACGCATGCCGGTGAGCTGTTCACGCAGTGATCGATTGATGTTGTCGATCCGCGTCTGCATTGTCCGGAAGTGCGGGATGAGCTTGGCGACCACGACCGAGACGGTGATGCCGAGCAGTGGCACCGAAATCGTCAGGAGCCAGGACATCTGCAGGTTCTCGCGCAGCGCCATGATGATGCCGCCGATACACATCAGTGGGGCACTGACGAGCATCGATGACGTAAGCATGACCAGGGCCTGGATCTGCAGGACGTCGTTGGTGTTTCGTGTGATCAGCGTCGGCGCACCGAAACTGTTGAATTCGCGATCCGAGAAACTGCCGACGGCCTTGTAGAAGGCGCCTCGAACGTCGTGGCCGAAGCCCATCGACGATTTTGCAGCCAGATAGGTCGACGCGACCGACGCGATGATCGACGCAAGCGAGACCAGAAGCATGATCCCGCCGGTGGACATGATGAATCCGGTGTCGCCGCGGGCGACGCCGTCGTCGATGATCCGAGCGTTGAGCGTGGGCAGGACCAACGACGCGATAGCCCCGAAGAGTTGAAGTGCGAGGACTCCGGCAAGCAACCAGCGGTACGGCGGCAGGTACGCCTTGAGCAGTTTTGCTAACACGACGGTTCCCGGTGAGTTGCGTGGGTTGCCGCTCGTTCGCGATTGATCACACGCACACGGTATGACAGATCGCGGTCGAGGTCGGCACCGACTCTGACGATTGCATCCTTTTGTCCTAATTAACTGTGATCTCGAACACACTTGAGTTCGAGATTGGATTCAGGTCACAGCGCCTGAACTGCGGATTTACATATTGGTCCAATGTGTCACGTTTTTGTTTGAATAGAAACAAACTGGACGTACGTATTTAGCTTCGCTAAAGAGGGGCGGAGCGAACAAAACGTGCGCCGCGTCATAGATATTCATGCAAGGAGTCAACATGGGATCCCTCGGAAACCTTCTCAAGGCCAACGGCATGGGCTGGGGCCTTCTCCAGCTTCTTCCCCTGGTCAACATGCTAAAGACCATCCAGGGTCTGGATTCGGCCAGTTCGAACTCCTGACGTTCGACTAACTGACGTTCGACCATCTGACGTTCGAACACTGCCATCTTTCGTAACAAGCACAGGAGTAATCGCATGACCTCGATCCAGAATCTCGACGCCTTCCTCAAAAGCGTCCTCGCGTTCGTGACCAAGCTCAATGCGGGATCGGCAGATTCCTCAGGCTCGGCTGGTTCTGCCGCCGAGTAGTTATCGGTCCCCAACCCTTTCAACTGCATCCCGAGAAAAGGAGACCCGACATGGGTTCACTCGAAGACTTCAGCGGCGTCGTCAAGACGTTCATTCCGGTACTCAAGGACCTGTTCACGGCTCTCGGTGGTGGCTCACTCACCTCCGGGACCGGATCGGCAGCTGACAAGTAAGTCCCGTTTGTCCGAAAGTGTGGCTCGTAGTTGTCTGCGGGCCACACTTTTTCCATAAATAATGTGAGCTAGATCACATTTCGAATTGATCCGATTTGCTGATTTGCCTGCTGAACTGCACTTATATCGAAAGGTGTTACGGAGAGTTTACGAGAGTAGCTATCTGATAGCTAGACAAGTGCGAGTAGTCCGTCTATAAATGCACACAGCGCCAAGGTAGTGCGCTACATCACAGCTCGGGATGTTGTTCGGGGGCGGTTCCGCTTTCCGTGCGGCAGGAGTTCCCGAACCATTCCGGTCACCGCCTGCGGCCGGTCTGGCGCTGGAACATCACACCACCTCACATACAGGAGAAACTCCTATGTTCGGATCACTCAGCACCCTCGGACCCCTGCTCACCGCGCTCGGAGCTTTCCTCAAGTCCGTTCCCACCGAATCGCTGTCCGGCGAGGGCAAGGGCTCGGGCTCGTCCACCGGTTCGCTCTCGGGTCTCTCCAGCGGATCCGCCGAATAGTCGTCCCTTTCCGGCAGGTCCAATCGGCTCTGCACTCCGGATTGCATTGCAGGTGCCCTCTGTCCACTCTCGTGGTCGGAGGGCACCCGTATTTGCGGGGGCTTTCGTAGTTGGTGTTTCGGCGATTGAACGAAGGCCAGCGGGTGAGGGCACCTGCGTACGATGGTTCGACGACATACAGACATGCCGTCGACGGCATGCAAACGTGTCGCGACGTCCAGTGCTCCTGTCTTTCGAGGTAGCCGACCGCGAGGTGACGCATGGCAAGGAAAAGTCGCTTTCTGCGCCTGCTCCTCGTGCTGTCCGTCGTGCTTGTGGCTTCGTTGATCGGCATCCTCACTCGCCCACCAGGTTTGCTCGCGACGTTCTGGTGCGCGAACGCCCTGCTCCTGGGAATGATGGTCAGGTGGCCGGTTCTGATCGAGTGGCCGACGTGGATCGCCGCGGCCGTCGGATACGTCTGCGCTGACCTGGTAACCGGTAACTCCCTGTCGCTCGCGGTGCAGTTGAACGGGGCGAATCTCGCCGGAGTGACGGTTGGAGTCCTTGTTCTGCACTACTTGAAGCGCACTCCGTTCCGATTGGTCGATTCGCAGTCGCTGGTGTGGATGGTCTTCGTCTCGTTCGTCGCGGCGACTGGTACCGCGGCCACCGCCGGCGCCTTGGACCGTCTCTTACGCGGTAAGTCCTTCACCGACACTTTTGTCCACTGGGGTGCTACCGAGGTCATGGCGTATCTGCTTGTCCTTCCTCTCATTCTCACTCTCACCATCCCGTCGAGTCTTGCCGAGTTCCGCAGCAAACTGACCGCCAGAACTGTCGCCGCTATGAGCGTTCCGCTACTCGCCACTGCAGCCTGCGTGCCGATCGCCCTCAACATCGAAGGGCCGATCGCGCTGGTCCTGCCGATTCCGGCTCTCCTCTGGTGTGCCACTCGTATCTCGGTCCCGAGTACTGCCTTCGTTTCCGTGGTCTGGTCGGTGTGGTCACTCATGATGGCGGGTAGCGGTCGACTCGACATCGGGGACCAAGCCGCCTCGAGCTGGAACGAGGACGTCATCACGTCCATTGCGGTCACGTTGATCGCGTTGGGGCCGATCGCGGTGGCCTGTGCGACCGAGGAACGTCGTGCTGCCGAGCGCGAACTATTTCTCGCGGTGGAATTCGACCATTTGACCGGGGTCCTCTCGCGCGGCGCCTTTCTCGGACATGCGGAATCGGAACTTGCAGACGCGGCCCGCGCACAGTCCCCGATCGGCCTGCTGATGCTCGACCTGGATCACTTCAAGAGCATCAACGACACTCACGGACATATGACCGGTGACAGCGTTCTCGCGAACTTCGCCGAACGGGCCGCTGCCCGATTGTCCGACGGCGATCTGATCGGAAGGCTCGGCGGCGAGGAGTTCGCCATTCTGCTTCCGGACTGCCGTCTCACGCGAGCAGTCGACGTCGCCGAGGCCGTCCGCGGCGCACAAGTCGAGTACTCGGCCGAATCGGACGTGACGAGCACCGTCAGTGTCGGAGTCGCGTGGGTCGATCACGCGACGCCCGCCTTGTCCACCCTCATGAGCGTCGCGGACGAGGCTCTGTACGACGCGAAGCGTGCCGGGCGCAACCTCGTCAAAGTGCGCCAGGTCGGCAACGACGCGTTGCCGCAACAGAATTCCGCGCCGGACACGGTCACCCGCACCTATCGCAAACCTGCCGTACCGCGAACGATCAGGCGAGGTTTTCACCCCGAAGGTGTGGTGGACGGCCGATAACTGCGCTGACCTGCATCGGGATTGGCATATAGTCGCACCCATGCAGCTTGATTCGACGCCTTCGCACCTGCCGACGCTTCCCCTCCGATTCGGAACTCCACTGACCGAGAACTCCATCCGCGTGATGATGTTGGGATCAGGTGAGTTGGGTAAGGAAGTTGTCATCGCGTTGCAGCGTCTGGGCGTCGAAGTGATTGCGGTGGATCGGTATCCCGACGCCCCTGGGCACCAGGTGGCTCACCGCGCTCACACCGTCGACATGACCGATCCGGAAGCGCTGCTTGCCGTCATCGAGTTGGAAAAGCCACACTTCGTGGTTCCCGAGATCGAGGCCATCGCGACGGACGCGCTTGCGCTCGTCGAAGAGCGTGGAGGCGCGGTGGTCATTCCGACCGCGCGCGCCACCCAGCTCACGATGAACCGTGAGGGAATCCGTCGGCTCGCGGCCGAGGAGTTGGGCCTGCCCACGTCGCCTTACGCCTTCGCGGATTCGCTCGCCGACGTACAGGCAGCGACAGACCGAATCGGTTTCCCGTGCGTGATCAAGCCTGTCATGTCTTCGTCGGGGAAGGGCCAGTCGACGGTTCGATCCGCTGACGATCTCGACGCGGCATGGGAGTACGCGATGGCCGGAGGTCGTGTGAATCACGGCCGGGTGATTGTCGAGGGTTTTGTCGATTTCGATTACGAGATAACGCAATTGACGGTTCGCGCCGTCGGCGAGAGCGGTGAGGTCGAGACGTCGTTCTGCGAGCCGATCGGGCACCTGCAGGATGCCGGCGACTACGTCGAATCGTGGCAACCGCAGCAGATGTCCGCGGTTGCCCTCGCTTCGGCCCGGGACGTCGCCGAGAAGGTGACCACGGCATTGGGCGGGCGAGGCATCTTCGGCGTCGAACTTTTCGTGAAGGGCGACGACGTCTTCTTCTCCGAAGTGAGCCCTCGGCCGCATGACACCGGTTTGGTGACTCTGCGTACGCAGCGACTTTCGGAGTTCGAACTCCATGCCCGCGCGATCCTGGGCTTGCCGGTCGATACGACACTCACGGCTCCAGGAGCGTCGGCGGTGATCTACGGCGGCGTGGAGGCAAAGGGGATCGGATTCGACGGTGTCGCAGAGGCTCTCGCGGTTCCCGAGACGGACCTGCGTCTCTTCGGCAAGCCGGAGAGTTTCACGCGTCGTCGCATGGGTGTTGCGGTGTCGACGGCCGCTGACGTCCCGACCGCACGCGCCCGTGCCCGCGAAGCCGCGTCGAAAGTGCGTCCCGTCGGATGAGTCCAGTGGCCGAGGTCCTCGTCGGGCTGGTCATCCTGGTCGGTCTGATCGGAGTCGTCGTTCCGATCCTCCCCGGGACACTTCTCGTTTTCGGCGCAATTCTGGTGTGGGCGATCATGACCGGTGGCGCGACGGCGTGGACGGTGTTCGCATTGTCCGCGCTGGCGCTGGTGGTCACCGGGATCGTGAAGTACACGTGGCCCGGCAAGCGGATGAAGTCCGGGGGAGTGCCGAACCTGTCGGTGGTGGTCGGCGGCGTCGTCGGCATCATCGGGTTCTTCGTGATCCCGGTGGTGGGGTTGTTCCTCGGATTCATCGTCGGAACGTACTTCGCCGAACTAGCGCGACTGCGCCGCTACGACATCGCGTGGGCGTCGACGCTTCACGCGGTGAAGGCAGTCGGATTGTCCATGCTGGTGGAACTGTTCGGAGCACTTATCGCTGCGGGGCTGTGGCTGGGCGCCGTCGCGTTCACCTGACCGCAGCGGTACCAGGAGCGGGCGTTGTCGCACATCACCGCGGACAGGTCGTCGCCGACAGCTTCGGCGATCACGTCCAGATCGTGGACCTCGAAAGCTCGACGTGCCCGTGTACCGGGTAGATCGGTACCGAACATCAGCGCAGCGGGATTGACCGCGTGGATCTGGCGCAGCACATCGCTGACGTCGGAGATGGTGGTGCGGCCGAACCCGGTGGCTTTGACGCGTACCCCACGGTCGACGAGGTTGAGGAGATACGGCAATCCGCGCGTCGACATTCCCAGGTGATCGATGCTCACCGCGGGCAATTTGGCGAAAACAGGTTCCAACGACAGCAACAGTGTGGCATCGACGTAGAACTCGGCGTGCCAGCCGACCAGATCGAATGCGCGGTTGGCGAGATCGGCGAGCAGACGCAGGTCGGTGGCGCCGCGGCGCAGGTTGAACCGGACGGCGCGTACTCCCAGCGCGTCCAGAGCAACGATGTCTTCGTCCGTTGCATCGAGTGGCAAAGCAGTGACGCCGACCCAGCCTTCGCCCAGTTCGGACAGCGCGGCTTTCAGGTATTCCTGGTCATTGCCCTGGTACGACGCCGTCACGACGGCCCCGCCGTCCACACTCAGGCCCTTCAGCGACGCAACTCGTGCTCGGTAATCGGCAACGGTGAAGGGCTCAGGCAGGTACCCGTGATTCTCGACCAGCGGGAAGCGCGGGTCGATGATATGCACATGGGCGTCAAACACGGAGTCTATTTTGCCCTGTTGCCCTGGGTGCCTGCACACACCACCGGCCCGATGTGACCTGGGTCGCGTCGGGCCGGTAGAGGGCTTCTGTTCAGTTACTTCTGTGCACTCAGTTGGTGCGGTCGGGCTCGGAAGCCTTCAGCATGTCGTGACGCTCGACGACCTTGATGCGCTCGCGGCCCTCGGGCTCGCCCAGGCTGCGCTCATGGGCGTCGAGGCGGTACCAGCCCTGCCACGTCGTGTATGGCACCTGCTTGCCTTCGAGGAACTCGATGACGGCGTTCTCGTCGGGGTTCGCGGCGCCGGCGAAGTTGACGGAATCCTCGAGGAGGTTCGCGACGGTTTCGTTGGCGTCACCCTTGGTGTGGCCGATGAGGCCGACGGGGCCGCGCTTGATCCAGCCGGTGACGTACGTGGCCGGCATGAACCGGGCGGCGCCTTCGGCGTTGTCGTCGGCGACGACGCGGCCGGCGTCATTGGGAACAGTGCCTGCCTGGTCGTCGAACGGCAGCTGCGTGACGTTCTGCGAGAGGTAACCGACGGCGCGGTACACGGCCTGGACATCCCAGTCCTTGTACGTGCCGGTGCCCTTGACGTTGCCGGTGCCGTCGAGCTGGGTGCGCTCGGTGCGCAGGCCGACGACCTTGCCGTCTTCGCCGAGGATCTCGGTGGGAGATTCGAAGAAGTGCAGGAACAGCTTGTGCGGGCGAGCTCCGACGTCGCGAATTGCCCAGTCCTGCAGGGTGTTCGCAACCATGTCGACCTGCTTGGAGTTGCGGCGAGCCTGCTCGGAACCCTCGTCGTAGTCGATGTCCTCGGGGTCGACGATGACCTCGATGGTCGGCGAGTGGTCGAGTTCGCGCAGTTCGAGAGGCGTGAACTTGGCCTGGGCCGGGCCGCGGCGTCCGAAGACGTGAACCTCGACGGCCTTGTTGTTCTTGAGGCCCTCGTAGACGTTCGCGGGGATCTCGGTGGGCAGCAGTTCGTCGCCGGTCTTGGCGAGGACGCGGGCGATGTCGAGTGCAACGTTGCCCACGCCCAGGACGGCGACCTTCTCGGCTTCGAGCGGCCACGTACGCGGTACGTCGGGGTGGCCGTCGTACCAGGAGACGAAGTCGGCCGCGCCGTAGCTGCCGTCGAGTTCGATACCCGGGATGCCGAGCGCGCGGTCGGCGTTGGCGCCGGTGGAGAAGATGACTGCGTCGTAGAACGACTGCAGGTCGTCGAGGGTGATGTCGGTGCCGTAGTCGATGTTGCCGAGCAGGCGTACCTGAGGCTTGTCGAGCACCTTGTGCAGGGCGGTGATGATGCCCTTGATGCGCGGATGATCGGGCGCAACGCCGTAACGAATCAGGCCGAAGGGCGCGGGCATGCGCTCGAAGAGGTCGATGCTGACGCCGCGGCCGGAGACTGCGGTGTCGGATTTCATGAGGGCGTCGGCGGCGTAGATGCCGGCGGGGCCGGCGCCGACGATCGCGACCCGGAGTGGGCGGTTGGAGTCAGTCATCGTGAGGACAGCTACCTTCTTCGAAGTTCGGACAACATATCGACAAGTATCCAATTTAGCCGAACCTAAGCACGGTGCCTCGGTTGCGGCCGAACGGATCCACACTCTCACTCGATCGGTTGTGGGTAAACCTATTCTTTCTTCCCATTCTCCCGTTGTCTCGGGTATTCGGGGTAGGGGCCTGATCCTTGGCGGGCCACAATTCCAAGTTGTGGGGGAGTATTGGCACTATGAGTGACGAGCTTCGCGAATCCGACAACATCGATGGCAAGAAGGCGTCTGCGGGGCCATTTCTCTTGGCTGTCGCCATCGTCGCCTTGATTCTGGGTGGCATCTTTGTCGCGTCGTGGATTTCGCCGGCGGAGGAGAACGTCACCGAGTCCGACCGTGTCAGCCGTTCCGTCACCGACTACGTCGATGCCGAGAACCGCGATGATGCTGAAACGATCAAGATCCTGACTTGCACGAGCTTCAATTCGAGCACCGGTCCGCTGGCCGGCGTGGACGGGACCGTCGAACTCAAAGGCGTGGACAAGGTCGAGGTCAACGGCGATCGCGGCAGGGCCGACGTGACGATCACCGGCGGCGGAGCGGGAGATCGAGTCTCGACCTGGGCACTGACCCGTGACGGCAACCGCTGGGTCGTCTGTAACTGACGGCCCACTCAGGCGCTCACGGCAGTCTTGTGAAAACATGGACTACGTGAGTTACGCAGGCGATCTGACGCCGGAGCAAGCCTGGGAGCTGCTCCGCGAAAACCCCGACGCCGTGCTGGTCGACGTGCGGACCGATGCGGAGTGGAAGTACGTCGGTGTCCCCGATGTTTCCTCCCTCGGCAAGCAGGCCGCACTGATCGAATGGGTGAGCCACCCGACCGGCGCGCGCAATGACAACTTCGTCGACCAGTTGAAGGAAGCCGGCATCACCGCCGATTCCTCCGGGTCGGAGCGTCCGGTGATCTTCCTGTGTCGATCCGGACAACGTTCCATCGGTGCGGCGGAAGCTGCGACTGCGGCGGGCATCGGCCCGTCGTTCAACGTGCTCGACGGGTTCGAAGGCGCATTGGGTGCCGACGGACATCGCGGACTTGTAGGTTGGCGGGCCATCGGCTTGCCGTGGAGGCAGCAGTGAGCGGAATTCCCCAGGGTGGCGCATTTCAACGAGCGCTGCCGGACGACGTCGGTCTCGGCACTCTCGGTGTTCGCGGCGGACTGATGCGTACCGGGTTCGAGGAGACGTCCGAAGCGCTGTTCCTCAACTCCGGATTCGTTTACGAGAGTGCAGAAGCCGCCGAACAAGCCTTCACCGGCGAGGTGGATCACTTTGTCTACTCCCGCTACGGCAACCCGACGGTCAAGATGTTCGAAGAGCGTCTGCGTCTGATCGAAGGCGCGGAAGCCTGCTTTGCAACGGCCAGCGGAATGTCGGCCGTCTTCACGGCGTTGGGTGCGCTGTTGGGCAACGGCGACCGATTGGTTGCCGCGCGCAGCCTTTTCGGATCCTGCTTCGTGGTGTGCAACGAAATCCTCCCGCGCTGGGGCGTCGAGGTCGTTTTTGTCGACGGCGAGGACAACGCGCAGTGGGAAGAGGCGCTGTCCGTGCCCACCACGGCGGTGTTCTTCGAGACGCCGTCCAACCCGATGCAATCCCTCGTCGACGTTCGGCGGGTGTCGGAGCTTGCTCATGCGGCCGGGGCGAAAGTAGTGCTGGACAACGTCTTCGCGACACCGCTGCTGCAGCGCAGCCTCGATCTGGGTGCCGACGTCGTTGTGTATTCCGGCACCAAGCACATCGACGGTCAGGGCCGCGTGCTCGGCGGCGCGATCCTCGGAACCGAGGAGTACATCAGCGGCCCCGTTCGAGAACTGATGCGGCACACCGGACCTGCGCTCAGCCCGTTCAACGCCTGGACGCTGCTCAAGGGTCTCGAGACGATGCCGGTCCGCATTCGGCACTCCGTGGCTTCGGCCCTCGAGATCGCCGAATTCCTCGAAGGGCACTCCGGCGTCAAGTGGGTCAAGTATCCGTACCTGACTTCGCACCCGCAGCACGAGCTCGCGAAGTCTCAAATGAGCGGCGGTGGAACCGTTGTCACGTTCGAGCTCAATGCCCCCGATGGTGAGGGCAAGAAGCGGGCATTCGAGGTTCTCAACGGCCTGCGAGTCATCGACATCTCCAACAACCTCGGTGACTCCAAGTCCTTGATCACACACCCCGCCACGACGACGCACCGGGCCATGGGGCCGGAAGGTCGCGCGGCAGTGGGTATTACGGATGGCGTGGTGCGCTTGTCCGTGGGGCTCGAGGACACTGCCGATCTGTTGGCTGATCTGAAGCGAGCCCTCGGCTGAAGCCGTAGAACGCAACCCGTAGAACGCAACCCGTAGAACGCCTTCCTCGATCTTAGTTGGGCGAGGCTTTCTACGGCGCGGGCGTGAGTCCCAATTGTTTGACGTCGATTGTCAACGCCGCCGTATTCAGTGTGAGTCCTGAGCTCGTGGTGTCGCTCGGGTAGATCGTGAACAGCACCTGCGCCGTCAGGTTGGTGTTGTTCAATGCCGACGTGACTGGGATGAGGTTAGGCGTCGGCGCTGTGCTGTCGTACAGCAGATTGTTGCTCTGATCGGTGACGTAGGTGCGGAGATCGACACTGGCGGTCGCGAGCCCGCCACTCAACTTGGTCTTGTCGACCGTCACATTGGCTCTCAACCGGGGACCGGTGGCCAAGACCTTCGAATCGCAGAAATACGTGTAGTTGAATCCAGGCTTGAGTCGATAGGTAGTGATGTTCGGGATAGGCACGAGTGGATTCGGGTTGGTGGGTGCGTTGACGTAGATCTGCGAATACCAACCGCCGCCGTTCGTGGTCACACACGCACCCAGATCGAGGGTTCCGGATTGCACAGCGGCGCTTGTCAGGGTCGCGCTGTCGGTCCACTTCGCCAATGTGCCCGAACCACCGAGCAATACAGCTCCGGCCGCGGCGACTGCCATGGCAGCTTTCGTCGTCTTTTTCATCACGGCACCAGCGCCTTGATCTCGTCCGGAAGTTCGCTCGGGGCAGGAGATTCGGCCCAGACTCCCGTTGAACTGTCGATGACGGAGACTCCGGACGCGGTGATCACATACAACTGATCGGTACCGGTGAGCCAATGCAGGACAGCGTCGCTGTCGACGGTACCTCGATAGACTTCAGTGCCTGATGAATTCGACACGGACACAACGGTTCCACTGGCAGTCGAGAGCTTCTGTGCGCTGAGACCGGCAGTAGTCACCGGGGCGCCGACGGGGACCTCGCTCGGAGTGGTCGTGATTGGTGGCACCGTTGTCGTTGTCGTTGTCGTTGTCGTGGCCGCGGTGGATGTCGTTGTCGGGGGCGCCGTAGTTGTAGTCGGTGACGAGGTGGTCGTCGAGACCACCGTAGTGCTGGAGGGTGTCGTAGTCGGCGCCGAAGTCGTGGTGGGCGTTGTGGATGAGGAAGTCGCGGAACCGGTGGCCGTGGTGGAAGTGGAGGTAGGAGAACTCGGAGCCACTGTCGCGAGCGCAGAACGTGCAGCCAGAGCCGAGACCGCAGTGGTACCACTCGTAGGCCCGGATACGCACGACACGGAACTGAAGAGGATGAGAGCTGTTGAACTGCTGACGCGGTACCCCGTGTACTCCGGAGTCACCACCGTTCCCGTAAGGGCATGAACCTCTACGTCATAGTTCGTGTTGGACAGGAGGATTCCCCCACTGGGGAGATCCGAAAGCGTCAGTGTCGTGGATCCGCTCGTGACGTCCCTGACTAGTGGAGGCTGGGTGGTGTTCGTTGCATTTCGCACGATGATTCGGTAGCTCTGTCCTGCGGTCGCGGGCCAGGTGAGTGTTACGGATGTTCCGTTTCCTGTGCATGTCAATGACGCGGGTGGGGTGGGAAAGCTTGCGGCAGTTGTGAAAGTAGCGGGCCCCGCCGTCGCAGAGCCGGCGAAGCCCGCCTGAGTCCCGCCGATGTTGGCGATACCCGCCACACTGAGACCCACCGTTGCCAGTGCGATGATCACCTTGAGTGCGTGGGAGTCGCCGCGACCTGCGCCCAGATTATTCGGTTGTGGCCTATCGACAACAACATGTGTGTCATCTTCACCTGGCCCCGAGTTGCTGCGCTTCGTCCTCGGACGAAACGCAATGTAGGAAAGCCCGCACACGGCAATCGCGCCGAGCACGAAACCACTCGGTCCGGAGAGCCATACAGCAACGTAGCCGAGACGATCGACGCTGAAGAAGACTCGATCGGCTTCGGTGATGACGTAGGGATCAGGATCGGTGATCGGATTTGCGTCACCACGCAGTTGTGCGACGGCAAGATTATTGCCTTGCTGATCAATCGTTTCGACGCGATGGGTGATGCGCGTGCCTTGACTGTCGTACACGCTGACGATGTCACCGACCTGAACTTCGGACGCGGGCACGGTACGCGCGAATGCCAATGCACCGGTATCGATCGTGGGAGACATCGATCCGCTCTTGAAGATCAAAGGAGTGATACCAAAAGCCAGACCGGCGACGAAGAAGACTATCGATACCAGTCCGGCGAGGGCACCGAGCGTAAGCAAGACCTCCTGAACGCGGCGGGGCTTTGAAGTGTTCGAGGGTGACTTCGTGTGTTGGGCCACTGTGCTCACACCTTTGCCGTGAAGGTCAGGACGATGCTCGAAGAACTGCTCTTCGGCGGCATGGGGCTCGCGGGAAGCTGAACGGAGACACACAAATTCTCGGTAGCCCCGGCCGCCAGCGGGCGGTCGGCGGTGCCGACAGCCTGATTCGAAGTCAGTGTCAGGGGTAAGGAGGACACCACATTGGTTCCGTCGGCACACTTGTTTGCCACAGTTCCGTTCGACGACACCGTCATCCGCAAAAAGGTCGTCAACGCACCGTTGCTCGTGGATGTGATCGTGTACTTCAGCGGAAGGGTCGCCCCAGCACCGACATTGTTGACCTTGAGGATCGCGGTGTTCGAATCTCCCGGAATCATCCCGGTTTTGCCGAGTTGGCTGAAGTTCAGTGTTGTGGTCAGCTCGGGTTGCGTTGTGGTGTTCAAGTTCAGATTGATCGACCCGGTCGTGATGTTGCCCGAGGTTGCCGTGGCGGAGGATGTCCATGCGGCGAGTGTGGTCACGCCACCGACACCCAGCACCATCCCCAAAGCGAGCAGCGCGCGAAAGCGAGTGCTGGTCAACAGGTGACGAATCCGATGGGCCGGACGGTCAGGGCGCGAGGGCATCGTGCTGGCCTTTCTCGATCTGGGCGGAGTCTGTGGGCGCGAAAGTTGCAGGGTCAGGAGCCAATCGGGCTCGAGCACGCTCCTTCCGGCCATCACGGATGCCGCTGATCATCATGTAGGCCGCGTACAGCAGTAGTGCCGTCACGACTATCACCACGATCACGGTGCGCTGCTCTCCGGTGAGCCAAGTGTTGACGTAGCCGAGATACGGAAGGCTGTACCAGACCTTTCCCCGGATCTGTACTGGCCGTACTTCCTTCTCGTCAGGCTCACCGTTCGCGTCGCCTTGGGTGATGAAAGTTCGTTCACCCTTCTGGTTTTCACTTGTGGCGATGATCCGGTGCGTGACGACGGTCGGCTGACCCGATTCCAGCTGGTACGTAATAGGTGTACCGATCCCCAGTTCGGACGGATCGACAGGTTTGACGACTACCAGTGATCCAGGGTTGTACGTCGGGCGCATCGAACCGGTCAGAATCGTGAAGCGCTGCGCTCCCGCGAAGAAGGGGACGACGATGGTTGCGACGATGACTGCCGAAATTGCCAGCAGCAGTGTCCAACTGACGATCGAGGTGATCCACCAGAGCGGGCCGGTATGTTCGCGCTTCGTGGAGTGCTTTGTCATACCGGACCTGCCTGGAACGTCAAGGTAGCGGTGTTTGTTGCTCCGGAGACCGACTGAGTTCCTACTGTGAGCCGTAAACACAGGACGTAAGTTGCGTTCGAGGCCAGCGGACTCGGCATGTACGCCGGCGAAACCGGGTATTGCAGCGATGCGTTCATCGAACCCGATATCAGGGGGGTGACTGCCGGGGCCGCTGTGTTCACTCCAGCCGGGCAGGCGCCTTCGTTGGCGACTCCGTATGTGGTCAGGGTGAATTCGGTCAGTAGTGTCGTCGCCTGCATTCGCCATTGCAAGGGGTCGGTTCCCGAGTTTTTGACTGTCAGCGGCGCTTGCACCGTATTACCAGGAACTACCAGAGTCGTTCCGGTCGTCAGCGTTGACAATGGGTACGCCGCACTGGTTCCGGTAGAGGTACCAACCGTGAGGTTGACGCTGGCGGCAGTTGCCGTGCCGCCATTCGCGCTCGCCGAATCGGACCACAGCGCGAGCGACTGCTGCGACGATGCGAACACCGCTACAGCAGCCACCGCGACTGCGATCGCTCCCCAGACCTTTTTCCTCATGAAATTACGGGGCCGGTGTCAGTGCTGTCTGAGTGACGACCAGCTTCAGTGCCGACAAGTTCAGCGACTGGTTCTGCGCGACCTGGTTGGCCACATCGGTGAAGTTGAGACGGACCCCGACGTGGACGACGGTATTGTTCTGCACCTTGGTGATCTGGGAGATCGGGTTGCCACCTGCATCCTTGATCGTGGTAACCGGTTGCACCGCCGCGGCAAGTTCGGCGCTGTTGGCACCTGGAACGATTCCGGCTGTGTCGGCGGTCAGAACAGCGGCGAGGCGATCTCCGACTGCAGTCACCGTGACGTCGCAGGTGTATTCGATGCTCTCAGTGGTGACGATGCGGTAGGCCGAGATATTGGTGATCGCGGTCTTCGTCGGGTTGAGGGAGTTCCAACCGCCGCCAACCGGTGCGCAAGCGCTCAGGTCGAGTGCGCCGGACGTGACGGGTCCGCCGCCACTGACGTCGGCCGAATCGCTCCACACTGCGAGCGAGCCCGCTCCACCGAGGAGGAGGGCACCGGCCGCCGCAGCAGCGATCGCACCCTTGGTCTGCTTCTTCATGAAAATCTCATTTCATGTCTGGGACCCGAAATGGGTCGTTCAGACATGAGTATCAGCCACGGCAAACGATTCGTTACTACTTTTCCAAAATTTCTTTTTCGACTGTGATCCACATTGTCCGGGGAATTGAAAGTGGCTCTGACCTGCGGATAACTATCAGTATGTAATTTTGGTGCGAAGAAAACCGTTTGTTTGTCCAGTTGGACAAACGGGACGAGTCGGATCCTGGCAAACTCGCTGTTTTTACCAGTTAATTACCAACTTTCCATTCTTTTGACAATTCCTTCAATTGTTTGCGTTGCTACGGAATGGATCGGTTGTCATTCCGACCAAATCTGCGACCGACTCGAGGACGATGGTCGGGCGGTACGGGTAGAGCTCCACCGACGCGCGGGTCGAGATTCCGGTCATCACCAGAATCGTCTGCAGTCCGGCTTCGAGGCCGCAGACGATGTCGGTGTCCATGCGGTCGCCGATCATCAACGTGTTGGCTGAATGAGCGCCGATGGACCGCAGGGCGGACCGCATCATCAAGGCGTTGGGCTTGCCGACGTAGTAGGGATCGCGTCCGGTTGCCTTGGTGATGAGAGCGGCGACCGAGCCTGTGGCCGGGAGAGAGCCGTCGCGCGACGGTCCGGTGGCGTCGGGGTTGGTGGCGATGAACCGCGATCCACGCTCGACCAGGCGAATGGCCGTGGTGATCGCCTCGAAGGAGTACGTGCGCGTCTCGCCGAGGACGACGTAGTCGGGGTCGCTGTCCGTCAGGACGTAGCCGATGTCGTGCAGTGCAGTGGTCAGGCCCGATTCACCGACCACGTAGGCGCTGCCGCCCGGACGCTGGTTGGCCAGGAAGGTCGCGGTAGCGAGCGCTGACGTCCAGATCGACTTCTCCGGGATGTCGAGTCCCGAATTGAGGAGGCGTGCTCGCAGGTCACGCGGGGTGCGGATGGAGTTGTTGGTGAGCACCATGTACGGAATGTCGTTCGACGCCAGTTCTGCCAGGAACGTGTCTGCTCCGGGTATCAAGTGCTCCTCGTGGACGAGAACCCCGTCCATGTCCATGAGGTAGGTCCAACCGGTCTGATCGTCTGTTCTGGTCATATCTCCAGTATGTGCGGGTGCCGCCCGATGTGGGCGGTCAAGCGAGAAGACGCCACAAGCCGATCAGGCCGACGACGACAATCGTGTATCGCAGTGCAGTGGGGGACAGGCGTCGTCCGTAGCGGGCGCCGAGAACGCCGCCACCGAGTGAGCCGACAGCGATCAAACCTGCTGCTGCCCAATTGATCTGGTCGAAGGCCAGGGTGATGTACATTCCGGCCGCGACGATGTTGACGAGCAGTGAGAGCAGGTTCTTCGCGCCGTTCATGCGCTGGAGGGTTTCCGGGAGGATGGCACCCATCACACCGATGAGGAGGATGCCCTGCGCGGCGGTGAAGTAGCCGCCGTAGATGCCGACGGCAAAGGTGCCCGCGGTCAGGAGCATCAGCCTCTTGGTGGACAGCGTCGTCTCTTCGGTGGAACGCTTCTTCGCCCACGCCTGGATACGTGGCTGGAGGAGGACAAGTGCGAGAGCCAGGATCAGCAGCACCGGAACGATGGTCTCGAACAGTTTCTCGGGTAGGTGCATGAGCAACCACGAACCAAGGAGTGCGCCGGCGAGCGACGCGGGAATCTGCCACTTCAAACGACCCCACTGCCCGGACAACTCACGCCGGTATCCCCACGTGCCCGAAACCCCGCCGGCGACGAGCCCGACTGCGTTGGACATGGTCGCGGTCACCGGCGGCATGCCGAAGGCGACCAGGGTGGGAAACGTGATCAGCGTTCCACTGCCGACGACGGCATTGATCGCGCCCGCACCGATGCCGGCCAACAAGATGAAGAAAGCGTCGATTCCACTCACTCCGCAGACGGTACGGCAGAGGAAAAGTCAGTCCGGACGGCGGTCCCGGTCTCGATTCGAACACTCCATTGAACACGGCGACCAAGGTTTCGGACACCGTTGAAATCAGTGCGATTTCAACATGAAGCGGCCTTCATTTCCCTTGCGGTGCAGGGAAATACAACATTTGACGACTCGGGAATTCGCGTCTAGTCTTTGCTCACCATCCAGAGCGACCGAGAGACCTGGCTCGTCGACGTCGCAGCAACCCCCCGAGTGATCGGGAGCGGGTGCTACCGCCAGGACCGATGGAAGGCATCACATGGGTTCCACTTCGCACGCTGCGCACAGGCGTCGTCACATCGATCTGTGCCGCACCGCTTCGTGTCACTGTCTCTGACCTCACTGTCACCGACCGAACTGTCGTCGTCTTCGCAACTCGAGTACGCCACCTCGAGAACACAGCTGCGTTCCCATTCCCCGAAAGGTCTATTCGTGATGTCCACTCCGTCAGGTAGTGCGCCGTGAGCGCGCCCACCGATGTCCGCCCCGAAAAGTCGGTGGCCGAGCCGCAACTTCCCGACTCGGAACTTGTCGTTGCTCGCACCTGGCACCCGCTGCGCTGGGTGATCAGCGCGGTCGTGCTGGTATTGCTTGCTCAGTTCATTCACGGACTCGTTGTCAATCCAGGCTGGGACTGGCCGACGTTCGCGCAGTACTTCACCGCGAAATCAGTGCTTGCCGCGTTGTGGATGACGATCAAACTGACCCTGTGGGGGACGATCCTCGGATTCGGTCTCGGTGTTTTCCTCGCACTCGGCCGGTTGTCGAAGAATCCGGTCCTGCAGGTGATCGCCTGGACCTACATCTGGGCCTTCCGCTCGATTCCGCTCATCGTGCAGCTGCTCTTCTGGTTCAACATCACGTACCTGTACCAGACCCTTTCTCTTGGAATACCTTTCGGACCGGAGTTCTTCACCTTCCAGGTCAGCGGTGTGATCGGTGGATTCACTGCAGCAGTCATCGGTTTGGCACTGCACCAGGCCGCGTACTCGGCCGAGATCATCCGCTCCGGAATTATCTCGGTGGATCACGGTCAGATCGAAGCAGCTCACTCGCTCGGTATTCCGCGCAGTCGCCAGTTCTTCAAGATCATTCTCCCGCAGGCGATGCGGGCGATCCTCCCCAATGCCGCCAACGAGGTCATCGGACTCTTCAAGGGAACGTCCATCGTCTCCACCATGGCGATCGCCGAACTGTTCTACCAGGTGCAGGTCATATTCGGCCGCAACGGACGAGTTGTGCCCCTGCTGATGGTCGCCACAATCTGGTACATCATCCTCACGACGTTGCTCTCGATCGGTCAGTACTACGTTGAGCGCCACTACGCACGTGGATCCGCCCGCGCCCTTCCTTTGACTCCGATCCAGAAGGCGCGCAAGAAGTTCGAAGAGATTCGTGATGCGCGTCTCGATATTCCGAGAGGTGCGACCCGGTGACCGCAGAATTGGCCGAAGAGACGGTGTACGCCGTCGAAGCGCGCGGAATCCACAAGTCGTTCGGCACGCTGGAAGTACTTGCCGGCGTTGATCTCCTGGTTCGCAAGGGCGAAGTGACCGTCATTCTCGGACCGTCCGGTTCCGGTAAGTCCACCTTGCTGCGCACCCTCAATCACCTCGAGAAGGTCGACCGCGGGACCGTACGGATCGACGGAGAACTGATCGGATACCGGCGCAAGGGAAATCGACTTCACGAACTGCGTGACCGCGAGATCCTGAAGCAGCGTTCACATATCGGATTCGTGTTCCAGAACTTCAACCTGTTTCCGCACCTGACCGCGCTGGAGAACGTGGTGGAAGCACCGCTCTCGGCCCAGAAACGAGACCGTGACGAGGTCTACCGCGAAGCCCGCGCTCTGCTCGAGCGAGTGGGAGTGGGAGACAAGGCCGACGAGTACCCCCGCCAACTCTCCGGCGGCCAGCAACAGCGCGTAGCGATAGCGCGAGCGTTGGCACTGCGTCCGGCTGTGATTCTCTTCGACGAACCGACGTCGGCGCTCGATCCCGAGTTGGTCGGCGAAGTCCTCGAAGTTCTTGCCCAGCTTGCCCGCGACGGCGCCACCTTGGTGATCGTCACGCACGAGGTCGGATTTGCTCGGGAGGTGGCGGACACCGCGGTCTTCATGGACGGCGGCGTCATCGTCGAACAGGGCCCGCCGTCGCAGGTGATCGACAATCCGGTCCACGAACGGACCAAAGCGTTTCTCTCCCGCGTCCTCTGACGCGACCCAGACTCATTCCCGGAAGGAAAAATTGATGTTCTCCCCATCCCGTCGCGCGACTTTTCTGATCTCGGCTCTTGCCACCGTCGGACTGCTCAGCGCTGCGTGCAGCAGTGCTGACGCCGAGTCCGACGGCGCCCAGGTCACCGCGGCCGCGGGTTACAACCTCACCGCCGACCAGAATCGCATCACCACCGACAAGGTGGATGCCATCGCCGCCGAGGTTCCTCAGGACATTCGTGATCGCGGCACGCTGCGAGTCACCGGTAGCGCGGGTTCCGCTCCGCCGCTTCGCTTCTACGCCGACGACGACACCACCCTCATCGGCTCCGAGACCGACTTCGCCTACCTGATCGGTGACGTTCTCGGTTTGAAGGTCGATCTGCAGACAGCGGACTGGGCACAGAACTTCGTCCGCATCGACTCCGGGGAAGCCGACGCTTTCCTCTCCAACGTGACTGTCACAGAGGAGCGTAAGGAGAAGTACGACTTCGCCACCTACCGACTCGACACCCTCGCCTTCGAAGCGAAGAAGGGCGCCGGGATCTCCATCAAGGAACCCAAGGACGTCGCCGGCAAGAAGATCGCCGTCTCCTCTGGTACCAATCAGGAAGCGCTGCTGGTCAAGTGGAGTGAGCAGAACGTCGCGGCCGGCCTGGCGCCCACCGACATCTCCTACTACCAGAACACCACCGACTACTACCTCCCCTTGCAGTCCGGCCGAATCGACGCCTACTTCGGCCCGAACCCGTCGTCGCAGTTCCACGCCAAGCAGTCGGGTGAAACCGAGGTTGTCGGTGAGTTCTCCGGTGCCGGCGACACTTTGCAAGGACAGATCGCGGTGCTGGTGAAGAAGGACAACGGGTTGATCAAGGCCGTCAACGACGCGATCAACCACACGATCGAGAACGGTACGTACCAGCAGATCCTCGAGCGTTGGAACATCACCAGCGAAGCCGTCGACAAGTCTCTGATCAACCCGCCCGGCCTTCCCAAGACCAAGTGAGCTCTCGTCCATGAGTGAGATTCTCGATGTGATCGTCATCGGCGGAGGACTCGTCGGGTCCTCCGCCGCATGGCGGCTCGCGGCGCGCGGACACAGCGTCGTACAGCTGGAACAGTTCGGGCCGGGGCACAAGCACGGTGCATCGCACGGTACTTCGCGCATCTACCGTCAGGCCTACGACAATCACCTGTACACAGGATTGGCGGCCGACGCGCTGCCACTGTGGCGGGAGTTGGAGTCCACCACGGACATCGGGTTCCTGGAACTGACCGGTGCCGTCGATCACGGTCTGCCGCAGGCAGTGCAGTCCAAGGCGCAGATATTGGTCGAGGCCGGCATCAAGGGTGAGGTCCTCACTCCTGCCGAGGCGTCCGCCCGCTGGCCGGGGTTGCGATTCGACACCACCGTGCTCCATCACCCCGATGCAGGCCGGTTGCACGCGGACCGCGCCGTGACCGCGCTGAAAGCGGGAGCGGTGTTCGCCGGTGCCGAGGTCCGTCACGACGTTCGGGTACTGGCACTCGCGCGAGCGTCGTACGGCGTGGACGTGGTGACGGACGGCGGAACGCTCGCGGCTCGTCAGGTCGTGATCGCGGCTGGGGCGTGGACTGCGGACCTGATCGCAGACAGCGGACTCGGTTCCGAGATCGTGCTCCCGACGCTGCGCACGACGCAGGAACAACCGGCCCACTTTGCACCGCTGGACCCGGGAGTCGAGTGGCCGAGTTTCGTTCACCACACGGGTGCGCAGTTGGAGACCGCGGGGATCTACGGACTCGGTTCCGAGGACGGCATCAAGATCGGCGAACACGCGACCGGGCCGGTCGTGACTCCACAGACCCGCGACTACACCCCTGATGTCGACGGAGAGCAACGATTGGTCGAGTACGCCGAGTCGTGGTTGCCCGGCGTTGATTCCACCCACGTCGAGTCGATCACGTGCCTGTACACGAGCACGCCGGACAGTAACTTCGTCATCGACCGAGTCGGCGCCGTCACGGTCGCGGCGGGATTCTCGGGTCATGGATTCAAATTCGGTCCGGCCCTGGGTGACCTTGTATCGAACCTCGTCGAGGGAACCGCGCTCGCTCCGGAAGTTTTTCGGCTGGGGGAGCGTTGACCAGATTCATGGAGGAAAGTGTTGTGGCACTGGAGCTCGGGACCCGGCAGGTCGAGGGCATCGGCGCGGTAGAGGTCTACTCGGTATCGCAGGACGATCCCTTGGCGGCTCCACTGATCGCGGAGTTGGCGCTCGAATACAGCTCGCGATACGGCGGAACTCGCGAAGCGATGCTCGCGGATCTCACCACGTACCCGGCAGAAGAATTTGCGTACCCGCAGGGGGCGCTCCTGGTGCTCACCCACGAGGATGTGCCTATTGGCGGTGGTGCATTTCGCCAATTTGATTCCACCACTGCCGAATTGAAGAGAATCTGGACATCGGTCGACTATCGGAAGCGTGGTCTCGGCAAGGTCGTCGTTCGCGAGTTGGAACGAGAGATCGAGCTTCGCGGATACCACAGGGTGTTCCTGACGACGGGCCCTCGGCAACCGGAGGCTGTCGCGCTGTACCTGTCCAGTGGATACACACCGCTCTACGACGCTTCACTCTCGCCCGAAGAAGTGGGCGTCCACCCGTTCGAGAAACAACTTCGGGTGCTCGAAAATGTGACCCGAGCAGCAATTCCTACCGACCGGGTTGACAACACCCGGGTTTAACCTCGTACACTTGCGAACGACCATCCAGAGCGACCGAGAGACCTGGCTCATTGAAGTCGCAGCAACCCCCCGAGTGATCGGGTGCGGGTGCTACCGCCAGGACCGATGGAGGAACACGAAATGAAGGCAGTCGAAGGCGGCTTCGATACCGCCTGGTCGCGTCGTCACGTAGACCTGTGCCGCACCGCGGGATCTTTCTGTACCAACTGACCTCGGTCAGTCATTCACACTCAGGCGAGTCGTCGACAAGTCTGTTTTCTCTTCTCTGCACAAGTGATTCGCGCTCGATCGCCTTCTTGGAGCTTCTTGCTCCACGGCGACGGGTGCGCTCTTCGGCATGCCTCTTTAGGAGTTCTTGGTGTCTTCGCCCTCATTCGGTGCCCGCAAACGCGCGACCGTCATTGCCGGTATCGGTGCTGTCTCGGTTCTCGGGACCGTCCTCGCCGGCTGCAGCAGCGACGGAAGCGGCAGCGGTGCCGACGCGGGTCCCGCGCAGTCCGGCGGAACCCTTCGTTACGGCCTCTCACAGGCGCCGACGTGCGCCGATCCGGCCCAGGCCGGCAGCAACCAGACCGTGTATGTCACTCGTACCGTGGTGGATTCGCTGACCGATCAAAATCCCGACACCGGAGAGATCACCCCGTGGCTCGCCAAGAGTTGGGAGATCAGCCCGGACGCCGCGAGCTTCACGTTTGTCCTTCGCGACGATGCCACTTTCAGTGACGGAACACCGGTAACGGCGGATTCGGTGAAGAAGACCTTCGACTCGGTCAAGAACCTCGGACCGAACGCATCGTTGGCGAAGAGCTACCTGTCCTCGTACACGGGCACCGACGTCGTTGACGCACACACGGCGAAGATCAATTTCTCCGGACCCAATGTTCAGTTCCTGCAGGCAACTTCGACGCCGCAGCTCGGAATCCTCGCCGAATCCACCACCGCCCTGGCCTCCGAGCAGCGCTGCCCCGGTGCAGCGGTGATCGCCTCCGGCCCGTTCGTCTACACCGACTGGCAGCAGGACAAGAGCGTCAAGATCGCCAAGCGTGCGGGATACAACTGGGCGTCGGACGCGGTCGCACACCAGGGCGAGGCCTACCTCGACGGCGTCGACTTCACCGTGGTCCCCGAATCCGGTGTGCGCGCGGGCAGCGTGGCTTCCGGCCAGCTCGATGCTGTCAGCGACGCGCTCCCGCAGGACGCGCCGCAGATCGAGGGCGCCGGTGGACGCATCCTCACCCGCCCCAACCCCGGCGTGAGCTTCTTCTTCCAGCCCAACGTCAGTCGTGGAGTTCTCGCTGATCAGGCTGTGCGCCAGGCCATCATTCCGGCGATCAACCGGCAAGAGCTCGTCGACACCGTTCTAGATCCGTCGTTCTTCCCGGCAACGAGCCCGTTGGCTCACACCACTCCGCTCTACACCGACGAATCCGGTGTCGTGACGTACGACGCCGACAAGTCGGCAAAGCTTCTCGACGCAGCCGGTTGGAAGGCCGGAAGCGACGGTATCCGCGAGAAGGACGGGCAGAAGCTCACGTTCAGCGTCACGTTCAGCCCGGTGTTCTCGGGTAATCAGGCCATTCTCGAGCTCGTGCAGCAGCAGCTCAAGAAGGTCGGCGTCGACCTGCAGCTCAATCTGGTCTCGAACGGTGAATGGACCGAGAAGGGGGTGTCGGGTGATTACGATTCGCTGTACTACAACAGCACTCGGGCCGACGCCGACATCCTCCGGGCGTCGTTCAGCACCGAGGGCCGCAACCTCAACCGTCGCGGCGCAGACCCGGAGCTCGACAAGGTTCTCACCGACCAGCTCGCAGCCACGGACAACGGTCAGCGCGGCGAACTGGTCTCCACCGCTCAGGAATTGATCCTCGACCGTGGGCTCTCCATCCCCACCATCGAGCTCTCGCAGGCCATCGGCGCCGGATCGAGTGTTCAGGATCTGAACTTCGAAGCCTCGTCACGCCTGCAGTTCTACGACGCATGGTTGTCGGGTAAGTAATCATGACTCGATACGTACTCACCCGACTGGGCCAGGCCGCGGTTGTCCTGTGGGCGGCCTTCACCATCTCGTTCGTGATTCTGTTCCTCCTGCCGAGCGATCCGGTCAGTATGGCTGCGGACTCGTCCGGGCAGGGTGTTGCAGTGGATCAGGCTGCGCTCGATCAGCTTCGAGCACGATACGGCTTGGACCAGTCGGTGTGGGTGCAGTACTGGACATCGCTGACAAACGCACTTCGCGGTGATTTCGGTACGTCGATCTCCACCGGTCAGTCGGTCACGGATGCCATCTCCTCGGCATTGCCGAGCACCCTGGTGCTGGCAACCACGGCGTTGGTTCTCGCCGTGCTGTTCGGACTGGCGATCGCGTTCTTCGCTACCTATACCCGCAAGCGGTGGCTGGCGAACCTGTTGTTCTCGTTGCCGCCTTTGGGTGTGGCAGTGCCCACCTTCTGGGTGGGTCTGATCCTCCTGCAGCTCTTCTCGTTCCGTTTGCACATCTTCCCGGCATTCGGGGACAAGGGATTCGCAACAGTGATTCTTCCGGCGATCACCCTGGCGATTCCGACCGGCGCCGTTATCGCGCAGGTCCTCACGACCAGCCTGCAGTCGACGCTGCGTTCGCCGCACGTGGAGACCGCCTATGCCAAGGGCGCCAGCCGTTGGCGCGTGCAGACCCGTCACGCGTTGCGACTGGCGAGCATTCCGGCATTCACCATCGCCGGTGTTCTGGTCGGAACTTTGCTGGCTGGTTCGGTGGTCGTGGAGACGGTGTTCTCCCGCGCGGGTGTCGGCCGTCTGACCCAGACGTCGGTGATGGCGCAGGACATCCCCGTGGTGCAGGGAGTCGTTGTGTTCGCCTCCCTGGTCTTCGTGCTCGTCAACCTCGCGGTCGACCTCTTCTACCCCCTGATCGATCCGCGAATCATTCAGGCGAAGAAGACACGCGCCGACAACTCGAATACCGAAAGCTCGACCGATCTGGAGCCGGCCCATGTCTGACACATTGATCGAACCCTTACTCCTCGATCCACGCGTCGAGGCCAAGGCACCAGTCGTTTCGCGCCGAAGGTCGACTGCCATCGGTTTGATCCGTAAGCCCGGTCTGGTCATTCCGGTGCTGATCGTGCTGCTTGCCATCGGCTTTGCCGTCGCGCCCGGGTTCTTCGCCAGCGGTGATCCGTTGTCCGGCGTCCCGGCGGACAAACTGCAGGGCCCGAGCTTGGCTCACTGGTTCGGAACCGACAACCTCGGACGTGACCTGTACACACGCTTCGTGCATGGCGCTGCACTGTCCTTGACTGCGACTTTGGTGGCGGTGGGAATCGCGTTGGTAGCAGGATCGATCATCGGTCTGCTCGCGGGCTTTGTCGGCGGCGTCGTCGACGCCGTTCTGATGCGCATCGTCGACGTCCTGCTGTCCATTCCGGCGCTGCTGCTCTCGTTGGCGTTGGTGACCGCACTCGGGTTCGGCACCATCAACGTCGCCATCGCGGTCGGTGTCAGCATGGTCGCCAACTTTGCGCGAGTGATGCGTGCCGAAGTGATGCGGGTGCGCGGCGCGCAGTACGTCGAGGCCGCGTTCAGCTCGGGTGTGCAGTGGCTCGGTGTCCTGCGTCGGCACGTGCTGCCCAACTCGTATGCGCCCGTGGTCGCGCTGTCCGCAGTCGAGTTCGGGCAGGCAGTTCTTGCGGTGTCGGCACTGAGCTTCTTGGGATTCGGGGCGGTTCCGCCTACCCCCGAATGGGGATCGCTGGTGTCCGAGGGGCGCAACTTCCTCGCCAATGCTTGGTGGATGACAACACTTCCCGGTCTCGCGATTGTTGCCGTGGTCATCTCGGCGCACCGTATCGGCCACGAGATCGAAAGGAGCAACCGGCGATGAGCACGACCGAGGAACAGTTGCTTTCCGTCACCGACCTGCAGATCTCCTACGGCAACGAGCCCGCGGTATCCGGTGTGAGTTTCACCGTCGGCCGCGGTGAAGTAGTTGCGGTGGTGGGCGAATCGGGTTCGGGAAAATCGACTACGGCCCACGCGATACTGGGCCTGCTCGCCGGTAGCGGTCATGTCACCGGTGGAAGCGTCGAGTTCGAAGGTGAGAGAATCGATTCGTACTCCGACCGCGCGTGGCAGCGAATCCGCGGCGCTCGTATCGGTTTGGTGCCGCAGGATCCGACGACCTCGCTCAACCCGGTGACCCGGATCGGCGACCAGGTTGCAGAAGTCCTGCGGATCCACGGCCTCGCCGACCGGCGCACAGCGCGGTTGGATGCCGTCGCCGTGCTCGAGCGCGCGGGTATCGACCGCCCGGAAATCCGGGCGCGCCAGTACCCACACGAGCTCTCCGGCGGTATGCGGCAACGAGTTCTGATCGGCATCGCTCTTGTGGCGAACCCGGCTCTCATCATCGCCGACGAGCCGACCAGTGCTCTGGACGTCACGGTTCAGCGACGCATTCTCGACCATCTCGACGAGCGAATCGCCGAATCCGGTGCCGCCGTACTCCTGATCACGCACGACCTGGGTGTGGCCGCAGACCGCGCGGATCGGATCCTGGTGATGCAGGGCGGCAGGATCGTCGAATCCGGTCGCACCGCAGATATTTTGGGAGACCCGCAAGACGAGTACACCAAGAAACTGCTGAACTCTGCCCCGAGCCTGTCCTCGGGACCGGTCGATCGTCCGGTCCGTCAGGACACGACACCGCTGCTGACGCTGACCGGAATCACCAAGCGTTTCAACGCCGGCCGCGGGAATTCGATCACCGCGGTGAACGAAGTATCGCTGACTGTTCCGAGGGGCCAGACGGTGTCGCTGGTGGGGGAGTCAGGCTCCGGAAAGTCGACTACCGCGCGCATTGCCGTGCGATTGGAGCAGGCGGACGTCGGCACCATCACCTTCGACGGACAGGACATCACGAAGGTCAAGGGCAGCGACCTGCGCGAGCTGCGTCGAAAGATTCAGCTCGTGTACCAGAACCCATATGCATCGCTCGACCCGAAATTGTCCGTCCAAGACATCGTGGCGGAGCCGTTGCGGGCCTTCAAAGTTGGCGGACGTAGCGAGCAACAGAGCCGTGCCGCCGAGCTGCTCGATCAGGTTGCATTGCCCGCGCAGTTCCTGAGCCGCAAGCCGGCCGAACTCTCGGGCGGCCAGCGTCAGCGGGTGGCGATTGCTCGTGCGCTCGCTCTGAAGCCGGATCTACTCGTTCTCGACGAGCCGGTATCCGCGCTCGACGTCTCGGTCCAGGCGCAGATCCTGGCGCTACTCGACGAGTTGCAGCGAGATCTGGGCCTGACCTATCTCTTCATCTCCCACGATCTGGCGGTTGTTCGCCAGATCAGCGACGTAGTCGGCGTCATGCAAGCCGGTCGATTGCTCGAAATCGGCACTACCACCGAGATTTTCGACAATCCCCGAAACGAGTACACACGCACACTTCTCGACGCGATCCCCGGGCGGGATCATTCGACAGGAAAGGCCGAACATGTCCGAGCGTAGTTCCGGAGCATTCCTGGTCGGCCTCGAATTCGAGGGCACCGGAGCTCATCCGTACTCCTGGCGACGCGAGGATTCGCGCGCCGAAGATCTGTTCACACCCTCGTACTGGGTGGACCTGGTGACCGCAGCGGATCGAGGTGGGGTGGATCTGGCCTTCCTCCCTGATGCTTTCGGACTCCAATCCGAGGGCCAGCACGCTGTGCGGGGCAGGTTGGAGGCCGTGGCAACTGCGGCGCGACTGAGTGCGGTGACCTCGCGGATCGGCCTGATCCCCACTGCGACGGTCACGCACACCGAACCGTTCCACATCTCCAAGGCCATTGCGAGTATCGACTACTCGTCTGCTGGGCGAGCCGGTTGGCAGGTCGCGGTGTCAGACACTGCGGAGCAGGCGGCGTTGTTCGGCCGAAAGGCAGTGCAGGGTACCGAATCTGCGTGGGAGGAAGCGTCCGAGGCGGTCGAGGTGGTGAGTCGTCTGTGGGACAGCTGGGAGGACGACGCCGAGATACGTGATGCTGCGAGCGGACGTTTCATCGATCGGGACAAGCTGCACTACATCGATTTCGAGGGAAAGAACTTTTCCGTCAAGGGCCCGTCCATCACGCCGCGCTCGCCACAGGGCCAGCCGTTGATCGCCGTCGACGCGAGTCGACCGGAGGCCCGCGAACTCGCTGTTGCGCGCGGCGATCTGATTCGGATCTCGGCAACCGACCTCGGCGAAGCCAAAGCTACGGCCAAGCTGGTCCACACGAGTGCGGCTGCCCTCGGGCGCAGCGTCAGAGTGCTCCTCGATGTCGACGTGCTTCTCGGAGCCGATCGCGGTGCCGCCGACGACGCTTTGGCGGAACTCGAGGAATGGGCGGGAGCGCCGTATGCCCCGCACTCGCTGTTCTATCGCGGTGACAGCGCGGGTTTGACTGCGCTGCTGCGTGAGATCGGTGGGCTCGCCGGGATCGACGGTGTGGTTCTGCGTCCACTGGCGCTGGCCGCCGCCGTGGACAAGATCGCGACGGACGTAGTGCCAACTCTCAATCCGCGACCGAGTACCGCCCCGACACTGCGCGAGCGGTTGGGCTTCGAGTTGCCCGTCAATCAGTTCGCGTAGCGCGAGTAGAGAACAGGAACACCGATGACACAGAACAGGATTCGCAAGCAAGTTCATCTGGGCGCTCACTTTCCCGGCGTGAACAACACCACGGTGTGGACCGATCCGGCGTCCAAGAGTCAGATCGAGTTCAGCTCGTTCGAGCATCTCGCACGCAGTGCCGAACGCGGATTGTTCGACTTCTTCTTCCTCGCAGAGGGTTTGCGCCTACGCGAGCATCAGGGCAAAATTCACGACCTCGACGTGGTCGGTCGCCCGGACACCTTCAGTATTCTCAATGCGGTTGCCGGTGTGACAACGCATCTCGGCCTGGCCGGGACGATCAACACCACGTTCAACGAACCGTACGAGTTGGCCAAGCAGTTCTCGACGCTCGATCATCTCTCCGACGGCCGGGCCGCCTGGAACCTGGTCACCTCCTCGGACGCCTTCACCGGCGAGAACTTCCGCCGCGGTGGCTATCTGGAGCATTCCGAGCGGTATGCACGCGCCAACGAGTTGGTCGACGCAGTACGGACGCTGTGGGACAGTTGGAGCGTCGACCGTCCGATCGTCGACCGTGAGCGCGGTGTTTTCGCCACCGACCAGCAGGTCGGCCAGTTCCAGCACTCCGGTAAGCAGTTCGAGATCGCCGGACGCTTCGAAGTTCCACGGAGTCCGCAGGGGCACCCAGTTCTGTTGCAGGCCGGTGACTCCGACGAAGGACGCGAGTTCGGCGCGGCCAAGGCCGATGCCATCTTCACCGGGCACGGAACGCTCGAAGCGGGCAAGGCCTTCTACGCCGACGTGAAGGGGCGCCTGGCCAAGTACGGACGTACGCACGCAGACCTCAAGATTCTCCCCGCCGCCACCTTTGTCCTCGGTGACAACGCAGCGGACGCACAGGAGAAGGCGTATCACATCCGGCGGCAGCAGGTCGGACGCCAGACTGCCATCGCTTTTCTCGAACAGGTGTGGGGCAGAGACCTTTCGCAGTACGACGCCGACGGCCCGTTGCCGAAGGAAGATCCGTCGGACGACGTCAACATCACTCGCGGACGCGTCCGTCACGTCAAGGATCCGCGGGCGGTCGCCGATCAGTGGCGAGCGAAGGCAGATGCCGAAAACCTCAGCATCCGTGAACTCATCATCGAAGTGACTGCCCGCCAACAGTTCGTGGGCAGTGCCGCCGAGGTGGCTGCCGAGATCGACAGCTACGTCCAGGGCGACGCGAGCGACGGCTTCATCCTCGTTCCCCACCTCACCCCCGCGGGACTGGACGCGTTCATCGACACCGTCGTACCGGAACTGCAGGACCGCGGCAGTTTCCGGACCGAATACTCAGGAACCACCCTGCGCAGCCATCTCGGGCTGCGCCACCCGCACGAGCAGGCTGAAGGAGTCCGCGCATCATGACCGTTACCGACACTTCCACCAGCACCTTCACCGGCGATTGGAATGCCTGGCACGCCTCGCGCGACGCGACCTTCAGCGAACCACTCGGCTGGCTGAGCCTGACTGCGTTGCATTGGCTGGTGGACACCGATTCCACGTTCGCAGACCTACCGGGAGCCTGGCGCGCCGACGCGAATGCCGTGGTCGTCACCGCAACGGCGGCAGACGATCTCTCGATCGACGGTGTCGCAGTGGACGGTTCGTCCACCCTGAATCCGATCGAGGGGGCGCCGGGCCTGATCGTCAAGCAGGGCAAACGTCTGGTCGAAGTCATCCGCCGCACCGGCGAGGTAGCCCTGCGGATCCACGATTCGGCAGCCCCGGCATTGGCGCAGTTCAGTGGTATCCCGACCTTCGAGCCGAACCCGCAGTGGCGCATCGACGGTGTCTTCACAGCTTTCGAGGAGGCCCGCACGGTGACGACCGGTGCGGTCGTCGAGCGCCTTCAGCATCATCACGACGCTCGCGGAACCATCAGCTTCGAACATGACGGAGAAACGCATACGTTGATTGCGTTCGCGGGCAGGGACAACGGCTTTCATATCCTGTTCACCGACGCGACCAGCGGGGTGTCCACCTACCCGGCCGCACGCTCGCTGCATGTGAGCGCACCGGAGCCCGGTGGTGCGGTAGTCCTCGATTTCAATCGGGCGTCGAACCTGCCCTGCGCGTTCACCGATTACGCGACGTGCCCCGTTGCCCCGGCCGAGAATCGCCTGACATTCGCGGTGGAAGCCGGGGAGAAGACACCGGATACTCGCTCCGGAAGCACACCGAGGTGAGCGCGCCGCTGTCCGTACTCGACCTCTCGCCGATCAGTGAGGGTGGAACCGCCCGCCAGGCTCTGCGGAATTCGCTGGATCTGGCGCGCTCTGCCGAGGCCTGGGGATACAAGAGGTACTGGGTCGCCGAACACCACTTCGTCGGTGTTGCCTCTTCGTCACCAGCAGTGCTTGTTGGGCTGATCGCGGCCGCCACCAACACCATTCGCGTCGGCTCGGCCGCCGTCCTGCTGGGCAACAACACGGCAGCTCAGGTGGTAGAAGCCTTCGGTACCGTCGAAGCGCTGTATCCGGGTCGTATCGATCTCGGTATCGGGCGCAGCGGACAGCGTCGGGTGGAGGCACTTCGCGCTGTCGCTGCCGGAACGCCTGCGCCGGCAGAATCGAAGCGGGGGAGCGTCGTACGCGACGGCGTCGTGATCCCGGCGCCCTTCGATCCAACCGGTCTTCTCACGTCACCGAGATTGCAGGCGTCGTTCGAGGCATTGGCGTTTCCGGGAGCGCAGGCGCCCGATTTCGAGCAGCAGGTCGACGACATACTTTCGCTCCTGAACGGAACCCACCGCACCCGCGACGGTATCGAATTGCACGCCAGTCCCGGGGAGGACGCTGACGTCGAATTGTGGGTGTTCGGAAGCAGCGCTGGCCCCAGTGCCGAACTTGCCGGTCGACTCGGATTGCCGTTCGGTGCGAATTACCATGTGGCGCCGTCGAGTACGCTCGACGCTGTCGAGGCTTACCGTGCGGCATTCCGTCCGTCGGTAGTTCTCTCCGAGCCGTACGTGGTCGTGTCCGCGGATGTTGTTGCTGCGGAAGATGATGCGACGGCGAGAGAGTTGGCGTCGACGTTCGGGCACTGGACGCACAGCATTCGCAGCGGGCACGGCGCCATCCCGTACCCCGATCCTGCGACAGCGCTCCCACTTTCCGATGCTGACAAAGCAGTGGTGGAAGATCGGCTGATCACGCAGTTCGTCGGTTCACCCACTACCGTCGCCGACAGGCTCGACAGTTTGCAGAAGCTCACCGGAGCGGACGAATTGGTGATCACCGGGGTGACCCATCGGCACGAGGATCGCCTGCGCTCGTACGAGCTGCTTGCCAAGGAATGGGGACTGCCCGCACTGCTGGCAGCATGAGCTTGCCTCGGTCCGCTGGCGTCGAGTGATGTTTTCACCTCGAGATGCGCTTGCGGTTGCTCTTGACGTAGCGCGTGAAGGAATGGAACGCGGGGAGATGCCGATCGGTGCAATCGTGTTCGACGACGACCGAGTGCTCGGGCGGTCGTATACGCAAGAACAGGCACTTCGTCGACGGATAGTCCATGCCGACCTTCAAGCGCTGCTGCAGGCCGACGAGACTCTCGGGTTCACCCGTGCCTCAGGAGAATTGACATTGGCGGTCAATCTCGAACCATGTCTGATGTGCATGGGTGCCGCGATCACGCTCGGGGTGACCCGGGTGTGGTTCGCTCTCGAATCCCCGAACGACGGTGCAACCGAACTCATGCAGCTGTGGGCGCCGCCCATGGAACTTTCGTTTTTCTGTAAGCCGCGTGAAGTCCTCGCTGGCGTTCGCCGTGACGAGGCGCGAAGCTTGTTCGCTGAATATGCCACTGGCACTGGCCCCGCCGGTATGCGGGCCTGGGCGCGCAGTCTCGTCTGACGCCGACGCTTGCAACGAGGGCCGTGAGGCTCACGCCCCGATAGCGCCGGCGATCATCGGCCACGATGCACGCATGTCAGCTTCGAAGAGTCCCCAGGTGTGGGTGCCCTCGGGGCGGAAGCTGAACGTCGCGGGTATGCCCAGCTGATTGAATCGACCCTGCAACGCGGCAGTGCACATGTTGGTGATGCCTTCGAGCACCGCGCCAGGCACGACCCCGGCAGCCATCGCCAGTGAGTTGATGCCGTCGACCGGGCCGGGCAGTCCGTTGCCGGTCGAGACGAACAGTGCGGTACCGCGCAGTTTTTCGGCGTTGATCAGCGGGTCGTGCGCAGCCCACTGCGGGCTACCCCACGGCCCCCACATGTTGCCTGCGTTACCGCCGCCGAGTATCTCGACCATCGAACGCACCGCTGCCTGACCGAGCGGGTCGCCGGCGCGCGGGCAGCCGCTGTACGAGCCGACGGCGCGGTAGGTGCCGGGCGACTGGATCGCGAGGTCCAGTACCGGCCCACCGGCCATCGACACACCACCGAGCGCGTTGATGCCGGTCGTGTTGTACCGAGCGTTGACTGCAGCCGGTAGTTCCTTGGTGAGGTACGTCTGCCATTTGTTGCGCCCGAGCACCGGATCGTCGGCGTTCCAATCGGTGTACATGCTGAACTTGCCGCCGACCGGCATGACCACGTTGACGTGCTTGTCGTTGAAGAAGTCACGAACTCCGGTGTTGTTGAACCACGAAATTCCGTCCTCACCGCCGCCGACGCCGGTCAACAGATAGAACGTCGGGGCAGCGCCGCCGCCGGCCGGGGAAATCACGTCATTGGCGATCCAACGGTCCATCGAGGGGGAGTAGACGTCGATGCGACTGACCACGGAATCCGCGCTCGCAGTCGGCGCAGTGAGGCCGAGAAAGCCGGAAGCCATGGCCACCGCCATTGTCAGCCGAACCGTGAAACGACGTGTCTTCATATTTCCCCCCAGGCGCAAGCCAGACAGCGTATTTGTGCCTTCCAACAGTGGCACAATGCGAAGAAGAGTGACGAATGTCCGGGTAACAGTCCGATAAGAAGATGGAGACAATTGCGTGGGATCGCAGTCGCATCACCCCGAATCCGACGTGATTCGGCTGGCCTTCGGGCTGGCTGCGATCACTGCTGGTGCGGCGCGCAGAACCGCTGGTCTCGCCCTTGATTCGGTGCAGCGGATCCCCGTGGTGGGCGGCACTCTCGACGACGCGATCACCCAGGTCACGGCCCGTGGCACCGAAGCGATTCGTTCGACCGCGGAGTTCGCCGACTCCACCTTGCGGACGGTGATCAAAGCTGTCGTCGACGCTGCTCTGGCCGAAGTCGACATCACGAAGATCGTCGTCGACCACGTGGACATCGACAGGATCGCCGAGAACATCGACGTGGACAAGATTGCCGAGCGGGTCTCGCTCGAACCGATCATCGACCGGGTCGACGTGGACGAGATCGCAAGTCGCCTCGACGTCAAGGCGGTGATCGATCGCCTCGACCTCGACGGGATAGTCGACACCGTCGACCTCGAACGCCAGGTCAACCGCATCGACCTCGTCAAGATCGCCGATCAGGTCATTGAGGGCGTCGACCTCCCGCAGATGATTCGTGAATCGACCGGCTCACTCTCCACGGAAGCCGTGCACGGAGCGCGGGTGCAGGGCATGCAGGCGGACGACGCCGTCGCGGGATTCGTCGGGCGACTGTTCGGCCGCGATAACGCAACACCCTCACACGAGACCGATCCGGACACGAACGCAGGCGAACGCTAGTGGCCCAGGAGAGTTCCGGCCCGGCCGGCATCGTCACCCGTGGACTTGCCGGACTGATCGATCTGGGCGTCGTCCTGCTCCTGATGGGTTCCGTGTACGTGGGCTTCGCCTTCGTCCGACTGCTCTTCTCACCGCAGAGTTTCACGTTCTCGGAACCGGGAATCTTTCTGTCCACGACGGCATTTCTCGGTGTCTCGGTGGCTTATCTGACTGCCTGCTGGGCGACCACCGGCCGAACCGTCGGCTCCCTCGTGATGGGGCTCAGGGTGATCACGTCCGGGCATCGCCTCGTGCGCTGGCCGTTGGCGTTCGTCCGCGCGGTGCTCTGCGTACTCTTCGCCTTCGGGTTGTTGTGGTCGGCGGTCGATCGACGACGACGATCGTTGCAGGACATCGTTCTGCGCACCGAGGTCGTCTACGACTGGCGTCAGGACCCGGATCTGGTGGCACCGCACGGAGGTGAGCACGCATGAGCGAACCCAACCGCCCGGACGAGCGCTTCACTCTCGCCAGTGAACGCACCTTTCTCGCCTGGATGCGTAGCTCACTTGCCTTGTTGGCGGGTGGCATCGCCGTCGTCCAGCTTGTGCCGGAGTGGAGCACCGGGTGGGTCCGCACGGCGCTCGGTCTGATCTTGATCGCACTCTCGGCGGCAGCAGCCTTGGTAGGTATGCGACGCTGGCTACAGGTGAAGAAGGCGCTCGAGGACGGAGCCGCGATGCCGGAACCGCACGCACTGTGGCTGTTTGCCCTGGCGTTGGCGGGGGTTGCCGTCGCAGCCGGTATCGCGACAGTGGTCACCAGCCTTGCTCGCTGAGATACGCAGAGAAGTCCTTGCGGTGTCTGGATAGTCTGCAAAGAACGAGAAGCATGTCAGAGAAGTAACGAAACAGACGACAAGGGAGTGCACGGTGGCGCAGGAACTCAAGCTCGGATACAAGGCTTCGGCTGAGCAATTCGGCCCTCGCGAACTGGTAGAGCTGGCAGTTCTGGCCGAGCAGCACGGCATGGATTCCGTTGCGGTGAGCGATCATTTCCAGCCGTGGCGCCACAACGGTGGACACGCGCCGTTCTCGCTCGCCTGGATGACGGCCGTCGGTGAGCGCACCGAGCGTGTGCAGATCGGCACGTCCGTGATGACGCCGACGTTCCGCTACAACCCGGCTGTCATCGCTCAGGCGTTCGCGACGATGGGATGTCTCTACCCGGGCCGCATCATGCTCGGCGTCGGCAGCGGCGAGGCTCTCAACGAAATCGCGACCGGCTTCCAGGGCGAGTGGCCCGAGTTCAAGGAACGGTTTGCGCGGCTGCGTGAGTCCGTGCGGTTGATGCGTGAGCTGTGGCTCGGCGATCGCGTCGACTTCGAAGGCGAATACTTCACCACTCGCGGCGCCTCGATCTACGACGTTCCCGAGGGCGGGATTCCCGTCTACATCGCGGCCGGTGGACCGGTTGTCGCCCGGTACGCGGGACGGGCCGGCGACGGCTTCATCTGCACCTCGGGCAAGGGCATGGAGCTCTACACCGAGAAGCTGCTTCCGGCAGTCGCCGAGGGTGCAGCCAAGGCCGAGCGCGACGTCGCAGACATCGACAAGATGATCGAGATCAAGATCAGCTACGACACCGACCCGGAGGCTGCGCTCGAGAACACGCGCTTCTGGGCGCCGCTGTCCCTGACACCGGAGCAGAAGCACAGCATCGAGGATCCGATCGAAATGGAAGCTGCTGCCGACGCTCTGCCCATCGAGCAGGTGGCCAAGCGCTGGATCGTCGCTTCCGATCCCGACGACGCTGTCGAGCAGGTCAAGGCCTACGTCGACGCCGGCCTGAACCACCTGGTGTTCCACGCACCGGGCCATGATCAGCGCCGCTTCCTCGAACTGTTCGAGCGCGACCTCGCGCCGCGCCTGCGCGCTCTGGGCTGATCCTCGAGATCAACTGAACGGTGTCTGCCACTCGACGTGTGGCGGGCACCGTTCGTCTTTCTCGTAGCTGCCGGTTGTCGGCACGAGCGTGAGCGTGGCCACGATCAGTGGCAGGGTGGGCGGCGGCCCACACTAGGCTGTTGGGCATGCCAGAAGCGCCCGCTGCCGTGTCGAGTGTCTACGTCGCCTCTCCTGAAGGTGACACCGGAAAATCCACCATCGCGCTCGGCGTGCTGCAGATGCTGTGTGCGACCGTCGCCCGGGTCGGTGTCTTCCGCCCGATCGCCCGCTCGACCGAGGAAACCGACTACATCCTCGAACTCCTGCTCGAGCACACCACCGCCGATCTCTCCTACGCCGACGCACTCGGCGTCACCTACGAGCAGGTTCACGCAGACCCTGAAGCTGCGCTGGCCGACATCGTCGCGAAGTACCACACCGTGGCCGAGCAGTGCGACGCCGTCGTCATCATCGGCAGTGACTACACCGACGTCGCCAGCCCCAGCGAACTGAGCTTCAACGCCCGCATCGCCGTGAACCTCGGCGCCCCGGTTCTATTGGCGGTACGCGGCGCTCGGCGCAGCGTCGAGGAGGTCGCTCAGCTCGCGCACCTGTGCGCTGCAGAGTTGGCCGCCAACCATGCTCATCTGCTCGCCGTCGTCGCCAACCGTTGCGATCCCGACAAGCTCGACGAGGTCACCGCAGCGCTGTCCGACATCGGTGTTCCGACGTGGAGCCTGCCGGAGATTCCGCTGCTCGTCTCACCCACGATGGCCGAGTTGATGGAGGCCACCGGCGGCGAGTTGTATTCGGGTGACCCGGAACTGCTGCACCGCGAGGCACTGAAGGTGATGGTGGGCGGCATGACCGCCGAGCACATCCTCGAGCGTCTCGTCGAGGGCATGGTCGTGATCGCACCGGGCGACCGCTCGGACGTCCTGCTCGCGTTGCTCAATGCGCATGAGGCGGAGGGATTTCCGTCGCTCGCGGGCATCATCATGAACGGCGGGATCACGCCGCACCCGGCCATCGCGGCGTTGATGGCCGGCCTCAAACAGCGTCTTCCCATCCTCACTACAACCCTCGGTACTTTCGACACCGCAAGCGCCGCAGCCCAAACCCGCGGACGCGTGGCCGTCGGTTCGCAGCGAAAGGTCGACACCGCGCTGAGCTTGATGGAACAGCGTGTCGACGCCGACGTCCTGATGGACCGACTGGCGCTGCCGATTCCGTCGGTCGTGACCCCACAGATGTTCGAGTACAAGCTGATCGACCGCGCTCGACGCGACCGCAAGCACATCGTCCTGCCGGAGGGTGACGACGACCGGATCCTGCGTGCTGCCGGTCGACTGCTTCAACGCCAGGTTGCCGATCTGACGATCCTCGGCGACGAACCGAGTGTGCGTCGACGCGCGGCGGAACTCGGCGTGGACATCAGTGGCGCACAGGTACTCGCACCGGCGCAGTCCGAGTACACCGAGCGCTTCGCACAGGAGTACACCGCGCTGCGTGCACACAAGGGCATGACCATCGAGCGGGCCCGCGAGGTGATCGCCGACATCTCGTACTTCGGAACGATGATGGTGCACTTGGGTATTGCCGACGGCATGGTCTCCGGCGCCGCCCACACCACCGCTCACACGATCCGGCCCTCCTTCGAGATCATCAAGACAGCCCCCGGCGTCTCGACGGTCTCGAGTATCTTCCTGATGTGCCTGGCCGACCGCGTTCTCTCCTACGGCGACTGCGCCGTGGTTCCAGATCCGACGTCGGAGCAGTTGGCGGACATCGCGATCTCGTCGGCACAGACGGCGTCGCAGTTCGGGATCGATCCGCGTATCGCGATGCTCTCGTACTCCACCGGCGATTCGGGTAGCGGAGCCGACGTCGACAAGGTTCGTAGCGCGACCGCTTTGGTGCGCGAGCGTCGCCCGGACCTGTTGGTGGAAGGGCCCATTCAGTACGACGCCGCTGTCGAGCAGAGTGTGGCCGACAAGAAGATGCCGGATTCGTTGGTGGCGGGCAAAGCAACGGTGTTCGTGTTCCCGGACCTGAACACCGGCAACAACACGTACAAGGCAGTGCAGCGTAGCGCCGGCGCAATCGCCGTCGGCCCGGTTCTACAGGGACTGAACAAGCCGGTCAACGACCTCTCGCGTGGTGCGTTGGTCCAGGACATCGTCAACACCGTGGCTATCACGGCAATTCAGGCACAGGGAGCGTAAGAGTGAGCGACGGCACCGTACTGGTCATCAATTCCGGCTCGTCATCCATCAAATTTCAACTCGTGCATCCGGATACGGCGGAATCGGTGGCGCACGGTCTCATCGAACGCATCGGCGAACCCGACGGACACATCGTCTACAACCACCGCACCGGAGTCGAAGACCGGAGCCTTCCGATCGCCGATCACCGCGCGGGCCTGAAGATGGTGCTCGACATCGTCGCCGAGGTCGGGCGGCCGCTCAGCGAGGCCGGAATCATCGCCGTCGGTCACCGCGTCGTGCACGGTGGTGACATCTTCTATTCGCCGACGCTCATCGACGACGGCGTCGTGAAAGCTATCGCGGATCTGTCGAACCTTGCGCCGCTGCACAATCCGGCCAACGTGATCGGTATCGAGGTGGCACGCGAAGAACTGCCCGACGTTCCGCACGTAGCCGTCTTCGACACCGCGTTCTTCCATACGCTGCCCGCGGCAGCATCGACCTACGCGATCGATCGGGACGTGGCCAAGGCCAACCAGATTCGCCGGTACGGCTTCCACGGGACCTCACACGAATACGTGTCGGGCCGCGTCGCGGACTTCCTCGGCAAGGATCCGGCCGAACTGAATCAGATAGTTCTGCACCTCGGAAACGGCGCTTCGGCCTCGGCGATCAAGGGCGGCAAGGCTATCGACACCACGATGGGCCTCACCCCGCTCGAGGGTCTTGTCATGGGCACTCGCAGCGGCGACATCGATCCAGGCATCATCTTGCACCTCAACCGCAACTCGGGAATGAAGGTCGACGAGATCGACGACCTCCTCAACCGTCGTTCCGGTTTGAAGGGACTCTCCGGAGTCAACGATTTCCGCGCTCTGCTCGCACTGATCGAGGGCGGCGACGAAGACGCAAAACTCGCGTATGACGTCTACGTGCATATGCTGCGTAAGTACATCGGTGCCTTCATCGTTCAACTCGGCGGCGTCGACGTCATCACCTTCACCGGCGGCGTCGGGGAGAACAACATCGACGTACGACGCGACAGCCTGGCCGGGCTTTCCCGTCTCGGTATCGAGGTTGATCCGGCTCTCAACGAGGCGAAGAGTCGCGACGAGCGTCGTATCTCCGCATCCTCGTCGGCCGTCGAGGTACTCGTGGTCCCCACGAACGAGGAATTGGCGATCGCCCGTGCGGCAGAGGCTTTGGTGGCCGCGCTGTAGGTCCGGCAACACTGTAGTTCTCGGGGCGTCCGTCAGAAATTGCTGCGGGGACGCACCGCATTCGCCCGGTCCACGAGGGCGTAGCGGTGCGTGCGGGAAGTCGTGGCGCGGGCGAGGGCGCGAAGGCAGGCCTCGGCTCCCGTACGCAGACCCTGCTCGGTGAAGGGTAGATCGAGGATGGGTTCGAGTTCGGTGTGCGAGCGGTTGCCGTAGCGAATCCAGTCGAGTGCCGTGCCCAACACCAGGGTTCGCATCTGCAGGCTTCGGCTCTCCTCGGCCGGTAGCGCCCGAACGCGACGGGCGGCTTCCCGCAGAGTCGATTCGTCGAGTTCGGCGATCGGAACCCCGGACAGCATCGTCAGAGCACTCGACATCCGTGCGACGTTGTAGTGCCGGGAGGATGTGGGCACTTCGTCGAGGGCGGCGATCGCGGCCTTCTTGTTGCCGTGATCGGCGAGTTGGCGAGCGAGCCCGAATGCAGCGCTCACGTAGTTCCGTTCGGTCCGCCAGACGGTGCGGTAGTACTTCTCGGAGAAGCGGCACCACTGGTCCGGGTCGTCGCTCTCCCAGTGCTGGAGAATCAGTTCTGCGGTCGCTGCCAACGCCAGCTTGGGTGCGGCCTCGCCGGGCAGCGCGGTGAGGACTGTCTCGAAGTGACTGAAAGCGGGCTCGAATCGGTCCAGTTGTAACGCTGCAAGTCCTCGGTACCACTCGATCTTCCAGTGGTCCCCGATGTTCTGCTGGAGTTCACCCAGAACAGTCAGTGCGGTTTCCGGATCACCGAGATCGAGATGAGCCTTGGCCTCGGCCAGTCGAACCTCGCCCGAGAGGGAGGCCGCGGGTGTGCCGGATGTTCGGTCGATTCCGTTCTCGCGGGCGTGTTTCAACGCGTCGAGAGTCTGCGACGGCTCACTGTGAACGGCTGCCGCCAGCAACGGCGCACTTGGATCGGTGGGGTCGACCAGCGGAATAGGAAGGGCGTGCGCGACTTCGCGCGGATCGAGAGCGGCGTCGTGGCTGACACCGTCGACGTACACATCGGTTTGCCCGACCAACTCGTCGGTGCCGAAAGACGTTCGCTGCCTACTGAACACGAGCGAGAGTCCAGGATTCTCCTGCCCGGTCTGCTCCGCGAGGATTTCTCGCAGAACACCGGTGAGCTGGCCCGCGATCTCCTCGGCGGACTGAAATCGCTTCTTCGGGTCCGGGTCGGTGGCGCGCAGCAGTAGGCGGTGGAAGAACTCGTGGTCTCGCAGCAGTGGTTCGTCCTCGGGTTCGGGGAGGCCGTCGAGATACCGTCCGTGCTTCGAGGGCATGTCGAGAGTGAGAACCGCGAGTGTTCTTCCGACGGTGAAGATGTCGGACGCAATAGTCGGGCCGGTCTCGATGATCTCCGGTGCTTGATAGCCGGCAGTGCCGTACAGGTATCCGTAATCTTCGATTCCGGACACGGCGCCGAGGTCGATCAGCTTCAACTGATCCTCGGTGACCATCACGTTCTCGGGTTTGAGGTCGTTGTACGCCAGGCCGGTGGAATGCAGATAGCTCAGCGCCGGAAGGATTTCCAGTACGTAGCCGATCGCCTGCTCGATCGGCATGTGCTTGCCGTCCGGGAACTCGGCCAGCACCTCGCGCAACGATCGTCCGCCCACGTACTCCATGACGATGTACCCCATGGGTGTGCCGTCCGGGCGCGGATGCTCGACGAAATTGAAGATCTTGACGATGCTGGGGTTGGCGACCTCGGCGAGGAACTGACGCTCGGCCACCGCGACGGCCTGCGCTTCGGAATCACCGAAATGCAAGAGCCCTTTGAGGACAACCCACCTGTCGCTGACGTTCCGATCGATCGCGAGGTAGATCCATCCCAAACCGCCGTGCGCGATCGGCCCCTGAACCTCGTACTGACCCGACACCAGTTCGCCCTCTTCGAGGAGTGGGCGGAAGTCGAAAGTGGAACCGCACTTCGGGCAGGTTCCGTGTTGAGTTGCCTTGGTGCTTGCACTCTTACGGCCGACCGGTTCGTTGCATTTCCAACAGAACCGTTTGCGCTCGGGGACCGTCGGGTCACTCATCACCGCGGATGCCGGGTCGATCTGCGGGACGGGAGGAACCTCGACCAGGCCGCCGCCTAGGCGCAGCTTTCGTCCCGACCGGCTGCGGCGAGATCGGGTGGAGCGGCCGGTGGGGGAGGAGGACGCGGACGGCGTAGTACCCCGCATCTGGGCCGACGTCGGTTCGAGACGTTCGTAGGCGCCGGTGGCTTCGGGCTCGGGACGTTCGTAGGCGCCGGTGGCTTCGGGCTCGGGGCGCATGGAAGCCTGGGTGGCGTCGGGATCGGGGCCGGTGTCTTCAGTCATGTCAGCCTCAATCCCGGTAGACGGCCGGCGGGGGACCGGGTGACGGACCGAGGACACTGAGCCAGCGGTCGTAGATGCGGTTCCAGGTCCCGTCGCCCCGGATCCGATCCAGTGTTCCGTTGACGAATCGGACCAGATCGGGGTTGTCCTTGTTGACGCCGATTCCGTAGGGTTCGACGCCCAGTGATCCGCCGACCATCATCAGGTACGGATCCTGCGAGGCGAGGCCGGCGAGAATCGTGTCGTCGGTGCTGATCGCGTCCACCTGCCCCTGCTGCAGGACGACCAGGCAGTCGGACCACATCGGGACCGTCACGACAGTGGCTTCCGGTTGGAGCTGCTGGATTCGAGTGGCCGACGTCGTTCCCCGCGCAGCGCAGACCCGTTTGCCTGCGAGGTCGTCGATGCCGCGGACGGGCGATCCCTGTAAGACCTGAATTCGTTGCTCGGCGGAGAAGTACTGCGTCGAGAAGTCGACCTTCTCGCGCCGGTCACACGTGATGGTCATGGTTTTGACGACCACGTCGACCATCGATTCCTGCAGCGCAGCGATCCGGTCGTCCGACGTCAGGATCCGGTACTCGATCTTCTCCGGGTCGCCGAGCAGATCACGGGCGATCTCGCGGGCGATGTCCACGTCGAAACCTTCGAGGCGTCCGGTGGCGGGATCGCGAAAGCTCATGAGATTGGAACCGGTGTCCAGGCCCACGATCAGACGCCCGCGCGCTCGGATGGCGTCGAGGCTCGGGGTGGGTGGCCGCGGCGATGCGTCGGCGGGGGTCGGCCGCAGGCTTGCCGTGAGGTTGGTGCACGAGGCGGTGGTCGTCGGCGTCGGGCTGGGAGCGATCGTGGCTTCTGCGGGTAGCGGCGGTTCCGTGTACGACGTGGCGGCTGAGTTGTTCAGGTCTTCGACTCGGTTCGCACCGCACCCAGCGAGTAGCAGCGTGGCCGCCGCAACAATCGCGATGCATGCAACCGGGCCCTTCCGCTGTATTCCTGCTGTTCCAGTCACTGGTACTCCCGCAGTCGGGGCCAGAATCCGATGAAGATTCCGGCTACACCGAGAACTGCCAATACAGTCATGCCCGGTGCGGAGGCCGCCAACACACGTGAGGCGTACGAGACGTCGGATCGCAGATTTGTACGCGAATCCACGATTCCCTGCCAGAGTTCGTGATCGAGCTTTCCGTACTCTGCGGCCGAATCCTGTTCTCCGGCGCCGATGGTGATGGCTGCGGCGGACGTGAAGTCGCCGTTTCCGAGACGGTCGTACATGCGTGTGTGCGCAGCCACCCACTGCTGGCGCGAGTCGAGTGCGGCGGTCAGCACTTCGCTGTTCACTCGGGCGCGATCATCGTCTTGCAGGCGCTCGAGGATGTCGCGCAGAGCGTCGACCTTGCGGGTGAACGTCACGTTGTCCTCGGCGGTTGAATCCCGCCTCGCCAGGGTGAGAGTTTCGACGGTGCGTGCTTGCTGCGCCATGATTCGCGCTTCGGTCAGTTCGTGCAGTGGCTCGGCGCCCGCGTCGAGAGCGCGCCCGGTGGCCAGCGCGGAGACCAGTCCGACTGTGAGCAGCCACAGCAGCGCTGCCGCGACCGCGAGCGAGGCGAGGATCAACCCGAGATTGAAGCGTCGGCGACTCTTGCGGGAGAAGTACACCTGCACCGCGACCAACGCACACAGGACAAGGACGAATGCCACGATGGGCCACCACGGTGGAGTCTCGAAATCGCGCTGTACCTGGGAAACCAGAGTCTCCTGCGACGCGTGCAGTTGCTGAGCCATCGGCAGCAGCGAGGTTTGCATCAACTGCGAGGCCTCGCTCAAATACGCTGCCCCGACGGGGTTTCCGACGCGATTGTTTGCCCGTGCAGTTTCGACCAATCCGGTGTAGACGGACAGATCGGTCGAGATGGTGGTCAACGCGCTGTGGCCGGCGAGATCCGTCGAGTCGAGGCCGGCCGATGCCTGCACGATCTCCGCCGACGCCTCACCGATCGACTGTGTGTATCGGTCGCGTACGTCGGCGGGTTCGAGGCCGCCGGAGATGAAGGCAGTGGCCGCGGCGGCGTCTGCCAACGACAGCGCGCTGTAGAGATTCTGGGCGGAGTTGGCGAGTGGTTCGGTTTCTACGAGGAGGAGGTCGAGATTTGCCTGACGGTTCTCGATCGCTGCAGTGGCGAGAAGTCCGGCGATCAGGGTGATCGCGATCAGGATCAGTCCGATGACGGTCAGCCGACCAGGTGTGGACGACATGAATGCCTGGAGTTCGCGCCGCAGAAGTGCCTGCTCGTCCTCCGCCGACACTGTCGTGGCCTCGGAGGGTGGCAGCGACCGGGGTTCGATGGACGGGACGACACGGTCGACCATCGAGCACCTCACTTCGCTGCTGTACGCGGGCTACCGAGAAATGATGTCGCCGAGAAATGATTCAGGGCATCTTCGCGAGCATATAAGCATCACCTACACCTGGAGCAGATTGAAACGGTTAGTGTGGGACAACGGCGAGAGCAGGCGGAGCGAGGTAGTCGATGCGTGGTGACGGTGACGGTTGGTCCATCGGGCCGGACGGTACGCGGCATTGGGGTAAGCACGGTGCCGCCGGGCTGCTCTTGCGGGCCCCCGATTCGGACGGATCGCCCATGGTCCTGCTGCAGCACCGTGCTGCGTGGAGCCATCAGGGCGGAACGTGGGCACTGCCCGGCGGAGCGCGGGACTCACACGAGAGCACGACGCACGCCGCGGTCCGGGAGGCTCACGAAGAAGCAGGTATCGCCGAGGACGCCGTCCGCGTTCGCGGAGAGGTAGTCACCATGCGCGCCGAGAGCGGGTGGACTTACACCACCGTCGTAGCTGACGCGGCGCATCCACTGTCGACGGTTGCCAACGGTGAGAGCACCGAGTTGCGGTGGGTCCGTGAAGCCGACGTCGACTCGCTGCCACTGCATCCGGGATTCGGTTCCTCGTGGCCCGAACTCCGGACTGCGCCGGTTGTGTCGGTGGACGCCGATCCGCACACCGTCGTGCTCGAGGACGGCGGATTCGGATGGTTGTCAGGTAGCTCCCCCGAAGACAGCGACCAGAACCTGTCCGAGGCGAGCAGGACGGCGAGCAGTACACAGTCGTAGCACTCGAGTTTCAACTGTTCGTACACAGCAGAAGGGCCGGACTCCGCGGGAGTCCGGCCCTTCGGTGTTTCGGTCGTCGACCGAAACGAGGCTCAGCTGAGCGAGTTCAGCGCCGTGATGAAGCTGACCGCGGTGATACCGAGCTTGAGCAGCTCGCTGATCTTGCCGAGGTTCAGGTCTTCGAGCGATTCGGTGCTGAGCGAGCCGGTGTCGAGGGATCCCATTTAGTGCTCCTAGGTTCAGTTAGTAACTGGAGGTAAACTACAACAAACCGAATGGGATGTGACACGCAATCGAAGCAACTGTGAGCAAGATCACTTAATCCGACTTTTCGGACATCCAATCGCACCTAGGAACTGGGGGTTTGTTGTCTGATCGGACAACTTCCGTTCATGTTTCACGCGAGGCGTGCTGACCCGTAACTGTGCGGATTTGTCCCGGCAAACAGTTGACGGTCGCCAGTTACCGGTTTTCAGCGTCCGGCGACTGCCGCGGCGAGGCGTTGCGCGGCCGCCTGGGGATCCGATGCTTGCGTGATTGCACGCACGACGACGATGCGAGTGGCGCCGGCATCGAGAAGCTCTGGCAGGCGTTCCTCGTCGATGCCGCCGATCGCGAACCAGGGTCGCGGCGGTGCGGCGTCGGCAGTCGACCGAACCAGTTCCAGGCCGGAAGCACTTCGATTCGGTTTGGTCGGTGTCGCCCAGACCGGCCCGGTGCAGAAGTAGTCGACGCCCTCTTCGATGGCGGCCAGACTCGCCTGTGCGCGACTGCTCGTCGAACGGCCGATGACGACGTCTTCGCCGACAACAGTTCGCGCGTAGGGGACGGGGATGTCGTTCTGGCCGAGGTGGAGGATGTCGGCACCGGAAGCCATTGCGAGATCCGCGCGGTCGTTGACGGCCAACAATGCGCCGTGGCGCCGTGCTGCAGTTGCGAGAATACCCAGCGCTACCAGTTCGTCCTTGGCCTCGAGCGGGCCGAACTCGCGCTCACCGGCAGAGCCTTTGTCGCGCAGTTGGATGATGTCGACTCCGCCGGACAATGCTGCCTCGGCGAACTGCGCGAGGTCGCCTTTCTCGCGGCGCGCGTCGGTGCACAGGTACAGCCGTGCTGCTGCCAGGCGCTCGCGCCGGTCGATGTCGTTACTGGGATGTGTGGGGTGCACGGAGCAAACGGTAGCCTCTAGGGAGCAAGGTTCGACACGGGAGTCCTGAAACGTCGTCGTCACTTTTTGTCGTGACTGCGAGGTTCGTAGGGCTGAGAGGGGATCGCGACCAGATCCCGACCGTCAGACCTGACCCGGATCATGCCGGCGCAGGAAGTGGAGGTGGAGTTTCGTGAATACACACGCTCGTACGGTGTCGGTGGTCGGCGGCGGTGTCATCGGTCTCGCCATAGCGTGGCGCGCAGCCCGCGACGGTTGGACTGTTCGGTTGTACGACCCGTCCATCGGATCAGGGGCTTCGTGGGTGGCGGGCGGAATGCTTGCCCCACTGTCCGAAGGCTGGCCGGGTGAGGAAACAGCGTTGACCGTCGGCGCGGCCTCCCTGGAGCGGTGGCCGACGTTCGGTGAAGAGCTCGGAAAATTCGGTCCCTCGGTCTTCACCGCGGACAGCTCGCTGACGGTCGCTCTCGATGCTGCCGACGCGCAGGACCTGCAGACCATCGCCGAATGGGTGAGCTCGCAGGGCCATGAACTCGAAATCCTCGGTCGCGCCCGCATCCGTGAACTCGAACCGATGCTCGGCCGCGGCATCCGGTCGGGACTCATGGCTGTCGGTGAGTCCGCCGTCGACAACAGACTTCTGCTGGAGGCCTTGCAGAAGGCTTGTGCGGAATCCGGCGTCGAATTGATCGCGCGTGCCGTCGACGACCTTGCCGAACTCGATACCGATCAGATAGTGCTCACCGCCGGTATCGCGTCACCCAAGCTGTGGCCCGGACTGCCGGTGCGGCCGGTCAAGGGTGAGATCCTTCGCCTGCGCGGCAGGCCTGGGGTCACCCCGGCGCCCAGCCGTACAATCCGCGGAAGTGTCCACGGACGACCCGCGTATCTCGTCCCGCGCGGCGACGGAATCGTCGTCGGCGCAACACAATACGAGTCCGGTGAGGACACTCAGGTCACCATGGCGGGAGTGCGGGATCTGATCAACGACGCCGAGGCGCTGATGCCCGCGATCGGCGAATACGAACTCTACGAATGTGCGGCAGGCCTGCGTCCGATGACGCCGGACAACCTGCCGTTGATCGGGCGCGTGTCCGATCGTGTTGTTGTCTCCACCGGGCACGGCCGCAACGGCGTTCTACTGACGCCCGTCACCGCCGATGCAACGCTCGCGTTGTTGAACGGCACATCTTTGGTCGAGGTAAAAGGAACCGAACCCGAGCGGTTCGCAGTAGCTAAGGAAAATTCATGAGTGAGAAGGTCCCGATCGGGATCACCGTCAACGGCGAAGATCTCGAGTTCGATCGAGCAGTCACGGTGACCGAACTACTGACGCACCTCGAGTTGCCCAGCAAGGGCATCGCCGTCGCCGTCGACGGTGCACTGTTTCCGCGCGGGCGTTGGGACGAATCCGTCGGACGTGGTTGGGAAATCGAGATCCTCACGGCGGTGCAGGGTGGCTGAGCAGGATCTTCTCACCATTGCGGGCCGTAGTTTTGGTTCCCGGCTCATCACCGGGACAGGCGGCGCGGCCAACCTCGCGGTGCTCGAAGAAGCTCTGGTGGCCTCCGGCACCGAACTGACCACCGTCGCGATGCGGCGAGTCGACGCGGCCGGCGGCACCGGGGTACTGGACCTGCTCCGCCGCCTCGGAATCGAACCGCTCCCGAACACCGCCGGTTGTCGCGGCGCCGCTGAAGCAGTGCTGACGGCGCAGCTGGCACGGGAAGCGCTCGAGACGAACTGGGTGAAACTCGAAGTCATCGCCGACGAGCGGACGCTGCTGCCCGATGCGATCGAACTAGTCTCCGCCGCAGAACAGTTGGTGGACGACGGTTTCACCGTCCTGCCGTACACCACGGACGATCCGGTTCTGGCGCTTCGCCTCGAAGAGGTCGGCTGCGCGGCAGTCATGCCGCTCGGTTCACCCATCGGCACCGGGCTTGGTATCGCGAATCCGCACAACATCGAGATGATCGTCGAGCGCGCCGGCGTGCCCGTCATCCTCGACGCCGGAATCGGAACGGCCAGCGACGCCACCCTTGCCATGGAGTTGGGCTGCGACGCAGTCCTACTTGCGACAGCAGTGACGCGCGCCAAGAATCCCGCACTGATGGCGTCGGCGATGCGGCACGCAGTGGTAGCCGGTTTCGAGGCGCGTCACGCCGGCCGGATTCCCAAGCGGTTCTGGGCCCAAGCGTCGTCCTGACGGACCATTTCCGGGTGTTTTCTCAGGGTTGTGCCTGGATTGTCCGGCTTCGTGTCCTACCTGAGTACCACTCGGAACTAGACCTGTGGCCGATGTGCTGGTCACGCCGGTAGGGCAAAGTTCTCCTCATGATTGAACTGAGGGGATTGACCAAGGTTTACGGACCGACGAAAGCGGTGGACGATTTGTCGTTCACGGTCAAGCCGGGCATCGTCACGGGCTTTCTGGGCCCGAACGGTGCAGGCAAGTCGACGACGATGCGGATGATCCTGGGTTTGGATCAGCCGACGTCGGGTGCGGCGTTGATCGACGGCAAGCCGTACCGAGAGCTCAAGACACCGTTGCGGACGGTGGGCGCGTTGCTGGATGCGAAGTGGGTGCACCCCAATCGCAGTGCGCGGGCGCATCTGCAGTGGATGGCCGCCTCGAACGGGATCCCGAAGTCCCGCGTCGACGAGGTGCTCGGGTTGGTCGGGTTGTCCGAGGTGGCGGGCAAGAAGGCCGGCGGGTTCTCGCTCGGCATGTCGCAGCGCCTCGGGTTGGCGGGTGCGTTGTTGGGTGATCCGAAGGTGTTGTTGTTCGACGAGCCGGTGAACGGTCTCGATCCGGAGGGCATTGTCTGGATTCGTAAGTTCATGCAGCGGTTGGCGGCGGAGGGTCGCACCGTGCTGGTGTCGAGTCACCTCCTGTCGGAGATGGCGTTGACGGCGGAGCAGTTGGTGGTGATCGGTCGGGGTCGGTTGATTTCGGATTCGACTGTGGCGGAGTTCGTGGATCGTTCGTCGGAGTCGACGGTGCGCGTGCGTAGTCCTCAGCTCGATGCGTTGCGCAGTGTGTTGCTCTCGCAAGGGTTGACGGTGCGTGAAGACGGTTCCGGTGTTGCGCCGGCACTGGTGGTGGTGGATTCGACTACCGATGTGATCGGTGGTTTGGCTGGTTCGCAGGGAATCGTGTTGTACGAGTTGGCGTCCCAGCAGGGGTCGCTCGAGGATGCGTTCATGAAGTTGACCGGAGACGATGTCCAGTACCACGCATCCGGTATCGATCCGGGCGCTGGTGCACACCAAGCAAATGCACACCAGGCAAACACACAGCAGGCTATGGGAGGTGCACTGTAATGGCTGTTCTCAGTGCTGAACGTATCAAGATCACCACGACCAAGTCGCCGCTGTGGTGCTCGGTCATCATCGTCGTGCTCGCGCTCGGCTTCGCGGCAATCATGGGCGCCGTTGCCAAGTCGGCTCTGACGTCTTCGGACGTCCAGGGAGCACCCGACCTCGACACCGCCGTCGCCACGGCCGGCATCTCGGGTTTCGGAATCATGGTTCTCATGATCATGGCGGCCCTCGCGGTCACCAGTGAGTACCGCTTCGGGACCATCCGCACCACCTTCCAGGCAGTTCCGAACCGTGCCTCGGTTCTGATCGCCAAGGCCGGCCTCATCGGTGCCTTCGGTGCTGTGCTGACGTTTGTCCTCGCCTTCGGTGCGTACGCCATGGCCAAAGCCATCGCCGGTACCGAGGCGAGTGCCGGGTTGACCTTGTCGAGCGGCAGTGACTGGCGCGCGATCTACGGCATTCCGGTTTACGCCTTCCTGTGCGTGATCCTCGCCGTCGGCGTCGGATCGATCATCCGTCAGTCGGCCGGCGCTATTGCGTTGCTCCTGCTCTGGCCGCTGCTCATCGAGAGTCTGTTCGGACTGTTCGGCAGCTTCGGCGAGAAGATCACTCCGTTCCTGCCGTTCGCGAACGCAAACCACTTCCTGAGCGCGAGCAGCGGTGGCGTTGACTTCCACTGGGGACCCTGGGGCAGCCTGATTTACTTCGCGGCCTTCGTTCTGGTGATTTTCGGAGCAAGTATCGTCATCGTGAATCGTCGCGACGCCTGATCTTGTCGCTCCCTCGGTAGGTGTTGTCGGGAGACCTACGGAGAGCCAGGAGTGACAGCAGAGTAGGGACCCAGTACGAAAAACCATTCGTACTGGGTCCCTTTCCTGTGCTTCGGCCGATATCCTCCGAAGATGAGACTCTTCGGTGTGGTTGTGGTCGCAATGGCTGGAGCACTCGTGGTGAGTGGATGCTCGTCGGGAAGTGAAGCGGCCGTCCCGACAGACCCGGTGGCATTCTCCGAGACCGTCACGGTCGACGCCGTGACCGGGCATCTGGAGCAACTCGAGAAGATCGCCGCTAACAACGACGGCAATCGATCGGCCGGAACCCCCGGTTACGACGCCAGTGTCGACTACGTGGCAAACCTGCTCGAAGACAAGGGTTTCGACGTCAGCACCCCGGAATTCGATTTCAGCTCCTTCGATCCCGGGACCGAATCCCTGAAAGCCGCTGACGGCTCCGATGTTCCGGTGCGGGCGTTGACGTATTCGACGTCCACGGGACCGACCGGGATCACGGCGCGTCTGGTGGCGATTCCCGCCGACGAGACCCCCGGTTGCGAGGCCACAGACTACGACGGCCGCGACGTGAACGGTGCCATCGTGCTGGTCACCCGTGGAGTGTGCCCGTTCGGCGACAAGCAAAAGATCGCCGCAGACCGCGGCGCGGCAGCGTTGCTGGTTGCGAACAACGAGGACGCAATGCTGGGCGGGGCTACCTTGGGTGAACCCGAAGACGCCCGCATCCCGACGGGCGGGGTGAGTAAGGCGTCGGGCGAGGCTCTTGCCGCAGCGCCCGGAGACCTCACGCTGATTCTCGACACGTCGACGGAAACGACGAAGTCGCGCAACGTGATTGCGCAGACCAAGACCGGCGCGACCGACAACGTGGTTGTCGTGGGCGCCCACCTCGACAGCGTGCCGGAAGGTCCCGGAATCAACGACAACGGAAGCGGTACCGCAGCCGTACTGGAAACCGCGTTGCAGATGGGAAGCTCACCGAGCATCGAAAATGCCGTGCGCTTCGCCTTCTGGGGAGCGGAAGAAGTGGGATTGGTCGGCTCCACTCGCTACGTCGAGGGCCTGAGCGATCAGGAACGGGCCGACATCGCCCTGTACCTGAATTTCGACATGCTTGGTTCTCCCAACGCCGGATACCTGGCTTATGACGGCGACAACTCGGATGCCGTGGGGGAGGAGCCCGGGCCGGAGGGCTCGGCGGGCATCGAGCGCACTTTCGTCGATTTTCTCGCCGGGCGGGGGATTGCGGCGGACGGAACGGACTTCGACGGACGCTCCGACTACGGCCCGTTCATCGAGATCGGGATCCCGGCGGGTGGAGTGTTCAGCGGCGCCGACGAACGCAAGACGCCGGCACAGGCGGAGAAGTGGGGCGGAGAAGCGGAGGAGACCTTCGACCCGAATTACCACAGTGCCCAAGACAACCTCGCGAACATCGATCGCGAAGCGCTCGCTGCCAATGCTTCTGCAGTAGCCTTCGGAGTTGCGACGTATGCCCAGGACTTGAGCGGGCCCAACGGAGTGCCCGTCGGCGATGCCCGGACACAGGCCAGAACCGAATGATCGACTGACCGAATGATCGACTGACCGAATGATCGACTGACCGAATGATCGACTGCTCGATTGCGCGAGCGACCAGGAGGCCACTGTGCGAGAACCGCGGCAGCACACTGTCTGTAACTCTGAGTTACGCTTGAGTTATGGCTGATCTGTCCCCGGAGAGCACCGACACGACAGGTGCTTCTTCCTCCTCGGTTCGAGGCGTCGTCGACGTCGTCTTGAATTCTGCGGCAGAACTGAACCGTCGACAGCAGCTCATCGATGCGCTACGGCGGCTCAGGCGGGCATTACCCGGCGATCCCGGGTTCGGGGACCCGCTCTCGCTCGCCGGCCCCGGCGGTGCCCGCGCCGTGGCCCGCGTCGCTGACAGATTGCTCGATCAGAAACCGGCAGCCACTCGCGAAGTGAGCCTCGGAGCACTGCAGGTATGGCAGGCAGCGCTGGAAAAGATGGGCCGCGGCCGCGGAGATCAAGAACTGACCATCGTCTTCACCGATCTGGTCGGCTTCTCCACCTGGTCGCTCGAAGCCGGTGACGCTGCCACGCTGACACTTCTGCGCGCGGTGGCGCAGGCCGTGGAAACTCCGATCACCGACAACGGCGGACACGTCGTCAAACGGATGGGCGACGGCCTGATGGCGGTGTTCATTCGCCCGGATGCGGCCTTGAAGGCGGTGTTCAACGCACAGGACGCGCTCGCGGGAGTCGACCTCGACGGATATACCCCACGCATGCGCGTCGGCCTCCACACGGGAACTCCGCGTCAGATCGGCGACGACTGGCTCGGTGTCGACGTAACCATTGCCGCCCGGATGATGGGCTTGGGCGGCGACGGCAACGTCATGATGTCGGCGACAACCCTCGAGGAACTCGAAGCCGGCACCCTCGAGGATCTCGATCTCACGATTCGGCCATGGCGGCGAGGGTTTTTCGCCACCACGCCCAACGGAGTTCCCGTCGATCTGGGAATCTGGCGCGTACGACGGAATTAGTGCACTGGACCCGAGCGCTAGACCTGGAGTCGCCAGAGTGGGGACACCGGACCGTGGCCGGCGCCTAGATCGTACGACGCCTCGAGGCACTTGGTCACCCACTCCTTGCCGAATGCCACTGCATCCGGAACGGAATAGCCGTGTGCGAGAGCGCAAGTGATCGCAGCAGCCAGTGTGTCACCACCGCCGTGATCGTTGCCGGTGTCGATCCGGGCACTGCTGAATTCGAGGAAACGGTCGCCGTCGAACAGCAGGTCGGTGGACAACTCCGACGTACGAAGGTGACCGCCCTTGACGATGGACCACTGAGCGCCGAGCGCATGCAGCGCTTCTGCCGCTTGGCGGGCGCTCTTGTCGTCGACGACCTCGATGCCGGTGATCAAGCGGACCTCGTCGAGGTTCGGAGTGACCACAGTGGCGGCCGGAATCAAGGTGTTGCGGACCGCGTCGAGTGCTTCTTCGTGCAGCAGCGGATCGCCGTGCATCGACGCGCACACCGGGTCGACCACGAGCGGAATCGGTCGATCGCGCCCGATCCCAACCTCGGCGGCCACCGCGGCCACGGCTTCGATGATCGTCGTCGATGCCAGCATTCCCGTCTTCGCTGCGCCGACACCGATGTCCGAGACCACGACGCGTACCTGGTCGGCGACGATCTCCGGCGGAATCTCGTGGAAACCGCTGACGCCCACCGAATTCTGGACCGTCACAGCGGCGACGGCCACGCAGGCGTGCACACCGCACATTGCCATCGTGCGGGAATCGGCTTGAATACCGGCTCCACCGCCGGAATCGGTTCCGGCGATGGTCAATGCCCGAATCGGGGTCTGTCCGGCGGGGGTCAGGGGCAGCAGCTTCACGACGACGAGCCTACCGATCGGACCTGGGGAAACGGCAGCTCGGTCCACCCCTCGCACGAACGACCGCGCGAACGACCGCGCGAACTGCGATTGCGATCCGGTCGCTTCCGGTGCAAAAATTGGTCGAATCCGGGACAGCGTCGTCGGTAGCTGATTCTATGAGTGGCATGGATCACAGTTATGGAGAGCGTGCGAACGCAGCTGTCGCCGATCGCGCAGGTGCACATCGTGCCGTGGAGGTCGCCGCAATGAACGACATCGAAAATTCGAAAACCGGAACCTCACCGGAAGTCACGCTCGTGGACAATCCGTCGCACGAACGATTCGAACTGCTCTCCGGCGACGAGTTGGTCGGCATCCTCGGGTACCGCGACGAGGACGAGATTCTGGGCAGCGGAGCCGAAGCCGGCGACGTGGTCGCGTACATGCACACCGTCGTCAAGGAAGAGTACGGCGGGCAGGGGCTGGCAGCGGTACTCGTGCAGTTCGCGATGGACTGTGCCCGTGACCGTGAATGGTCGGTACGGCCCGTGTGCACCTACGTTCAGCGGTACCTCGGCGAGCATCCCGAGTATCTGGAACTGCTCGTCGAAGACTGACCACCCGCAACTATAAACAGACGATCAGGCTCCGAGATCGACGCTTACCCGAGATTTACGATCACCGGAGCGTGATCGCTGGCGCCCTTGCCTTTTCGCTCGTTCCGATCGATCTCGGCTGCCTCGACGCGGGCCGCGAATGCCGGTGAACCGAGGATGAAGTCGATTCGCATGCCCTGCTTCTTCGGGAAGCGAAGCTGCGTGTAGTCCCAGTACGTGTACACACCGGGGCCGGGGGTGTACGGGCGGACGACGTCCGCGAACCCGGATTCGGTGAACGCCGTGAAGGCCGCTCGCTCCGGCTCCGACGTGTGGGTCTTGCCCTCGAAGAATGCGGGATCCCACACGTCGTCGTCCGTGGGAGCGACGTTCCAGTCGCCGACCAGGGCGATCTGCGCGTCGGGATCCTGCTTGAGCCAGCCCTCCGCGTCGTCGCGCAGCTTGGCCAGCCAATCCAGCTTGTAGGCGTAATGCGGGTCTTCGAGCTCACGGCCGTTGGGGACGTACAGGCTCCACACCCGCACACCGCCGCAGGTCGCACCGATCGCACGTGCCTCGCGGACCGGGTCTGCCTCGGGATCCTTGTCGAATCCGGGCTGATCCTCGAATCCGATCTGCACGTCGTCCAAGCCGACGCGGGAAGCGATGGCGACACCGTTCCACTGGCTCAACCCGACGTGGGCGACCTCGTAGCCGATTTCCTTGAAGCGTTCGTACGGAAACTGCTCGTCCTTGCACTTGGTTTCCTGCATTGCCAGGACGTCGACGTCGGATCGACCGAGCCAGTCGACGATCCTGTCGGTACGGGCACGGACGGAGTTGACGTTCCAGGTAGCGATGCGCACGAGGGCAAGCCTAGCGTCAGCCGCCGACAGGATCGGTGGCGTATCGGTAGCGGTGGTGTTCGACGAACCCGAGCCGCTCGTAGAGCGCGATCGCCGCGGAGTTCCCGGCCGAAACCTGAAGGTACGCGTGCGTCGCACCGTTCTCGCGACCCCAGGAGAGAAGATCCCCGCAGATCAGCGACCCGATTCCGTGACGACGGTGTTCGGGGTCGACGTGAATACCGGTGAGCCCGATCCAGCGCTTGTGGTCGGGCGCCTCGGTGAGCGCAGCGCGACCGATGGCGAGCGTCGTATCGGTGTTTCCGATCGCGGCGAAAGTTGCGCTGCCCACTACAGCGGTGAGAACCGCCTCGACGTGTGTGGGATCGGCGTTGGCGTCGTACATCGACAGCCAATTGTGGTCGGGGCGGTCGGCGAAAGACGTGACCGGAGGGCCGAGCGGCAGCGTGACGTTGCCCAGATCGGCCGCCATCACGATGGTTTCCTTCTCGCAGGTCCACCCGCCCGGAGCGGTGCCGAGCCGATCGGGGAGGAGCAGCAGGGCCGGCAGATCGCGGTCACCGAACCACTGGCGTATCCGTTCGAGAGTGCTCACGTCGAATCCGGCCACCGTCCCCGAACCGCCGAGCGGCAAAGCCGAATTTGCGCGGCCCGTGAACCCGTGACCGGCGCGCAGCAACCAACCGTCGATCCAGGCCTGTTCGACCCCCGGCCATGCCGCCGCGGCAGCCGTTTCGAGATTTCGAATCTCGCCGATGCGAATCGGGCGGGCCGAGAGAGTCTTGAGTGCAATCACCTGATCAGCGGAGACCTGGACAAGACGACCGTCGCCGGCGCGGACGGCGATGGGATCGGCGCCCTCGAGGATGCCGATGACGTCGGTCATGGGATGCGAGTAGCCGGGTGGGAGCTTGTATCGCAAGACCACCCGGCTACCGATCGAAATGTTGCCGTTCAGAGCAGAATTCTCAGTCTTCGTAATCGTCGTCGTCGTGACCGAACGGATCGTCGACGGTGCCCGGCGTCCACGTCAGACCGGGCTTGCCCCAACCGGAACGCTTGATGATCTTCTTGGCGGCGCGCGCGTTGCGGCCGATCAGCACGTCCGTGTAGAGGAAGCCGTCGAGATGGCCCGTCTCGTGCTGGAGCATCCGTGCGAAGAATCCGGTGCCCTCGACCTCGATCGGGTTGCCGTCGGCGTCGGTGCCGGTGACCTTCGCCCAATCGGCGCGGCCCGTCGGGAACTGCTCGCCGGGGACGGAAAGGCAACCCTCGAAGTCTTCGTCCGGGTCGGGCATCGTCTGGGGGATTTCGGAGGTCTCGAGTACCGGGTTGACGACGACACCGCGTCGACGCTCGCTGGTGCGGTCGTCACCGGGGCAGTCGTAGACGAAGACTCGGAGTGAAACACCGACCTGATTGGCCGCCAGACCGACGCCGTTGGCGGCGTCCATCGTCTCGTACATGTCTGCGATCAGTTCGGCGATCTCGGCCGGGGACTGAGTGACCGGCTCTGTCGCCTTGTGCAGTACCGGGTCGCCGACGATTCGGATGGGGAGGATAGCCATGCGGACAAGGATAGTGCGGCGCGCCCGCGTAGTTATCACGGCCCGCACACTCGATCATGGTTCAATGGTTGCTGAAGAACAGCGATGTAATTCGTTGCTCGGTCGGAACGTGGGCCGCGGGGGAAATTGTGAGTTACCTTCGGGCCAGGGGACCGGGAAACTCACGGCCGCGAGAATTCGGTCGGAAAAAGAACACCGGGCATACGAGTCTCGCTGACGCCGAGCACAGCAGTCGAGGAGTGACATGGACGGCGCAACCGCGCGTAGTCGGAACCAGTCCGAAGGCACTGGCGCCGACGATTCGGTAGTAGATACAGCAGGCATGCACGAGGTCGGCGACGACGGCCTCACCCGCCGGGAACACGACATCCTCTCCTTCGAGCGCCAGTGGTGGAAGTACGCCGGTGCGAAGGAAGAAGCCATCAAGGAGTTGTTCGACATGTCGGCAACCCGCTACTACCAGGTTCTCAATGCTTTGGTCGATCGCCCCGAATCCTTGGCGGCTGATCCCATGCTGGTCAAGCGCCTGCGTCGTCTGCGTGCCAGCCGTCAGAAGGCCAGGGCCGCCCGTCGCCTCGGCTTCGAGGTCACCTGAATCACGCGTACATATGATCGGGCTGTCCACGTACTGGCGATAAGGTCGACATCGTGAGTACCCCGAAAGAGCAGCCGTCCGGACCTCCGCTTCGCGCAATCGCCATGGTGTTGATCGCTCTCGCGATCGTGTTCATCGGTCTCGGAGCAGCCTCTCTCGGTGGATCGGGCGACGGTGGATCGGGCGACGAGAACACTGCAGCAGAGCAGACCGATTCTTCGGCGCCTGCCACGACGAGTGCTCCCGCGGCGGCCCCTGCCACCTCCAAGCCGGCAGCGACGACGCAACCCGCTTCGGGCGATACCACCACCACGTCGCGACCTTCGGGAACTGCGACGACCACGACTTCCAGCTCCGCGAGCGGCACCGACACGTCGAATGTCAGCGTTCGAGTTCTCAACAACAGCACCGTCTCCGGTCTGGCAGCAGGCACTGCCGAGGAGTTGACGGCAGCAGGTTGGAACGTCGAGGAGACGGGTAACTACAGCGAGGGCACCGTCAGTACGACGACGGTGTATTACGGATCGTCCGCGGCGGAGAAGGCAGCGGCGCAGAAGATCGCAGCTGAACTCGGAGTCACCGCAGAACCTCGATTCGCCGGCATCGCGAACGCGTCACCTGGCGTGATCGTGATCGTGACCTCCAACTGACCGGTCGTGAAGGTGGAACTGACCCGTCGGTTCCAGCTACTACACACGCCGTTATGATCAGAAGCACTTTCTCGCCACCTCAAAGGAGCGGTTCGATGGCCCCCAGCAGCACCCGGCGTATGTCCTGGCGCGTCGTTGCCCCTGTAGTCGCGATTGCCGCTTTCGGCTTGACCGCTTGCAGTAACAGCGAAGAGCCCAGCAGCGTCCCCGGCACGACTCCTCCGGTGTGGACCGGTGCAGCCGATCCCAGCGCGCACGAAAGCGCGGGCGGCCACGGTTCCGAGACGGCTCACGCCGGCGCTTCTGCCGAGACGGTCACCGCAACACTGAACGGCACCGACGGCGCCAAGGTCGGAACGGTCACGTTCGCCCAGGAAGGTAGCGACGTCAAGGTCACCCTCGACGCCAAGGGCCTGACCCCCGGATTCCACGGATTCCACGTTCACCAGGTTGCCAAGTGCGAGACCAATTCCGTAGCTCCCAGCGGCGGAGAGCCGGGTAACTTCCTCTCGGCAGGCGGACACTTCCAGGCCGAGGGCCACACCGGCCATCCGGCCAGCGGCGACCTCACTTCGGTTCAGGTCCTCGAAGACGGCACTGCCACGCTGGTCACCACCACCGACGCATTCACCGTCGACGAACTGGTCGCGAACGGCGGAACTTCCGTCATGATCCACGCCGGTGCGGACAACTTCGGCAACATCCCGACGCGTTACGCGCCGGCACCGGATCAGCAGACCCTCGACACCGGTGACGCAGGCGGACGCGTTGCTTGCGGTGTCATCACCAAGAGCTGACAACTCACCTGAGTTTTGCATCACTTCCGGCGACTACCACGCAGTAGCCAGCACGGTGTTTTTACCGACACTGTGATTGGATTCTCTGCGTGGTAGTTCCATTTCCAGGTTCGCCGCGCCCGACGCTGGGCGTGGAGTGGGAGATCGCGCTGGTCGATCGCGAGACCAGAGATCTCTCCAATACAGCAGCCGAGGTGTTTTCGGCGGTCGAAGAGCTTGCCGGCTCGGAAACCCCGCACATCACCAAGGAACTACTGCGAAATACCGTCGAACTCGTCACGGGTATTCACTCGACGGTCGGCGAGGCGATGAGTGATCTCGACAGGTCACTGGATCTGCTTCGCCGCGCGGCGAATCCGCTCGGCGTCGATCTCATCAGCGCGGGCACGCACCCGTTCGCGCAATGGTCGACGCAGTTGGTCACACGGACCCCCGACTACGACGAACTCATCGAACGCACGCAGTGGTGGGGCCGGCAGATGCTGATCTGGGGCGTGCACGTTCACGTGGGTGTCTCGTCCGCGGACCGCGTGTTCCCCATCATCAACGCGCTGCTGCAGCGCTATCCGCACCTGCTGGCACTGTCGGCGTCCTCGCCGATGTGGGCCGGTGTGGATACGGGATATGCGTCCAATCGCGCGTTGATGTTCCAGCAGCTGCCCACCGCAGGCCTTCCGTACCAGTTCGAGAACTGGGCCGAATACGAGTCGTTCATCGACGACCAGATGAAGACCGGTGTGATCACCAAGATCGGTGGCATGCACTGGGACATCCGCCCCGCACCGAAGTGGGGAACCATCGAGGTCCGGGTGTTCGACGGCGTCTCGACGCGCGCAGAACTGGGCGCACTGGTTGCTCTGGTCCACTGCCTCATCGTCGACCTGGACCGCAGACTGAGCGCCGGTGAGACTCTGCCGAACATGCAGCCGTGGCACGTCAAGGAAAACAAGTGGCGCGCAGCAAGATACGGACTGGATGCCGAGATCATCCTCGACTCCGAAGCGAACGAGTGCCTCGTCACTGACGATCTGGATCGCCTGCTCGACGACTTGGCGCCGATTGCGGTCTCACTCGGGTGCGCGGACGAGTTGGCGTCGGTAGCGGACATTCCCCGTCGTGGCGCGTCCTACCAGCGTCAACGCCGTGTTGCGGAAGCGACGGGCGGCGATCTGGTCGCGGTCGTCGACGCCCTGGTCGCAGAGTTGGGCACCTAACAGCCTCAAGGCTAGAAGGGCTGTTTCGCGCGCTGGAAATCCGGGCATACCAACCGTTTGTCCAGTGGGTGTCCATATTCGGTTCACACGCCGTTTACTATTGTCCGGTGTTGATAGACAGTTGGTCCCAACGAGGGGACGCACCCGGACAGTCGGATCGTTCGTGGTCGAGTTCTCATCGAGTCCTTCTGATCGGCACAGCAGCATTGACCGTGCTGGTCCTGGGCGTGCAGGCGTTCGCGTCGTACAAGGGCTATCTCGGTCCGGTGGAAAGCCTGTTCGGTGACTACTTCCTCGTTCCCCGATCCGCGACGATGCCCTGGGTTGGCCTCGCTCTCGCACTGGTCGGACTGAACAACAAGGAGCGCATCTACGCGGTATCCGCGGCCGTCGTGATCGACGTGGTCGTCGGCGCGATCCGCTGGTTCTCCGGTGGGCCGCTGACGATGGGCACCGGCGGCACCTGGGTGCTGACGGCCATCGCGGTGTACGCGGTGTGGAAGTTGTCCGGTGAGCGTCGACTCAGCGTTCTGCACGGCGTTGCGCTGGGCGCGTTGCTCATCATCGCGGCCAAGGTTGCCGAGACGTGGCTGGAGATCACCATTCTCGTCGGCACCGATGTGTGGGACGAGTACGTTTTCCTCGCCGACCAGGCTCTCGGGAACCCGTCGTGGGTGATGGGCCAGATCGTCGACGCCATGGGCCCCGTCGGCGCCGCAGCGCTCGACTGGATCTACGTCGAACTGCCGGTAGCGGTGATCGTTGTCGCGCTCTATCAAGTACGCAAGGGATGGCCGTCGCATCACCTGCTGCGTACGTTCCTGCTCATCGGGTTGATCGGCCCGATCTTCTACGTCCTGTTCCCGGTGGTCGGTCCGGTGTTCGCCTTCGGTCCGCGTGGTTTCGGATTCCAGATCGGTGACTACTGGCCGAACATCGTGCCCAACTTCGACTTCGCGTCACCGTCGTCGCTGCCGTTCGACGACGCCGCGCCACGAAACTGCATGCCGAGCCTGCACACCGCGTGGGCAGTCGCGTTGTTCATCCACTCTCGCAGCGGGCCGTGGTGGATTCGCAGCCTGGGATCGTTCTGGCTCGTCGCGACCCTGACGGCGACGCTCGGTTTCGGATTCCACTACGGCGTCGACCTCATTGCCGGTGCGGTTCTGTGCTTGACGCTCGATGCGGCGCTGCGGGATCCGGAGCGCGGCTGGGGTTGGTTCCGAGTGCGTCTGTTGATCGGTGGCTCGGCACTGCTCGCGGGGTTGTTGCTCTCGTACCGATTCGCTTCGGTGCAGATGGCCGAGTACCCGGCGATCTTCGGTCCGCTACTGATGGCTGTTCTGGTTCTCATGTCGGTGGCGTACTTCGCCACCTTCTTCGCCCGCCCCGGAACCGCTCTTGCAGTGTGGGGCGAGCGCGACGGTGAGTGGGATGTCGCTACCGGAGAGAGTCCGGGTCTTCCAGTTCGTTGATCTTCATGAGGTCGTCCTCCTCGCGCTGTTCGCGGTAGGCGACGCGTCCGACACTGTGCGCGATGACGGGGGCCGTTAGCAACGTGAAGATGCCGACCAGTATCAGCATCCAGATGTCGACGCTTCCGCGAAGCAGGAACACGGCGCCCATCAGAACCAGGACGAGGCCGACCACCTGAGGCTTGGTGGCCGCGTGCATACGGCGCAGGGTGTCGGGGAATCGAACGATTCCCACCGCGGCGGTCAGCGCGAGCAGCGCGCCCAGGAAGATGGAGATTGCCCCGATCGTGTCGAGGATGTTGCCGATCACTGGTCACTCACCCGGAAGCGTGCGACGGACACCGAACCGATGAAGCCGACCAGTGCCAGCGCGACGATCGCGGGAACGATGGTCGTGTCTTTGCTGTACGCGGCCCAGACCGCGAGCCCACACATCGAGACCGCAATGATCGTGTCCAGGGCGACGAGGCGGTCGAGTGAGCTCGGCCCGTCGAGCAATCGGAACGTGGTCAGTACGGCGGCGATCAGGAGAATCACTCCCGAAATGATCAAGATCGTGGTGATGAACCCGTTCATGGTCGGTCCTCCTGCCGGGGTGCATCGAATTCGTAGTCGCGCTGGTGCCACGGGCTGGGCTGCCAGTCCGAATCACGTTCGAACGACGCGATGAACAACCTCTCGAGATCCTCCACCGAGCGGTAGAACGCGCTGACGGCTTTCTGCGAGCCGACGTCGAGCACGTGGACGTAGACGATGCGCCGGTTCTGGTCGATCTCGAGAACCATGGTGCCCGGGATCAGGTTCAGAACGTCGATGCACAGCGTGAGAACCAGGTCCGACTTGATCCCGAGTTGGTACCGCAGAACTCCGGTGACCGGCGGCGGTGACGGACGGATCGCCAGCCAAGCGACCTGGATACTCGATTGGATCGCGTAATACACGATCATCCACAGCAGACGCAGGATCGAGAGCAGATGGACCCGGCCCTCCACCGGTACGCGGGGGAGGGGAAGCAGGACCATGATGATCAGGCCGACGGCGAGTCCGCCGAAGATGTTGCCGAAACTGATGTTGCCCCACAACAGGATCCACACGACCATCAGCCACAGCAGGATCCCGACGCGGAGTACCTGTTCGCGTTTCATCGCGGAGCCTCCTCGGTGTTCGGGGTCTCGGTGTTCGGGGCATCGGTACTGGGAGCTTTTGCAGGGTCGTCTGCAGCGACGGGAGCTTCGTCGACCGGAACGGGTCGGTGGTTGCCGAGAACCGCGTCGATGTAGATGGACCGGTCCTGCAGATCCTTCGCCGCTCGGTCGCTGATGTCGATGATCCGGCCCGCGAATACCGTCAGCCCCAGGCCGACGATGACGAGCCCGACCGTCGGAATCAGCATGAAGATCGGAATCTTGCCGACGTCCTCGCGGTCGACGAACGCGATGTCCTCTTCGGATTCGTCGATCAACGCTGACGGGCTGACGTCGGCGAGGTCACCTTCGGGCGCGTCGGCACGGGCTCGCCAGAATGCCTTGGTCCACACGCGGGCGACCGCGTAGAGCGTCAGCAAGCTGGTGATCGTGCCGCCGGCGACGAGGATCCAGGCCAGCGCGCTGGCGTCGGACGCACCGGCTTGCAGGAGTGCGACCTTGCCGATGAAGCCCGAGAACGGTGGGATACCACCGAGGTTCAGGGCCGGGATCAGGAAGACGATTGCGAGGATCGGGCTGGCCGCCGCGAGACCACCGAGACGGCGCAGCGACGACGACCCGGCTTGTCGTTCGATCAGACCAACCACGAGGAAGAGAGTCGTCTGCACGATGATGTGGTGGGCGACGTAGTAGATCGCGCCCGACAGACCGGACGTCGTGGACAGCGCGATACCGAAGATCATGTAACCGATATGGCTGACCAGGGTGAACGAGAGCAGACGTTTGATGTCGCTCTGCGCGATGGCACCCATGATGCCGACCACCATCGTCAGCAGGCCACACACCATCAATACGTTGTCGAGTTCTCCTTGCGGGAACAGCAGCGAGTGCGCCCGGATGATCGCGTACACACCGACCTTGGTGAGCAACCCCGCGAAGACGGCGGTAATCGGTGCGGGCGCGGTCGGATACGAGTCCGGGAGCCACGCCGACAGCGGGAAGACCGCAGCCTTGATGCCGAACGCCACGAGGAGGACACCGAAGATGGCGGTGCGTGTTCCTGGCGGAATGTTGTCGAAGCGCAGGGCCATGTCGGCCATGTTGAGGGTGCCGGTCGCCGCGTAGGCGAAGGCGATGCCTGCCAGGAAGATCAGCGAAGACACCATCGAGACCATCACGTACGAGATGCCGGCCCGGACGCGGTCGGCGCTGGCACCGAGCGTCAGGAGCACGAAACTCGCGGCGAGCAGGACCTCGAACCCGACATACAGGTTGAAGAGGTCACCGGCGAGGAACGCGTTGGAGATACCGGCAGTCAACGCCAGATAGGTCGGCAGGAAGATCGAGACCGGCTGGGCCTCGCTGCCGTCGCGAATACCCTGACCGATCGCGTAGATCATGACGGCGAGCAGTACCACCGACGAGACCACCAGCATCATCGCCGAGAGACGGTCGACCACGAGTGTGATGCCGATGGGCGAATCCCAGCCGCCGACCTGAACCGCGGTCGTACCGTCGCGGTCTGCGAGGTAGAGAAGCAGGCCCGACACCGCGACGACGCCGACGAGCGCGATCAGTGTGATCACGCGCTGGAAACGAGGACGTCGGCCGACGACCAGCGTCGCAGCTGCGGCCAGCATCGGGATCAGAACGGGCAGGGGCGCAAGGGCTCCCATCAGGTTGTCCGAGATGGTCATGCGCCTCCACCTCCCTCGATCTTGGTCTGGCGAGCGTCTTTGCGCCGCTTCTCGGATTCCTTCTTACGAGCAAGGTCGGTGGCCCAGTCGGGTACCGGTTCGTCCTCGAAGTCGCCGTCGTGGAGGTCGTCGTAGCATTCGATGTCCTCGAGGTTGACCAATTGTTCGAGGGGAATAGGGTTGCCGTCCTTGTCGAATGCGTCGCCGCCGATGCTCGGGGCACCGGTGAGCGGGTCGTCGGAGCGGTCGTGGTCGGGAGCGTCGGCCGGCAGGCGACGCTTGAGAACCTTGGTGTCCTCGGGATCGTCCTCGACGGCGTCGGCGGTGTTGATCCTGAAAGACCGGTACGCCAGTGCCAGAACGAAGCCGGCGATACCCATCGTGATCACGATGGCCGTCAGGATCATGCCCTGCGCGAGCGGATCCGCTATCTCCTCGTGGACCGAATCTCGGCCGACGATGGGCGGATTCCCGTCCGATCCACCGACGGTCAGGATCAAGAGGTTGATGGCGTTACCGAATAGAAGTAGACCGAGGAGCATCCGGGTGATGCTTCGTTCGATCAGGAGGTAGACACCGGCCGACGTGAGGACGCCGATCAGGATCAGCATTCCGATGTTTGCGCTCATGGTGCTTTCACCTCGATTTCTGCGTCGAGGCGGGCGCCGAGACTTCGGAGTACGTCCAGGACCAGGCCGACCACGATGAGGTAGACGCCCAGGTCGAAGAACAGTGCGGTGACCAGTTTGACGTGGCCGATGAGCGGGAGGGTGAACTCGAAGACGGCCGAAGAGAGTGCCGGGGCGCCGAGGAACAGCGACACCAGGGCGGTGCCCGCGGCCAGCGCCAAACCGAGGCCGAGAATCTTGCCCGCGTCGATGGGTACGGCTTCACCGAGTTCGTAGCGGCCACCGGCGAGGTAACGAAGTACCAGTGCCAGGCCCGCCGTCAGGCCGCCGGCGAAACCGCCGCCGGGAGCATTGTGGCCGGAGAAGAAGAAGTAGATCGACAACACCATGATGGTTGGGAAGATCAACCTCGTGGTGACCTCCAGAACCAGCGAACGGTGTCGCGGATCGATCAGGTCTCCGCCGCGCAACCACGTCGTGTCAGAGTTGGCGGCCGCCTTGTCGACGATGACGGAGGGTGCATCGGCGACGCGAGGTGCAATGCCGAAGCGGCGGTTGCGGAACACGAGGCTGGCGACGCCTGTTGCAGCGACCAGCAGCACCGAGATCTCACCGAGGGTGTCCCATGCGCGGATGTCGACGAGTAGGACGTTGACGACGTTCTTGCCGTTGCCCAGGTCGTAGGCCGCGTCGGGAAGCAGTTCGTAGATCGGACGGGTGTTCCGGGCATTCGTTGCGAAGGCCGCGATGGTCGTGACGGTGATACCGACGGCCACGGCGAGTGCAGCACGTGGCCACTTGAAGCCGATTGCCTTGCTCTCGTCGACCTCGGCGGGGAGCTTGCGGAGGACCAGCACGAAGATCACCAGTGTCAGCGTCTCGACGAGGAACTGGGTCAGCGCGAGGTCGGGTGCACCGTGCAGCGCGAACAACACACCGCAGCCGTAGCCGGTGAGCCCGACGAGGATGACGCTGGCGAGTCGGTTGCGCATCAGAGTCGCGGCGATGGCGGCCGAAACCATCATCAGCGCGATAGTGAACTGGATCGGCGAATCCCACATCCGAAGGTCGACTCCGCCGTCCTTGGTGTCGATGATCAGCAGGAACAGCGGCACCACGACCAGCGTGACGAGAATCGTCGACTGGGTGCGGGGGAGCGAACCACGCTGAGTGGCGCCGGTCAGGCGCATCGAGAGGGTGTCCATGCCGCGCAGGGTCGCGTCGTAGATACGGTCGGCGTTGCCGAGCGGCGGGTGCTCGAAGTGCAGGCGGCTGATCTGACGCTGCGCGATGTAGAGCGCGACGCCGCCCGCGATGACGATGCAGGTCAGCAGCAGCGGAGTGTTGAATCCGTGCCACAGCGCGAGGTGGTAATCGGCGTGCGGTCCGGGAGCCAGTGTGGTGGAGTACGGCGTCAGCAGCTTCTCGAGTTGGGGCGAGAGAATGCCGGCGGCCAGACCGAGAACAGCGAGTAGGCCGGGCGCGAACAGGAACAGCCAACCAGGCTTGTGCATCTTGCTCACGGCCGGACTTGGCTTGCTCAGGGTCTTGCGTCCGAAGGCGCCCCAGATGAAGCGGACGCTGTAGCCGACCGTCAGGATCGAGCCCAACACGATCACCGTGACGACGGCGATGGACGACCAGTGCCCGAGCGCGTTCGTTTCGAGCACCGATTCGAGTGCGGCTTCCTTGCCGACAAATCCGAGGAGTGGTGGCAGACCGGCCATGCTGGCGGCAGCGAGGCTCGCAATGATCGCGAGAGCTGGTGCCGCCTTACCCAGGTGAGCTAGTTTGCGCAGGTCACGGGTGCCGGTGGTGTGATCGATGATGCCCACCACCATGAAGAGCGCGGCCTTGAACATCGCGTGCGCCACGACCATCGTCATGCCGGCGAGGGCGGCGTCACGCGTGCCGATGCCGACCAGGACCATCATGAAGCCGAGTTGGCTGACGGTTCCGAAGGCAAGGACGAGTTTGAGGTCGTACGCGCGCATGGCTCGCCAACCGGCGAGGATCATCGACAGCAGACCCAAACTGATGATGGTGATGCGCCACGGCGGCGAATCGGCGTAACCGGGAGCCAGGCGCGCAACCAGGTAGATACCGGCCTTGACCATCGCGGCAGCATGGAGATAACCGCTGACGGGGGTGGGCGCGGCCATTGCACCGGGCAGCCAGAAGTGCAGCGGCACGATTGCCGATTTGGAGAGCGCACCGATCAGGATCAGAACGATCGCGACGGACGGGAGCCAACCCGTCGGCGGGTTCGCGACCAGTTCGGACAGGTTGTAGCTGCCGCCGACCTGGCCGAGGATGATCATGCCGACCAACATCGCCAGACCACCGGCGGTGGTGACGAGCAGTGCCTGGGTTGCGGCGCGGCGACTGGTGGCGCGCTCGGCGTAGTGACCGACCAGCAGGAACGACAGGACCGTCGTCAGTTCCCAGAACACGTAGAGAAGCAGCATGTTGTCGCTGGTCACGAGCCCGAACATGGCACCCGCGAAGGCGACCATCTCGGCGGCGAAGATACCGAGTCGAGGTTCGTCGTCGTTGAAGTAGCGGGCGCAGTAGATCAGGATCAGCGTGCCGACGCCCAGGACGAGCACGGCCATGATGGCCGAAAGCGCGTCGAATCTGAAGTCGATGTCCATCGACAGGCCAGGGACCCAGGTGATGTGCAGCGTCTCGACGGTGCCCCATTTGTCGATGACCCAGCCGAGGCTGGCGAGGGGGACTATCGCGAGGGGGAAGAAGCCGTTTCGCCCTAACCTGCGCACCACAAGCGGAGCCAAGAGGGCGGCAACGGCATGGGCAAGCAAGATAGCGAGCAAAAGGCACTCCGTCGTGTTGTCAGCGGGCGGCGGGGTGTCCGAACAAAATCGAACCTATCGGATTAACGAGACAATTCACCTAGTCGGAGAGGTTGTCTTTGCGTACATATTACCGGGCGTGGCAGTTTCGATGTGCAGCGAGTCGATTCGGACATCTTCAGCACTGGCTGATACACGTAGGTTGGACGACGTGAATTCGCCGACTCCCACCACGATCATCCGTACCGCTGCTCTCGCGCACATTCGTGACCGCAAGCTGATCCAGACCCGCTCCGTGGGCAAGACCGCGTTCTACATGGCCGGCGGAAAGATCGACCCGGGCGAGACACCCGAGCAGGCGCTGCACCGCGAAATTCGGGAGGAACTCGACGTCGATCTGGTCGACGGAACGGTCACGTTCCTCGACGTCTTCGAGGCTCACGCTTTCGGACATTCCGCGGACACCGGGCTGCACATGAGTTGCTATCTGGCGGAGATGGCCGGAGACCCGCACCCGACCAGCGAGATCGCCGAGTTCCGATACTTCACGCTCTCCGAGTACGCGGCGATGGACGAGGTGGCGCCGGGATCGCTCAAAGTGTTCCATCGCCTGGCGTCGATGGATCTGATCGACTGATCGACGGAGGAACGGATCGTGTGATCCGGCCCAATCGCAGACTCGTGTAGGCGCAGACGGCCACGATGATCAGCGCGACGGCGTCGAGTATCAGGATGTCGGTCGAGATCTCGAACGGGCCGACCGTAGTGATGCCGTTGAAGGGCTTGTTCTCGTCCAGCGGGGTGTACGCCGTCCATCCGTAGTCGAACTGCGGATAGACGAGCAGGGCCAGCGCCGTCGGGCCGAAGATGACACCGAGTCCGACGAGGGCTCGTGACGCTCCGGTCCGCGGTGGTTCCCGGTACATCGCGCTGGCGATCGCGTAGGTGACGACCGCTGCGGTGAAGGCGACAAGAAGATCGCTGATCGTGAGAAGGTCACCGATCTTCGGCGAAGGCGACGTGGCATAGCTGACTATCCCGGCGACCGTCACCGTCAGGAGCAATCCGTAGCCGACAACGCGCGACGGCGCGAGAGCCCCGATTGCTGCCGCGGCAACGATGACGACACCGATCACGACGGCGGTCGAGGCCGGGGTTTTCGACCACTCCATCGCCTCGGTTGCCGGACGGTTCGCCGAGACCGCTGCCAGAGTTGCGACGGCAGCGGTACACATCAGCAGGATCCGACTGCCGTCGCCCAACACCCGCGCGCAGATCACCGTGATCACCAGAGCGACGAGTAGGAGGGGCACCGCTGCCGTGACGGTGGTGATGTCGAACCACCAATTTGCCGCGACGCCGAAGAGAGTGAGCACCGCCGCGATCGTCACCGGCCGAACGGCCATCCGTTCTTTGGGGTGGTCCTTGTCGAAATCGTGGAACCAGAATGCGGCGACACACGCGGCGGTCAATGCCAGTGCGATCAGTGTTGCCGCCAGCACTGGTGGTTGAAACTGGTTGGTGTTGTCGGCGATGTAGTCCGCGTACCGCCGAGGAATTGCATCGTCGTCGAGGAGCGAATCCGAGACATGCACGGCAACAATCGTTCCCGCGACCGAAGCGGCTCGGACCCGGGGAGCGGCAGCAACCGTGACCGCGCCGACAGCGACTCCCGCACCGACGGGCGAGAGTGCTTCGAAGTTGTGATCGTAGAGTCCGGGCAGTTCGAGAAGGAGCCCACCGAATGCCGTCATGGCAGCGGTCCGTAACCGGCAACGTGCCATCATCGCGGCTGTCCCGACCGCGACGACAGCCAAGACGCCGGCACCGATGGTCGAGATCGACCAGAACCGGTCACCCGTCGAAATCGACGTCGACTGGCTGTTGACGAAGGGCGCCAAAGCGACGACGGTGACGACGAATGCCGTCACACCACTCAGTGCGACGAGCAGCGTCCTGCGGGCGATGGGCACTGCTCCAAAATAGTCAATCCGGTACCAGTTGCACCGCAATAGGAGGTCTCAGTCCGGTGACGGTGTGTCAACGGGGTTGCGGCGGCGGAGCGCGATACCGGTGGCGACGACAACTACACACATCAGGAGTGCGGTACCGACGGAACGAGGTGGCGCCTCGTACGCGTAGGCAATCGTCGAGGCTTCTGCCCGATACGCTGCGCCGGGTTCGATCGCGTCGATGTAGCCGCGCAGTGCGGAGTCTTGCTGGAAGTACGTCGAGGGTGGATCGGGCCGGAGGTACGTTGACGACACAGTCTCGATGTCGTGCTGCCCGATCGACATGAAGACCAGGGCAGTGAATGGAATGGTCAACCCCAGCGCCCCGATGACGGGATTCGAGGGCAAGACGGATCCGAGCAATAGCCCCGATCCGACGCCTAGCGCGACGATCCGGAGCAACAGGGCCACTTCGTGATCGCCGCTGAAGATCAACTCGGACAACGGGATCGAAGCCAGGAGCGCCAGACCCACGATCCTGCGATCTCGGTGTCGAGAACGTCTCAACCCGACGACGACCGCGATGACCGCGAGGGCAGTGATCACCAACGGCGAGGTTCGGTCACCGTTGAGAAAGAAGCGGTCGGTCAGATCGGCGAACACCGTCGTGGCGGCCGCCGCAACGGCGGTTGCAGCCCAGAGGAATCCGCCGCTGTCTGAAGTTGCGTCGAGTTTCCTCGTACAGAACCAGGTCAGGGTGAGGACGGCGACGGTGGACGCGATCATGACCAGCCAACCCGAAAACGTCGACGGGTCCTCTTGCCGGTCGACGACCGAACTGAGAATCCGTTGGGTGACGGCGAGGCCGGGCACAACCGCCAGAGCGGTTGCGGCAATGCCCGGTTCGCTTTTACCGATCCCCGATTCGGGATCAACGTTGATGGCGCACGCTACTGCGCAGATCAGCGTCAGCCACAGAAGTGCCCAGGCGGGTTCACCGATGGACGACGTGCTGACGGGTATCAAATCTCCGGTGGACGATTGCGCGGCCAACCACGTCGACACCACGCCCACGATCAGCAGGTTGCGACCGATGCGACTGTCCCACGAGGCGGCGACCGCGCCACCCAGGATGAGTCCTGCTGCAATGGTTTTGGCAAAACCCAGAACGCTCAGCAGATCGAGACCAAGTTCTTCGGGGACGACGTATCTGATCAGAATCAGCACGACGACGCCCACGTACACAAATGCCCACGCGCGCTTTCGAGAACCGCGGTGCTGGAGATAGGCGCAGGCTGCCACGACGACGATGGCGCCGACCACGACGCTGGTGGATTGGCTGCTGATCCATTGGTCGACCTTCGACTGCGGCTCGGTGACAGGCCATCTCATGCGGGCTGGGCTCGTCAGCGCCACGGCCGCAAGGATTCCCGAGAGAAAGGCCGCAAGGGCGACGGTGCATGACCGGACATCGATGGTCATCGGTCTGTCCTGATCAGGCGGTCTCGGTCGGTTCCGGTAACTCGACTGGCGGATGTGAAGGTCGTCGGAGGATCGCCGCGCCGCAGAAGCCGATGATCAGGGTGAAGAGTACCGCTGCGCCGACGGTCTGAGCGGTGACGTAGTCGACGGTGATGCCGATGCCGCGTCCGAATAATCCTCCGTCGCCGTGGGGAGAGACCGCGTCGATGTCGAGCTGGCCTTGGATGTATATCGACGTCATCATCGGTGGGAAAGAGAGCTGATCGGTGAGGATGGCGATCGACGAGAAGGTCATCGCGGCAAAGGGAATGGCGAGTCCGAGTGTGGCGTCGACCAAGCTGCCGGGAGCCAGGGAACCGAACAGCAGCCCAGCGGCGAGGCCCAGCGCGGCAATCTTCAGCGCGATTGACCAGACACCGTGCGCGGAGTCGAAGGGCAGTAGTTCTGACAGTGGTACCGCAACGAGAACGGCGATGGGAACGAGGTGTGGCACCTGCTTGTGCAGTCTCAATCCGACGGCGACCGGCAGGGCTGCGAAAAGCACCAGTACCCAAGGGGACTTCAGGTCTCCCCAGTGACCGGAACCCTTCGCGATGTCGACGAACAATGGAGCCGAAGCAGCTGCCAACGCGGTTGCCGCCCAGAGGAACTTGCCACCAGCGCCGGAGGTGTCGCCGAGACGGTAGGCGGCGATCCACGTCAACGCGAGCGCAGCACCTGCCGCCAAAACCATGACGATCCAGGCGGTTGCCTCGGACGCGTATTGCTGGCGGTCGATCACGGCGCCGAGCACGCGATGCCCGATCGCCAGCGCGGTGATCACCACGAGCGCGATACGGATTTCGCCCGCGTCGGGCTTGCGGATCCGGAAGCCGGCCTGCGCGGTGACTGCGCAGGCGATCGCTGCCGCGGCCGTGACGCCGATCAGCCACCACGACGGCTCACCCACCGAAGACGTCGTCATCCTGGCTGTCCCACCGGCGAACGTGCGGATCGCGAGGAAGGTGGCAAGCATGCCGAGGAGTGTGGCGTTCTTCGTGGCAGTGCGATCCCAACTGACGGCAACCACGCAGCCCAGAATAGTGCCGGCTGCAACACTTTTGACGATGATCAAGGCGATCAGCAGGTCCAGTGACGCGACCTCGGGTACGACTGCCCGAATGATCGCGATGACGGCGACCCCGACGGTGATCGCGATCCAGGCCGCCCGACGGGACCCGCGACGCTGTGAAAGGGCGCAGGCAAGCACGGCAACTACGGCGCCGAGTCCGACAGCAGTGGGTCCACTGCTGATCCAGCGATCCACTTCCGATGGGGAGGCGACGATGGCCCAGTCACGAAGAACTGGATTGGTCAGGGCCAGCGCAGCGAGTATCGCGGACAGGAGCGCAGCGACGGTGGTGAGGATCGCTCGAGGATCGAGTGGCATCGGGCCAACCTATCGCGGCGCCGCAACATCGGTAGCGGGCGGCGTGAGTGCCGGAAACCAGATGTCGGTGAGAACGTCTGCTGCGACGTCCGCACCCGCGGTGATTGCGCCCTGCTCGGCCCAGCGAATGAAGAAACGCTCGATTTGTGTGAGCAGGAGCTCTACTCGGAGTTTTGCTTCGTCATGCCGGTCCTGCGGCCACCGGGCCAGGTACGACGGCATCGCGTTGGGCAGTGCGGAGATGCCTTCGCGGGCCAGTGTGCGGAACTCGGGTTCGAGGACCATGGCTTCGTCCCACGCCCGCATCATGTGGTGGTGATCGCGGCACCAGTCGAGAGCGCGTGCGATCCAGCCGGCGAATTCTTCGCGCGAACCGGAGTCGAGTACATGGTCGAGATCCTGGAATATGGCGAGGGTGCTGGATACGACAGTGTTCGAGCCGAGGGCCTTGAGAATGTCGATCTTTCCGGGAAAGTGCAGGTAGAAGGTGGCTCGGCTACAGCCGACCCGGCCCGCGATGTCTTCCACGGTGACAGCCGCGTATCCGCGTTCGGTGAAGAGCGCGCCGGCGGCGTCCACGAGGTCTGCGCGGGTTCGCTGCTTCTGCTTCTCTCGCAGCGTCAGTCTGCCGGAGGTATCTGTCATTACCGGGATCCTAGTGCCGCGGGGGCTCTTGCGGGACGGTTGCACGAGACTCCCCGTCTTTCACTTGACAGGCCGTTAGCGAAAGCTACTCTGTGGTGTAGCGCACATTCGACCGATCAGAGGACGCCATGACCATCTCGGACACAACACGCACGCCTGACCTGCCGGCCGGATTCGACGTCACCGATCCTGCTGTCCTTGGGGAGCGGATCCCTTTCGAGGAGTTCGCCGAACTGCGTCGCAACGCACCCGTGTGGTGGTGTGAGCAGCCGCCGACGGTCGGCGGATTCCAGGACGAGGGCTACTGGGTGGTCTCGCGTCACGCTGACGTCAAAGAGGTCAGCCAGCGCAGCGACGTGTTCTCGAGCTGGGAGAACACCGCGATCGCGCGTTTCGCCGACGACATGCCTCGCGAGGCCGTCGAGATGCTCCGCCATCTTCTGCTCAACAAGGATGCGCCGGAGCACACCAAGCTCCGCAAGCTGATTTCGAAGCTGTTCACGCCGCGCGCGATCAACGGCATGCGCGACGAGTTGGATCGTCGTGCGCGGAGCATCGTCGACACCGCTGTGAGCGAAGGCCCGGGCGACTTCGTGAAGCAGGTTGCCAGTGAGCTGCCGCTCCAGGCGATCGCGGATCTGATCGGTGTGCCGCAGGACGATCGAGACAAGCTGTTCAAGTGGTCCAACGAGATGATGGGCTACGACGACCCGGAATACCAGGGTGATCCGGCAGTCGCGTCCACCGAAGTCCTCGGATACGCGTACCAAATGGCAGACGCGCGTCGTACCTGCCCGGCAGACGACATCGTCACCACACTGGTCCAGGCGGATATCGACGGCGACTCTTTGAGCCCGGAGGAGTTCGGGTTCTTCGTGTTGATCCTGGCGGTGGCGGGGAACGAGACCACCCGCAACGCCATCACGCACGGAATGATCGCGTTCCTGGACAACCCCGAGCAGTGGGAGCTGTACAAGAAAGAACGTCCCAAGACGACGGCCGACGAGATCGTCCGTTGGGCGACACCCGTCACCGCCTTCCAGCGCACCGCGCTCGAGGACACGGAATTGGCAGGAGTGTCGATCAAGAAGGGGCAGCGCGTGGTGATGCTGTACAGCTCCGCGAACTTCGACGAGGACGTCTTCGAGAACCCGATGACGTTCGACATCACTCGTAACCCCAATCCGCACTTGGGCTTCGGTGGAACGGGCGCGCACTTCTGCATCGGTGCCAACCTCGCTCGTATGGAGATCGACTTGATGTTCAACGCGATTGCCGACAACGTCCCGGACATCACCAAGATCGGTGATCCGCGCCGTCTGCGCTCGGGTTGGATCAACGGCATCAAGGAGTTCCAGGTCGATTACAAGAGCACAGGCTGCCCGGTCGCTCACTAGAGTCGGTAGGTGAGAGCTACACCCCACGATCTCGAGGAGCCACCGCATGACTTCGATCAACGACAAGGCAACTGCTCTACTGGCGTTGCACCAGCCAGGCAACCCGGTCATTCTCCCCACAGTCTGGGACGCGTGGTCGGCGAATCTTGCGGTGGCTGCAGGTTTTGCAGCCCTGACGGTGGGCAGCCACCCGGTTTCCGATTCCATCGGCAAGCCGGACAACGAAGGCATTACCTTCGACGAGCTTCTGCACCGGATCAAGCAGATCACCGGTGCGGTCGACGCCCCGATCTCGGTGGACATCGAGGGTGGCTACGGGCTCGAGCCGGCAGTTCTCATCGACGGGCTGATCGATGCCGGCGCTGTCGGACTCAACATCGAGGACACCGTCCACAGTGAAGGCGGACGCTTGCGAGAGGCGCAAGAGCACGCCGACTTCGTGGGTGGGCTTCGTCAGGCCGCCGACGCCGCCGGAGTCCACGTTGTCGTCAACGCACGTACCGACCTGTTCGTGAAGCAGGTCGGTGACGAGTCCGATCGCGTCGATCGCGCCATCGCACGCCTCAAGTTGGCAGCCGATGCCGGTGCCGACGTTCTCTACCCCGTCGGGCGTCACGACGACGCGACCCAGCGCCGCTTGACGTCCGAACTCCCACTTCCGATCAATGCGATCGGAATCCCGGATCAGGACGATCCGGCAAGTTTCGGTCCGCTCGGAGTGGCGCGTGTGAGCTTCGGTCCGTTCTTCCAGATGGCCTTGGCCAACCGTGCAAACGAGATCTTGGGACGCTGGAAGTAAGAATGCAGACACTGATGTCGCCCGGCCCGCTTCTCGACGATCGCGGACATCTGGTCGAGACGGGTTGGGCCTCATCGGAGATTCGCAAGTTTCGACGCTCCGCGATCACCGCCCCGAAGTTCCGGATCAAAGAGTGGGACTACTACTGCGTTCTCACGGCGGATTACGGCATCGCGTTGACCGTCGCCGACAACGGGTATATGGGCTTGCTCGGGGTCTCCTGGCTCGATTTCCGAACACCACACGAGATCACCGAAAACGTGATGCTGCCCTTCCCGATGGGAAGGCTCGGTCTGCCCGAAAGTGCGGACGACGGTGATGTGGTGGTGTCGAAAGGTAAGGCTCGGTTCGAGTTTCGCCATGTAGACGGCGGGCGTCACCTGATCGTCGACTATCCGGCTTTCGACGGTGGACGAGGTCTAAGTGCCGATCTGTTCCTGGCGAGTCCTGCTGATGACCGGATGGTGATTGCCACACCGTTTCCGAAGGCGCCCCGGTCGTTTTACTACAACCAGAAAATCAACTGCCTTCCCGCTGCCGGGACCGTGCGAATCGGGAGCGACGACTTCACATTTCGCTCGGAAGACTCGTTCGGCGTTCTCGATTGGGGCAGGGGAGTCTGGACTTACGACAACACCTGGTACTGGGGTTCTGCATCCGGACTGGTGAGCGGCGAGCGGTTCGGATTCAACATCGGTTACGGCTTCGGGGACACTACGGCGGCCAGTGAGAACATCGTGTTTGTCGGCGGCCGGGCGCACAAACTGGACAGGATCGACTTCGATATCCCGCAGGGAACGTACGACGGCGCCCCGTGGACTTTCTCGAGCAGCGATGGTCGCTTCGAGATGACTTTCGAGCCGGTTATCGACCGTGCCGCGACTTTCGACGTCGGGGTGTTGCGTTCGATTCAGCATCAGGTGTTCGGAAAGTTTTCCGGCACAGTGATCCTCGATGACCGTTCGCCTCTGGTGGTTCGAGATCTCCTCGGATTTGCCGAGGAGGTTCGGAACCGCTGGTAAGCCGTATGTCTCCGCGAAGGTGTCGGGAACGCAGCACGAGCACCGGGGCATGGTTGTGCCCCGGTGCTCGCGTCTTCAGTTGTGGAGGTTCACGCCGCTGTCGGTGGACTGTTCCCACCGATCGGCTGCTGATACGGATCGATCGACATCGGCGGATAGAACACCGTCTTCCGATCCGGGCCTATCTCCACTCGCCACTCGGTGTGATGCAGTGTCCGATGATGGTGACCACACAGCAAGATCAGATTGTCGAGATCCGTTGGGCCACCATCACCCCAGTGAACAATATGATGAGCATCGCACCAGCCCGAGGGAGTCCCACACCCCGGAAACGCGCAACCGCCATCACGCACCGCAAGAGCCCGCCTCTGCGGAACCGTCGCCGTTCGCACTTCCTTACCGCACGCGAGCGGAACACCATTCTCATCCAACAAAATCCGAGTGACCGTGCAATCACACGCCAACATCCGTGCGGTATCGATGCTGATCGGGCCCACCCAATCCGTCCACGCAAATCCCAGTTCCTCCGTCGACGGCAGGAGGTCTTTCAAAGCCTGCAGATCCGTCATGTCTTTTGCGCTGGCCGTGACAGTGATGTGCGGTTTCACCCCGCCCTCGATCGGACCCAACCCCGCTCGCTCATACCTCCGCAGTAATTCGCAGAACCCGTCCGCCCGCCGCAATGCCGGAGTACGAGTGTCCTTGACGCCGTCCTTCTCCGGCGTCGGCGCCGACAAACTCGACAACAACGTGATCAGACGGGCCCCGTTGACGGCATCCAGATCACCTTTCACAGTCACTCTGCCGTACAAGCCTTTCGAGGCGTAGAACTCGTTGCGCTCCGAATCCTCCCCGACAGGGACGCCGTCCTCACGTTTTCCGTACTGTTTCTCGATCCGGCGGATCGCTGCCCGCACCGCATCACAATCCGCGATGTTCTTCGACGCCAACTCCAACAGGATCCTGCGGGCCTTGTCCACATCCGCCGGCGTCATGTTCTTCGGCGGATGCTGACAAAACGACGCCACCTGACGCGCCTTCAACGCATCCACATCGCCGCGGTGGAATGCATCCGCGACAACAGGTTCGAGCAACAGCAACCGCGCCAGACTGACCAGCAGGCTGCACTCACCGATCTCCAAATTCGTCGAACCGTGCAGCCACTGCGCGATCGCCCGAAAACCCTTCCCGACCACAGTCTCCCGGGAAAACATCTCCACGATCAGCAGCACCATCCGCGACTGCAACTCATGCCGCACGCGCACCAGATCGAGAACCTCACTCTTGAGGCCCTCACCATCCAGCTGCCACGCTTCCCGACTGTTCATGAAGCAATCATATTCGAACAAAGTTTCGAATACAAGACATGAAATTCGAAAACTGTTCCTATGCAATAATTTTCGACAATTCAGATTCTTGGGACTTTTTGGATCTTTATACGATTTGCGACAGACATCGGCCTCGCCCACACTGTCGCGGAATGTGCGGGAGTGGTTTGCTCATGTCATGCAGATTCGGAAGTTGCACATACTGGAACCAGACATCGATGCTGCGCTGGTGCGGCGATTGCTCTCGAGTCAGATGCCGCAGTGGGCCCATCTGCCGTTGCGTGTGGTGGAGTCGATCGGCACCGATAACGTCATGATCCGCGTAGGCGATTCACTCGTAATCCGTCTGCCCCGCACCCCAGGTGCTGCAGAGGGAATCGCAAAGGAGCAACAGTTGGTGCCGCATCTGGCTCCACACCTACCGGTCCCCGTGCCCGTTCCGGTAGGTGTGGGTGAGGCGGCCTTCGGATACCCGTGGCAATGGTCGGTGCACCCGTGGGTGCCAGGGCGAAACCCTGTGCCCGGCATAGTCGATGACCACCTGGCCATCCAGCTCGCAGACTTTGTGAACAGCCTACGTCAGATCGACACACTCGGATTGTGCCCACAGGGATCGCTGCATTCCTACCGGGCCGATCCGATTGAGCGACGTGATTCAGCGACTCGCGCGAGTATTGCAGCGTGTGGCGACCTGCTGAACGGAGCGCTGACGGAGGCGGCGTGGGAAAAGGCGCGCGACGTCATCGACTACGCAGGCCCGCCGGTGTGGATGCACTCGGATCTGCACCCGGGAAACATCCTGGTGAGCGACCGCAACCTTGCGGCCGTGATCGATTGGGGTGGAATCGCTCTCGGAGACCCGGCAATCGACTGCCTCATCGCATGGACTCTGCTGACGCCGAGCACTCGGCATACATTCCGGCTTCGTGTTGACGTGGACGAGGACACTTGGACGCGTGGCCGCGCATGGGCTCTGTCGATTGCATTGGTTGCCTTGCCGTACTACCGCGACACGAACGAGCAGATCACGGCCTGGGCGAAACATGCGATTGCCCAGGTCGTTGACGACGTCCACACCGAACTCTGAAACCACCCAGCGTCGTTTCCGTTCTCGCAACGATCCTTGGAACTCGAGCAGGGAGGGCAACTGTCTTGTCCGCGGCGACCGATCAGCCGATCGCGCTCAGGTCCCCGTACACCGTCCGGCCCTCCAGGACGGTGGCGAGCACCGTGATGTCGGCCAGCTCGGCCGGCTCGACGTCGAGGGGATTCGCCGACAGCACAACAAGATCCGCGTAGGCGCCGGGAAAGATGGACCCGATGTGATCCTCGCTGAACAGCTGCCATGCGGCGTTGACCGTATGGGCGCGCACGGCGGCGTCCACGGGGATCCGTTCCTGGGGCGCCACGACACGGCCGCTGGGTGAAAGTCTGGTGACGGCGTCCTGCATGTTCCGTAGCGGATTGGCGGGGGTGACGGGTCCGTCGTTGTGGAAGGTGAACCGTTGTCCGGCCGCCAGCGCAGATCCTGCTGCGGCCCAAACGGATCCGTATTCGGGGCCGAACAGGTCATCCACCAGAACGTCACCCCAGTAGTGCAGGTGGTCGATGAAGATGCTGACCGTGACACCCAGTTCCGCTGCGCGGACGAACTGATCCGGACGCATCGCGCCGACGTGTTCGAGACGCAGCCGGTGATCGGCCCGGGGGTGCTCCTTCAGAAGTTGCTCCCATGCGTCGAGAACCATGGTGATCGCGTCGTCACCGTGGGCGTGGCACGCCATCTGCCACCCGTTGGCGAAGTAAGCGGAACTGATGTCGTGGATCTGTTCGCCGGTGTAGTTGGCGTGCCCATGCGTGCAGGCGATCCCGAGCGCGCGGGTTGCCTCGGTATCGAGATACGGGAAACTGGTGGCGATGTTGCCGACCCACGGCGAACCGTCTGACCAGACCTTGATCCCGATCTGGCGCACCAGGTCGTTTCCGTCACCCGGCGATGCCTCGGTGGTGCGTGCGTCGTTGGACATCTCGTAGAGCCGCAGGCGGGTGGTGAGCAGTCCGGCGTCGGCTATCGCGGCCAGGGCGGGCCGCATCTTGGGGTCGAATGACAATTCGGCGATGGTGGTGATTCCCGCGGCGTTCAGCCTGGCACATTCGGCCGCCACCAGTGCGGGAAAGTCGTCGCCGATCGTGACTGCGTGGCCCGCGACTGCAAACACCGCAGGCATTTCGTACGCGGATCCGTCGAGTGCACCCGTCGCGTCGTGGCCGTACGATCCGCCGATCGGATCGTGGGTATCGCGGGTGATGCCGGCCTGCACTGCTGCCGCCGTGTTGAAATACGCGACGTGACCCGAGTTGTGCATGATCACGAGCGGGTACTCCGGTGCGACGGAGTCGAGCCAGGCGATGGTCGGGTCGGGTAGGCCTTTCTGCAGCAACGGGTCCCAGCCATTCAGAGAAGCGCCTGCAGCACCCCGCGAACGAACTGTGTCGACGACGGCCGCAACCACGGCATCTGCCTCGGCGATCGTGACAGGCCGGATGTCGACGACGTCAGGCCCGAGCACGATCGCTTCTTCCAAAGGGTGACCGTGCGGCTCGATGAACCCCGGTAGAACTGCGGCACCTCCGACGTCGACGACGCGGGTGTCCGGCCCCACCAGTTTCTCGACGTCCGTCCGCGCTCCGACGGCTGTGATCCGGCCTCCCGTCACGGCGAGTGCCTGGGCGCGTGGTGAGTCCTCGTGCATGGTCACGATGTCGCCGTACAGAACCAGATCAGCAGCCATGGTCAGTCCTTATCGGTTGTCCGCGTACGCCTGTAGGTGTGCCACCTGCTCGGGATCGAGTGAGGGACGTACCTTCTCACGGGCGGTTGCCACGTCCGCGGCCGTCACGTCGGCCGCGTCCATGCTCCGGCGCATGGCGGCGAGTGCAGCCTCACGCAGGAGAGCCGAGCAGTCTGCTGCCGAGTATCCCTCGAGATCGACGGCCAGAATGTCCAAATCGACATCTTCGGCGAGCGGTACCGACTTGCCGGAAGCGCGCAGAATCGCTTTGCGAGCCTCCGCATCCGGCGGCGGTACGAATACGAGACGTTCGAGTCTGCCGGGGCGCAGGAGAGCAGGGTCGATCAGATCCGGTCGGTTGGTGGCGCCCAACACCACGACGTCGCGTAGCGGCTCGACGCCGTCGAGTTCGGTCAGCAACGCGGCTACGACGCGATCCGACACCCCGGAGTCGGAGCTTTGACCGCGACGCGGGGCGAGGGCGTCGATTTCGTCGAGGAAGATCAACGAGGGCGCCGAATCGCGTGCGCGCTGGAACAACTCGCGTACGGCCTTTTCGGAGGCGCCGACCCACTTGTCCATCAGCTCCGCACCTTTGACGGCGTGGACGCTGAGGTGACCCGAGCTGGCAAGGGCGCGAACGAGATACGTCTTACCGCAGCCGGGAGGGCCGTAGAGGAGCACGCCGCGGGGCGGGTCGACTCCGAGGCGCGCGAAGGAGTCGGGGTGCTGCAGTGGCCACAGCACTGCTTCGGTGAGCGCCTGTTTGGTTTCGACCATGTCGCCGACGTCGTCGAGGGTGACGCTGCCGATCGACAGTTCTTCGGTACTCGAACGGGACAGTGGCCGAATCACTTCGAGGGCACCGACGAGATCTTCCTGCGTGATCTCCGGAGAATCACCGGATTTTGACGCCCGTGTCGCCGCTCGCAAAGCAGCTTCGCGGCAGAGCGCCGCGAGGTCGGCGACCACGAATCCGGGTGCGCGCGAGGCGATGGCGTCGAGTTCGAGGGTTCCGGTGGGCACGCGGCGGAGCAGGAGTTCGAGCAGGGCCTTGCGGGTTGCGCCGTCCGGCAGGGTAAGTGCGAGTTCTCGATCGCAGAGATCCTGGCCGCGAAGGCGCGCGTCGACAGTCTCCGGATGGGCGGAGGTCGCGACGAATGCCACGCCGGGGGTGGCGACGGCGCTGCGCAGTTGTTCGAGAATCAGCGCGGACACCGGTTCGGCTGTGGCAGGAAGTAGAGCGTCGATGTCACTGATCAGCAGTACACCACCGCCGCGCACGGCAGCAACGGCGTCGACGATTCGCTGCAGGCGGGTATTCGCCTCGGTGGCACCGACTCCCGGGCCGTCGAGTTCGACCAGGTTGCGCGAGGACAGGACCGAGCGGGCAAGCGTGGCTTTGCCCACGCCGGCGGGGCCGGTGACGAGGACGCCGAGGTGCGGGGAGGCGCCGAGCGTACGGAGCAGTTCTGGTTCGTCGAGTGCCAGGCCGAGCCACTCGGTCAGCTTGGCTGCCTGCGCCTGCGCGCCGACGAGGTGATCCAGCGGAACCGACGGTGCGGGTTCGATCGTGACGGCAGCGGAACCGGAAACACGCGCACTCGGCGTCAGCGAACCCGCTGAGCCGGAACCCCAGTTGACTGCCGAGTTCGGCTGGACGCTGACCGGACCACCGGCAGGCTCGACGGCCGTGACGGTGAGCAGTTCGGATGTCCACGCGACGCCGAAGGTGCGGGAAAGCGCTTGGGTGGCTTCGGAAGTGCTCGTACCCGGACCGAGATCGCGGGGGAGGAGCGAGACCGTGTCGCCGACGCTGACGACCTTGCCCAGAAGGGCCTGTCGCAGAACCGTCGAACTGATCGAATTTGTCGCCATGGACGATCCGGTGACGGAGACGGATCGCGCTCCGTACACCGTCACCGGACCGACCACGACGGAAGAGTTCTCGGTCAGGCCGACATTCGACATGGTGACGTCGTCGAGAAGGATCGTGCCTGCCGGGGTTCCGGTGGGCGCACGGCCCGCGACGGTCGCGGTGCCGCGGGCTCCCATGAGTGCGATGGCATCCCATTCGCGGATGCCCAACGCCGCCAACGCTTCGGGGTGCAAGCGCACGACCCCGCGGCGTAGGTCGGCGGCAGAGGTATTGAGTCGAACGGTGAGGGCGAGTTCCGGCGAAGTCACCTCTCGAGAGTACGTCGTGGACTAGCGGGGTCGCCGCAATCCGAGACGAGCGGCCGAGCGGCGGCCACCGACGTTGGGTTGGCGTCGGATCGCGCGGCGTTCGGAAGGCTTGATGTCCCAGGTTTCGGGACGCGCTGCCACCCACCGTTTCGAGTGCACGGCAAACGGGATGTGCACCAGGTAGATCGCGATGAGAACGATCAGCAGGATGTACGGGTAGGTGATGAGTGCGGCCGCAGCCAACGTCACCAGTACGAGCAGGCCGGCCGCCATGTGCGGCGGCACGGATACCGACTTCATCGCCAGCGTCGGGACGCGGCTGACGATCAGTGCAGCCGAGAAGAGCGTCCACACGATGACGACGATGTGCGAGGACCACCAGCCGTCACCCCACTGAGCCGTCGCGGCCAGAGGGGTGAGGGCGATGAGTGCGCCGGCCGGGGCCGGAACGCCGACGAAGTACTCACGTGCGTACGCGGGGACGTCGTCGTCGTCGAGCAGGGTGTTGAAACGTGCGAGTCGCAACACGATGCTGACCGCGTAGATCAACGCGATGATCCAGCCGATGCTGGTGCCGTCCAGCAAGGTCACGTACAGGACCAGAGCTGGGGCCACGCCGAAGGAGATGGAGTCGGCCAGTGAGTCGAGTTCGGCGCCGATCTTGCTGGTGGCGTCGAGCAGTCGCGCGATGCGGCCGTCGAGTGAATCGAGGACGGCTGCGGCGCCGATCATCGCGAGCGAGGTACCGGGTTGTCCGTCGAGAGCGAATTTGACGGCGGACAGCCCGGCGCACAGCGCCAGGATGGTGATGACGGACGGCAGCAACCGCACCGCCTGGGTGCGTTTGGGCATCTTCGCGCCGGGTTGGGCTGCTCCCGGCTTCTTCACGGCTGACTTCATCTTCGGCGTCTTCACGGCAGTTGCGCGATAACTGTTTCAGCACCGATCGTGCGTTGTCCCGGCTCGACCAGGAGTGTGGTTCCGGCGGGGAAATACGTGTCGACGCGTGAGCCGAAACGGATCAGTCCGTACGTGTCGCCGATCGGCAAGACGTCACCGACACCGGCGTAGCAGACGATGCGGCGCGCGAGCAGTCCCGCGATCTGGACAACCGCAACGTCGTGACCATCGGCGGTTTCGATCAGCATGCTGTTGCGCTCGTTGACCTCGCTGGCGTCGGCGAGATCTGCGGAGAGGAACTTGCCTGCCTGGTGAACGACCTCTTTGACCGTTCCACCGACAGGGCTGCGCTGGACATGCACGTCGAGAACCGAGAGGAAGATGCTGACGCGCGGGCGCGGCTCGCTTCCGAGATTGAGCTCGGCGGGCGGAACGGCGTTGTCGACCAGCGCCACCTCGCCGTCGGCGGGTGCGACGACGACGCCGATGCGGTTGGGCGGCACCCGGTGCGGGTGACGGAAGAACGTGGCGCATGCGGCGGCGGTGGTCAGACCGGCTCGGCGCACCCACTTACGGTTGCGGCCCAGAGCTGCAACTCCCAGCGGGGCCAGCACGAACGGCAGGCCGGCGGGATGAAGTGGCGGAATCGCATGGCGAACCAGATCGACGATATGTCCGATCCCGGTGGGTTGCGGGGTTCCGGGGGGTGTGGGTCGGCGTGCCACAGGCTCCTCTAACTACTCGGTAGGTCTTCTGCTGGTCGCACTGACAGTACGGGCGGTAGAGCATCCATAGATTACGTGAACGCCTTCTCTCCTACAGGCTGTAGTGGCATCAGGTACGAGTAGTACCCGACACAGTCGCCCGTGCGTATCGCCAGCGGGAGCGTCGCACCGCTTACTCGGATCACCAGTTGCCGCCCCGGTTGGGCTGCGGCAGCGTCGCGCAGTCGCTGCCGGTCGACCAGTACGCGGAACCTCTCACGGGGATCCATTCCACCCGGATCCACCCGGGCACCACCGTCTTCGCCGATGCTGACGACGGCTCCGTGTCCGGTGCCGTTGAGCATGGAGGCAAGTTGGTCGCCGCTCAGTTCGACGGCGTCGTGGTGCTCGCGCAGGATTCGGTGATCGGGGAACTCGCCGTCCTCGATCAGTGGGCTGGACACCTCACCTCCCGGATACGACGCAGTCACCGTGCGCGCGGAGAAAGTCAGCGTCACGACGCCGGCGACGTCGCGCAACAATCGCGCGAAGGTGACGGGAACGACAGCGGACACCGTCAGAGCGGAGTGAACTTTCACCTCGGCGACCGCGAGCCGGAACTGATCAGTGGTGACAAACGCAGCGACGCCGTCGTGAATGTCGAGGTGGACGCCGCGAAGTATCGGGAACTCCGATTCCTCGTTCACGGCGAACAGCACGGCGTCGAGTGCGCGTCGTAGATCCCACGAGTCGATGTCCACGCCGCCGGAGATAGGTAGCGCGTCGATCAGGCGGTGGATTCGTCCCAGTTCGGCCCGGGCGTCGGCGAGACCGTCCTCGAGGTTGCGCAGATGGGCGTCGAGGCACGAATGGGGTTCCGGTCCGGTCAGGACGGCCATCATGTCGCGGATCGGAACACCGACGCGCCGCATACCGGCGATCACGCGTGCGTCGCGGAGTTGGTCGTCGGTGTACCAGCGGTAACCGGTGTGCGGATCGACGGAATGCGGGACGAGCACGCCTTCCTTGTCGTAGAACCGCAGCGCGCTGATCGGGAGCGCCGACGCCCTGGACATCTCGCCGATCGTCAAGAGGGCGGAACTAGTGGTCACGGATCAATTCTGCCCGCAGTCGCTCGATAGCGCCCCTGATCATCCGGCCGTAACCGTCGTCGGCGAGTGTGCCGACCGACGCCTCGGCCTTCGTCAGATGCTCGACGGCCTCGGCGTCGCGTCCGAGTTTGCGGTAGTCGGCAGCCAGGTTGAGGTGCAGCGATGGATAGAAACCGGCGACCTGCAGCGATGCGTGGTGTTCCTGGGCTCGCGCGTCGGTCAACGAATCTGCAGCGTCGAGGGCGCGCAGGTCCCAGCAGAGCTCTTGAGCCGGATCGTCTTGAACGTCGGCCATGTAGTGCGCGAGGGAGACGATGTGGAGCGCATCGGGGGCGGCGCTGATCTCTTCCCACACCTTCTCGAACGCAGAGCGAGCCCCGGCTCGATCGCCGGAGCTCGCCAATTCTTGTGCCTGCGCTATCTGTGTCATCACGGGATCCATGGAACGGATCCTGATGCCTCGACCAGGTCGAGGGTCAAGCAGAGGTGCGTGCAGCCGCCTCGGCCTCGCTCTTCACACGCTTCAAGGTGGCATTCATGCCTTCAACGAGCTCGACCTCGAAGTCGGCGTTTCCGCCCAGGACGGTCTTGACGAGGAACTGCGAGACCTTCGACGTTCCGGTGGGAGCCTCGCGACGCTCGGTAACTTTGGTGCCGGTAGCGGTCGGCTCGAGTTCGTAGGACCAGATCGTGCGGTTCTCCGCGATACGGAACGCCACCGACTTGTTGGGTTCGAAACGAACGACCTTCGACGACGTCGGCCAGACCAACAAGCCCTTGCGGTTGACGTTGATCGTCTTGGCACCCTCACGCACGGTCCCGCCGATCACCTTCATCACCTTGCACTGGGGGCTCCATTCGCCCATGCGCTGCAGGTCGGCGACGATTGCCCACACGTCCTGCGGTGATGCGTCGATGTCGATGCTTGCTTCGAGCGTGTTGGACACAGTCTCTCCAGTCGAGTTGATGCTACGTAAAGTTACAAACACTTTTGTCGATCGTAAGCGATCCGTCAATGGACCATGTGTGTCAGGTCACTGTACGGCCGTCCAGCAGGGTCGTGCGGGAACACGCGCGGTGGTAGCGGACAATGGTTCGCGCACGTATGACGATCCATCCGACTGGAGTACCGAGAAGTGAACAGCGACGCCGCGACGCATGATGGCCTCAAGCGAGGGCTGACAGCGCGCCACATCCGCTTCATCGCCCTCGGATCAGCCATCGGAACCGGACTGTTCTACGGCAGCGCCGAGGCCATCAAACGAGCCGGCCCGTCGGTGCTCCTGGCCTACCTGATCGGCGGTATCGCGGTCTACCTGGTGTTGCGAGCGCTCGGCGAGATGGCGGTCCGCAACCCGGTCTCGGGTTCGTTCAGCGAGTACGCGAACAAGCACCTCGGACCACTCGCCGGCTTCCTGACCGGGTGGACATACACGTTCGAGATGATCATCGTCTGTATCGCCGACGTCACCGCGTTCGGGATCTACATGCAGTTTTGGTACCAGGACGTACCGGTTTGGATCTGGGCGCTGGCGGTAGTCTTTTTCATCGGCGCGATAAACCTGTTGAGCGTCAAGGTGTTCGGCGAACTGGAATTCTGGTTCACGCTCGTGAAGATCACCGCCATCATCGCGATGATCGCCGGCGGCATCGCGATCATCGTGTTCGGATTCGGCGTTCACGACACCGATGCCGGAATCAGCCACCTCTGGTCGGACGGCGGGTTCTTCGCGACGGGCTTCGGCGGATTCGTCGCGTGTTTCGCGATCGTCATGTTCGCGTTCGGCGGCACCGAGATCATCGGTATCACCGCGGGCGAAGCCGAGGATCCGGCGCAGACCATCAGGAAAGCCGTCAACACGGTCCCGGTGCGCATCATTCTCTTCTACATCTGCACCCTCGCCGTCATCATGGCGATCATTCCGTGGCAGACCATCAACTCCGACAACAGTCCGTTCGTCCAGATCTTCGAGAACCTCGGATTGGGAACGGCCGCATCGATCCTCAACATCGTTGTCATCACCGCGGCCCTGTCCGCCATCAACAGCGACGTTTTCGGTGCGGGTCGCATGATGTTCGGAATGTCGCATGCCGGCCAGGCCCCGCAGGTGATGAAGAGAGTCTCCGCAAACGGTGTTCCGTGGATGACCGTTGTCATCATGACCGGTGCCCTGCTGGTGGGAGTACTGCTCAACTACCTGATCCCGGACCAGGTGTTCCTCGTCATCGCCTCGCTGGCGACCTTCGCCACCATTTTCGTCTGGATCATGATCCTGCTCTCGCAGTTCCGTTCCCGCGCTCAGATGAGTGCAGACGAAACAGCGGCACTGAAATTTCCAGTGCCGCTGTGGCCGTACGGTCAGATCTTCGCGATCGTGTTCCTGGCTTTTGTCATCGTGTTGCTCGGCGTCATCGCCGATACCCGAGTTGCGCTGCTCGTCGGTGCCGGATGGCTGGTTCTGCTGACGGGCGCGTACTACAAGTGGGTGAAACCGGCTGTCAGCGCAGCGGATCGAAGTGACGCATGACGGTCGGCGTCTGAGCACCGGTCATCGAGTCGGCCACCATCTTTCCTGTCAACGGACCCAGGGCGATTCCCCACATCCCGTGACCACCGGCGACGTGCACGCGCGGCGAGCGCGTGGCTCCGATCAACGGCAAGCCGTCGGTAGTGCACGGTCGTGAGCCCACCCATTCCTCTTCCCGCGCAGTCCAGTCGATGCCGCTGAGCATCGGCTTGGCCGCATCGACGATCGCCTGCACGCGGCGCGGATCCAACGGCGCGTCGGGGCTGCGGAATTCCATCATTCCGGCCACTCGGAAGCGATCGTGCAACGGCGTGCACGCAACGCGCTGGGTGGGGAAATACACAGGATTCTTGGGGAGGTGCTCGGGCTTGACGCTGAAGCTGTAGCCGCGTCCGGCCTGCACCAGTTTGCGCACGCCGAACGGTGCGGCGAGCTTGTTCAAGCGGGCACCACTCGAGATGACCACGGCGTCACCGTCGCGTGAATCACCGTGTGCACTGCGAACACTGACTCCGCCGACCCGATCGTCGATCTGCGCGACGTCGAAACCGCTGACGATTTCTCCACCGCGTTCACGAACCGCGTCCGCCAACGAGTTCACGAACAACGGGGGATCGATGAAACGCTGATTGCGCAGACGCAAACCGGCTTTCACGCCCTGACCGAGTGAAGGCTCGAGCGAATGAATCGCGTCGTAGTCGAGGAGGTCGAAGTCGACTTCGCCGCCGGCAGCTTCGACGTGATGGAACTCGTCCACCAAAGTCTGTCGGTCCTTCTCGGACGCAAACGCGGCGAGGAAAGGATCGGCAAGGCGGGTCAGCTCTCGGACGCCACCGTCGGCGAGTTCGTCGTACGCGCCCAAGGCTGTTCGGTTGACCTCGGTGTAGACCGACATCGCTTCCTGCCACTTCGACGGCGTGCAGTGGCGCGCGAACCCGACCAGGAACCGAATCAGCTTCAGATCGGTGGTCAGTGGCACGTACACCGGGGACGACGGGCTGAGCATCGCGCGCAAGCCGTATTGGAGCACTGCGGGTTCGGGCAGCGGAAGCGTCAATGCGGGGGCTAGCCAACCGGCGTTGCCCCAGCTCGCGTCGGCTGCGACGCCGTCGCGATCGACGACGGTGACCTCGACTCCACGTTCCTGCAAGAACCAGGCCGTCGACAATCCGACAACACCCGCACCGACCACGACCACACGATCGGGGCTCTGACGAGTTCCCATGACGCACTCCTTCTACAGACTCTGCTCGAACCGAGACGCCGGTCACATCCGGGTCTGTCTCAAGCATGAATCGCGGGGCCGGCAAAAGGACTGGCCGTTCGGCCATCGTCGGAGCTACCTCGTTGTGGATTCGCACAACGCGCCGCCGCGCCTGCTCAGCGAGCGAGTTTGAACTGCAGCATCAGAATCAAGCGGGTGTCGGCGTCGGTCAAGTCGACGCCGCACATCTCCTTGCCTCGACGCAAGCGGTTGCGGAGCGTGTTGGGGTGAACATGCAGTGCGGCAGAAGAATTCGCTACGTCACCGCCGTGCTCGAGAAAGGCCTTTGCCGTCGCGACCAGATCGCTGCCGTGCTGAGAGTCGTGACGTTCGAGGCTTCCGAGTGGTGTGGCGTCGCCGAGTCCGTCGATGATGTCGGCGACGTGCAGGGCGAGTACGGAGGCCAACGTGTCCCTCATTCCCGAGACGGTTCCGCCGGACCGGCCATGCCGAAGCGCTCCGAGAACATGGTCGGCGTCCGAACGTGAAAGATGTGATTCGCTCGCAGACTTCACGGTCCGGCCGACGGCTACTGCCAGGAATTCGCGACCACGGGCGCGGGTGAGGAAGTCGGCGGACAATCGGCGAGCGTTGGTCTCGTCGGCCGCGATGACAAGGTAGATGGTCTCGGACAGTTGAGCGGCAACGGCGTCGACGGCCAGAGTGTCGAGGTACAGGCTCAAGGACGCGACCAACCCCGCCGGCAGTGGTCCCGTGATTGTTCCGACGGCGACGACGGTGAGCGGGCCTGCCAACCGCAAGTCGTCTGCGGCGCGGAAAGCCGGTTCGCCACCGCCGATCAGAGCTTGGACGCGCTGGGACTGGCGACGGCGTGTGCTGTCGACCCGGTCACGCTCCGAGGCGATTCTCTCGGCCACGACGGATACCGCGGAACGAAGTATCGATTCCTGTGTGGGCGTCGGTGTTCCGGCGAGTGCAACCCAGATCGAGCCGACGGGGTGATCGTTCTCGCGAACTGCGATGACCAGGCGCGGAGTGATCGCAGGGTCTTCGAGGTCGACGTAGATGGGATCGATCTCTCGGTGGAGGCGATCGAATACTCCTGCATCGGAGAGTAATTGGCGGAATCGGCTGGGTACCTGCCGGCCGAGGATCGTGCCGATGCGAGCTTCGTCCACGGCCTGCTCGCCGCCGGAGTACGCGAGGACGGTCGAGTTCTCGTCCTCGATCGTGACGGGAGCGCCGAGTAATTCGGCCAGAGAACCGGCAACGGAGAAGAGGTCGTCGTCGCGCAGGTCCATGGGTGGGAGCCTACTGAGCGATCGACGGATTTCGGGTTACGACGCCTCGGCAGGACCTCGATAGCGAATATAGGCTGGTGCAATGGCCGACATCGAAGGTGTTCTGTTCGATATCGACGGAGTCCTGCTCACGTCCTGGCAGCCGATCGAGGGAGCAGGAGAAGCAGTACGCGAGGTTCGGCGGCGCGGATTGGCCTGTGGGTTTCTGACCAACACAACCTCGCGCAGTTCGACGCTGATCGCGCAGGGGTTGTGCGACGCCGGTATCGAGGTCGAGGCGAGCCAGATAGTTACTGCCGCCAGGCTCACGGGGGAGTACGTGCGGGCGACGTATCCGGACGCGCGGGCGTGGGTCCTCAATCACGGTGACGTGTCTGCCGATCTCGAGGGAATCGAATTCGACGACGCCGATCCTGAGGTCGTGATTCTCGGCGGCGCCGGCCCGGAGTTCACCCACGAGGCGCTGAGTCGAGTGCTCGAACTTCTGCTCGCCGGTGTGCCCGTCGTCGCGATGCACCGCGGGATGATGTGGGAGACGTCAGGCGGCCTTCGAATCGACACCGGAACGTACTTGCCGGGCTTCGAGGAAGTGGCAGGTGTAAATATCGCCGCAGTGGGTAAACCGTCTCTCACGGGGTTCCTGACAGCCACCGAGCTGATGCATGTCGAACCTGAGGCGACGGTGATGGTCGGCGACGATCTGATCGGGGACGTCCTTTCCTCACAACGAGTCGGCTTGACCGGAGTTCTGGTGCGCACAGGCAAGTTTCGGCAAACAGTGCTCGACCTGTCGGTTCAGAAGCCCGACCACGTCATCGATTCGGTCGCGGATCTCCCGGCCCTTCTCGGGGTCGTCCTCGAGGCTTGACCAGCCGGGGGTGACGGACTTCACTCGAGCGGGTACTCTCGCGCCCGAATCCAATGAACCTGTTCCACGAAGGAGTTTTCTATGCCCTTGATCTCGTCAGTCTGGTTCCGTCGCTCATCCTCTCGAGTCAGCGGAATTTCCAGTAGTCGGTTGGGGGGCCGCCTGGCGAGAACAGGGGCTGTGATGACTGTAGGTATGGGGCTCGCCGCCGGGCTGGCGCTGACCGGTGCGGGAGCTGCTTCGGCAGCCCCCGTCACGTGTGTCTCGCCGCCGTCGGCCAATGACATCCAGGTCTCCGAGACCGCGAGCTGCGGCGCGCAGTCCGTCGGAGCCGGCCGTTCGCAGGCCGGTGCTGCCGAGAGCGGTACCGCTGTGAGCGTCGCCGCCGACAACGGCTACTCCAATTCATATGCAAACGGCTTCGGAACCGCGCTGGGGGCTTCTCGCGGTAACGGTCAGGCGCAGGCATTTGCGCTCGGCGGCGGTATCGCGCGGGCCGGGGCGGCCGACGGAAACGTCACCTTCGCTATCGCCGGTTACGGAGCGGGCGCTACGGCCGATGCCAACGGCGTCGACTGCGTCGGAGTGCTCTCGTTTGCGGTCAATTTGAGTAACGGACAGTTCTGCATCGCGGGCTGAGGCTCAACCTTGCACTCGGCACGCTCGAGTGCTAAAAATGCAGTTGGCACTCGCGAACCGTGAGTGCCAGGTCGAGGCAGTGAGACCGGGAACCATAGACACCCCCGGTCGTCCGTCGCGGGCACTGACTAGACCACAGGCGTAGATGGGTGACCAGGCAAATCGGTCGCCCGTGTAATGAGGTGACTGGTCAAACGGTCGCCTTGTGCCGATGAGGTGACCCGACGAGCGGTCACCTTGTGTGTCACCCCCTATCCGGAGGATCACTTCGCAATGGCAAAGATCATCGCGTTCGACGAAGAGGCACGTCGTGGCCTCGAGCGAGGCCTCAACGCCCTCGCCGACGCTGTCAAGGTGACGTTGGGCCCCAAGGGTCGCAACGTCGTTCTCGAAAAGAAGTGGGGCGCCCCCACGATCACCAACGATGGTGTTTCCATCGCCAAGGAGATCGAACTCGACGACCCGTACGAGAAGATCGGCGCCGAGCTCGTCAAGGAGGTCGCCAAGAAGACTGACGACGTCGCTGGCGACGGCACCACCACCGCTACCGTTCTCGCACAGGCTCTGGTCCGTGAAGGCCTGCGCAACGTCGCAGCCGGCGCGAACCCGCTCGGCCTCAAGCGCGGCATCGAGAAGGCTGTCGAGGCTGTCACAGCTCGCCTGCTCGAGACCGCCAAGGAGATCGACACCAAGGAGCAGATCGCTGCTACCGCCGGTATTTCCGCCGGCGACCCGTCCATCGGTGAGCTCATCGCCGAGGCTATGGACAAGGTCGGCAAGGAAGGCGTCATCACGGTCGAGGAGTCCAACACCTTCGGCCTGCAGCTCGAGCTCACCGAGGGCATGCGCTTCGACAAGGGCTACATCTCGGCGTACTTCGCCACCGATGCAGAGCGTCAGGAAGCCGTCCTCGAAGACGCGTACATCCTGCTCGTCAGCTCCAAGATCTCCACGGTCAAGGACCTGCTGCCCCTGCTGGAGAAGGTCATCCAGTCCGGCAAGCCGCTCCTGATCATCGCCGAGGACGTCGAGGGCGAAGCTCTCTCCACCCTCGTGGTCAACAAGATCCGTGGCACCTTCAAGTCTGTTGCCGTCAAGGCTCCCGGCTTCGGTGACCGTCGTAAGGCTCAGCTCGCCGACATCGCCATCCTCACCGGTGGCGAGGTCATCAGCGAAGAGGTCGGACTCTCCTTGGAGACCGCAGGCCTCGAGCTCCTCGGCCAGGCACGCAAGGTCGTCATCACCAAGGACGAGACCACCATCGTCGAGGGTGCCGGCGACGCCGACGCAATCGCCGGTCGTGTCAGCCAGATCCGCGCCGAGATCGAGAACAGCGACTCGGATTACGACCGTGAGAAGCTGCAGGAACGTCTGGCCAAGCTGGCCGGCGGCGTTGCAGTCATCAAGGCCGGCGCTGCTACCGAGGTCGAGCTCAAGGAGCGCAAGCACCGCATCGAAGATGCAGTGCGTAACGCAAAGGCAGCTGTCGAAGAGGGCATCGTCGCCGGTGGTGGCGTTGCACTTCTCCAGGCAGCTCCCGCACTGGACGACCTCAAGCTCGAAGGTGACGAGGCAACCGGCGCGAACATCGTTCGCGTTGCACTGTCCGCTCCGCTCAAGCAGATCGCATTCAACGCAGGCCTCGAGCCTGGCGTTGTTGCGGACAAGGTCTCCAACCTGCCCGCAGGTCACGGCCTCAACGCTGCGACCAACGAGTACGGCGACCTGCTCGCTGCAGGCATCAACGACCCGGTCAAGGTCACCCGCTCGGCACTGCAGAACGCAGCGTCCATCGCGGCTCTGTTCCTGACGACCGAAGCCGTTGTCGCTGACAAGCCGGAGAAGGCCGGAGCGCCTGCAGGCGATCCGACCGGCGGCATGGGCGGCATGGACTTCTGAGTCCATCTCCACCTAGCTCCTACAGCCCGGCCCACCGTTTGGTGGGCCGGGCTTTTGCTTGTCTGGAGATAAATGCGGGCATTTTGTCGACTACTGCGACGCGATTGCGCTGTTTGGCTGTCCACCGATTCCGGATCAATTTCAAGTTCGTACAAAAGTAGTAAGGCCACGATAAATGCTCTCAGGTTCGTACTTTTGTAGGATATTTTGGGCCTTGACGGCGAATTTTCTTGCTACTTAAGTCTAGCTAATCGGATACCCTTGCTTTCGCTAATGTTGTCGAGAATTCGGGAGTTTAGAGCTGCTCCAGGAAAACTGGTACACGTTTCAGAAGTATGGTCTACGCTCGCAAATGCCGCATAGCCCCCAGAGTCGACGCTTCGGGCAACGCGGATCGGGCGTCAAAATTCGAACAGACCGGTGCGCGCGGTTCTGATTCAGTTTCTTCGAATGTTTGATGCACATGCTCGGTTCTCGATAGCAGTGATTGTGTGCTGCGGAGAGAGTGAAGCATGCTTTCGGTAGTTGAAGATATCCTGATACCTTCAACTGCTTCATCCGTCTATCCCTTTTATCGGGGATTACTTCATGATGAAATCTGGAATTAAATTCGAGAGAGATGAAGGAACGATGAAGAAGATGCGTCATTCAGCTGTTCGTCAAATTGCTACCAGCGTCGCAATACCCGCGGCTGCGATAGGGCTGGTGCTTGCTGCAGTTTCGCCCGCATCGGCTCACACGGTTGCCACCACGGATAACATGGCGTGCATGGGTGATCCGGTAGCGTCCGGAATTGCGAATGTTCACCAGAGTTTGGTCGCGTTCACTGAAAATGTCACGCATCCCACGGCAAACACTTTTCATGTGCAGCCAGGCACGCAGGTTTTCAACAACTCCACCCCCTTTGCCATGAAGCGACTTGAAAATGTGCGAATGGTGTACAGGATCACCGACACGTCCAAGTTTGTGTCGGCCGCGGTGGGTACTGCAGGAAGCGGCTACACGGGGACGCCCGCCGTCACTCGTGTTGACGCTACCCTCGCGCCCAGCGCGACGGGGTCCTATCTGCTCTTGAGTGGAATCACCGTGCCTGCGGTAGCAGGAGCGACAACGTCTTTCGTTCAGCCCGGGATCACGATCAATCAGACAGACGATGCCGATCTGTACCTGGAGATCAACCGTGATGGCGATGCAGGAAAGTATGCCAATTCGAAGAACTTCCTGACCTTCACGTCGGTCGCAACTTTCCTTGGTTTCGAGCAAAAAGCCGCGACAATGTGTCTCGCTACTGATGTCAGTGCTCGCTCCGACTCCGATATCGGAAGTGTGTTGGCAACCAACGATTTGGGTGGGGACCTGCACCCCTGAACGAAGATTGGTGATCGACAGTATTAGTACACACCAATGAAATGGTTACCTTCATTCAATTTCTGGATGAAGGTAACCATATTGTGGAGGAAGTTGAATATCGGGTGCGCGTAACCGATGTGGCGCTTCCGGCTCTCAGGTGAGGTGGGAGCGCGCCCTAGGGCAATTTGGCTGGGAGGGTCTGCATGCCCAGGGGTGATCGGACGCATGGGCACGTTCATATCTGTCCGTGTGAGATCTACACGGGCGCTAGCACTTTCGGCGGTATTTCGGGAGGGGTACCTCCTCGAGTACTAGTACTTTTGCTCTGCGTCGACTGCAGCGCGTTGCCGTCGAAAAGTATTGGTGGGCAGATCGATTGCACTCGACGGCAGATACGTTGCAGTGTGTAGTGCCGCGTTGCCGAAGCTATTGAGTGCGGTGTGTTGATGGATTTCAGTAGAAATTGTGGCCGGCTCGGGCCCGCGACCTGCAAAAATGGAACAGGTTTCAGAAAGCTTCAAAATGTTTAGCCGAAAGTTCCCCAAATCGGGCTCTTCTGCACTACCTTGATGTCACCCCATAGCCGCGAAAGGGCGCGTACGCCCCGAAGAATATCGGTTACCTGGTTTGCAAAATCTTTCTCTTTGCTGCTCGGACCAGTTCTTTGTGGGCTACTGCAAGCGGTCCGATGTAAACGTCCTATGAGTAAACCAAGACCTACGAAAGGGTGGGAATCAGTATGATCGTCATGTTCCTCCAAGCGACTGCGCAATTGTTCACCGACCTGCTGGCCAACACCTGGAGCGGGTCGATGCTGCCGGGCGTAGAGGCCGGCACAGGCTCGTTGGTATCCGCTATCGAACTCAGCTGATCGATAGTTTCAATTTCCGAGGATCTTTCTGACAGTGGGAGTGAATGATGGGTAGTTTGGGATCGGTCGCTGATGTGCTCGAAGGCGAAATGGGAGGGTTGATCAAGTCGGTCATTGCGGGCATCATTTTCGCGCCGATAATGTCGTCGATCGACCTGGGGTGGCAGGTTCCCCCTCTGCCGTAATTCGGAATCGTCAAGACCTGCGTGTTTGGATAACGGACACGCAGATCTGATGGACTCCGCTGTTTTTCTTTTCGAAACCCGAACGAACGAATTCCAAGGAGTGTGGAAGTACAGTGGATACAGCAAGTTTGATCGACGCGGTCGGCAGCATCGACGCGAACTCGGTCCAGTTGCCTTTGGCGGCTCTCAAGGGAATTATCGAGGGAGTTTTCGCAGCTATCTCTTCTTTCATTGAACTGGGTGTCACAGGATCCGCTGCGTCAGCCGGATCGATCCAATCCGGCCTCGGCTCCATAGCCGGCACCTAATCCGAAGAGGAGAAAGAAATGTTGAACGGATCATTGACGTACCTGTCCGATCTCGTCAGTTTCGGGTCGGTTGATCTCGTGGGCACGATCGGGAAATACCTGAACGCGCTTTCGTCCTTCCCAGTGTGATGAAAGGAAATGCACAATGCTTGAAAGATACCTGACTTCGATCGTGCAATGGGTTATCGACACAGCGGGCCTCACCTCCGCCGGAAGCAAGATGCTTCAGAATCCGAAGTAGGAAATTCTTGGTGGAGTCTGAATTGGAATACGCCACCGAGTCCGAATGATCCCCGAGGCTGACGTACGCCTCGGGGATCATTCGGTTTCGAGTTCCGGTCACGATTACCGATGCAGTGAGACGAGGTAGTGTCATGCGATTGCCCAGCAAATTTGCGGTGCAGTTGGCGCGGTTGAGCCCGCGTGATGCCGATTTCATCTACAACGAGGCGGACGGCCATCTGGGGCATTTGATAGGGGTGTATTTCTTCGATACTTCTCAGCGCCCTGAGTCGGAGTTCTCGCGCGAGCAAGCAGTCGAATGGGTGACCGCACGGCTCGGCCACCATCGCATGTTCACCCACAAGGTACGTCGTATCCCGCTCGGACTCGATCATCCGTACTGGATGCCCGTCAATGACTTCGACATCCGTGACCACGTACACGTCACAGACCTTACGGAGCCTGGTTGGGCATCACTCGAGAAGCCTTTGAGTGCTTTGATGACTTCACGGATGGACTTGACCCGTCCGCCATGGGAGTTGCACTTCTTCAACGGAATCGAAGGTCTCGACGATCTGGACGGGAGGCTGACCGCCGTAGTGCTCAAGTCCCACCACAGCGCAGCGGATGGGATAGCAATCCGGATGTTGGGGGAATCCATCTTCTCAGGCGAAGAGCGAGCCGCCCGACACGTTCCAGTACCTCGACTATTGAAGGTGCGTGTACTCCTCGAATCGTTGGCGAGCATTCCCAGCCAGATGTTCAGATTCGCCCGGAGCGTTCCTGGGAATCGCGCTGCTCAACGCGCTGCGAACGCGGCCCAATCGGCCGGTGAATGGGTCGAGAGCCTCAACGAACGTCCGGCTACCAGGTTCAACGGCAAAGTCAGCGGATCGGGAACGCTGCAGCAATTAACCCTTCCCGGTGCCGTAATCGGCGGGGTCAAACACGCAGTTCCAGGCGCCACTGTCAACGATGTTCTCCTGGCGATCGTCGGTGGTGCGCTGTCGCGGTATCTGACAGAAAATGGTGAGCCGCCAGGGGGATCTTTGGTGGCAATGGTGCCGCGCTCGATGCGCAAGGTCGAGGAGTGGCAGTCTGCCAATCAACTGGTGACCTTGTCAGTCGATATGCACACGTCCGTTGCGGCGCCGCTGGAACGATTGGCACTCATCGCGGAATCCTCGCGTTCGGAGAAGGTACGTACTTCCCACCCTGCCACTCGCCGTGTGGACGCCGCGATCGAAACGGCGCCGGCATTCCTGCTGAGATTGATTGCTTTTGCGCGAAGTAGGAATTCCCACGATGTCACTCGTCCCCGCTACCAGCACACAATGGTGAGCAATATTCCGCTCTCTGTTGAAGGGCTGACGTTGAACGGTGCACCGGGTGCAGCGGTGCTGGCAACCCAGCCCCCGGTTGACGGCGACGGGCTACGGCATTTCATGGTCGCCGCAGCAGGTGGGGGACTGACCCTCAACGTCATCGCGGATACCGCGACCATGCCCGATCTCCACCATTACATCGAACTACTGCGAGCAAGTTTCGATGATTTGGCAGCGGCGGCCGCGATGCAGACTGCGGATTCACCTGACCAAGAGGTTGCTTCCTGATCGATCGGAATCGCAGGCACCTTCTCCGATCGCTGGATCCGGTGATACCCAACTATTCCGAGCAGAACCCAGAGGATCTGCATGTCAGCTCGCTACAATTCGGACATTCGTTCAGTGTCGGAATTGAGGGGCATGCATGATCTTTCGGAACTCGTTGCCAGTCGCGGTATCTCAGATGGGACCGCGAGACGCGGAGTTCGTCTACAACGAGTCCGGCGGACATCTGAGCCACATGGTCTGCGCCTACTTCTTCGACACTACGGGCCATCCGCTCGCAGAGATGACGCACGACGACGCGGTTCGGTGGATCACCGAAAGATTCGGGTACTGGCCACTGTTCACGAGTCGCCTCCAGCGAGTTCCGCTGGATCTGGACTATCCCTATTGGGTCCCGGCCGATTTCGACGTCGATGATCACGTGCACGTCCATCGTGCCCCTGTTGCCGGGTGGGCGCCGGTTCGTGAATTGCTCGGGCGCTCGCTCGGGGAGCCGATGGACCTGTCCCGGCCGCCCTGGGAGTTGCACGTCATGACCGGAGTGCACGGGATCGACGAGCTACCGGGCAATCTGACGCTGATCATGCTCAAGACCCACCACGGGGCCGGTGACGGTCTGGCGATCCGCGATCTGACCAACCTTCTGTTCTCCGGTCCGCCGAAGCCGGAGACGAAGCGTGCCGGTTCGGGGCTTTCGTCGCTGGATTTGATCGGGCGCACGGTCGTCGGTTTGCCCGGCCAGGCGATCCGCTTCGGCCGGGGCCTGTCCGTGACAAAGGTTGCGGCCGAGACGGTTCGGGAGGCGGAAGAGGCCGGAGAGCTACCTACGTACTCGGCCGACCGCCTACCGACCCGATTCAACGGCGTGCTGGGCGGAGACATCACGATCGATTTCCTGACGCTGGACGGCGCAGACATCAAAGCGATCCGAGCGGCCGTTCCGGACGTGACGGTCAACGACATCTTCCTGACCGTCGTCGCCGGTGCTCTGGACGGATACCTGTCGGAGAAGGGCGAGAAGTCGGCCAGTGGGTTGGCGGCGATGGTTCCCCGATCGATGCGGCAGATAGCCGAATGGGAATCGGCCAACCAACTGGCGCTGTTGACCGTCGATCTGCACACAGACGTCGAAGATCCGGTCGAGCGGCTGACACTGATCAGGGATTCGGCGCTGATGGCAAAGGAGCGGAGTGCGCACCCAGCCGTCCGTCGTTACGGCACACGCATCGAAACCTCGCCTGCGGCTCTGCTCAGACTCACCGGTCTCTCACGTCGGCTCAACAAGCTGGACCCTTCGCACAAGGTCATTCAGAACACGACGATCAGCAATGTCCCGGTATCGGTCGACGGCAATGTTTTCGAAGGTGCGCCGGCGGTGGCAGTTCTCGGCGGGCAGGCGCCGGTCGACGGAGACATTCTGCGCCACTTCCTCATTGCCGCGCGTGGAGGTTCTCTGACGCTCAATGTCATCGTTTCGCGAGAGGCGATGCCGGATATCGAGCACTACGTCGAATTGTTGCGGGTGGGGTTCACGACGCTTCTGCAGGCAGTTTCTGAACAAAATCGTGAGGTAGTCGAACGATAAAGAGCAACTTGCGTCGGAACTTGTGGTGAATCGACGATTTGTGTTCGGGAAATTTCTGTCGAATTCATCCTAATTAAGGTAATTGTCCGTAGTGGTGTCGAGTCGTTATCTCGCGGATTAATGTGACTGTCGACACGTCGAGTGTCTACCGCCGGACTGGTTCGATAATCGTCAGCGACGGTAAAAAGAATCACCTACGCGAGGAGCTGAACATGGGTTCGTTGATGGATATTCTCGGTGGTCCGAATGGGGACGGTGCACCGATGCAGGCTTTGCTGACAATGCTGCTGGGATTGGACAATGTCGGTGCAAACCTCTTCGGTTCACTGGCTGACACCGCCGGTGGAATCTTCGGATCTCTCGACACCCTCAGCTTTACGCCGCCTGTCGTTCCCTGAGTTTTCTGATCGGCGTCATTTGTTCGTCCCAAGTGAACCACTGAACATCTAAAGGAGAACGTCATGCTTGAAGGATCTGTCATGGACGCTGCGGGCTCAGTCGGTGCGATCATCGGTCAGGGGTTGGGCAGTGTCAGTGGCCTGGCCGTCAAGGGTCTCGAGGCCCTCGCTGCGCTCAGCGGTGGAGAGTTGAAGGCCGCCAAGTAGATTGTCGATTTCGGGGCCTGCTCGTGTTGGCGCGGAGGCCCCGAAATACGTTTTGTCGGCGCGTAATTCTCGCCATGTCAAGTGCCGGAATTCTCAACCTAACGGCATGAGCATCCAGGCGGCGAGATATACCAAAGCCGCGGTTCCGCCCGTGCAAATAGCGGCGATAACGGCGAGTAGACGAACAAGATTGACGTCGGCGCCGAAGTAATCTGCAATTCCGCCGCACACTCCGGCGAACATTTTCTTGTCGTTGGAACGGGTGAAGGGGCGAGGTGTGTTGCTTTCGAATGTCATGCTTCAATTCTGAAGCGAGATGGCGCCGCGCACCATCGGGGACGACCCCCATCTGCACCCTGATCTTTTGAGACCGCCGTGTCATACCCTGGTAGTTCATCCCAGCGTCACCGAACGGTTGCTGCGGGAGACTAACTTGTCGGCGGTGACCGATTTAGCAGAACGCCGACCGTTCCTCAGCGCCTTCGCGGATCTCTCGACCGCCGTCGATCTGGCCGACACCGCAGCCTTCACCGTCGACGACAACGACGACGACGATCCGGTGCTGCTGACGTCGCCGGACGGTTTCGAGGTCGACACCTGGCGGGAGGGCTACCCGTACGACGCACGGATGCCTCGGGACGAGTACGAAATGTCCAAGCGTCTGCTGCAGATCGAACTCCTCAAGCTGCAGAACTGGTCGAAGGAAACCGGCGCACGGCACGCCATCGTGTTCGAAGGACGCGACGCTGCCGGCAAGGGCGGAACGATCAAACGATTCATGGAGCACCTCAATCCTCGTGGCGCACGGGTCGTGGCGCTGGAGAAGCCGTCGGCCCGCGAGTCGACGCAGTGGTACTTCCAGCGCTATGTGCAGCACCTTCCCGCCGCCGGGGAACTGGTGATGTTCGATCGGTCTTGGTACAACCGGGCCGGGGTCGAGCGGGTCATGGGTTTCTGCACCGACGAGGAGCACGAGCGTTTTCTGCGCCAGGTGCCGTTGTTCGAGCAGATGCTCGTCGACGACGGCATCAGCTTGATCAAGTTCTGGTTCTCGGTTTCACCGCTGGAGCAGCGCACGCGGTTCGCGATCAGACAGGTCGATCCGGTGCGGCAGTGGAAGCTTTCGCCGATGGACATCGCTTCGCTGGACAAGTGGGATGCGTACACGGCGGCGAAGGAAGAGATGATCCGGTTCACCGATACCGCTACCGCTCCGTGGACCGTCATCAAGAGCAACGACAAGAAACGCGCGCGGATAAACGCGATGCGTCACGTGCTCAGTCAGTTCGATTACGACAACAAGGATTACGAGATCGTGGGTACTCCGGATCCGCTGATCGTGGGCAGCCTCGAATAGTCGGCGCGTGTGCTCTGCCCATCCGCGGCGTGGGTGGTTAGTGTGAGTTGAATGGAGACCGTACCGATCCAACTCCCCGACGGCACCGTGACCCCGATCCGTCTGTTTCCCGGACCGAACGACGACGCACCCGTGGTGGTGATGTTGCCAGGGCTCGGAGTTCCCGCCGGGTTCTACGATCCGGTGGCGCAGGCCCTGGTCGAAGCCGGCTTCAATGCGGCCATCGGTGAACTGCGTGGCCAAGGTGACAGCAAACCGCGCCCGAGCGCGTCGAGTGCTTTCGGATATCAGGAACTGGTCTCGATCGATTGTCCGGCGACGTTCGAGGTGGTGCGTGAGCGGTTTCCGGCCAGCACACCATTTCTGATGGGGCACAGCATGGGCGGCCAGATCGGGGTCATGTACGCGTCGAGGATTCGGGGGCGGCTCGGCGGTTTGATCCTGGTTGCGTCCGGATCGCCGTATCACCGCGGATTCCCCGGAATCCGTGCGCCCGGACTCTATCTGGGTTCGTCCGCGATGTCGGTGACAGCCAACATTGCCGGCTTCTGGCCGGGAGACCGGGTCAACGTCGGCGGCTTCGGTCGACAGTCGAAAGTACTGATCACCGATTGGGCACGGTTCGCCAGGACCGGTCGCATGGAACCCATCGGTGCGGATATCGACTACGAGGAGCGGATCGCACGCCTGACCCTGCCGGTTCTGTCGATCACGATCGAAGGGGACGATCTCGCTCCGCGCCGGTCCGCAAAGAACCTGGTGGACAAGCTCTCCGGGGCCCAAGTGACGATGACGCACATCGACGAACCACTCGGTCACAACGGTTGGATACGCAATCCCACCGCTGTGAGCGAGCGCGTCGTCGCGTGGTTGCGCGACCGCTGAAAGATCAGCCGAGTTTCTGCCAGAGGAACTCGTAGGTCAGCGCGGTCTTGAAGGCCAGCTGAGCATTGTCCGCGGCGCCGCCGTGGCCACCCTCGATGTTCTCGAAATACAGCACCGGCTTGCCCAGCTCTTCCAGCCGTGCGGCCATCTTGCGGGCGTGCGCGGGGTGGACGCGGTCGTCGCGGGTGGACGTCGCGATCAGGATCGGGGGGTACGACGCGGCGGCGTCGATGTTCTGATACGGCGAGTACTCCGAGATGAATGCCCACTCCTCCGGGATATCGGGGTCACCGTATTCGGCCATCCACGAAGCGCCGGTCAGTAGGAGATGGAATCGGCGCATATCCAGCAGCGGGACCTGGCAGACGATGGCGCCGAAGAGTTCGGGGTATTTGGTCAGCATGATGCCCATCAGCAGGCCGCCGTTACTTCCGCCCTGAGCTGCCAGAAGATCTGGGCTCGTGATTCCGCGATCGACGAGGTCTCTCGCGACGGCAGCAAAGTCTTCGTGCACCTTGTGGCGCCCGGCCTTGAGAACCTGTGTGTGCCAACCGGGTCCGTACTCGCCGCCGCCACGAATGTTCGCAACTACATAGGTGCCGCCCTGCGTCAGCCAGGCACGGCCCAGAGAACCGCTGTACGACGGCGTCAGCGAGATCTCGAATCCGCCGTACCCGTAGAGCAGGGTGGGGCCGGGCTCGCTACGCGGACTGCGCACCACGAAGTACGGAACCTGGGTGCCGTCGGCAGAGGTGGCGAAGAACTGCTCCGTGGTGATTCCCTCGGCGTCGAAGAACGAGGGAGCCTGCTTGAGGGCAGTGGGTTCGGTTTCGCCGATCACGCCGTGCAAAAGAGTTGCAGGGGAGGTGTATCCACTCGAGTTGACGAAGTATTCGTTGCTGACATCGGGGTCGGTGTCGAGAATTTCAATACTGGTCAGTTCTGGAAGCCCGTCGAAAGGCCGGTCCTCCCAGCCGTTTTCGCCCGGCGTCAGGATTCGCAGCGTCGTGCGCACGTCGGTCAGGACCACCAGAATCAGATGATCGCGTGTCCAGGTGTAGTGCTCGAGCGAGGAATGTGCGTCGGGTTCGAAGATCGATGTCAGTGCTCGTGAGCCGGCAACGAAATCGTGGTAACGGATGGCAAGCAGTGCGCCGGTCGGATATTCGGTGTCCTCGACGGCCCACACGGACTTGGTGCGGATCAACAACCACTCGTGGTGAATCGAGATACCGGCGTCCTCGGGGACGTCTACGAGCACCAGTTCACCGTCTGGGCGAACTTCGAAATGCTGAGAGTTGTAGAAATCGACCGAGCGAGTGACGAAGTCCCGTTCGAACCCGGGCGTCGGATCGTGCGAAGCCGAGATGGCCACGTCGGTGGTCTGGCCCTCGTAGACGGTCTCGGCGCTGGAGATCGGAGTGCCGCGCTTCCACCGTTGGGCGAGACGGGGATATCCGGAATCGGTGAGCGACCCTGGTCCGATATCCGTTCCGACGTAGACGGTGTCGATGTCGATCCAGTCGATGTCGGATTTGGCCTCGGGAAGGTAGAAGCCGGGATTCTCGCCCTCGGGAGCGAGGAACTCGCGCTTGTCGATGTCGAACTCGCGAACGACCGCCGCGTCTGCCCCACCGCGGGAGAGGCTGATCAATGCACGGTTGCGGTGTGGCCGTAGAAGTTGCGTGCCCTTCCAGACCCAGTTCTCGCCCTCGGCCTCGGCCAGGGCGTCGAGGTCGACGAGGACGTCCCATTCCTGGTCGTCGGTGACGTACTGATCGAACGTCGTGCGTCGCCACAATCCGCGAACGTGGGTGCTGTCGCGCCAGAAGTTGTAGAGGAACTCACCTCGACGGCGGACGTAGGGAATTCGCGCGTCGGTATCGAGGATCTCGCGCACGTCGCTCTGCAGTCGATCGAAGCGCTCGTTGTCGGTGAGCTGCCCCTCGGTCACGGCATTGTGCTGACGGACCCAATCGAGTGCAGACTCACCGGTCACGTCTTCGAGCCAGAGGTAGGGGTCGTGGCCGGTGGTGGGCTGCTGATCGGAAGTCATACGTCCATTCTTACTGTTCGCTCCCGACAGCACTCGACCCCGCTCCCGAAACACTGGAGCGGGGTCGAGTGAGAACGAATCGGGTCAGACGCCCAGGGAGTGAGCGAGCATCGGCCAGGAGTTGTGGAGATCGTCCTGCCAGTAGCCCCACGAGTGGGTGCCGGTCGGCTTGAAGTCGAAGGTGGCCGGGATCTTCAGGTCGCTCAGGCGGTAGGCGAGGTTGTGGGTGCAGTAGTTGACCGCTGCCTCGATGATGCCGCCGACGATCGCCTGGTTGGCGAGCGCACCGACCTGACCGTTGATCGCGGGGTTGGCGAGAGTGTCGTGTGGGCCGGGGAGTCCCGAGCCGGTGGAGACGTAGAGCTCGGTGCCGCGGAGCTTCTCGGCGTTGAGGACCGGATCATTGTCCTTCCAGCCCTGTCCGTCGAGCGGGCCCCACATGTTGGTGATGTCAGCTCCGCCGCGGGTACCTGTGACAAGTTCGATCGCACTCTGACCGACGGGAGTACTGGTCTCGGCGCATCCGCTGTACGCGCCGACGCCCTTGTAGAGGCCGGGAGCTGCGATGGCGAGGTTGAGGACCGACGTGGCGGTCATGGAGATCGCGGAGATCGACTGGACCTTGTTGGTGTTGAACTCGGCGTCGATGACGGGCGGGAGTTCCTGGGTCAGGAACGTCTGCCACTTCTGGCGACCGAGAACCGGGTCGTCGTTCACCCAGTCGGTGTAGTAGCTGAATGCGCCTTCGAGTGGAGTGACAACGTTGACGTTCTTGTCCTGGAAGAAGTTCATGACGTCGGTCTTGCGTTGCCAGGTCGCCGAGTCTTCGCCGCCGCCTGCACCGTTGAGCAGGTAGAGCGTCGGGCGGGGTTCGCTGCCATCCGCGGGGAGGATGACCTCGAGCGGGATGTTGCGATCCATCGCCGGGGAGAAGACCGAGATGGTGACCTTGCGGTCGCCGGTCTTGGTGTTGCTCACAACGTGCGATCCGGACGTGTCACCGCCCGCAGATGCCGTCGCCGGACCGACCAGCATCGGCAGCACCGTTGCCACTGCGAGAGCTGCGATCACACTGCCACGCTTGAAAATTCGAGCACGCATACGTTCGGATCCTCCACCTGAATGTCTTCGGATCCGGAGCGGATCGAAGTGCCTGTGAGCCCTTACTGGAACAGGTTCACTTTTGTTATGTGTCAGTAAAGCAGAGCGGCAGCAGAAAGTGACGCGATTTGCTTGCCTGACAATTGAATTGGCCGCCGAAATAACCCTCGAATTAACCCTCGAACTGGCCCTGAAAAGAACTCGACCCCGCTCCCGGAAGTGCGGGGAGCGGGGTCGAGCTGAAACGATTTCGGTCAGATGCCCATCGAACGAGCGAGCATCGGCCAGGAGTTGTGGAGATCGTCTTCCCAGTAGCCCCACGAGTGGGTGCCGGTCGGCTTGAAGTCGAAGGTGGCCGGGATCTTGAGATCGTTGAGGCGGTAGGCGAGGTTGTGGGTGCAGTAGTTGACTGCTGCCTCGATGACGCCGCCGACGATCACCTGGTTGGCGAGTGTGCCGACCTGTCCGTTGATCGCCTCGTTGTTCAGGGTGTCGTGCGGGCCGGGGAGTCCGGAGCCGGTGGAGATGAAGAGTTCAGTGCCGCGGAGCTTCTCGGCGTTGACGACGGGGTCGTTGTCGATCCAGCCCTGGCCGTCGAGGGGGCCCCACATGTTGGTCACGTCAGCGTCGCCGCGCATGCCCACAACCAGTTCGATGGAGGACTGGCCGACGGGGGTGCTGGTCTCGGCGCATCCGCTGTACGCGCCGACGCCCTTGTAGAGACCCGGCGCTGCGATGGCGAGGTTGAGGACCGAGGTCGCGGTCATCGAGATAGCGGAGATCGACTGGACGCCGTTGGTGTTGAACTCGGCGTCGATGACGGGCGGGAGTTCCTGCGTCAGGAACGTCTGCCACTTCTGACGGCCGAGAGACGGGTCGTCGTTCACCCAGTCGGTGTAGTAGCTGAATGCACCTTCGAGTGGGGTGACGACGTTGACGTTCTTGTCGGCGAAGAACTCATTGACGTCGGTCTGGCGCTGCCAGGTCGCCCGGTCTTCGCCGCCGCCTGCACCGTTGAGCAGGTAAAGCGTGGGGCGGGGTTCGCTGCCGTCTGCTGGGAGGATGACCTCGAGCGGAATGTCGCGTCCCATGGAAGGTGAGTACACCTTGATGGTGGCGATGCGCCCGTTGTCCGTGCGGCTCGAGAGCTTGGAACCCGTTGTGTTTGCCTTGGCAACAGTTGCCGTGGTGGTCGACGGATCTCCGCCTGCGGACGACACTGCAGGGCTGATCAGCATCGGCAGCACGGATACTGCGGCTACAGCGGCGACCAGACGGCCACGCTTGAAAGTGCGAGCACGCATACGTTCAGAAACCTCCACCTAAAATTCCTTCGAATCCGCCCAGGAGTGAACGGTCCTTTGTTGCTGTTCCCGTACGGGAATTCATGCTGTTTACATGCCGTGTCGATAGATACAGGGCCTGTGAGTCTTGTAAGTTCTACCTCATCGGTGCGTTATCCGCCAGTGAACCAGAGATTTGCTGAACGTACGACCAGTTTCAGGTGAATTTCCCTGATCATCGACGGGATTAGTGAGTGAACCGGACATTTCCACTTTGGGAACAACACTGTTGCCTTCCACTGCAGTCGAACGCGTCCATCGATGATCTTCTCCGATATCAGCGCCCAGCGGGGAGTTACGTTTCGGTGAACGTCGGATACTCGCCGCAGACTCGCGCGGATTCGACGGCAATGGCCAAGAGTTTCGGGTGGCAGGCGCGGGTCGAGTTTCCGGAGATAACCCCCGTCTTCACCGTCGACGACGTCGTCGAGGTGCAGGAGTCCGGTGGAATTGCCCTGGCCTTCGACCTGGAGGACTCGAATCCGCTCGAGGGGGATCCGGGCAACGTCTCGTACTTCTACGACCTCGGGGTTCGCTCGATGCTGCCGACCTACAACTACATGAACGCCGCTGGTTGTGGCTGCCTGGACCTGGCGGACACGGGGTTGAGCGGCTACGGCCGTGACCTGGTTGCGGAGATGAATCGCGTCGGAATGACGGTCGACGGCTCACATTGTTCGGTACAGACGGGGTTGGACATCTCAGCTATCACCCAGCGAGCAATGATCTACAGCCACTCGAACCTCCGAAGGTTGTGGGAGCATCCGCGCAACATCACCGACGATCAGGCCAGAGCATGTGCGGAGACCGGCGGCGTCATCGGGATCAACGGCGTGGGCATATTCCTCGGCGTCAACGGACCGGATGACGACCAGGCTCGGCTGTCCGCGATGGCCGACCACGTCGAAGAGGCTGTCGGACTCGTCGGCATCGGTCATGTCGGGATCGGCTCCGACTTCTCGTTCGACGCGGAGGACTTCCGCGAAGAGATCGAACAGAACCCGTCGTCGTTCTCCGAGGCGTACACCGCGTGGGGGCCACTGCAGTGGACTCCTCCGGAGGACGTGCTGACACTTGATCAGGTATTGCGTGACCGGGGGTTCGACGAGCCGTCGATCGAGGCTGTGTACGGCGGAAATTTCGCCCGAGTTGCCCGAGAAGTGTGGGCTACCGACGGGTAATGCGACCATCTGGGGACAGCGAAACGATGCAGGACTACCCTGGTGAATCGTGACCTCACACTATGACGTCGTTGTCCTCGGAGCCGGCCCCGGTGGGTACGTCGCTGCTATCCGCGCGGCACAACTGGGCCTGAGCACCGCCATCATCGAGCAGAAGTACTGGGGCGGTGTATGCCTGAATGTCGGCTGCATTCCGTCCAAGGCGCTTCTCCGTAACGCCGAACTCGCGCATATCTTCACAAAAGAAGCGAAGACGTTCGGCATGTCCGGAGACGTGTCCTTCGATTTCGGCTCCGCTTTCGATCGCAGCCGCAAGGTCGCGGACGGGCGAGTCAAGGGCATTCACTTCTTGATGAAGAAGAACAAGATCCCGGAGTACGACGGCAAGGGCACGTTCGTCGACGCCAACACCATCAGCGTGGAGCTGAGCAAGGGCGGCACCGAGACGATCACGTTCGACAACGCGATCATCGCGACGGGTTCGTACACCAAGCTGCTGCCCGGCACCTCGCTGAGCGAGAACGTCGTGACCTACGAAGAGCAGATCCTCACCCGTGACCTTCCGGGTTCGATCCTCATCGTCGGTGCCGGCGCGATCGGCATGGAGTTCGGTTACGTCCTCAAGAACTACGGCGTCGACGTCACGATCGTCGAGTTCCTCGATCGGGCACTGCCCAACGAGGACGCCGACGTCTCGAAGGAAATCGCCAAGCAGTACAAGAAGCTCGGCGTCACCATCAAGACCGGTGCCGCTGTGCAGTCCATCAGCGACGACGGCAGCAAGGTCACCGTCTCGATCAAGGACAACAAGTCCGGCGAGATCGAGACCGTGGTCGTCGACAAGGTTCTGCAGTCCGTCGGCTTCGCACCGCGGGTGGAGGGCTTCGGCCTCGAGAACACCGGTGTCGCATTGACCGATCGCGGCGCCATCGCGATCGACGATTACATGCGCACCAACGTTCCGCACATCTTCGCGATCGGTGACGTCACTGCCAAGCTGCAGCTCGCGCACGTCGCGGAAGCTCAGGCTGTCGTCGCTGCCGAGACCATCGGCGGCGCCGAGACGCAGACACTCGGTGACTACCGCATGATGCCGCGTGCGACGTTCTGCCAGCCGCAGGTCGCCTCTTTCGGTTTGACCGAGGAGCAGGCCAAGGCCGAGGGCTACGACGTCAAGGTCGCGAACTTCCCGTTCGCCGCCAACGGCAAGGCGCACGGTCTCGGTGACCCGACCGGTTTCGTCAAGCTGATCGCCGACAAGAAGTACGGCGAACTGCTCGGTGGACACCTCATCGGACCGGACGTTTCGGAACTGCTGCCCGAGCTGACCTTGGCCCAGAAGTGGGACCTCACGGTCAACGAGTTGGCACGCAACGTCCACACCCACCCCACACTCAGTGAGGCACTGCAGGAAGCGATTCACGGCCTCGCAGGCCACATGATCAACTTCTGACGGCAGGGCCTTCGGCCCCGTGCGCCTTTTCGGTAGTTCGCACTACCGGAAAGGCACACGGGGTTTTTCGTCTTTTGTGTCGAGTTGTGTTGCGAAAGCGCCATCTGAGGCCTTCGAGTCGGGGTGTAGGCGCGCAACGCATTAGCGTCCCGAGTCGACCATCCGGCTTTCGAAGGACCACTCATGAAAACTCGTTCCGTACTGCTCGCGGCTTGCGTCGCGCTGACGCTCTCCGCCTGTGGAACCTCAGGTGACTCCGGATCGGACGCCGAAGCTTCGGGTGCCGCCGAGGCGGGGGCGTTCCCCGTGACCGTCGACCACGCCTACGGTTCGACGACGATCGACGCGGAGCCTATGCGCATCGTGACCATCGGATGGAGTGGCCAGGATTCGGTGATCGCACTGAACAAGGTTCCGGTCGCCATGGAGAGCTTCTCCGGCGACGGCATCGAGAACAACATCCTGCCCTGGGACGCTTCGCGTCTGAACGGTGCCAAGCCTGTTCTCATGACGACCAATCCCGATATCCCTTTCGAGCAGATCCTCGGGCTCGATCCCGACGTGATCCTCGCCGTCTACTCCGGCATCGACGAGGGCGAGTACAAGCGCCTCAGTGACATCGCGCCGACCGTCGCGTTCCCCGACCAGCCGTGGGATACGGCGTGGGACAAGCAGATGAGCATGATCGGCGCAGCGCTCGGACAGCCGGCGCAGGCTCAGACGCTGATCGACGAGACCGGGGCGTACTTCGAGAAGCAGGCCGCTGATCACCCGCAGTTCCAAGGCAAAACCGCCACGTATGCAATGCGCACCGACGAGGGCCTGATCGTCTTCTGCGGCACCGACCCGCGGATCCGTCTTCTCGGCCAGCTCGGGGTGAAGACCTCGCCCGGTGTCGACGCAGTGTGCACTTCCGGCGACAGTTCGGTGTCCGTGGGGATGGAATCGATCGACACACTCGACGCCGACGTCTTCATTCTCGTCGACGCCGACGGCACCAACCTGGACAAGCTCATGTCCTTCGGTCCGTTCGCGAACATGACCTCGGTGTCGAACGGCCGTCTGGTTCGCCTGGTCGGAATGGACTACGCGATGGCTACATCTGCTCCGACCGTGCTGAGCGTTCCTTACGCATTCGACGAGTTCATCGCTCAGCTCTCGGACAAGTTGAGCTGATTCCGAGCGTCGTACGACGCTTGTGACGCAACGATTTTCGGCACCTGCGATTCGAGTAATTCGATCAGGGCCGTGATCTTGGCGGCCACGTCGGCGCCGAGTTCGGTCAGGCTGTATTCCACCTTGGGTGGGATGGTTTCGAGTACCTCACGGTGCACGAGGCCATCCCGCTCGAGTGTTTGCAGCGTCTGCGAGAGCATGCGCTCGCTGACTCCGTCGACGCGTCGGCGCAGGGCACTGAACCGGTACGGGCCCTCGTTCAGTGCTGCCAATGCGAGTGCGCCCCAGCGTCCGGTTGCATTCTGCAATGCAGCCCGAGAGTTGCATCCCCGAGCGAAGACGTCAGCCTCGAGCGTGGGGTCCACGACGTCGGCATTCGGATCAGGAATCTGGGCAGCACGTGAAGGTGAGTCGGTGCTGGTCATGTACCCAGGTTACTACTGCACGATCCCATAGCGCTAACTCAAAGTGTTGCACTTACGAAAAATAAGTGCATGATGGTTGCAGAACGCATTTGCATTTCAACCTGGATCGGGAGTTCGCATGAGCATCGCAGTCACCGGCGCAACCGGAAATCTCGGACAACTTGTTGTCGAGTCGCTGATCGAGCGGGGTACCGCCGCATCCGACATCGTCGTAGTGGTCCGCAATCCTCAGAAGGCGGAAAGCCTCGCCGCCCGCGGAGTAGTCGTACGCCAAGCCGACTACGCCGATGCCTCGGCGTTGGAAACCGCATTGGCGGGCGTCGACAAGCTGGTTCTGATCTCGGGAAGTGAAGTGGGGTCACGGCTCGCGCAACACACCAACATCATCGACGCGGCGAAGGCTGCCGGCGTCGGATTCATTGCCTACACGAGCATCTTGAATGCTCAGGACACGCCGATGAAGCTTGCTGCCGAGCACAAGGCGACCGAGGACGTACTCACTCGGAGCGGTATTCCGTTCGCACTGCTGCGCAACGGTTGGTACTGGGAGAACTTCACCAACGACCTGGCCGGTGTGATCGAACGCGGCGCACTCGTCGGTGCGGGAGCCGACGGAAAGATTGCCGCTGCAGCGCGGGCGGATTACGCCGACGCCGCCGCAGTAGTCGCGACCACCGATGGTCACGAGGGCGCCGTGTACGAGTTGGGCGGTGACGAGAGGCTCACCTACGCCGAATTTGCCGAGAAGATCAGCGAGTTTGCCGGCAAGCCTGTCGCGTACCAGTTCGTGAGCGAGGACGCTTACAAGGGGATTCTCGAGAGCGTCGGCCTGCCTGCCCCGGTCGCAGAGATTCTCGCGGATTCCGATGCTGCAATTGCCAAGGGGGCGTTGGACACCGAGTCGGGTGACCTGCAGAAGTTGATCGGACGCAGCAGCACTCCGGTGGCTGAGGTGTTGAAGCAGGCCTAACCTGCTGTGCGCCTTTATTAACCGCGGGCGGTTAATAAAGGCGCACAGGGGTTACCCCATGTGGACTGCACCCTCGGCGGGCAGATCACCCTTCTTGGCGCGGACCAGTACCAGCACAACCGGTGCGATGATCGCCAACAGGATTGCCGCCCAACCGAATGCGGCCGAGTATCCGGATACCTCGGCGCCGAAGAAGTAGTCCGTCATCGAGGCGACGAAGTCCTGCACCGGCTGGGGGAGTAGTGCCAATTGGTCGCCGGTCGGGATGGTCGCGTTCGACATGTCGACGGGCATGCCTTCGGGCGGCGTCGGCATTGCGTTGTCTGCACTGAAGGCGGACTTCGCCGAAGCGTAGATCGTGGTGAACAGTGCGGTGCCGAGCGCGCCGCCGATCTGCAGGGTGGCGTTGACCAGGGCACTGGCAGCGCCGGCGTCGTGGTCGGGAACGCCGATCAGTGCGAGGTTCTGCATCGGCACCATCAGCAGGCCGAGTCCGAAGCCGAAGATCGCGAGGCCGGGGAACACGTGCGTCCAGTAGGAGCTGTGTACCTCGATCTGGGTCAGCATGAGCAGTCCTACCGCTGCCACCAGTGGGCCGGCGACCATGAGCGGCTTGGGGCCGATCTTGGTGGACAACTGCGCTGCGATGGTCGACGCCAAGACGATGAAGAACGCCATCGGCAGCGATCCGACGCCGGCCATGACCGGGCTGAATCCGAGCACGATCTGCAGGTAGAACGTCAGGTACAACGTGCCGCCGAGCAGGGCGGCGCCCACCAGCATGGAGCCGATCAGAGCAGCGCCGCGATCGCGATGCCACGGAACGCTCAGCGGTAGAAGCGGATTCTTGCTGCGGCTCTCGACGACCACGAAGATCGCGAGGAAGACCAGACCCAGTGCGATGAACAGCAAAGTGTCCGCCTGACCCCAGCCGTGCTCGGCGCGTGTGAATCCGTAGACCAGTGAGCCGAGCCCCAGGGCGATGAGGACAGCGCCGGGAAGGTCGTAGCTCGTGTCGCCGTGCGCTTTGGTTTCCTTGACGATCGGGACGGCTGCAGCGATGGCGATCAGCGCGATCGGGATGTTGACGAGCAGGCACCAACGCCAGTCGACGTACTGCGTCAGCACTCCACCGAGGAGCAGGCCGATGGCAGCGCCACCGCCGGAGATCGCGCCGTAGACGGCAAAAGCCTTGGCGCGCTCCTTCTCTCCGATGAAGGTGGTGGTGAGCATCGACAGCGCAGCGGGCGCGAGCAATGCTGCGAAGACGCCCTGGCCGGCGCGAGCGATGAACAGTTCGATACCGCTCTGCGCGATGCCGCCGATGCCGGAGGCAACCGCGAAGCCCGCCATGCCGACGATGAAGGATCGCTTTCGGCCCCAGTAGTCGGCGATACGTCCGCCGAGGAGCAGCAGCGCACCGAACGCCAAGGCGTACGACGTGACCACCCACGCGCGGTCAAGGTCGCTGATGCCCAGTTCCTCCTGGGCTGCCGGTAGGGCGATGGAAACGATGGTGCCGTCGAGCACCACCATGAGTTGAGCGAACGCGACGATGCAGAGCACCAGCCAGCGACGTTGATGATTCGGATTCTCGGAGACAGCCGGGATCGGTGGCAGAGTGCCGCCGTCGACGTGGGACGTGGTGGTCATTGGAAAAAGGTATTCCAGCCTTCTCGGGTGAGTCAAACGAAATAGTTCGTTCGGTTACCATCATCACTATGGCTCCCACTGACGTGACCGCGACGAAACAGCGAATCCTCGACGCTGCGCAAGAAGAATTCGGCACCTACGGGCTTGCCGGTGCGCGCATCGATCGGATTGCGAAGAACGGAAACGCCAGTAAGGAGCGCCTCTACGCCTATTTCGGTGACAAGGTCGCGTTGTTCCACGCGGTGCTCGACGTCGACTTCGAGCAGGCGATGGAATCCGTCGAGTTCACCGGTGAAGACATGCCCGCGCATGCCGTCGAACTGTTCGACGCAATGCTCGGCAAACCACAGATTCAACGGATGATGATCTGGGGTCAATTGCAGGGTGAGGCACCACGGATGAAGAAGCTGGCCGAGGAACATTCCAGCTGGGTTCCGCGAATGGCCACGATCCGCAAGGCTCAAGAAGACGGCCTCATCTCGAAGCACTGGGACCCCCAGGACCTGATCACGATGCTGTTCGGCCTCGTGTTCGGCTGGGTGGTGGCCCCCGGTGTGGCCGACAACCAGAACGTCGACGCCGACGAGATCGCGCGCCGCCGTGAAGTGGTGCGCGAGGCCGTCACTCGAATCTGCAAGCCGTGACTGTCAGCGAGAGAGGTACGCGGCCCAACCGCCGTAGCCGGTGATGTCAGCTGCGCCGTTTACGGCGTCATGAGTGCAGCTGAAACCGACTGTCGTTCTGCCGTCGGATAACTCGACGCTCGTGAGCGCCATCGGTGCAGGCAAGGCGGCGAGGAACGTTCCCAGACCTGCCGGTGAGATCCGGAAGATCTCGCCGACGACCGGTGCGCCAAGGCCGGGACCGCGGCGCACCAGGCCGGGCTTCGGTGGCGTCGTGTCGAGAGCGAAGAGTCGGTAGGCATCCGAGGTCGTGACGGTTTCGACATACCGTGCGCCGAGGTCGACCAACTGTGTGTTGAGGGGTTGCCCGCGCAGGTGAGCGCCGAACACTGCGAGGTCGATGCCGGTGTTCACGAGGGTGGGTGAAGGCACACCACCGAGTCGCGCAGCGAGGTCGATCGCGATCTGATCGTCGAACGCGGGTACGACGAACATGACGCCGAACGGGTGGCCTTCGGGAGTGCGGTGCCCGGGCGCCGCGACGGCTGCCATGTCGAGCAGGTTGCAGAAGTTTGTGAAAGTTCCCATCCGGCGGTTGATTCCGATCGGATCCTCGGTCACTGCGGCGATGGTCGGATGTTCGGTGGTGGTCGGAAGCAGTAGGGCATCGAACCCGGCGAGGAGTGCCCGTGCAGCAGCCTTGGCACGGGTGAGCGCATCGAGATCGTCGACCAACTGGTACCCGGCGGGGTGCTTCGCGCCGAGCACGATGTCGGACACCGCGGGATCGGCTCCGGCAGGGCGGGTTTCGAGGAACTCGCCGGCCGCTGCATATCGCTGCGCCACCACGGCGCCGTCGTAGAGCAATCGGGCCGCATCGAGCAATCCGGAGATGTCGACCGTCTCGGTCTCGGCACCGCCCGCTACCAGAGCCGCCGCGGTGTCCTGGAACGCTGCCAGATACGACGGGCTCAGTTGCGCCAGATCCTCGATTCGGGGCACGGCGACACGGGGATTCGGCGCCGCTGCGAGACGAACATCCGAAGGCCAGACTCGGCTGCGGGGATCGCGCGGTTCGCGGCCGACCATGATTGCCGCTGCCGCGGTTGCCGATTCGAGATCGCCGGCAAATACCGTCACAGCGTCGTAGTCGACGCAGGCGCGTACGACTCCGTGGACGGGGATGACGCCGAGCGAAAGCTTGAGTCCGTAGATTCCGTGGAACGCTGCCGGGACTCGGCCGGAACCGGCAGTGTCGGTGCCGATTCCGATGTCTGCAATCCCCAGTGCGACAGCGACGGCGGATCCGGAACTACTACCACCCGAGATCAACTCTTCGTTCCAGGCGCAGCGAACGGCTCCGTACGGGCTCCGCGTTCCGACCAGTCCGGTGGCGAACTGGTCCAGATTGGTCTTCCCCAGAACAACAGCGCCGCGCTCGATCAACCGCGCAACGGCACTGGCTGTTTCATCCGGCGCATACGCGAATTCGGGGCACGCCGCTGTGGTCGACAGACCGACGACGTCGACGTTGTCCTTGACGGCGACCAGACTCCCGGCCAGGGGAAGCTGTTCGCCTGCGGCGAGTCTGGCCTCGACCGAGGCGGCGTCGGCAAGCACATCGTCCTTGCTGCGCAACGTGATCCAGACTTCGGGGCGATCGACCTCCTCGATCCGGTGGAAAGCCTGCTCGACCCGGGCAGTCGGGGTGGAAACTTCTGCTGCGACGGTCATGTGTGTACTGCTCCGATCAGTCCGTGATGTGGGCGAGTGAGAGCGCGGTGATCGCACGGGTCACCCGGTCGAGGACGACGTCGAGAGACTCGCCGATGTGTTGGTGCAAAAGAGTGCGGGCCTCGGGCAGGTTGCCGGCAAGTAGTTGTTCGAGGATGCGAATGTGCTCCGCGATCGAGGTATCGATGCGGCCGTTGACCATGAAGTCGTACATCCGAACGTGCCGGATACGGGAATTCACCGACAGCAGCGACGCGACCAGTTCATTGTTTCCCGACGCCCTCAGCACGGCGACGTGGAATTCCTCGTCGAGTTCGACGAACCCCGGTTCCTGAGCGGGCGGATCGAGAGCCAGGGCACGCCACCGCACCAATTCGTCGTCGAGGATTGTTCGGTCGTGCCGGATCGTCGGATCTGCGATCGCCCGGGTAATTCCTTGTAGTTCCAGAGTGATTCGGAGTTCATACAGATCTCGGATCCGCGGGATGCTCGGGCGCACGGCGGAGAACCCGTACTCTTCCCGGCGCAGGAGTCCATCGGCGCACAGCATCGTCAACGCTTCCCGTACTGGTGTGCGAGAAATGCCGAAACGCGCGGAGAGTTTCGGTTCCGTCAGGCGCTGATCGAACCCGATAGTCCCGTTGACCAGTTCGGTGCGTAGTTCCCGGTAGACCACCTCACGCAGTGGCTCCGGCGCCGTATTCATCCCTGTCGACATACCTGTATACGCTATTGATCAGGTGTTTCGTCCAGATGTCTTCGGGTTAGAGCTGAGTTACGGCCGCCGCGGAACTTCAGGAGAAGTCGCGCTGAACCCGCAAGGTTCCGATCGTGGTGGCCAGGCCGTCGTACTGAGTGACCAGCAAGGTGAATTCGATCAACCGACGATCGTCGAGATGCTGCGAGAGCGTTCCCCACGTGTCGTCGGTGACGTCCTTGGTGGTGACCAACTCGTCGACCGCAGTCAAGATCGCACGGTGACGCGGACTCAACTCGGAAGCGCCAGGGCCCTCGATGATTCGGGCCAGTTCTTCTGCGTCGATTCCGGCTTTGCGGCCGAGCCTTATGTGGTGATCCATCTCGTAACCGCAGTCCCGCAGGTGCGCGACTCGCAGGATGATCAGTTCGGTGTCGTGCCGAGAGATCTTGCCGCCGGGCATGAGTGAGCCGGAGTAGTGCAGCCAACCGCGGAAGAGTCCGCCCGTGCGCCCCAAGGTGCTGAACAGATGCGCATCGGGTGCTCCGGCAGCCTTCGACAGGACACGCCAGATTCCCCAGTTGATCGGACCGAGGTCCTTGAATCGGCCGGGCGAGATGCGGGGGTTCATGCGACTCCACGGATATGAGAGGGACGGAGGTCGATAGCTCGTTGCGCGATGTGGCGAACCGCGGCGCTGCGGCGGGGCGCGTGTACGCGCGACTTTCGGCCGACGATACCGCGCTCGAACGCGTCGACGGCGTCAGCGACGGTCGTGGTGCCGGCGCTGGCGAGAGTTCCGCGTGCTCCGTCGAACGACAAAGCGGTGGTGTCGGTGTCAATGTCGCCGATGTACGCGACGCCCACCTTGGTGCCGAGGTGTTTCATTTCCAAGCGCAACGCGTCACCCAAGGCTTCGACGCCGGCGCGCGAAGCACCGAACGGTCCGCGAAGCGGATGCTTGGCGGCGCCGTGAGCCGAGGTGACCACCAGGGCGTAACCGTTTTCGTGACTGATGTGCGGACCGGCTGCGCGCAGGGTGTAGTACGTGCCCATGAGATTGACTTCGACGGCGCGGCGCATGTCCGCAGGGTCGCCGCCGAGGATCGAGGAGTTCGCCTCGACACCGGCATTGGCGACGACGACGTCGATGCCTCCCAGCTTCTCAGCGATGTAGTCAACGCCGCGAGATACCTGCGCGAGGTCGGCGACGTCGCACAACTGCCAGGGCGCGCGGCCGCAGGAGGTGGCGACTTGTTCGAGAAGTTCCGGCTCGAGTCCGAGGAGTCCGACGGATGCACCGCGGTCGTAGAGGCGTCTGGCCAGCGAAGAACCGATATTGCGGGCGGCACCGGTGATCAGGATGCGCCGACCCGTCAGGTCGTCCGCGCTGCTCTTGGCCGATTCGGCCTTGCCCGCCTCGCTCTTGCCCATTGCTGTGTCCCTACGCAGTTACTTTCCGGTCCTCCGACGCTAACACCGCCGGGTAGCTGCGACTGCAAGTACCGCCAACTCTGTCCGAATGGACGCTCAGACCGATGCGGCTTCGAGACGCGGATGTGACGAGGAAGCCTGTGTCGACCGCAATCGGCGGAATCGGATCACGGCAACGGCGGCGGCTACAGCGGCGAGGATCACCACCGGCAGTGACGGGCCCATCGTGGGTTCGATGACGACCAGCAGCACCGGTAGTCCGAATCCGAGATAGGTGCCGACGTAGAAGATCCCGGTCAGGGCGCCCCGCGAGGCTGGGGGAGCCAGCGACTCGAGATCGAGTAGGCCTTCACGCAGGCACAGTCCGTAGGCCGTACCGAGGACGAGCGCGCAGACGATGAACAACCCGAGCGCGGGGTGTGCGCCGCCGACCGCGACAAGAAGGTATCCGAGCGCCGCCAGTGCGGCGCCGACCGTGCCGGCCTGGGGACCCCAATTGCGATGGCGCGCAGCGGTTTGAACCAGGATCCCGGCACCGAGAGTCAACGCCGCGGCGAAACCAGGAAGGAGCGGGCCGGAGTAGCGGTCACCGAGCCTGGCCGTCATGGTCACGAAAGACACAGTTGCGCTGGCGAACACCCACGGAGCCAACGGAAGTGCCCAGAACAGAGCAGATGCGACGGAGCGCTCCGCGCCGTCTGGTGCAGATGCGACGGAGCGCTCCGCGCCGTCTGGGACGGGTGTGATGGTCGCGTCCTCTACGGGAACAGGTGTACGACTCCATACAACTGCCGCGGTAACCGAACCCACCGACAAGACGGCCGAGACGACAAAGGGCGTAACGAGCGGGAAAGCGGTAAATTGCGCCAACAGACCCGAAAACAGCGGTCCCAGTGCAAAACCCGAGGTAAGTACGACGCCCGCCATCACGGTGCCGGACTTGCCGCGAAGGTCGGCCGCCCACGCGGTACCGGCGCCGATCGCCAGACCGGCACCGACGCCGACGACAAGGCGTCCGACCATGAGTCCCGGCGCGTCGTGCCAGAGAAGAAGAATCAAGGTTCCGAGCGAGGCTATGAGCGCTCCGGGCAGGACAACGACAGCTCGACCGACGCGGTCCGACACAGCTCCACCGGTCAACAGGCCGGGCAGCAGCCCGAGCGCGTAGATGCCGAAAACACCGTCGAGCACGGTGTGCGAGAGGCCCTCGTCCACCCGGAGAACCGGGATGAGCGAGGCAAAGTGGTTGGCGGCCCAACCCGTCGAAAGCAGAACGGCCAGTACCGAGATGAACCCGCGACGGGAAGGATCGCCCATGCCGGCAGCTTAGGCGGGCACCAGATCGCTCACGTCGGCGAGGAGTTCGAACGTGCGCAACCATGCCTCGCGGTTGGTGCCGGTCGACACCGTGATCAGCTCGTCGGCCTGTGCATGCTCGGTGAACTCGTCGAGGTAAGCGCGGACCTCCGTGGGCGTGCCGATGGCGCTGTACTTCGTCATCTGCAGAACCTGCTGACCCGCGGGGGAGTCGAGCAGCATGTCCGCCTCGTCGTCCGTGAACTTGCGTCCGCGTCCGAGAAGAAGGCTGACGCGCGAACGCTTGGCAGCGAGGAAGTCCTGCTGAGCTTGCTCATGCGTGTCGGCGGCGATGACGTTGACGCCGGCGATGACGTACGGCTCTGCCAACTGCTCCGACGGCTTGAACTCGCGGCGGTAGATCGCAACGGCATCGCGCAGGGCGTTGGGGGCGAAGTGCGAGGCAAATGCATACGGCAGGCCGAGCATCGCGGCGAGCTTGGCGCCGAACAGTGACGATCCGAGAATGTAGAGCGGAACGTGAGTGCCCTTGCCGGGAACGGCGTTGATTCCGGGGACGCGTGAGGTGTCGCCGAGGTAGCCCTGAAGCTCGAGTACGTCCTGCGGGAAGCTGTCCGAAGAACTCGGGTCGCGTCGCAAAGCCTGCATCGTCTTCTGATCACTACCGGGTGCGCGGCCGAGCCCGAGATCGATACGACCCGGGTGCAGAGTCTCGAGGGTGCCGAACTGCTCGGCGATCGTCAGCGGCGCGTGGTTGGGGAGCATGATCCCACCGGCGGCGAGGCGGATTTTGCTGGTGTGCGCGGCGACGTGGCTGATCAGAACACTCGTAGCCGAAGACGCGATGGAACCCATGTTGTGGTGCTCGGCGTACCAGATTCGCTTGTAGCCCCACTCCTCGGCACGCTGCGCCAAGGTCACGCTGGCGTCGAAGCTGTCTTTGGCGGTTTCGTTGTCGCCGATGTGGGCGAGATCGAGAATGGAAAGTGGGACGGCCATGAATGTGGTGCCTTTCTCAGCGAATAGAACGCAAGTGTCGTTGGAAGGTGCAACCATCTGGCCGGCTTTCCTATTTCCGCCTGGTCAGCGCCCACGGAGGGCGGCGAGGCGGAGAAGGCGTGAAGTCTTTGTCTCGATTTCGGTCATTTCGGATATTTCGGGTGAAATTGGGGGCTAGATTTCCCGAATCGGAGGTTCTTTCGCATTCCAAGTGAATCGAGACCAGCATGGCCACTGATCGGAAGGCTGTAAACAAGCGCAAAGTACGTGCGTTACTAGCCGGAGGACTTGTCCTCGGTATCGGCGCCGCCGTCACCTTGGCGGCGTGGACAGATAACGTTTTCGGCGACGCACAGTTCAAGACCGGAACTTGGAATCTCCAGGGCAGTTTCGACGGGCAGACCTCCTGGGGTGAGTATCAAGTCGACGCTTCCGCCGGCCACTTCCAATTCAGCACGGGATTCAACACACTCTCACCCGGAACGACGGTATATGCGCCGGTAGCGCTACGGATCGGTCCCACGGCCAGCACTTTCGGCGCGACGGTACAACTACTCGGTGCGACGGGCGGTGATGCCGATCTCAAACCCGCCCTGCGGTACTCGGTGTATCGAGGTGTCTCCTCGACGACCTGCACGGCGGCGGGAATTGGAGCAGGCACAGCATGGGTGGGCACGACAGCTAGTCCGGTGGCCTTGACGGCAGGTTCGGGTTCGGATGTCACCCTGCTAGGCACGGGTGTGCCGGTAGAACTGTGCTTCGCGGTCACGCTGCCTGCCGGAGTCGACCCTTCGATCGTGTCGGGCAAGGACACCGGGCGCTTGCTCTGGCAGTTCACCGGCCAGTCCACCCCCTGACGCCTGCGTGGTCACACGGCGAATGCGTCAGGTGTACGCACTAGCGGCCTCGGGGATCGTCCTGGGTATCGGTGTAAGCACCGTGGCTGCCAGTTGGGTGGACAGCACGATGGGCGATGCATCGTTTCGCACTGGGACATTCGGAATCGAGTCGAACGTCGGCGGTGGATGGTCGTCGCATTCATCCAGTGCTCCTGGTGTTTTCACGTACACACCCTCGGCGCTCCTGATTCGCCCCGGTGCGCTCTCGTACGGCCCGGTCTCTCTTCGAACGGTGCCGGTCTCGCCGGCAGCGTCTGTCACTCTGCAGGCGGCGACGGTTGCCGGAGACTCCACGCTGGCGTCGGCGCTGCGGTATCGGGTGGTCAAGTCGACCACCTGTGATTCATCGGCATTCTCCACGGGAACACCGCAATTCGTGGTGGGAAGTGCGTCGGTGTTTCCTCCGCTCTCAATTGGTTCCGCAGTCGGGGCCATCGCGTTACCGACCGGTGGAGCGTCGCCGGGGGGAGCGGTGGCGCTGTGCTTCGAGATTTCGCTGCCCGGAACCTCGGCCAATTGGAGCAACTCGGCGCTGATCGGCAAAACGGCAACTCCCACTTGGCAGTTCAGTGCAACACCCTGAAGGAGCTGCAATGCCAATACGTGCCCGGACAACACATGCCCGGACGAAGAAGCGTTCGGTCCCGACGATCATCGGGGATTGCATCCTTCAGGTTCTCGCTGCCGGTGGGGTCGTTTGTATCGCTTTGGTGATCTGTGCCTTCGCCTTCGACATCACACTGATCATGTTCAAGACGGGTTCGATGTCGCCGACCATTCCGACGGGTTCGCTCGCCGTAGTGCGTGAAGTACCTGCGGATTCCGTCGAGGTTGGCGACGTCGTCACCGTCGATCGGGGCGGCTCCGAACTGCCGGTGACGCACCGCGTCGTTTCCGCTCGTACCCAGGACAACGGCATCACGATTCTCGATCTCAAGGGTGATGCCAACGCCACGGCTGATCCCGCGGTATACGAGGTCACCACAGTTCGGAAAGTGCTCTGGCACATTCCGGGATTGGCGCGGGTGATCGTCTACTTCTCGAATCCTCTTGTTCTGGGGGCGATCACGCTGACAATGGCGGCCTTGGTGGTCGCGGTATTCTGGCCGCGCAATACCGACGACGACGATTCTGACTCGACCGACCCGAAAACCGAAGCCATTCAGGTTCTTCTACCGCCGGACGGCGGTAGGCAATGAAGCGTCGCCACCTGTTCTCAGTCATCGTATTGGCAGTTGCGGTCGTCCTGGGCTCCGGTTTCTCGTCTCACCCACTGCTCGGAGAGACCGAAGCGGCGTGGACAGACTCCGAGTACGTGACCGGCCCGATTTCCACCGGTTCATGGACGACGAGTGGGTACGGCAGATCGACGTCGGGCAAAGGAACGGCGACCGGCGGATTGATAACTCTGGGAGGAAATCTCGGCGGTTCGTTGATCGAACATCCGACCTTGCAAACTCAACTGTCGCCGGGCAAAACCACGGGGACCGTTTCGTTGGCGGACAACTCCGGTGTACTGCTGGGGTTGCCCGCACTCAGCCGCACGGGTAGCGCCGTTCAGTGCGCCGCGTATCTCGTAGGAGCGTCGGCATCGACCCCATGTGGGGTGGCCGGGTCGGATGCGGACGCGGAAACTACCTCTACGTTGGGCCTGCAATTGAATCTGCTTTCGGTACTGGGGATCACGTTGATACCGGCGGACGCGATCACGAGCACGAGCGTCAAGACAAACGCGCGCTGTGCGAGTACGTCGGCGGCTACTGACCAGCCGACAGGAACCGTGAAAGTCGGCGGCGCCACCGTTGCCATCCCAGCAGTGGGTGCAAACGGTTCGGCCACGTCGACGTCGCCGACTACTGCGACCTTCGTGATGGCGAATGTCCCATTGCTCGCGCGGGTGGAAGCGCGCTTCTCGAACATCAAGGTCACCAGTACCCGAGCGGCTTCCGGTTCCGCGCCTGTTGTTGCTTCCTCCGCTGTTTCGGTGAGCTTCACTGTTGAGGCCGTAACCGTCGCATTGTCGATCTTGGGCGAAGGACTGGTCACAGTCATCCTCGGATCGACGAACATATCCGTCAATCTGTCGGCCGCTCAGTGCGGACTCGACTCCTCACCCCCGGTGACGCCCTTGAGCCTTGTCACCGGACAGGCAGCGCGAGTCGCCGAGCCCACATCGACAACATCGACAGCTGTTCCCGTGACCACCACGCCGACTACGGGAACGACGACGCCTGAACCTACAGCGGCCACCACCGCCACAACCACCACCGCCACCGCCACAACCACCGCGGCAACAGCCACCACGCTGCAGACAAGTCCACCGCTCACCACAACACCCGTCACCACAACACCCGTCACCACAACACCCGTCACCACAACGCCCGTCACCTCGACTCCAGCGCACTCAGGCGGGACGGTATTCCAGGGGCCCGTCGATTCGAGTATCTCCGCCTTCACTACGGATGACGGACTCACCTGTGAGGTTGCGACTGATGTGGACTACGCGGGCGAAGTTGCCGTCGAATGCTCTGATGGCACAACGGGTACTGTCCCAGGCGCTGAGCTCGGACCGAAGCCAACCGTACCGGGGGAGTATCTGCTGATCCCGCTTACGAGAGACCACGTGACCGAAGTCGTTACCCTCGAGTCGGCGACACGAACCTGATCAATTCCGCACGGCATTGGCCATAGCGGCCAACGAGAGGGCTTGGCGGGCGCGGTCGAGGACGACTGTGCGAGAAATGTCGATGTGCGATACCAGTGCCTCGTGCGCTTGCGGAATCTTGCCGTCCAGAACCAGTTCGACGACGGAGATATGTTCCTCCACGGTGGCCTTCATACGGTCGGGAGTCAGGTAGTCGAACATCCGCACGGGGCGCAGCTTCGAGTTGACGGCCTGAAGAGCGTCGACCAGTGCGTGGTTGCCGGACGAGGCGAGGAGCGCAATGTGAAACTCCTCGTCGAGGGTCACGAAACCGGCGTCCGGCAACGGCATCTGTTTGCGAAACGCGTACCACCGGTCCAGTTCGGAACCGAGCGCGTCTTTGTCATGGACGGGGGCTTCACCGTCGAGTACCCGCCGAAGCCCGTGCACCTCGAGGAGTACGCGCAGCTCGTAGAGGCCACCCAACTCGTCGAGGTGCGGTCGGTACGGAAAGAGGCCGTGTTCGTCGCGTTCGACGAGCCCGTCGGATTCCAACTTTGCGAGCGCCTCGCGGACCGGTGTTCGCGAGACGCCGTAGAGATGAGCCAACCGTTCCTCACCGAGTCGTTCGGATGGCGCGATCTGACCGGACATCAGATCGTTCCGGATCGAGCGGTAGACCTGCTCGCGCAGCGGCGGCCGCACACTCATGTCAGATTGCCATCGCTCGACGAACCGCGTCGGTGGACGTGGTGCCGCCCTCACCGGCCGAGGTCACGTGTCCGGCCGCGAGAATGCTGTAATGCTGCGCAGATTGGAGCGCGAAACCGATGTGTTGCTCCACGAGGAGGACACCGAGATCGCCTCGCTCGGTGAGTTCCATGACGGTCCTTTCGATTTCGGCGACCACGTTGGGCTGAATGCCCTCGGTCGGCTCGTCCAGGATGAGGATCTTGGGTTCGGTGATCAGTGCGCGAGCGATGGCAAGCTGCTGTCGCTGCCCACCGGAGAGAAGCCCGGCCCGTCGATCGAGCAGCGTGGTGAGTGCCGGAAACAGATCCAATGCCTCTGCGATGAGTGCTTTTCCGCGTTTGCGCCCGTCGGCGACCACTCGAAGATTCTCGGCAGTTGTCAGTTGTCCGAACGACTGCTGACCCTGGGGTACGTAGGCGAGTCCGCGAGCGACACGGGCGCTGGGCCGCAGACCGGTGATGTCCTCACCGTTCAGAAGTACCTTTCCGCGCGTGGGTTTGATCAGTCCGACGGCGGCGCGCAGCAAGGTGGTTTTGCCCGCACCGTTGTGACCCATGACTGCCGCCACCCCGTCGCTGGGAACCAGCAGGGAAACGCCGTGGATCACTTCGGTACGTCCGTAGCCGGCGCGGATGTCGACGAGTTCGAGCATGATTCAGTCCTCCGGGGTCGGTTCGGTGTCGGCGCCGAGATCGGTTCCGGCAGCGGCTGTGCCGAGATAGACCTCTTGCACCTTGGGGTCGGCTTGGACCTCGGCCACGGTCCCTTCGGCGAGCACTTTCCCAGCGGCGAGCACCGTGACGGACGTGGCGAAGGATCGCATGAAGTCCATGTCGTGCTCGACGACGACGACGGTTCGCGCACCGCCGATGCGCCGCAGAAGGTTCCCGGTCTCCTCGCGCTCCTCGAGGCTCATACCTGCGACGGGCTCGTCGAGCAGAAGCACGGAACAGTTCTGTACCAACAACATTCCGATTTCGAGCCACTGCTTCTGGCCGTGCGCGAGAATGCCCGCGGGAGTGTCCCTGAGGTGCTCCAAACCGGTTGTCTCCAGTGCTTCTTCGATCTCGGGAAGCGCACCTTTGCGTTTTCTGAGCAGGTTCCACGGTGATCGGCCGGCTCCGGCCGCGATGTCGAGGTTCTGCAGCACCGAGAGCTCTTCGAAGACGCTTGCCGTCTGGAAGGTTCGCCCGACGCCGAGACGGGCGATCTTGTGAACTTTCTTGCCGAGCAGTTGCTCGCCGGACTTCGTGATGGAACCGGTAGCGGGAACCAGCCCGGTGATGGCATCGACCAGCGTTGTCTTTCCAGCCCCGTTCGGACCGATCAGAAACCTCAGATCGCCCTGCATGAGGGTCAAGTCGACGCCGTCAACTGCTTTGAAACCGTCGAAGCTGACCGAAAGGTTCCGTACTTCGAGGTACTCGGACGACATTCCGGCGTTGCCGCCCAGTGCCGGCTCGGTGGTGGCGGTTGTGTTGGTCATGACGACACCTCGACTGGTTCGGGTTGGGAGACCTTGACCGGCGGGCCGATCGGTGTCTCACGCTTCTTGCGGTGGCGCATCAGAGCGAACAATCCGGCCACACCTGCCGGGAAGAATCCGACTACGACGATGAACATCAGCCCTTGCGCGTAGATCCATCCCGATGGGAGTTTTTCCGAGAATGTCGACTGCGCCCATGCCACGCCGATCGCACCCAGTACCGGACCCAGAAGCGTTGCGCGGCCGCCGATCGCAACTCCGATGAGGAAGGCGATGGACGGCACGATCCCGACGTCGGCGGGGGAGATGATGCCCACGATCGGAACGAAGAGCGCGCCGGCGATTCCGGCGAGGAACGCCGCGGTCACGTAGGCGACCAGTTTGATGTTCGCCGGATCGTATCCGAGGAAACGCACGCGCTCCTCTTGATCGCGGACCGCGACGAGCAGTTCGCCGTATCGGGAGTTCATCAGCTGGCGAATCAGAGCTACCGACGCGAGAAGAACTCCGGCGGCGATGAAGAACAACATCTGCTTGTTCGCCGGATCATTGAGGTTGAAACCGAAGAACGTGCGAAAGCGGTTGAGGCCGTTGCTGCCACCGATCGATTGTTGTCCGATCAAGAGGATCGCAAAAGCTGCGGCGAGTGCTTGCGAGAGGATCGCGAAGTACGCGCCCTTGACCCTCCGCTTGAACACACCGAGTCCGAGGAGAAAGGCAACAGCGGCCGGCAGGAAAAGGATGGCGAAGATCGCCACGAATGGCGAGGCGAACGGTTGCCAGTATCCCGGCAGTTCGGTCTTGCCGGCGATGGACATGAAGTCCGGGACAGCGTCGCCCTTGAGTTCGGCATCGGCGATCTTGAGGTGCATCGCCATCACGTATGCGCCGATTCCGAAAAACACGCCCTGGCCGAGCGTGAGCATTCCGCCTCTGCCCCAAGCCAAACCGATGCCGACAGCGACTATGGCGAAGCACAGGAATTTGGCCAACAGTGACAGCCTGAAGTCCGAGAGTACAGCCGGAGCGATGGCGAACAGCACGATCGCGGCGAGTGCAAAACCGCCCCACACCCGAATTCGGGAATTGTTCAGGATGCTCATACGAGGCTCCTCGTCTTGACTGCGAACAGGCCCTGTGGCCGGACTTGAAGGAAGACGACGATGATGACGAACACGATCACCTTCGCGATCGACGCCGTCGTCGAGTACTCGATGAACGAGTTCAAGATGCCGAGGGCGAAGGCTGCGATCACAGCTCCCTTCATCTGACCGAGACCGCCGACGACAACAACCAGGAAGGCGTCGATCAGATAGGACTGGCCGATGGTCGGACTGGTGGAACCGATGAGCGTCAACGCGACACCCGCTACGCCGGCGAGCCCGGATCCGAGGAAGAAGGTCGTGATGTCCGTACGACGAGAAGAAATTCCGCTCGTCTCGGCCAGATCGCGATTCTGTACGACGGCGCGGATGCGTCTACCCATCGACGACTGCTTCAGCGCGACCGAAAGCGCGATCACCGCAGCGATCGCCAATACCAAAATGAAGATGCGGGTCTTCGGGACCACGGCGCCGAAGATGTCGACCCCACCCGAAAGCCAGGTCGGTGCCGAAACGTTGACTGCCGGCGCCCCGAAGATGTCTCGTGCCAACTGCTGAAGGATCAATCCGACGCCGAACGTCACCAACAGGGTGTCGAGGGGTCGGTGGTACATCCGCGATACCAGGACCACTTCGAGTACGACACCCATCAGTCCGCCGACGACAAAACCGACGAGCAGAGAAATGATCAACGATCCCGTTGCATTCGAGATCACCTGCTGCACTACATATGCGGTGTAAGAGCCGGCCATGATGAACTCGCCGTGTGCCATGTTGATGACACCCATCTGCCCGAACGTGAGAGACAATCCCAACGCTGCCAACAGGAGAATCGATCCGATACTCAAACCCGTGAACAACTGTCCGATCACGACATCCATGACAGACGCTCCACCTCTCTACTCGTCGATTCCGTCAATTCCGCCTTTCCTCGATCAGCTGCCGAGTCCCTCGGCCCAGGGGTAGTTCTTCAAGTACGGATCCGGCTCGATCGGCTGTCCCGAATCCCAGACCGTGTAGATGAGTCCGTCGGAACGGATTTCGCCGATCCGAGCAGTCTTGGTGATGTGGTGGTTGTCGCCGTCGATGGTGACGAGTCCTTCGGGTGCCTGGAAGGTCACACCGTCGGCGTTGTCCTGAATATCCTTGACCGCAAACGAGTTGGCCTTCTCGACGGTGTTCTTCCAGAGGTAGACGGAGGTGTATGCCGCTTCCATCGGATCGGACGTGGGCTTGTCCTGGCCGAACTTCGCCTTGTACGCCGCGACGAACTTCTTGTTCTCGGGGGAGTCGATGGTCTGGTAGTAGTTCCACGCCGTCAGCTGGCCTTCGACGTTCTGGACACCGATACCGCCGACCTCTTCTTCCGCGATGGAAACCGAGACGACAGGCATGTCGGCAGGCTTCAGGCCGACATTCGAGTATTCACGGAAGAACGCGACGTTGGAATCACCATTGAGTGTGTTGAACACGGCATCCGCGTCGGCGGTGCGCACCTTGTTCACGATGGTGGAGAAGTCGGTCGAGCCCAATGGCGTGTAGTCTTCACCCTTGATCTCGATGCCGTTCGCTGCCGCGTACGCCTTGATGATGCGGTTGGCGGTCTGCGGGAACACGTAGTCGCTGCCGACCAGATACAGCGACTTGACGCCCTTCTCCTTCAGGTAGTCCAGAGCCGGGATGATCTGCTGGTTGGTCGTTGCACCCGTGTAGAAGATGTTCTTGGAATCTTCGAGTCCCTCGTACTGGACCGGGTAGTAGAGCAAAGAGTTGTTGTCCTCGAACACCGGCAGCATGGCCTTACGGCTCGAGGAGGTCCAGCCACCGAAAACTGCTGCGACGCAATCGCTGCTGATCAGTTTCTCGGCCTTCTCGGCGAACACCGTCGGCTCCGACGCGCCGTCCTCTGCCACGATCTGAATCTTCTTGCCCAGCACACCGCCGGAATCGTTGATCTCCTGCACCGCCAACGAGATGGAGTCGCGGACCGTCACTTCACTGATGGCCATGGTGCCCGAGAGTGAATTCAGGGAACCGACCTTGATCGTGTCCCCCGAGGTGTCGACGCACGACGTAGCCGTCGAATCTCCCGCTGCGGTGTCTGTTGCCTTGCTTCCGCAGCCGGTGAGAACCAAGCCCAGCGCGGCGAGAGCGGCCGGCGCGGCAAGGGTGCGCTTCGAGAAGGTTCGCATGTACGGGCCTTTCGTGTCGATGGCTCTGGCAGACAATGGCTCTGACAGATCTGTATCCGGGGTGCGTATACAACGCTGTATTCGTCGAGTGCACAGAGTAGGTGGAAGTTGTTGCGGTGGAATGACTGTCGGTGACAAGTGTGTGTCCGGTGTTTCCATTCGATGTCCGGGACCTCACACCGCAGGTCAGCAGGGGTGCGGTGTTAGCATCGACGAGAAATCGATCAAGCACTCGCTTGACAATCGGAACGTCGGAAGGATCTTCTCGTGCGCTCGACCCGACGGGACGAAATACTCGCTCATGCGGCCAAGCTGTTCAGCGAGCGGGGAATCGCTGCGACGACGGTGCGCGACATCGCCGACGAAGTCGGGATCCTTTCCGGGAGCCTTTATCACTACTTCGACTCCAAGGATGCGATAGCAAACGAGATCGTCGTCAGGTTCCTCGAAGATCTCAACGTCCGGTACGAGGACTCGATCGAGCCGGAAGGTTCGGCTCGCGATCGCCTGGCCACGATGGTTTCGGTGTCCTTCGCCTCTGCGGTCGATCACCCGTATGCCACCGAGGTGTATCAGGGCGAGGCCATTCTTTCGTCGCAGCCGGCCGACGCTCCCATCACGGTCCTGGTGCAGAAGGCCCACAGTTACTGGCGATCGGCCATCGCGCGCGGAATTGCCGACGGGGAGTTTCGGGAGGACATCGATCCCGAGCAGTTTCATCGGCTCCTGCGTGAATCCGTCTGGTCCACCGTCGCGCAGTATCGCCCGCAGCTTTCCGAGTTGGCCGACGATCTGCAGCGCAATCTGATCTCGGTATTCCTGGACGGCTTCGCCGCACGTTCCGGCGACGGAGAGCCGGTGGCACGCATTGCGCGGCGCACCGCGAAGAAGGATGCGCAGACCGAATCTCCCGACTCTGAATTAGCCGAACTCCGCTCTGATGTTGATGAATTGAAGTCCGTCATTCGCGAACTCAGCTCCTCGATCCGGCACCTGCAGAAGCCGTAACACCGCAGTTCCTGCCCGTGTAGTTCGGATTTTGACTATCGGTGTGACCCAGTGCATACTTCTGTCCACAGTCGTGAATCAAGCGCTTGTTTGATTTACCAAGCAGAGTTTGGACGGGAGTTCGATGTGAGACTCGGAAAGGCGATTGCCGTCTGCGCGGCAGTGGTACTCGGGGCGAGCGCGTGCGCATCTGCCGGTGTCATTCCCGAAGACACCATTGTCATCGGTTTGGACGAGGACTCGACCGGCCCCGGTGCGTCGTACAGCACGATCGCCGGCAAGACCGTACGGATGACCGTCGACCTGATCAACCAGGCGGGCGGAATCAACGGTAAGCAAGTCGAATTGGTTGTCGAGAACGACGAGAGCAGCCCCACCAAGACACCGTCGATCATTCGGAAGTTGGTCGATCACGGATCCAGTGCGGTCATCCTCGCCACGGGCAGCGGGTCGGTCCTGCAAGCCAAGTCGATTCTCCAGCAGTCGAAGATTCCTGCGATAGCTCCGGTCGTTCTCAGCGACGCTTTTGCCTCGGCGCCCGACAACGACTACTCGTTCATGATTCCGAACTCGTTGAAGCAGTATGCCCAGGTGTACTGCGGGGCCTTCGAGAAGATGGGGTACAAATCCCTGGGAATTCTCGGTGACGCTAGTGCGTCCATCGACGGAATCATCAAGACCCTGCGGCCGGCGCTCGAGAAATGCGCCAGAGTGACGGCGGTCGAAAAGGCGCCGGTCGATGCCGCGGACATCACCGCGCAGGTGTCGCGCCTCTCGGAAACTGAACCGGACGCAATCCTGGTCGCCAGTATCGGCGGGCACTTCGAGATTCTCGCTCACAACACCCTGTCGAAAATCACCCCGCAGACGCAACGCTTCTCACTCGCTTCCATCGGAAACCAGCCTGCATCTTGGGCTTTGGCGGACCCGAAGGCGTTGAGCGGCATGGTGTACATGGGCTCATTGAGTGCGAACAACCCGAGAACCGCCGAACTGCGCAGCAAGGTGCAGGCAGTGAAGGGCCCTGATTATCAACTGACTGCCTACGACGCACAGGCGTACGACGCCGTCATGATGTTGGCCGAGGCCATCGAAATTGCCGGCGATCACCGAGATCGGACGGCCGTTCGTGATGCTCTTCAACAGGTTTCGGCACTTCCCGCCAGCTTCGGCCAGGACGGACTGACACTGTCGTTCTCCCCACAGGATCATCTGGCTCCGGACAGCCTCTGCGGACTGGTGCTCATCGAATTCGGTGAGGACAACAAACCGGCCCATCCGTGGGATTCCTACCAACCCCCGTGCGGATAACCGAGGAGCCTTGACATGACAGACGCACAACTGTGGCTCGCAGCCATCGAGATCGGTGCATTCTTCTCGCTGATAGCCCTCGGAATGTATCTCGTGGTGGTCGGCGCCGACTTCTTCAACTTTGCGATGGGCCCGTACGCGATGGCTGCGGCCATGGCGTCGAGTTGGGTCGCGATCAATTACGGGCTCGCTCTCTGGATTGCCATGCCGCTGGGGATCGCGGTGGCAGTGGCGCTGTCGATTCTGACGGAAAAGCTTGTGGTCAAACAGGTTCAGAAGCGCTCGGGTCGGGGGGAACTACCGGCGTTGGTGGCTGTGACCGCGGTCCTGTTCGGGATCCAGCAGCTCGCCGGCACGGTCTTCGGCCGCACACCGCTTCCCGGACAGAAGATCTTCGACTTCGATCCGATATCGGTGCTCGGCGCCACCGTCGACAGTTCGACCGTAGTACTCGTCGTCGGAACTGCTCTGATCTTCGTCGGTATCGGATTGTGGCTGAACCGGTCCACCTCAGGCCGTCTGCTTCGCGCCGTCGGCGACAGTCCGGATGCCGCCCGTGTCCTGGGGTTGCCGGTGGACCGTGTCCGGCTCATCGCGTTCACCCTCGCCGGTGTGATCGCCGCCGTTGCCGGACTTCTGTTCGCTCCCAAGGCCGGTGTTCAGTTCACGAGCGGCCTGTCGTGGACCCTGACCGCCTTCATCGCGCTTGTCATCGGCGGTACCGGCCGGAGCTGGGCTCCGCTGATCGGCGGAATGGTGTTGGGCGTCGTCCAGGTATTCGCCCCGTACTACTTCGGCGCGAGTGCTGCTCAAACCGCGATTCTGCTGATTGCACTGGTGTTCTTCGCTTTCCGTCCGGAAGGCCTGCTCTCGAGGAAGGTTCGCGTCTGATGGCCTCGCTTTCTACCAGTCCGCTCACGTCACGTCCGCCCGCTTCAGGTGGCGGTTCCAGGACGAGAATGCTTGCCGTGTCACGGGAAGCTCTGATCACCGTGGCAGTGGTTGCCGCCGTGCTGCTGTGGATGGGGCCGAGTCTGTATCGGCAGGATCTGGTGTTCCTCGCTGCGACCTATTCGTTGATCGCTCTCGGAATGTATGTGCCGTTCGTTCTGGCCGGATCACTGTCGATGGCGTACAGCGCGTACGCCGCGATCGGTGCGTACGCCGTTGCGCTGATCTCTGTTCGGACCGGGTTGTCGATGTGGTGGGGATGGATGCTCGGCGCCCTCGCCGCTGCAGCGGTCGCAGTGCTCCTCAGCTTGGCGACGCAGAAACTCTCCGGGTTCTACCTCGCCGCGGTCACTTTGTTGTTCGGTATCGCCTTCGAGCACTGGCTGATCGACGGGCCGAGCTTCACCGGTGGTTCCGCCGGGATCTCGGGTGTCGAGACTGCGACGATGTTCGGTTGGGAGCCACCGCGTTACGCGTTGGTCGTGTTCGCGATCCTTTTCGTGTGTCTGATCGCGGTCGCTGTCGATCGGCTTCGGAAATCCGTGTGGGGTCTGATGTTGCAAGCTGCCCGCGACAATCGCAATGTCGCACGGTCTTCCGGCGTCAATCCCGCTCACCTGACCGTCGTGGCGCTGGCGGTCGGTGCCGCCATCGCGTCGACCGGCGGATCGCTGTTCACCGTGTCGGTGCAAGCGCTCACTCCTGAAACATTCACTCTCAGTATTGTTTTCCTCGCGATCTTCATGCCGATCATCGGTGGTCGCGGTTCCGCGTGGGGTGCTCCGCTCGGTGCACTGATCGTGGTGATCGTGACGCTGAACATGCCCGGGTACCAGGGAAGCGGTGAACTGCTGCTCGCCGGAGCCGTCCTGGTGATCCTCATCGTCGCGCCTGGCGGGGTGATCGGATGGAGCCAGAACGTTCTGGGTCGAATGAACCGTCTGTACAAGGAGCGTGGCAACCGATGACTCGGCTACTCGAAGTGAGCGGGCTCCACAAGTCCTACGGTGGGGTCCGCGCAGTCAGCGACGTCTCGTTCAGCGTCGGACCGGGTGAGGTGATCGGCCTGGTCGGTCCGAACGGTGCAGGCAAGACCACACTCGTGGACTGCATCTTCGGCACACAGCAAGCAGATTCCGGAGCGGTCACGCTCGCCGGTGCTGCCTTGACCGGGCCGTCGGAGCGCCGTGCACGGCAGGGGCTCTCGCGTACGTTCCAGCATCCACAGCTCGCAGCGGAACTCGACGCGATCGACAACATCATTCCGGGACTGTACGGGCACAAGATCACCTCACCGCTGCACTCGCTGTGGTGGGCGATCAAAGGACCGTTCGAGAACTGGGATCGCGCAGCGCAGCGGGCCCGGGAGATTGCCTCCCGGTACTCGGTTACCGATGTCGAAAGTGCCTGCGGGGATCTCAGTTTGGGTGCGCAGCGCCTGGTCGAGGTAGCGCGCGCGATGTCGAGCGAACCCGAAGTCCTTTTGCTGGACGAACCGTTTGCCGGTGCGGATCACGACGGTATCGCCGCGATTTCCGGTGCTGTTCGATCGATTGCTGCACAGGGCAAGGGAGTGGTTCTGGTCGATCACAACGTCGATCTCATCGCGGCGCTCTCAACCAAGATCGTTCTGCTCAATTTCGGATCGGTGGCGTTCTACGGACCGCCGCAAGAGTGCCTGGCCAGCGATGCGATGCGCGAAGTCTATTTCGGTTCCGAATACGAGGAAGGTGCCTGACGATGCTCGAGCTCGACAGCGTCACAGTTCGATACGGCTCCGCGGTTGCCGTCAGGAACGTCTCCCTCACCGCCCCGGCCGGTGAAGTGACCGCGATTGTGGGACCGAACGGTGCGGGCAAGACCAGCTTGATCGGAGGAATCTACGGCTCGGTTCCCGCTACCGGGAAAATCACGATCGACGGTCGCGAGATTCAGAAACTTTCGGCTCTCGCCCGAGTCCGTAGCGGATTTGCCTATGTACCCCAAGGCAGGCAACTGTTCATGCGTATGTCCGTTCGCGAGAACCTACGCGTCGGCGCCGACCTGATGGGTTTGAAGGCCGAGGCCGTGGAAACAGCTTTCGAGAGGTTTCCGATCCTGCGCGAACGCTCGGAAAGTTATGCCGGGGTTCTCAGCGGTGGTGAACAGCAGATGCTGGTTCTGGGGCGGGCCCTTCTGGAAACTCCGAAGGTGTTGCTCCTCGACGAGATGATGACCGGGCTGGCACCGAAAATCGTCGCGGAACTGCGAGCGTTGGTCGGCGATCTGGCCGCCGAGGGAGTGACCGTCGTCGTGACGGAACCGGCTCTGGCTGCACTGAAGTCGGTTGTCGACCGCGGATATGTCATGCAACGCGGCGAACTCGTCCGCGAATGCGATTCCGCAGCGACACTGGACAACGCGTACAAACAATCGATGGGCGTACTCAGCGCCGACGGGAGATGATCGACGATCATGTTTGAAACGAAGACACTCGACTTCACCGTCGGTGAATTCGCCACGAATCCGGCTCGGTTCGCCGGTGTCAGCATCAGTGAGATGGTCAGGCATTGGTCTGAGACCATCCCGGACGAAACAGCCTTTGTCACCCCGGAGTCGAGGGTCTCGTGGAAACAGTACGACGCCGCTGCCGATGCCATCGCGTCGGCACTGGACCTAGCGGGTGAGGGATACGGGCATGTGGCCGTGTTGCTTCCCGACACCGCTGTCTTCCATGCGGCTCTCTGCGCAGCATTTCGGACCGGCCGCGTTGCTGTCGGAATCGGTTCGCGCTCCGGCATTCGCGAGATCTCTCATCTGATCGCCCGCTCCGAAGCATCCGTTCTGGTCACCGCGCGCACGCTGCGAGGCGTCGACACCGCCGAACTCGTGGCGAGTCTTCGGGCCGAGCATCCCGGACTGGACGTCGTCTTCGCCGACGAACGCGCCGATGTGATTTTCGAACGCGCGGGCGCAGGTGGCGAATTCACTTCGTTGCCGGTCGAAATCAAGCGTTTCCCCGCAACCAGTCCGTGCTTTGTCACGTCGGGCGTTTCGATGCTGAACTCGACCTCCGGCACGACGGGCCTGCCCAAGTTGGTGACTCAAACCGAGGACCGTTGGGTTGCCTTCTCCGAGATTGCAGCCGAGGCGGCGGCGATCGGTGCAGACGAGGTGTTCCTCGGCGCGGTTCCGGCACCTTTCGGATTCGGTCTCTGGACTTCGCATTTCCTGCCTGCGCTACTCGGTGCTCGTAATGTCGTCATGGAACGCTTCGACGTATCGGTGATGATCGAGTTGATCGAGCGCGAACGGGTAACTGCTTTGAATTGTGTGAGTACACAATTCAAGATGCTGTTGCGCTCGGAGGCCGCGGAATCGGCCGATCTCTCGTCACTTCGTTTCATGTTCACCGGTGGTGAAGCCGTGCCGTATTCGGAGGCACTGGCTTTCGAGCAACGTACCGGGGCGGCAGTCCTGCAGTTCTACGGATCGAACGAAACCGGCGCCGTCTCGGTGACGACGGTCTTGGACGATCCCGACACCCGCCTGAAGACGTGCGGTCACGTCATCGATCGAATGCAAGTTCGTGTATTCGACGATGCGGCAGAGGAAGTGACCGACGCCGTCCGTCGAGGTCAGCCTGCGGTCAACGGCCCACTGATGTGCCAAGGGTACTGGGGTGACGTCGATGCGAACGACGAGTTGTACACCGACGAAGGTTGGATGCTTCTCGGCGACATCGTCGAGATCGACGAGACAGGACGGGTGCGTGTGGTCGGACGCAAAGCCGACATCATCATTCGTGGCGGCAAGAACATTTCCGCGGTCGAAGTCGAGGAGTATGTACGCGCGCACCCTTCGGTGGAACTGGTCGCGGTAGTGGGAGTCGACGATCCGCTGTTCGGTGAGAAGGTCTGTGCGGTCGTCGTGTCCGCTGATGACGATCTGAGTTCGGAGGACTTGACTGCCTGGCTGCAGAGCCGAGGAGTGACCCGCGAGTACATACCCGAGTACGTGATGACGGTCGCCGAATTGCCGATGGCGGCCGGGGGCAAGGTAGCCAAGGGTGAAGTCAAGGCGCTCGCGCAGAGGCGGATCGCGGAACTCAGCTGATCGAGCCTGGCGGTAACGGCTTCGCGCTACGCTGATCCGGACATTGTGCCGAGAGTGAGGGAAACCCGATGACGAACCCTTCACCGCACCGATGGCGCAAGCGAGCACTGTGGACTCTCGGGACAGTGATAGTCCTTGTCGGAGCCGTGGTTCTGGCTTTTGTACTGAGCCCGAGACCCGGCGCGCTCACCGTGCGCTGGGTCTTCGATCGTGATGCGGTGAAAGTCACCGAGGCGCTCGAGAAGCATGCTCCAGGTGGCGTTGACTCGATCAAGGACGAGCACTATCGCGCCGATGACGACGACGCGTATCTGGACGTCTACTTTCCTGCAGCGACGACTTCAGCGTTGCCCACGGTGATCTGGACGCATGGCGGTGCCTGGATCTCGGGAAGCAAATCCAACTACGCGTCGTACTACGAGCTGCTGGCTTCTCACGGATACACCGTTGTCTCCCTGGACTACTCGCTCGGGCCCGAGCATCACTACCCGACAGCGGTGCGACAGCTCAACGACGCACACGCGTACGTCGTCGCGAATGCAGAACGGCTGCACGTTGATCCGACGAAGATCGTTCTCGCCGGTGATTCTGCGGGAGCGCAACTCTCGAGTCAGCTCGCCACTCTCGTCACTGATCCCGCGTATGCGGACCGCGTGGGCGTGAACCCGTCGCTGCGGCCGGATCAGCTACGCGGAGTGATTCTGAACTGTGGAATCTACGACGTCGGGAACATGGTCGGCGGACCCGGCATCATCGGTTGGGGAGTTGATCGGTCCCTCTGGGCATATACCGGTGTGCGCGACTTCATGAGTACCGATGCAGCGGATCAGATGTCGACCTTGAACTACGTCACCGATCGATTTCCGCCCGCCTACATCAGCGGCGGTAACGCGGATCCGTTGACCGATTCTCAGTCGAAACCTTTGGCTGAGAAATTGACGGGGATGGGAGTGGGGGTCGACACACTGTTCTATCCGGCCGATCACGTTCCGGCGCTCGGTCACGAGTATCAGTTCGATCTGGACAATGCCGACGGCCTCACGGCGCTCGATCGCACGGTTCAGTTTCTCGACGCTCGTACCGGTTGAATGTCGGATTGTGGTGAACCACTGCGAAAATGGTCATTTCGGACAAAGCTCCGAGGGTGTGTCTGCAGGGAATTCCCAGTTAGTCCTTTTGGTCTAGCCTGGGGAGATCCGATCCGACACCAGGAGTTGTTGTGCGAGCGTCTTCCCCCGACAGACGGCGAAGGCGCATTGTCGGAATCATGACGGTGTTCGTCGTCATCCTGTCCGGCATAACCGCCGCGCTCGTCAGTCCGTGGCCAGGAGTTCTCCTCGTGCGGTGGATGTCGGCGGGCGGCTCAGAAGCGACTCACGCACAACTCGACAGGCATGCACCGCCAGGAATCGTCTCGGTCCTCGATCAGTCGTACCGCGACGGCGACGACGATGCGCAACTGGACGTGTACTACCCGTCGGAGTCCACGTCAGCGCTACCGACGGTGGTCTGGGTGCACGGCGGTGGCTGGATATCGGGATCGAGAACTGATGCCGAGGGTTACTACAAACTGTTGGCAGATCAAGGTTTCACCGTGATTTCGGTGGACTATTCACTGGGGCCCGAGGCGTATTACCCCACCGCTGTGAATCAACTGAACGACGCGTATCGATTCATCTCGAGCAATGCGGACAGGTTGCATGTCGATTCGAACAATCTCTTTCTTGCGGGAGATTCGGCAGGCGCGCAGTTGTCCAGTCAGTTGGCGACCGTCATGACCAGCCCTGACTACGCGTCGGAAATGGGGTTGGAACCGGCATTACGACCCGAGCAGATACGCGGAGTTGTCCTCGACTGCGGGGTCTTCGATCTGAAACCGCTACTGTCGCAGGGGAAGTACTTCGGTTGGGGCGTCGACAAGCAGTCATTGTGGGGGTATCTCGGAACGAGGGACTTCGACGGGTCGACTGCAGTGGGTCAGATGTCGACGTTGGGCCATGTGACCTCGGGCTTTCCAGCGACGTTCATCACCGGCGGAAATGTCGACCCACTGACCGCCAGCCAGTCGAAACCTATGGCAGATCGGCTCGCCGATCTGGGCGTCGAAGTAGACGCACTGTTCTACCCCGACGATCACGAGCCTGCGCTCGACCACGAATATCAGTTCGACCTCGACACCGTCGACGCGATGATCGCGTTCGATCGCACAGTCGCGTTCCTGCACAACTACGTGCGTTAGCGCGCTCAGCGAATCACGTACGGCGAAATCGAACTCCGGTGCTCGCTGATGTCGAGGTCTTTACCCAATGGAGGGAAGGCGCGCTGCGGACAGTTGAGGCGTTCGCAGACACGGCAGCCCGAGCCGATCGGCGTTCCCGGATTCGACTCGTCGAGATCCAGACCGTCGCTGTAGACGAGTCGATGCGCGTGGCGAATCTCGCATCCCAGTCCGATGGCGAAGATCTTTGCGGGCTGTCCGTATCGAGCCGCTCGACGTTCGACCGTGCGTGCGACCCACAGGTATCGGCGACCGTCGGGCATCTGCGCGATCTGCGGCATGATCTTGCCTGGATAAGAGAACGTCTCGTAGACGTTCCACAGCGGGCATGTGCCGCCGCTGGTGGAGAAGTGGAATCCCGTGGCGGACTGACGCTTCGACATGTTTCCGGCACGGTCGACACGTACGAACATGAACGGAACCCCGCGAAGTTTGGGGCGCTGCAGGGTCGAGAGGCGGTGGCAGATCGTCTCGTAGCTCGCGGAATAGAAGGCAGACATGCGCTCGATGTCGTAACGGAAGTCCTCGGCAACCTCGTGAAACTGGCTGTAGGGCAGCACCGTGGCCGCGGCGAAATAGTTGGCCAAGCCAAGCTTCGCCAGGGAGACCGATGCTTCGCTGCTGAAGTTGCCCTCGGCCACCAACGAGTCGAGCAGTTCGCCATGCTCGAGGTACGCGAGTTCTGTCGCGAACTTGAAGACCTGTTGCCCGCCCGAGAGCCTTGCGGAGATTTCAAGGACCCTGGTGTCCGGATCGTAGCGATGAAGTATGTTCTCGCCCAAGTCGACTCGTCGAACGATCTGCACGTCGTGGACGGACTCGAGGCGTCTGGCGATCTCGCCGGCGACGTCGCCACGGTGAAAGCGCATCCGGGCAGTGAGTTCTTCGGCTGCGGTGTCGAGATCGTGGATGTAGTTCTGTCGCTGATAGAAGTAGTCGCGCACTTCCTCGTGCGGCATGGTGATCGAACCGCTGCCGCTGCCGTCCGAGAAACGGTCCTCCGTGGCTGCGGCGAGCTGGGCCGTCGTGTTGCGGAAGCGGCGATGCATGTTCACCATCGCCTTGGCGAGGCCGGGGTGGGTCGAGACCATCTCCGCGATTTCGTGGGCGTCGGCGTCGATACCCATCTCCTGATCGAGGGCAACTTCACGCATTTCCGCGATCAGGCGTGTGTCGTCCTGCGGGGAGAAGAAGGTGGTGTCGACACCGAAGACTTCACTGATTCGCAGGAGAACGGGCACGGTGAGTGGCCGGACGTCGTGCTCGATCTGATTGAGATAGCTTGCCGAGATCTCCAGCGTCTTGGCCAGCGAAGCCTGACTCAACCCGCGCTCGGTCCGCAGTTGGCGGAGCCGGACACCGACAAAGGTTTTCGACATTTTCCCAGGATACGAGTGACAGTCCGGCTTCGCAAAGGTGGGTTCGCAGTCTTCGCACAGGGGCCCCGGCCCTGTGAGTGGTTGAGGAGCCTCGGCACTCCCTAACCACTCACGGGCCGAAGGCCTAGACCCTGTTCTCCGAGCGAGGGGCGCCGATTCCGGGATCGATCTGGAACGGTCCGCTCGACGACGGTGCGAGAGGGAAGTCGAAGATCGCGGTCGGGAGATACACCGTCGAACACGAGTTGGGGATATCCACGACGCCCGACAGGCGACCCTCGATCGGTGCCGCACCGAGTAGCAGGTACGCCTGCTCCGGTGCGTAGCCGAACTTGGTCAGGTATTCGATCGCGTGCAGGCACGCACGCTGGTACGACAGATGCGAATCCAGGTACTTCTGTTCGCCGTCCAACGTGACTGAAGTGCCCGAGAATGCAAGCCACTCGGAATACTGCGGATCCGTGTTGCCCGGCATGAAGATCGCGTTCTCGGAAACGCCGTAGGTATCCATGCCGCCCTTGATGATGTCCACACGAAGGTCGATGAAGCCGCCCATTTCGATGGCACCGCAGAACGTGATCTCACCGTCGCCCTGGGAGAAGTGAAGATCGCCCACCGACAGATTTGCACCGTCCACGAACACCGGATAGAAGATTCGGCTGCCCTTGGTGAGGTTCTTGATGTCCTGGTTTCCGCCGTTCTCGCGCGGGGGAGCGGTGCGAGCCGCCTCGCCGGCCACGCGTGTGTACTCGTCACCGGTCAAGGTTCCCAGAACGGCATCGCGGGGCTCAGGCGGAAGCGCAAGCGGGGGAACCCGATTGGGGTCGGTGGCAATCAGGGCGCCCTCGCGGGCATTCCACTTGGCGAGCAGGGCTGCCGACGGAGCTGTGCCCATGAGTCCCGGGTGGACGATGCCTGTGAACGAGACATGCGGAATGTGGCGCGACGTCGCCGTTTGTCCGGAGAAATCCCAGACAGCCTTGTACGCGTCGGGGAACTGTTCTGTGAGGAATCCGCCGCCGTTGTTCCGAGGGAAGATGCCGGTGTACCCCCAGCCTTGGCCGGCCAACGGACCCGAATCCTCTTGGGGGATAGGACCGATATCCAAGATGTCGACGATCAGCAGGTCGCCGGGCTTCGCGCCTTCGACGGAAAAGGGGCCGGACAGCGTGTGGACCGTGGTCAGTGGTGCATTGAGAATGTCGTCGGCGGAGTCGTCGTTGTGGATTGCGCCGTCGAACCATTCGCGGCAATGGACACGAAACGCATCACCGGGTTTCACCGTCACCGCTGCCGGGATGTCCGGGTGCCACCGATTGTGGCCGACGATCGCCTGGTCGGTGAATTTCTTGGCGGAATCGAGTGGAAACAGCAGTTCAGGCATATGCACTCCTCATTCTCGAAGAAACGGAAAACTCGTGGCGGCAGGACTTTCGTGTCGGATCGTGACTCGCGGCGAGGGTGCTCAGGGGCGAGGTAGCTTGCGGTGCAACGGATTGGATGTGGTCGGGGCAGTTTTTCGGCCGTGGCCGGGTAGTGACCCACTGACCACGGCAGGCTCGTGAGCCGATCGAGCAGTGCTGTCCAGCAGACCCATCGCGGCTGAGGACGCATGACTCAACCGGGGAGACGAGACCACCCGCTTGGACTCGAGACTGCACTGGGGGCAACTGATCGACTGGGGCACTGCGGCCATCGCGAACGACCGCTCGAGTGGGCCGCAGCCGGTACAGCGAAACTCGTACAGGGGCATGCGGTCACGCTATCGGAGGATCCGTCAGTACGACACTGGAACGACAAGCGCCGCGTTGCTACCGCCGCAAGTGCGCACGTCAGCGCAAGTACACAACCGCGTTGTCTCCGCCGGTGCAGGTGACGATGCCGGAGGCGACCTTGCATGCCATCGTGTACTCCTTGCCGGTCACCGGACTACGTGCGGAGACCGTCTTGGATGTACCGGTGGCACCGGAGTTTCCGTAGGCGATCCGAACTGCCTCAGCAAACTCGCACGATGTTTTGCCCCCACTGGTCGCGGATTCTTTGTAACTTCCGGCCGGCTGCCCGCCGGGGCAGGCGGCCGCGCCTGCCGGGAAGTTCGCGGCGCGTGTGGTCGTCGGGGATGTCGTGCTGGGAGCAGTTGTCGTGGCACCGGTGGTGCCAGGTGTGTTCGCGGCGGCGGTGGTGGTGTGGGCGGGTCCACCGACTGTGGAGTTGGGGACGTCCTTCGGCCACAGAACCCACGCCAACCCGCCGAAGAGAGCCAACACGGTGATGACACCGATGATCGATACCGGAATCACCCAGCCGGGTCGACGTGGCGGCGGATTTCCACGTGGCGGTCCAGGCGGGAATCCCTGTGGTGGGGGATAGGACTGCGGCGCGGCCCGGTAGCCCAACTGCGGCGGTTGTGGACCGGATTGCGACCATGCCTGGTTGTTCGGTGGCTGTTGATAGTTGTCCGGCACAGCTTTATCGCCCGTTCAGTGGTGTCGAGGGCGTCGAACGGCAAGTCATGGTTCGACAGCATATGGCCGGCGAACGGGTTGTCGGGGGCTTTGCGTGACCTCGATCTCGGGAATTGTCCGAGTGAGGGCTGTTGCCGCTGAGTGATTGCGGTCACGTACAGGTGTCGAAGTTGGCTCCGAAGTAGCGGACTGGCCCGTTCCGTGCGCTGTGCGAACAGGCGTAATTCGCAAGTGACGGAGTTGAGTGCATTTCGTTCACAGCCTGCGGTTTCTTTACTACTCGCCAGTACGGAACCTGTCCGAATGGGCAGTGCTCGCCGTGGAGGAATCTTCACAGAGTTAGCAAAGTGTGTTGAAAAGGTAGCGAAGATTGGCATTAGCAACAGGTAGACGGCACTTTTTCGATGTGCCATTCTCGGTAAGTACACAAGAAGGGCCTGGCAAGTATGTGAAGTAGTACGCACGTACTGCTCACAACAGGCCGGACCAGCAGATCAAAGAGATGGAGTCTTGATGTCGACCACCGGCACCCCGAAGACCGCAGCTGAGCTCCAGCAGGATTGGGACACCAACCCTCGCTGGAAGGGCGTTACTCGTAACTACACGGCCGATCAGGTCGTCAAGCTCCAGGGCACCGTCGTCGAGGAGCAGACCCTCGCTCGTCGCGGATCCGAGATCCTGTGGGATCTCGTGAACAACGAGGACTACATCAACTCCCTCGGTGCACTTACCGGCAACATGGCTGTGCAGCAGGTTCGCGCCGGCCTGAAGGCCATCTACCTCTCCGGTTGGCAGGTTGCCGGCGACGCGAACCTCTCGGGCCACACGTACCCGGACCAGAGCCTCTACCCGGCCAACTCGGTTCCGACCGTCGTTCGTCGCATCAACAATGCACTGCTGCGCGCCGACGAAATCGCCAAGACCGAGGGTGACACCTCCGTCAGCAACTGGCTCGCTCCGATCGTTGCCGACGCCGAAGCCGGCTTCGGTGGCGCTCTCAACGCGTACGAGCTGCAGAAGGCCATGATCGGCGCCGGCGCTGCCGGTGTCCACTGGGAGGATCAGCTCGCTTCGGAGAAGAAGTGCGGCCACCTCGGTGGCAAGGTGCTCATCCCCACGCAGCAGCACATCCGCACCCTGACCTCGGCTCGTCTGGCTTCCGATGTCGCGGACGTTCCGTCCGTCATCATCGCCCGCACCGACGCTGAGGCCGCAACCCTCATCACCTCCGACGTGGACGAGCGTGACCGCCCGTTCCTCGACGGAACCCGCACGGCTGAAGGCTTCTACGGCGTCAAGAACGGCATCGAGCCCTGCATCGCTCGCGCCAAGGCTTACGCACCGTACGCAGACCTCATCTGGATGGAGACCGGCGTGCCGGATCTCGAGGTTGCAAAGAAGTTCGCCGAGTCCGTTCGCAGCGAATTCCCGGACCAGCTCCTGGCCTACAACTGCTCCCCTTCCTTCAACTGGAAGGCGCACCTGGACGACGCGACCATCGCGAAGTTCCAGAAGGAGCTCGGCGCAATGGGCTTCAAGTTCCAGTTCATCACGCTGGCCGGTTTCCACTCGCTCAACTACGGCATGTTCGACCTGGCCTACGGCTACGCTCGCGAAGGCATGACGGCATTCGTCGACCTGCAGGAGCGCGAGTTCAAGGCTGCTGAAGAGCGTGGCTTCACCGCCATCAAGCACCAGCGTGAGGTTGGCGCCGGCTACTTCGACACCATCGCCACCACCGTCGACCCCAACACCTCGACGGCAGCTCTCAAGGGCTCCACCGAAGAGGGCCAGTTCCACTAAGAACTGACTTCGGGTGGGGGAGAGGCTCGGCTTCGGGTCTCTCCCCTGCTTGTATCACCGATCTACTTTCTCTCGTCTTCAAGGCAGTTCCGATTGCGTCGGCCAGCAGTGTCGACGCAGTTCGAAGTGTCTACTTTGCAACACCTTCACCAGACAAACTCCACCAGACAAACTCCACGAGACAAACAAGGAGCTGACGTGACCAGCGAAAAAATTCAGCGCGTCGGCGTTATCGGCGCCGGAATCATGGGTGCCGGAATCGCCGAGGTGTGCGCCCGCGCACATGTCGATGTTCTGGTCTTCGAGCAGACTCGCGAGCTTGCAGCAGCCGGGCGTTCACGCATCCTGCGTTCGCTCGACCGCGGCGTGAGCAGCGGAAAGATCACAGAGCGCGAGCGTGAGCAGGCCGCATGGCGTCTGCGTTTCACTTCCGATCTGGGAGATTTCGCGGACCGCCAGCTCGTCGTGGAGGCCGTCGTCGAAGACGAGAAGATCAAGAGCGAAATCTTCGCCGAGCTCGACGCGGTCGTGACGGACCCGGATGCGGTTCTCGCATCCAACACGTCGTCGATCCCGATCATGAAGCTCGGCATCTCGACCAAGCGTCCCGAGCGAGTCATCGGTATGCACTTCTTCAACCCGGTGCCGGTTCTGCCGCTCGTCGAATTGGTGACGACGCTCAAGACCAGTGCCTCCGTCTCGCAGCGCGCCGAGGCTTTTGCCAGCGACATCCTCGGTAAGCAGGTCGTCCGCAGTGCCGACCGCTCCGGTTTCGTCGTCAACGCACTCCTGGTGCCGTACCTGCTCTCGGCGATCCGCATGGTCGAGTCGGGCTTCGCTACCAAGGAAGACATCGACAAGGCAACGGTTCTGGGCCTCGCGCACCCCATGGGTCCGCTGGCTCTGACGGACCTGGTCGGCCTCGACACCGTCAAGTCCATCGCCGACTCCATGTACGAAGAGTTCAAGGAGCCGCTGTACTCCGCTCCGCCGCTGCTCCTGCGTATGGTCGAAGCCGGATTGACCGGCAAGAAGTCCGGCGCGGGCTTCTACGAATACGCCGACAACGGTCGCTCCACCAAGCAGGCAAGCTAAGGCCCAAAGCCCCCTGTGCGCGTTTGTGGAGTGTAGAGACTCCATAAACGCGCACAGGGCGCTCGCGCCCCTCGGTTAGAAAGGTCGACCGCATGTCCAGCAGCACTGCAGCATTCGGCTCCAGCGTCCTGGGGTATCCGCGCATCGGGCCGCGCCGTGAGCTCAAGCGCGCCCTCGAGTCCTACTGGCACGGCACTTCGGACAAGGACGCACTCCTCGCGGTCGCCAAGGAACTCCAGGAATCGACCTGGAGCGAATTGGCTGCGACGGGATTGAGCCAGGTTCCCGGCAACACCTTCTCCTTCTACGATCACGTGCTCGACAATGCGCTGCTCTTCGGCGCAGTGCCGGAGCGGTTCAAGCCGCTCGAGGGCGCACTCGATCCGCTCGATTTCTACTTCACGATGGCCCGCGGTCGCCCCGACTTCCCGCCTCTCGAGCTGGTGCGCTTCTTCGGCACGAACTACTACTACCGTCAGCCCGAGATCGACGCGAACACGGTGTTCTCGCTCAACTCGGAAGCACTGCTCGACGAGTTCGAACGTGCGAAGGCGCGCGGCATCGAATTGCGCCCCGTCATCATGGGACCCGTTTCGCTGCTTCTGCTCTCGAAGGTCGGGCCCGCCACCGAGAAGTCCGATCCGAACTTCACCCCACTCGATCTGTTGGACGCAATCCTGCCCGAGTACGAGAAGCTCTTCGAGCAGCTCGCCAAGGCCGGTGCCACCTGTGTTCAGTTGGACGAGCCTTCGGTGACCGAGGACCGCACCGCCGAGGAGCTCGCGGCTCTGGGACGTGCATACGAGAAGCTTTCGACGGCCCCGCTGCGCCCGCGCCTGTTGGTGACGGGCCCCTACGGCAAGTTCGGCGAAGCCCTCAACATCTTGGCGCCCACCAAGATCGAGGCCTTCGGTCTGGACTTGGTGCACGGCAAGATCACGGCCGAGGAACTGGCCGCGGTGCCGAACATCAAGCGCAAGCGCATCTACGCAGGCGTCGTCGACGGCCGCAACGTGTGGCGCGTCGACCGGTTCAACACCTTGACGTACCTGAACGAACTCAAGGACGTCGTACCTGACCTCGTCGTCTCCACCTCGTCGTCGCTGCTGCACGTGCCGTATGACGTGCTCTCCGAGTACGACATTCCGGGAGACGTCGCAGACCGTTTGGCTTTTGCGAAGCAGAAGGTCGGCGAGGTCGTCTCACTGGCGAAGGCGCTCACCGAAGGTCCTTCGGACAAGTGGCGTAAGCGTCCGACGAAGGTGCACTTCAAGCTCAAGCACGCAGTCCGTGCTCGGGTCAACGCGATCAAGCCCGAAGATCGTGTGCGTGCACCGTACGAGGAGCGTCGCAAAGCTCAGCAGGAACGGTTGAACCTGCCTTTGGTTCCGGCCCAGACGCTGGGTTCATTCCCGCAGACCGACGCGATTCGCCAGGCTCGTTACGAACTCGGCCAGGGGCGTTTGGAGTGGGACGACTACTACAAGCGCATCCAGGAAGAGATCGAGCGCACAATCCGTCTGCAAGAGGACATCGGTCTCGATGTTTTCGTGCACGGCGAGCACGAGCGCAACGACATGGTCCAGTACTTCGCCGAACTGCTCGAGGGCTATGCCTTCACGCACAACGGTTGGGTTCAGGCCTACGGATCTCGTTGTACGCGTCCGCCGATTCTCTACGGAGACATCGCACGTCCGAAGCCGATGACGGTCGAGTGGATTGCGTACGCGCAGTCGCTGACCGACAAGCCGGTCAAGGGCATGCTGACGGGTCCTGTCACCATGATCGCTCGTTCGTTCGTGCGTCAGGATCAGCCGCTCTACGAAACGGCAGAGCAACTGGCACTTGTGATTCGAGACGAAATCGCGGATCTCGAAGCCGCCGGAATCGCCATCATCCAGGTGGACGAGCCGGCAATTCGTGAACTGCTGCCACTGCGTGAGGACGGCCGGGAGGCCTACCTGGACTGGGCCGTCGACGCGTTCCGTCTGGCAACAGGTGGAGCGAAGCCGGAAACACAGATCCACACACATCTGACGTACTCCGCTCGGTCGTCGGTGGTCGACGCCATCGAACGGTTGGACGCAGATGTGACGGCAATCGTCGCGACCCGCTCCATCACGTGGGTTCTCGAAGCACTCAAGGGAGGCGCGCTCACACACGGCGTCGGCCCCGGTGTCTACGAATCTCGTTCGGCTCGGATTCCGGACATCGACGAGCTCGACGAATTGCTGACTGAGGCAAGCGAATCGATCTCCCTCGATCGTTTGTGGGCAAACCCGGACGGTGGCCTCAAGACCCGCCATCCGTGGCAGCTCGAGCCTTCGCTGCGCAACATGGTTGCGGCCGCGAGGCGCCTGCGTCGTCGGGCCGAGCAAGCGGAGCGCGACGCCGGGTAAGTCACGTAAAGAACAAGTCATGGAGGGGCCTGCGAGTTGCAGGTCCCTCCATGCACGGGTAGGCATGTGTGCATGGTTACTGCTGCTGCTTATGCCGCGACGTCCGCTGACGGTCCCCTCGAGAAGACCACCGTCGAACGCCGTGAGCTCGGTCCACTGGACATTCTCATCGACATCAAATTTGCCGGCATCTGCCATTCCGACATCCACACCGCTCGCAACGAGTGGGGCGGAGCCAAGTACCCGATCGTCCCCGGACACGAAATCGCCGGTGTCGTCGCCGCCGTGGGTTCCGATGTCACCAAGCACAAGGTCGGCGACCGCGTCGGCGTCGGCTGCTTCGTCGACTCGTGCGGGGAGTGCGAAGCCTGCACCGCCGGCGAAGAGCAGTACTGCCGCAAGGGTGTGACCGGTACGTACAACGCCACCGGCCGCGACGGTGAGCGCACTCAGGGCGGCTACTCGACGCACATCGTCGTCACCGAGCATTTTGTTCTCTCGATCCCCGAGGGCATCGAACTCGACGTTGCCGCGCCGCTGCTGTGCGCAGGCATCACCTTGTACTCACCGCTGCGGCACTGGAACGCCGGCCCCGGCAAGAAGGTCGCCATCATCGGTTTCGGCGGCCTCGGTCACGTCGGTGTGAAGATCGCCAAGGCGCTCGGAGCGGAAGTCACCGTCCTGAGCCAGACACTCGGCAAGAAAGACGACGGGCTTCGCCTCGGCGCCGATCACTACTACGCGACCAACGACCGTGAGACGTTCAAGGCTCTTCGCGGCGAGTTCGACCTGATCCTCAACACGGTCTCGGTCAATCTAGACATCGACGCCTACATGTCCCTGCTCGCCATCAACGGCACTCTCGTCGAACTGGGCCTGCCGGAGAAGCCGATCGAAGTTCGGGCATTCTCGCTCGCCGCAAACCGTCGTAGTCTCGCCGGTTCCATGGTCGGCGGTATCCCGCAGACACAGGAGATGCTCGACTTCTGCGCCGAGCACGGCATCGGCGCAGAAATCGAACTGATCCCGGCGAGCGACATCAACGACGCTTACGAGCGCGTGATCAAGAGCGATGTGCGATACCGATTCGTGATCGACACCGCAACGATCTGACCCGCTCGGTCCCGCTCAGTCGAATTGTTCGCGGAGCTCAGTCGAGTTGCTCGCGAAGATTACTCAGTGTCTTCGCGAGCAACCTCGACACGTGCATCTGGGATACGCCGACTTTCTCGGCGATCTGTGTCTGCGTCAGGTTTCCGAAGAATCTGAGCATCAACACCGTCCGCTCTCGTTCGGGAAGCTTGTCGAGAAGAGGGCGCAACGCCTCGTGATTTTCGACGTTCTCGAGTGCTGCGTCGTAGTCACCGAGTGTTTCCACGAGCGGAAGATCGTCGGTGTGATTGGACGCGGCACCGTCGACCGAGACGGTCTGGTACGCATTGCCGGCGATCAACGCCTGGGCGACTTCTTCGCGTTCGATTCCTAACGTCTCGGCCAACTCGTCGACGGTCGGGGCGTGCCCGAGTTGCTGGGACAGCTCACTGATCGCCTGCCCGAGTTGGAAATGCAACTCCTTCATCCGACGCGGAACTCGTAGCGCCCAACCGGTGTCACGGAAGTGTCGCCGAACTTCACCCATCACGGTGGGAACTGCGAACGAGACGAAATCGGAGCCGCGCGTGGAATCGAAACGGTCGACGGCGTTCACCAGACCGAGCCGTGCCACCTGAACCAAATCGTCGTGCGCCTCACCGCGCCCGTCGAATCGCCTGGCAATGTGCTCGGCCAACGGTAGGCACCTGGTGATGAGTGCAGTGCGCACTCGTTCGTACTCGGGGCTGTGGGGTTCGAGGGTCCGCATTTCCTCGAAAACTGGTATGACGTCCCGATATTCGTCGGTGGACCGCCGACGCGGGCGTGAGGGGCCGTCTGCGGAAGCGGTCACAGGCGCCCGCTGAGGGCCTTGGTGAACTTCATGGTCGTGATGTAGCCGGCACCGCCGAGGTTCTCTTCCTGGTCGAGCGAAATCGAATCCGTCAGTTCGGTGAGGATGTGCCACCCGAACGAGCGCTGACTGCCGTCCTCGTACTCCGTGGTGGTCGTCGAAACAGACACGTGCAGTTGTGGGGGAGTGAAGACGAACCGACACACCAGAACCGAATCAGGGGCAGCACGAACAATCAGATGCGTACAGATTTCGTCCATGGCCAGCTTGATGTCGGCTATGGCGTCGAGATCGAAATTTTCCTGAATGGCAACGGTGGCAGCCAGTGCACGCAAAATCGACAGCTGATCGAGAGTCGCTTGAATCCTCAACTCCACGACCGGTTGAGTCTGATCCTGATCGGGCTCGAGTGCGCTGAGGTGTGCCATAAGTTCTCCGGATCGTCGTACCAGGGGTCGCCGTGAAGTCTGGTGCCGAGAACGATACCCATCTCGACCTTCACAGTGACCCCCGAACACGAAATTTCGTCGATGGTGGTGCCGGGGTAATCGGCACAGTTCTGCTCACGACCGTTGGCGGTCGCAACATCGGATTACCTCGCGGAACCGCAGACCAAACCACATTTTTGTTCGGAACACCGAAACGAATGGTCGCAACGCACTTGTGACGTCGGTCATGCTGGCGTACTGTTTCAAACCGAGGTTGAGCACACAGCCGATGAGGGATTGATCCGTAATTCTGGAGACCCGTTCATCGTGCGTCTCCTTCGGAGGTCCCTTCTCTTTTGCAGAGTGTAAACCGTTGCGGGATGGGAGAACCATGACTGTTGTTCCAGGATCATCTATTTCAGGCTTTACGAACGCGGCGAAGGGATCGGTTGATTACGGACCTCCCGCGACCGGGACAGCGACCGCATCATTTCACGCGCACCGCATCAGTGCACAGACCGCTGTGATTCAAGTTCGTGGCGAGATCGACCTGATGAGCGCCAATGCTTTTCGTGACTACTTGACGTACCACGTGGCCGCGGACCGGACACTGGTCGTTGATCTCTCCGAACTCGAATTCATGGGGACGTGCGGCTTGTCCGTGCTGTCGGTGCTGTCGACGCGATCACGCGACGTGGGCGGCACACTGGCGCTCGTCTGCGCTCGCCCGGTTCAAAGGTTGCTCAAAGCAGCTGGTCAGGAGTCGATGTTTGCCTGCTACGAGTCGCTGGATCATGCGATCGGCCTCGAAGAGACCCGACGTTTCCCGGCTTGATTCCGCAGTTTCACTCCAAACTTCGTGAAATCAGCCTCGTGAAATCAGGTTCGTAGAGCCCGTCAGCGTCAGTGCACTTCACTTCGGTGAGTGCCCTTGTGTTGGCGGGCTCTCGGCGGTGCTGTGACGCACCGGCCGTAGGTTCGGACCACTTCGGTGGCGACGTGATCCCACGAATACGATTCGCACGCGCGAGCGCGACTCTGCCGTGCAAACGCTGCGCCTTCGTCCTCGTCGTCGAGAAGATGCCGGACTGCCCGCGCGGTTTCCACCGGATTGTTGACCGGGACCCGCCGCCCGGTGAGCCCGTCGATCACGGTATCCCGCAGTCCGCCAACAGGAGTCGCCACAACCGGCACTCCGCACGCCATCGCCTCCAGAGCCGCGATTCCGAACGGTTCGTATCTGGGGGTACAGACGAGGGCGTCGGCCGATCGCATCAGTTTCGGTAGTTGGCGGTGCGGAACCCGTCCCAATAGTTGGACTCGATCTGCGACGCCGAGTCGCTCGGCAAGCTTGACCAAGCGGATCGCCACCTCGTCGGTGCTCAGTTGTGCGACGGGCGGCCCACCGATCACTACCAACTCCGTATCCGGCAGCGAAGCCAGCGCGGCGACGGCAACATCGAAGCCCTTCTGCTCCACCAGCCTTCCGACGCAGATCAATCGATGCGGTGCGGTCTTCTTCGCGGCGGGTCCCTCAGGGGTGAACGCTTCGGTGTCGACGCCCGAGGGCACCATCGTGGTCCGTGATCGTGGTGATCCCTGCCGAACCAGATCGAAGATTTCGTCCGAACTGGTCGCGATGACATGGGTTGCGCCCCTGGCGATCAACGGTTCCAGGTGAGTCCGCTCCGAGGGGCTGTCGTCGGCTGCTCCGAGGTGGCGGTGCGCCGCAGATCCCAGGGAATGGAATGTCTGAAGTACAGGGATGCCGAGCGAGCGGGTCGCGAGTTCCGTTGCCACACCAGACATCCAGAAGTGCGAGTGCACCACATCGGGTCGGTCGGTACTCCACTGAGCGCGCAGAATGCTGGCAAAGGTTCCCAGGTGAGGGAGGATTTCGGCATCCGGGAGAGCCTGTGTCGGACCGGCCTCGAGATAGTCGACGCAGTACCCGGCGCGAGCGCGAACGCGGTCCGGTCCACCGACATGCGCCCTCCGGGTGAAGACAGTGACGTCGTGTCCGGCGCGAACCAAGGCCGCGGACAGTTCGTCGACGTGCAGGTTCTGTGCACCAGCTGCCGAGCAGCCCACCGGTGCGAGTGGATCGGCGTTGACCGACACCATGGAGATCTTGAGCATTCGTCCGGGAGCCATAGCGGGCGAGTACTTCATCGGGTCCCCTCTCCACTTGATCGGTTCGTCTGGGGATACCCGGAGTCCATGATCTGAACCGGGTTTCGGCGCGGTCAGCGCTGGGCACATTCCAAACACGATGGCGAGGAGTGAGGTTCGATGACAGAACAAATGCTGGTCGACGCAACCGTCGGACTCGGGTTCGAGCGGTACGTACAACGTGTGGCGGTCGGCGTGGGAGCCGGCATCGAGCAATGGTGCTGCAGGCGCGAGCACCCTCTGGAGGCCTACATCGCGTTGGACCGAACGGTGCCGCGTTTTCCCGGGCGTGAGGTGGCGTTGCTCTGGGAGGAGACGTGCGGTTGGGCCCTGGCCGTGGAGACTCGTTCAGGGGAGGACCTCATCGTTCTCGGATATCTGGGCGAACACGCGGTGCCGGCCCCCGGCGCCGTTGCCGACTTTGCCGCGACACTGGGCACCCGCAGCCCGCACTGGGTGATGAACAGGCCGCTGGCGGATTCGGACGAGACCGCGCGAGAACTGCGGAGCTATTCCGGAAGTGCTTACGCCTGAACAGTATTCAGATTCTATAAGCTCAGTTGACCACGTCCAGGATGGGATCGAGAACGGGCGTCGAGGCAGCTTCGACGCCCGGATCGTCCATGAGTCGAAAGACGATGTGACCGCCGAGCGCACCACCGACGCCGACCGCGGCGAGTCCCAGCGCCGAGAGAACTCTCGCCAGCGCTAGTGAGTCCTTCCCGCGCAGCCGGTACGACGCGGCAAAGGACCAGATGCCCACTGCATTCGACGCAGCGTGCACCAGTCCCACACGGCGGGCGACGTCGCCACGTTCGGACCAGTCCAGCCAGCCCGTCAGCAAAACCGGTGGCGTCGAGACCAACCCGAGCCCGATCAGCCGTCGTGCTGTCTGCGGATCGCCTAAAACATCGAAGATCAGCGACGCCGTCCAGGCGCCCGCCGGAATCGCCACGAGGGCGGGATGGATGGGGTGTCCGACGGCAGCGCCGCGGAGAAGCGCTGCGACAGTACGTGACCTGTCGGATCGCTCGGTGATCGCGAGGATCCTGCGCCTCATCCCAGTGGACGGACCGTCCAGTCCGCGCGCCGATTCGATTCCGCGATAAAGAGTTCCGATGTCCATGTAATTCGGCTACCCGGCGGGGTCGTCGGGAAACCTCGAGAGAAAGAGTGTCTTGTCGACCGTCATGGTCCGGCGTACGGTCGAAACGAAAGAGATCCGACCGGAGGAGCGAACGATGAAGCTCAATCTCTTTGCAGCGTGGGCGTCGTATTTCCTGGTGTTGGCCACAGTGGTCTGCCTCGGCAGTTTCCTGGTGGCGGCAGGTTCAGGACAGGGTGGTTGGGCATTGATCGCCGGACTCGCCGGCGTCGCGTCAATCGGCCTCGCGGTAGCCCTGTACGCCAGCACTGTGCGTCACGACCACAAAGTGCACCGCGAATCCCCACACCTGTTCTGATCAGGCCTGCTTCTGATCAGGACTGTGCGAGTCGCTCCTTTTCCGCTTCGATGTCGAAGTTGGCAGGAGGCCAGTCGAGGTCGAGCTTTTCGAGAGCGTCGATCAGCAGCTCCGTGACCGCAATTCGGCTGTACCACTTGCGATCACACGGCACGACGTACCACGGTGCGTGCTCGGTGGACGTCTTGTCGAGCATTGCCTGATACGCCTGCTGATAAGCCGGCCACAAACCGCGCTCGGTCACGTCGCCCGGGTTGTACTTCCAATACTTGTCCGGACGATCGAGACGCTCTTCCAGTCGCTCCTTCTGTTCGTCGAGCGAGACGAACATCGCGACCTTCACGATGGTGGTTCCGGCGTCGACGAGTTCCTTCTCGAACTGGTTGATCTCGTCATAGCGTTTGCTCCAGACATCCTCCGGGACAAGATCGTGAACGCGCACGACCAGGACGTCCTCGTAGTGGGAGCGATCGAACACACCAAGATAGCCGCCGCGAGGTAGTTCCTTCTTGATCCGCCAGAGGTAGTGGTGTTGCTTCTCCTCTTCGGTCGGGACGCCGAAAGCTGCGTGCTGAACTCCCGAAGGATCCACGTGACCGATCACGTGCCGGACCATGCCGCCCTTGCCTGCGGTGTCCATTCCTTGCAGGACCAGCAGAATCGAGCGGCTGTCTCCGGACCGGCCGTTGGCGTACAGCAACTCCTGCAAGTCGGACAGAACCGCGCCGCGCTCCTCGAGCAGGCGTTCGCCGTCAGCTTTGTTTCCGGTGAATCCCGGAGTGCTGTTGCGATCGAGTTGATCGAGTTCGAACCCGGGCTCTGCCCGCAAGGTCTTGGCGGCCGGTGTTTCCCACAGCGAGTCTTGTGCCATGCCGAAAGAGTGCCACAGGATCGACCCCTGTGGCTCGAAAGTTCGGTCTCGGGCGAGTCAGTCCTCGGCAGGCTTGACGAGGGGGTGCGGAACCGACTTGAACTTGGCCGGTGATCCGTTGACCGCCGCGATGCCGGTGATGCCGCCCCACGTCATCATCGTGAGGTAGTCGATCAGCGATTCTGCGGACATCGACTTGTTGGAGATCCACCAGTGCGTCGCGAGCTGAATTCCGCCGACGATCCCGAAGGCCCACGGCAGGGAGCCGCCGGAATCCATCTCCATCTCGCGCAGCCGATTGCCCAACACCGTGGAGAGCAATTCGGCGATCATGCGCTCGGAGTCGGCAACGACGTCGCGGTTGGCGCCGGCGCCGTTGGCCATCACGTAGAGGTAGATGTCCGGGTCGGATGCCACCGTCTCGACGTATGCGGTGATGCTGGCCTGAGTGAGTTCGAAATCGTCGAGATCACCGCTGATCGCCTCGTAGATGCGCGGCGAGAGGATGGTCTCGACGTACCGCATCATCGTGGCGGTGGTGAGGTCGCTCTTGTCGGCGAAGTAGCGGTAGAGCACGGTCTTGGAGACACCGATCTCGGATGCGATCTCGTCCATGCCGATCTCACGCCCGCGCGCCCGGATTGCGGCGATGGTGCCGTCGACGAGTTCCTCGCGGCGAGCGATCTTGTGCTCACGCCAACGACGCTTGCGGCCGTCGGATTTCTCGGGCTTCGCATCAGCAACGACTGTGCCGTCTACCTGCTCGTTGTCCTGCACGGCATTCTTGGCCACGAGTCATCTCATATCTGTGGTGCGAGCCACGTCCGATCGGTCTACTTTTCCGTTCCAGCTTAATGTCCGTGCCTTTATCTCGGGCACTCACATCCGCAGTTAGGGGGATTAGGTCCTGCAGAATCAGACATCGTGTCGCTCGCGCTACGCCGCGTCACACCTTTCGGCACAATGGCGAGGGTGCAGCAACTGAGCCTCTCCGCCTTCGACGACGCCGCCAAGCGTCGGGACCTTCGCAAGATGAAGGTCTTCGCCACGGGCCTCCTCGGCTTCGCGACGGTGGTCTACATCTTCTGCCGGTGGCAGGAATCCCGCGGTGCCGGAGAGTGGGTCGGATACGTCCGGGCCGCGTCGGAGGCCGGCATGGTCGGCGCACTTGCCGACTGGTTTGCCGTCACCGCACTCTTCCGTCATCCGATGGGGCTTCCCATCCCGCACACCGCGATCATCAAGCGCAAGAAGGACCAGCTCGGGGCCAGCCTGAGTTCGTTCGTCGGTCAGAACTTCCTGGCTCCCGAAGTTGTGTCGGCCAAGGTGCAGCAGGCGCAGATTCCGCTCCGACTCGGCACGTGGATGGCTGAACCTGCCAATGCCGCTCGCGTCGCCGCCGAGACGTCGACGGTCTTGCGCGGCATGGTCGAGGTTCTTCGTGACGAGGACATCGCCCAGATCATCGACAACACGATCGTGAAGCGTCTCGCCGAGCCGATGTGGGGACCACCGATCGGCCGAGTGCTCGGTGAGCTTCTCAAGGACAACAAGCAACTGCCGATCATCGAACTGCTGGCCGAGCGCGCGCATCAGTGGGCTCTCGGCAGCCAGGAAACGATCGATCGTGTGATCGTTCGTGATTCGCCGGCATGGTCGCCGAAGTTCGTCGACGCCATGCTGGGGGAGAAGATCTACAAGGAGCTCGTCGAGTTCACCTGGAAAGTCCGTTCCAATCCCGAGCACGAGGTGCGCCTCGCGGCCAATCGCTTCCTGATCGATTTCGCCGATGATCTGCAGAACGACCCGGAGACCATCAAGAAGGCCGAGGGGATCAAGGCCGAGATCATGGGCCGCGAGGAAGTGACCGGTCTGGCGTCGTCGACGTGGCAGGTCGCCAAGCGACTCATCATGGAGTCCGTCGACGATCCGAACAGCACCCTGCGAACCAAGGTCGCGGAGAACGTGGCCGGCTTCGGAGTCCGGCTGCGCGACGACGACTCCATGCGCGCGAAGGTCGACGGCTGGCTGGTGCAGGGCACCAAGTACATCGCGGAGAACTACACCGACGAGATCACCGGGGTCATCAGCGACACGGTCGAGCGGTGGGATGCCGACGAAGCAAGCGAAAAGATCGAATTGCAGGTCGGTCGCGACCTTCAGTTCATCCGTATCAACGGCACCGTCGTCGGGTCGATCGCCGGTCTGCTGATCTATACGATCTCGACGCTCATCTTCGGCTGAACTGTCCGGTATGTGACGTCCACCACGAGTGCTAGCAGTAGTGCTTGCAATAGTTAGCACCCTCTCCTATCCTGGGAAATGTCCACTGGAAAGGGAGGACGCAATGCCAGCGAAGTCGACGAACTCCGATGACGGAGATCGTGAATCATCCGGTGCCGCAGCCGGAGCAAGCGACTTGGCAGCTCGCGTCGTCAGCTCTGCGGCACACGACATCGGGGGGTTCATTCGTGCACAGCGGGAAGCCGCCCAAGTTTCGATGCGCCAACTTGCCCAACTCGCCGGCGTCAGCAATCCGTATCTGAGTCAGATCGAACGCGGATTGCGCAAACCGTCGGCAGACGTACTGGCGCAAATTGCCAAGGGCCTTCGAGTCTCCTCGGAAGTCCTGTACGTCCAAGCGGGATATCTCGAACAACGCCCGCACAGTCCCATCAGGGACGCGGTGTTGGCCGAGACGGCCATCAACGAACGGCAGAAGCAAGTACTGCTCGAAATCTACGACTCGTTCTGTCGCGAGAACGAGTCGACCAGACCAGCCGCAGCGCCCGATTCCGCTGAATCGGCCGCAATTCCAGACACCGAGACTTCACCAGGAGAAAAAGATGACTGACAAGAATGCCATCGACAGCGTCAAGACCTCGCTCTACGCCGCCGTCGGTGCAGGCGACCTCGTTGTCCAGGCCGTAGCCGACGTCGTTGCTCAGGTTCGTGAGCGCGCCGAGAACACCCAGGGTGACGTCAACGGCCGTGTCGACGGTGCCCGCGAGAAGCTCGCTTCCGTCCAGGGTGACGTCGCCGAGAGCGTCGAGGCACTGCGCGAGCGTCTCGCAGGCCTCCCGTCCGAGCTGCCCGAAGAGCTCGCCGAGCTGCGCGAGAAGTTCGCACCCGAGGAGCTCCGCAAGGTCGCCGAGGCATACCTCAAGGTTGCCGGCGACCTGTACAACTCCCTCGCAGAGCGCGGCGAAGACGCAGTCGAGCGCATCCGCAAGCAGCCCGCAGTCGAAGAAGGCATCGCTGCTGCAGAGTCGGCACTCGGCGACGCCGTCGAGCTGACCGAAGACGCACTCGGAACCGTTGCTCGTCAGACGCGCGCCGTGGGCGAGCAGGCTGCCAAGCTGGCCGGCCGCGCTGCCGGACGCATCTCCGACACCGCAGAAGAGGTCGGCGAGAAGATCTCTGACGCCGGCGAGAAGATTGCCGACGCCGGCGACGAGGCCGCACTGAAGGTCCTCGACCTCGGTGACCAGGCTGACGAGGCTTCCAAGGAAGCTGCCGCTCGCGTGACCGCTGCTGCTTCCGACGTCCAGGAGCGCGCAACTGCCGCCGCCAAGAAGGCCGCTCCGGCCAAGGCTGCACCCGCGAAGGCTGCACCGGCCAAGGCCACCGCGCCGGCTCCGGCCAAGAAGGCTGCTCCGGCCAAGAAGGCCTGATTTGCCCAGCTCTACCTGACGAAGGCTCCCGCGCTCAGCCGAGTGTGGGAGCCTTCGTGTTCGTCGGGAACCGGATGAGAACTTAGGATGTAGTTGTGACTCAAGTCGATGGGCTAGTCGGTCTGATCTTTCTCGCACTCAAAGTGCTCGCGTTGGTGGGCGCTGTCTACGCGATCGTTCATGCTGTCAGGCAGCGCCCGGACGCCTTCACCGCCGTCAACAAGTTGACCAAGCCGATCTGGCTGGGAATCCTGATCGTCGCGGCGTTGATCCTTTTGGCGACGTCCCCTGTCGGTCTCCTGGGCATCATCGCGGTCGTAGCAGTGTGCGTGTATCTCGTCGACGTTCGACCGCGGGTGGATGACATCCAGCACGGCGGTTCTCGCTGGTAGTGTGCTGCCCCACTCTTCGCTCCAACGCTGACAACAGGCGTTGTTCGAGTGATAGTGTCGGTTAACGACAGTCACACATAGATTGCATCCGTCTGTCGTCAGCAGCAGTCAGGGGTAAAACGTATGTCCAGTCGTTCGCGGACCACAGAGCTTCGAGTACTGGCAGGCGCCGTCGGAGTGGGAGCACTCGTCGCGGCGGTCGCTGGGATCCGTCATCGCCGATCCACTCGCGGTTTGACTCTCTCGAGCGACGTCGAGCCCAACGCACTTTTGAAGGCTCCGACGCTCAAAGCTGACATCAGTGAACTGACCACCGACGACGGTGCGATCATCAACATCCGGGCTTACGGTCCCGTCGACGGCGATCCGATCGTTCTCAGTCACGGCTGGACGTGCTCAACCGAATTCTGGTACCCGCAGGTCAATGCGCTTGCCGGCGAATACCGCGTCATCACCTACGATCAGCGCGGTCACGGCCGCAGCACCGTCGGCAATCTTCCGCTCGGGCCGGACGTCCTTGCCGACGACCTCTCTGCTGTGCTGGCAGCAACGGTTCGCGAGGACAAGAAGGCCGTCATCGTCGGTCACAGCATGGGCGGGATGAGCATCATCGCCTGGGCTGGTCGCCACCCCGACGAGGTCAAGAAGTACGCATCGGCGGTCATGCTCGCGAGCACCGCGAGCGAGAGGTTGATCGCGGAGACCACGGTCATCCCGCTGCCCAATCGTTTTCCTCGGGTGCCGGTCCCGGTGGGCCGCGCCATTCTCAGTTCGCCCGTTCCTTTCGTCTCCTCGGGCGCGATGACGAAGGCGATCCAATACGTCTCGATGTCACCGAACGCGACCAAGGCCGAGATTCAGTTCTGCGAGAACATCGTTCGCGAGTGCAAGCCCCGCATCCGTGGCGGTTGGGGAGCAGCGCTGAGCACCCTCGACATTCACGAGGGACTCGACAATCTCGAAGTGCCGACCACCGTGCTCGTCGGTTCGCTCGATCGACTCACTCCGCCGGTCCACGCGCGCAAGCTTGCGCAGGTCCTCGACGACGCCGGCAACCTCGAACGGTTGATCGTGTTGCCGGGTGTCGGTCACATGTCGTCGATCGAGAACATCGACGAGTTCGACAAGGAAATCGTGCGACTGCGCAACCTCTAGCGCACCGCTGCTCTAGCTGAAGACAACCGTCTTGCGCCCGTGGACCAGAACACGATCCTCGAGGTGCCAGCGCAGTCCGCGTGAGAGCACGAGCTTTTCGATGTCTCGACCTTGACGGACCATGTCGGCGACATCGTCGGCATGGTCCACACGGATCACGTCCTGCTCGATGATCGGACCGGCATCGAGTTCGGCGGTCACGTAGTGGCACGTGGCGCCGATCAATTTCACACCGCGCGCGAAGGCCTGGTGGTACGGGCGGGCACCGATGAACGACGGCAAGAAGCTGTGGTGGATGTTGATCGCGCGTCCGGCCCAGTGCTCGCACAGTGATTCGGGCAGCACCTGCATGAAGCGTGCAAGAACTACGGCGTCGGGGTTGTGAGCGTCGACCAGGGCGCGGACCTTCTCGAAGGACGGTCCCCGTTCAGCCGGGTCCTTGGCGAACGGAACGTGGTGGAAGTCGATCCCGTGGCGCTCGGTGACACTGCGCAGATCCTCGTGGTTTCCGATGACGGCGCTGATTTCTGCCGGAAGTTCTCCGCCCGCAGCGCGGCCCAGGAGATCATGCAAGCAGTGACCTTCCTTGCTCACGAGCAGCACGATCTTCTTGGGAGCACCCGAGTCGTGAAGAGTCCACTCGGTTTCCGGACCGATCTCGGCTGCAACAGCTTTGAACCGTTCACGAAGCTCGTCGATGCTCATGCTCACCGAAGACGCACGGACCGCCTGCCGCGTGAAGAACCATCCGGTGTCGGCATCGGCGTGATACGCAGCTTCCACGATCCATCCACCGACGTCGGTGAGAAAGGTCGAGATGCGTGCGACGATGCCCGTGGTGTCGGGGCAGCCGAGGGACAGAACATAGCGACGATCGTCGATCGAAGGTGCAGCGGTCATGCGGCCTAGTCTCTCAGGTGCGGCTGCGGCGACGGTCGTGTGGTGGTGTGCCAAGCTTTCCATCATGTCTGAAGCCGCACTTACTCGTTCCCACGTTGCCGCGATGGTGGACCACACTCTGCTCAAACCCGAAGCCACCGCGGCCGATGTGACGGCCCTGATCGACGAAGCACGCAGCCTCGGTGTGCTGGCTGTTTGTGTCTCGCCGTCGATGTTGCCGATTCGCGCCGACGGACTGGTGACGGCGGCCGTCGTCGGATTCCCGTCGGGGAAGCATCATTCGCTGGTCAAGGGCGCTGAAGCGCGACTGGCCGTAGATCAAGGCGCAGCCGAGATCGACATGGTCATCGACGTAGGAGCGGCGGTTGCCGGCGACTACAGCGCGGTGTTGGCAGACATCCTCACCGTCCGCGAGGCGATGGGGGAGAGTGCGATCCTCAAAGTGATCCTCGAAACCGCAGCGCTGTCCGACGAGGCCATCGTCGAATGCTGCCGCGCAGCCGTGCGCGCCGGGGCGAACTTCGTCAAGACCTCCACCGGATTCCACCCGGCAGGCGGGGCAACCGTCGAGGCCGTCGAACTGATGGCGCAGACCGTCGGCCCGGGCGTGGGAGTCAAGGCCAGTGGCGGAATACGTACGGCGCAGGCGGCGCTCGACATGATCGCGGCCGGCGCCACCCGCCTCGGATTGTCCGGAACCCGAGCAGTATTGGACGGACTGACCGACTAGGTCAGCAGGCCGCAGCTGTCCGGCACCGCCGAGGTGTTCTGGTTGTTCGCGTCGGCGACGGGCATGGCGTAGGCGCCACCCTCGAGCGAGATCTCGATAGCGTCGTCGGTGACGGTCAGCTTGGTGGGCTTCATGTCCAGCGGGTACGTCTGCAGGCTGTCGGTCAGTGTCTGGACGATGCCGTCGACCAGGTCGGTAGGCAGACCCAATCCGAGAATCTCGGCGCCGACGGTCTGAACGTCGACCACACCGTTCGTGACGGTGGGCTTGACCGTGAGCTTCGCGAGCCCGACGGGTCCGACGTCGAATGCGAGTGTTCCGGCGCTCGAGTCGGCGGTGACGCCGGAGACGAGGCCACCGAAGGTCTGCTCCTGCAAGGTGGCGAGAATGCCTGCGGTGGACCAGTTGACGTCGGCGCTCGAGCTGCCGATGGTGCCGCTGTTACCCGCCGAGGGCTGCAAGTTGATGTCGTTCACTTTCGCGTGAACCTGCATTCCCGTTGCGGGGCCGAACGAAGAGTCGTCACTGTCGATGCTGATGTACGGCACCTTCTTGTCGACTGCCTGCAGGAGTACGGGCTTCCAGCTCAACCCGACATCGACCTGGGATCCCAGTTCGCTCTGGAATTGGTCGGCCATGCAGGTCTTCACCTGGTTGCGTACGTACAGTTCTCCACCGACGAGTGCCGCGACGAGTACGGCGATCACCACGAGAAGGATGATGAGCACTCGGTTGCGCGGACGAGGGTTGTTCGCTGCGACAGTCATTCGCAAGATTCTTCCCGACGAGTCTGAACGAACTCTGTGAATACGCACTTCCTCATTCCTGTGATGCGCGACACAGTCGCCCGTAGTCTGTTCGAAACGGCGTTTTCGACAGTCACCGGAGGTGGTCATGGCTTCGGACTACGAGTCACTCGAGTTGCTGGCGCTACGACAGTGTGGATTTGTCACGGCTCTCCAGGCATCCGAACTGGGTTTCGGTCTGGCCCTGATGGACGAGATGACGGAATCCGGAGCTTGGACGTGTGAGTGTCGCGGACTCTTTCGCCTCGAACGCGTCAGACATACCGCCTTGGACGAATTTGCGAAGTGGTGCACGTGGTTCGCCGGTAGCGCCACTGTCTCCCACTACAGTGCCGCAGATCTGCATGGCCTCGGGCACCTACAACCTCGCTTCATTCATCTCTCCGTTGCGCACCCTCTCGCGGCGCCGACCCGCCAGGTCGCCCTGCACCGACTGCCGCTCGCGGACGACGAGTGTGAACAGATCGGACCTATCCGCATCACCACGCCGTTGCGTACCGTGCACGACCTCGCTTCCGGTGGAATTTCTCAAGTGCTGCTCAACGAAGTAGTCGCCGATGCGGTGGCGATCGGTCGACTCGACGCGCACGAGTTGTATCTCTCGTGCGAGAGCGCCAGTGTGGATGTTGCTGTTCGAGTGGAGTTGGCGCTCGCCGCAAGCCTGTAATCGAGATTAATTCTTTTATGCTTCTGCGACCTTCTGGCATCACGTCCGAAATCGAATATGACGCCGATTTCAGAGATTTGAGATGCGCTACGTCGGGGCGAACATTCTCTCTTTCTCGCAGGTAGAACGGTATTGCGGTCGGTGGTCTAGGACTTTAGGCCTAGGGTCACCGCAGCTCGGCGATGTCGCGGATGAACTAAATCTTCGAAAAGCGTAGTTACTTTACAGTCAATGGGATAACGTCACGGCATCGAAAGCAGACGGACGCTTGTCCTGGACGGCTGTCTGCCCCGTTTGTCGAGAGGGTTGTGGATGTCCGTGAGTGGTGTTCGTCGTGTAGTCGGTGGTTTGAGTGTGTTTGCTGTTGCTGCGGGTTTCGCGGTGGTGGCGGGCGTCGGGGTTGCTGGTGCGGCTCCGGTGACGGCTGAGTTCAATTCCGATGGGTACAAGGTGACTCGGACGATCAGCAACGGCACGCCGTCCGAGGGTGATGTGATCACGTCGAAGACGGTGTTCAAGCGAACTGCTGGGGTTCACAATCTGTATGCGGTACGCGATTTTCATCCGGCGTGTATGACGTATGTCGACGGTTCGGCGACGGTGAACGGTAGTGCGTTCAGGGTCAACGAGGTGGCGGCTAATTCTGTTCGGTTGAGTGCGGGACTTACGGAATGGCCGATGTGGGGCGGCGACGTGAAGACGTTCGAGTTCCAGTATCGCGTTGGTGCGGATTGTGCGCGTGGTACCGATTTGTCGACGACGGTGCATTTCGACGGCACGGTGCTCGTTGACGACACGACGAATGGTCGTGGTCCGTCGATCAATGTTCAGAAGAACATTTCGACGACTGCCGTGTCGCCGGTCAGTGGCGCTCAGGTGGGGCAACCGGTGACCTTGAGTGCGACGGTAACCGGTGGTGCCGACGGTGATTCAGTCGAGTTCTTCGACGCCGGTTCCAAGATCGGTGCGGGCACTCTTGCCAATGGTGTTGCAACAACAGCATGGACGCCGACCACCCGTGGAGATCACTCGATCACAGCGAAGTTCGCCGACACGGCGCGCGCCGTCGGTTCGGCTTCGGCTCCGGTGAACGTGAACGTTTCGCAGGCCGATGCTCAGTCCAGCACGACCCTGGCGCCGATCTCGGGCGCCCAGGTCGGCAAGTCGACCACTCTCAAAGCGACGGTATCTGCGTCGGGCACCGGTGGAACAGTCACGTTCAAGATCGGTGGAACGGTGCTGGCTTCGGTACCGGTGGCCGGCAACGGTGAAGCCACCTACGCCTGGGTTCCGACTGTTGCCGGCGCACAGACGGTGGAAGCAGTATTCTCCGGCCGATCGGGCGTCACCGGGTCGAGTACCACCGCAAATGTGACAGTTGCCGAACAGCCCGCTGGAACAACAAGTTCCACAACAGATCTCAGTGTAGGAGCGGGGCAGGTGGGCGTAGCGCAGACCATCTCCGCTCAGGTCAGCCCCGCAAATGCCGGTGGCACAGTCACCTTCAAGGACGGTGAGTCGGTCATCGGCACGGCAACGGTTGACTCTTCCGGAAAGGCCAGCATTTCGTGGAAGCCCGCAACTCAGGGTCAGCGAGTTGTCGCTGCCGAGTACTCGGGCGCCGGCACGGTGACGGCGTCGTCCGATCAGGTCTCCGTGCAGATCGCCGCACCGGTTGACGGTGGAGAACCCGGCACCGGCGGGACCGGTTCGCTCGGCAGCCTCGGCAACATCTTCGGCTCCTAGCCGCCGACACCTGGTGATGCCCCGCCCGCGTTCGGTGGTGGGGCATCACCCATTTCGCTCACTTCTCGAGAAGGAAAATCTATGTCTGTAGGTTCTGCACGCCGTGCAGTTGCAGGTTTGAGTGTGTTTGCTGTTGCTGCGGGTTTCGCGGTGGTTGCGGGTGTCGGGGTTGCTGGTGCGGCTCCGGTGACGGCTGAGTTCAATTCCGATGGGTACAAGGTGACTCGGACGATCAGCAACGGCACGCCGTCCGAGGGTGATGTGATCACGTCGAAGACGGTGTTCAAGCGAACTGCTGGGGTTCACAATCTGTATGCGGTGCGCGATTTTCATCCGGCGTGTATGACGTATGTCGACGGTTCGGCGACGGTGAACGGTAGTGCGTTCAGGGTCAACGAGGTGGCGGCTGATTCTGTTCGGTTGAGTGCGGGACTTACGGAATGGCCGATGTGGGGCGGCGACGTGAAGACGTTCGAGTTCCAGTACCGAGTTGGTGCGGATTGTGCGCGTGGTACCGATTTGTCGACGACGGTGCATTTCGACGGCACGGTGCTCGTTGACGACACGACAAATGGTCGTGGTCCGTCGATCAACGTTCAGAAGAACGTTTCGGCGACGACCCTGTCACCTGCGGACGCCGTAAAGGTAGGGCAGTCTGTTTCGCTGAAGGCGGCAGTGACCGGTGGTGCCGACGGTGATTCGGTGGAGTTCTTCGACGCCGGTTCCAAGATCGGTGCGGGCACGCTCGCCAATGGTGTTGCAACACTTGCCTGGACACCGGCTGACGTCCGAACGCACAGCGTGACGGCCAAATATCTCGGCAATGCGAAGGTATCGACCTCGACGTCTTCGGCTGTCAACGTCGTCGTCTCCGAAGCCGACAAGAGCACTGCCACCACGATCACCGGTCCCGCAAGTGCGGTGGCGGGTGAGTCCGTGACCGTCGAGGCTACGGTGTCGCCTACTCCGGCGGGTGGCACGGTGCAGTTCAAGGACGGTGCAACCGACGTCGGCGGCGCCGTCGCCGTCGATGCCAACGGCAAGGCTTCGCTGTCGAATTCCTTTGCAGAAGGCGCGCATTCGATCGTGGCGGTGTACTCCGGCTCGGGTGCGTACCAGGCCTCGACGTCTGCGCCGCATGCGTTGACGGTCGCTCCGGTAGTGGTCGAGGAGAGCACCACGACCACCCTCGTCGGCCCGTCGACAGGTTCGACAGGGGAGGCCTTGTCGTTCACCGCCTCCGTCTCGACCGGTGCTGCAGGCGGAACCGTGCAGTTCAAGGAAGGTGGCAGGGATCTGGGCTCCCCGATTCCCGTGGACGCCTCGGGTAAGGCAACAACCACGCCGACCTTCAACGTGGCGGGCGAGTACAGCATCACCGCTGTGTTCTCGGGCTCGGGCAACTACCTGGGTTCGACCTCGAACATTCAGACTGTGAACGTCAAGGCGCCGGCTCCCACCGACCAGCAGACCCAAACGGCCTTGACCGTTCCGGCGGACGCAAAAACCGGTACGGCAGTTGGTCTCTCCGTGATCGTCACGCCGACTCCGGTAGGCGGCACGGTGCAGTTCAAGGACGGCTCGGGCAATCTCGGCTCGCCGGTGTCGGTCGTCGACGGCAAGGCGTCGATCATGCACGAGTTCGCGAGCGTCGGCACGCATGACATCACGGCCGTGTACTCGGGTGCCACGGGATTCCTCACCTCTACCTCGGCCGCGCGGGCGGTTTCGGTTACGGCTCCGGCCGCGGAGGATCAGGAAACGTCTATCACCGTGAGCGCCCCGGCCTCAGCGGTCAAGGGCGCGAAGGTCGATCTTGTTGCGGCAGTTGTGCCTACGCTCAGCGCAGGAACGGTCCAGTTCATGGATGGAGCCACCCCGATCGGGGGACCGGTTGCCGTGGTGAACGGCAGGGCCACGCTCTCGCATACTTTCACCGAACTCGGCGATCGTCGAATCACCGCGGTGTTCAGCGGAACTGACGGCTACCTCGGTTCCGAGACCCAGGCTGCCGTCACCGTCAAGGTCACGGCAGAGTCTGACGGCGGCGATCCCGGCAACGGCGGCAGTTCGACCGGTTCGCTGGGAAGCCTGGAAAACATCTTCGGGTCCTAGCCTGACGCCGACACAAGACGCCCCGCTGCGGAGAACACCTCCGCGGCGGGGCGTTTCCCGTCTGTGAGTTCAGGGATTCGGCGCTACGACATGCCAGGGCACGGTCAAGATGCAGTCACGAAGGCGTCGACGCGCGGGTTGGACCGGAATTCCCTGTGCCCGAAGAATTTCCAAGGCGGCGGCCCACCGGTGGCGAGGGCCGAACGAGGCGTGCGGCGCAGCAGTGGCCCAGGCTCGATCGGCAGCGCTGAGCAACGCATGGATCGGTTCGCCCGGAACGTTGCGATGGATGAGAGCTTTCGGCAGTCGTTCCGCGATGTCGGACGGTCGCTCGATGTCGAAGGGGTCCCAAGCCAACGTCAGCGTCAGCGGACGATCGGCGTCGAGAAGTACCCAGGCGCAACGCCTCCCGAGTTCGTCGCAGGTGCCGTCGAGTAACAGTCCGCCCGGTGCGAGACCGGACTGGATGTGCGACCAGGCCGAATCGACCGCGTCCTCCGGGTACTGCCGGAGAACGTTGAATGCTCGCACGAAAACGGGTGTGAGACCGGCCAGTTCGAATCCACCGCGGGCGAAGCTGACACCGTCACGACTCTCGACCACGCGGGCGGGGTCGATCTCGAGTCCGATGACCCGTCGGTCCCGCCGGACAGCGGTGAGGCGGCTTGCCATCTCGAAGGTGGTATCCGGCCTCGCCCCGTAGCCGAGGTCGACTATCAACGGATCGGCTGCGTTGTTCAGGGCGTGCGCGATCGTGCGGTTGTGGACAATCCACCGGTCACTTCGTCGCAGTCTGTTGATCCCCGTCGTGCCACGGGTGATGACCCCCTCGATCTTCGGGGGTGGAGCCTTCTTCACGCCGGCTTCAGCGAGCGGCGAGCCAGGTCGCGGTGACCTGGGCCTCGGTGCGGAACAGATCTACGAGGTTGATCAGCATGAGCTGTTCCAACTTCGCGCCGATGAACGGGATGAATACCTTGGCCTCGGACGTGGTTCGCAGTGTGGACCCGGTATCGGTAGCGAACAACTCCATGGTTCCGGACAGACTTCCCGGCCCGGCGGGGATGGAAGCCTCATATGTTCCGGTCACGGTGTCACCGAAGGTGCCGTACGACTCCTTGCGAGTGATGACAAGATCCTTCTTCATCACCGTCTGAGCGATGTCCGGCAAATCGGTGCGCGGAAGAATGTGGTGGAGCACGAGATCGATTCCGGAATCGGTGACCTCGAAATGTTCCACATGGTTCTCGGAATGCTTGCGCATCTCCTCGACGCGGGCCTCCCAGTACGAACGGTCCGCCAGCGCCGCATAGACCTGCTCGGGGGAATGCTGATAGCGGGCGGAGTAGTCGATGCGGCGAGCCATGATCGGAAAGAATACCTGTTACACGCTGTGACAAGCCAAATTGGCCGTATCAAAAGACGCCAAATTGGCCGTATCCACAACAGTCGCCGCCCGCAGGGTCTTACTTCGCGATCCACTCCCGGGTGAAGTCCTGTTCGGCCTGGATGAGCCGGACAACCTCGTCGACTATCGCGCTCTCGATCTTTCCGCCGAGGAACGGGATCTTGACCTCGACCTCACCGTCGACCTCGAGAGTTGCGGAGTTCTCGTCACCCGTCAGAACCTGGGTGCCCTCGATCCGGGCGGGAACACCGTCGACGTGGGCGGAGAAGGTACCGGTAGCCCTGCCGTCTTTGAACGGAGCCATCGTTTCACTGCGCTTGATGACGATGTCGCCGTTGACGACCTTCGACACCATGCTCGGGAGGTGCTCGGCGGCAATGATCTGCGACATCGTGACCGCGACGGTCTCGTCGCGGACGGTCAGCTCTTCGATCGTTGCGCCGGGACCACCGACAGCGACGATTCGGTCGCGCCAGTACTGCTCGGAGGTCACCGCCTCATGGACCTTCTCGGCGGGGACTGTGTACTTCGACGAATGCTCGATGCGACGGCTCACGATTGTGGAGGCTACCGTTTATCGATGTGTGGGACGTAACCATTGGCAGACGCGTCGTGGAATCAGGCGCTTTCGTGTCCGAGAACGTTGACTTGTCAGGATTGACGACGCTGCGAATCGGGGGACCGGCGCGGCTGCTCGCAGAATGTCCGACGACGCAGTCGTTGATCGACGTCGTGACGCTGCTCGATCGCGAGCAGATCCCGACGCTGATTCTCGCCGGCGGATCGAATCTCGTGATTTCCGACGAGGGATTCGACGGAGTTGTCGTTCGTGTGGCCAACACCACCGTGAGCCTCGACACGGACCGCGTCGTTGCCGAAGCGGGTGCGGTGTGGGACGAAGTAGTCGGCCAATCCGTCGCCGCGGAGTTGGGTGGCCTCGAGTGTCTCTCCGGGATTCCGGGCTCCACTGGTGCGACGCCGGTACAGAACGTCGGCGCGTACGGCGTCGAGGTGGGCTCGCGACTCCGGCGAGTTCAATTGCTCGACCGGCGCAATGGCGAAGTGTCGTGGGTCGAACCGTCGAAACTCGAATTGGGTTACCGGTCGAGCGTCCTCAAGCATTCGGACGCAGCACTGGTTCTCGCCGTCGAATTCGACGCGTCGACCGACGGATTGAGCGCCCCGCTCGCGTACCGCGAACTGTTCACCGCGCTGGGGGCAGAAGAAGGCGCGCGGTTGCCTGCGTCGCAGGTCCGTGAGGCAGTTCTGGGACTTCGGACAGGCAAAGCGATGGTCCTCGATCCGTACGATCACGACACCTGGAGCGCGGGTTCCTTCTTCACCAACCCCGTTGTGCCGGGCGACAAGCTGCCTGCCGTGCTCGCAGCCATCGCCGAACAGCTCGGCGACGTCACCGTGCCGCAGTTCCCCGGCAGTGGTGGAACCAAGCTCTCAGCCGGATGGTTGATCGAACGGGCCGGATTCTCGAAGGGTTATCCCGGCGAAGATGCACCGGCCCGGCTGTCGACCAAGCACACCTTGGCGTTGACCAACAGAGGGTCCGCAACGAGTGCGGATGTGGTCTCGCTCGCGCGGGCAGTGCGCGACGGGGTCGAGGCCGCGTTCGGCGTCCGCCTGGAACCGGAACCGGTAACTGTGGGCTGCACCGTCTGATTCCTGACAGAGCCCGCAGGTAGCCTGTTGAAGTGCATGAGCTGGGTGGTCGGAGAAGTCGTTCGCGTCTTGTTGCGTTGGTAGCTGTATTGCTCGCTGTGATGGTGGCCGTCGTCGGCTGCACGATCGGCGGCAAGGACGGACAGGGCGGCGCGGCGGCCGCCGAACCAGCACCGGTGGCGACCGTGGTGTCGACGCCGGCGCCCGGCACCAAAGATGTCAGCCCGGTCGCCCCCGTCTCGGTAGCGGTGACCCAGGGAACGCTGTCCGACGTCAACCTCAGCAACGCGGCCGGTAAAGCCGTCGCCGGACAACTGTCGCCCGACAAGACATCGTTCACCGTCAGTGAGGCACTCGGCTACGGCACCACGTATTCGTGGTCGGGCTCGGCAACCGGAACCGACGGTAAATCCGTGCCAGTCCAAGGGAGCTTTACGACGGTTGCCCCGGAGTCGACCACCGGCGCCACCCTCAACATTGCCGACGGCCAGGAAGTTGGCATCGCGGCACCGATCACCGTGCAGTTCGACAACTCCGTCGTCGACAAGGCGGCCGTCGAGAAGGCACTTGTCGTGACCACCGTGCCGCCCACCGCCGGATCGTGGGCTTGGCTGGCTGACGACAACGGCGGATCTCGGGCCCATTGGCGCCCGGCCGATTACTGGGTGCCAGGAACGACTGTCCATCTGGATGCCAAGCTCTACGGCTTGAACTACGGCGGTGGCGCCTACGGCGACCAGGATCTCACCCTCGATTTCACGATCGGTCGCAGCCAGATCGTGAAGGCGAATGCACCGAGCCACCGCATGCAGGTGGTGCGCGACGGCCAGACGATCATGGACATTCCCGTCAGCTACGGCGAGGGCAACGAACCCCGAAACGTCACGCGCAGTGGCATTCACATGGTGACCGAGAAGTACGAAGACTTCATGATGTCCAACCCGCCGTTCTACGAGAACGTGCGCGAGCGTTGGGCTGTGCGCATCTCCAACAACGGCGAATTCATCCACGCCAATCCTGAAACCACCGGGGTGCAGGGCTCGTCGAACGTCACGAACGGTTGCATCAACCTGTCGACGTCCGACGCGCAGGAGTACTTCGGAACGGCCCTCTACGGTGACCCTGTCGAGGTGACCGGCACGTCGATCGACCTGTCCCCTGCGGACGGCGACATCTACGACTGGGCGATCGATCTGCCGACCTGGAAGTCGATGTCCGCACTGCCGTAAACCGATTTGTCGCTGTGAACCGAGCAATCTGGCGAAGTTCGGAACCATCCGGGCGTTGCTTGCGTCAGTACAGGTAAGTGCTGTCGGCTCGGGGGAGTCTGACGGAGGTTTCGACGTCAGGGGGACGGCAGTGGGCATTCCATTTCTGGAAGACGTGCTGGGCAGAATTTCCGAAGCGACGCAGGCCGTCCCTTCCGGCGTGGCGGCATTGCCAGTTGTCGGCATTCCCGTCGCGAGCGCAATCGCTACATCTGCTCTGGTTCAATCCGTGACCGACGACCGCGGCGCGTTCGACGGCGAGATGGCTGCTGCGACTGCTGACGCCGATGCAGAGCGCACACGAGCCTGGGGTGAGCGCGATGCCCTCACCGCTCAGACCTCGTCGTTGGAGTACAGCGAACATGCAATCGTGGACGACGATCCGTTCGACGCGATGTCGCACTCCGAAATCTTCGATCACGTCAACGAGATGGATCCGGCAACCCTGAGCGCAATCGGCGAGGCCTGGAAGGCAATTGCCGGCCGGGTGGAAGCCGGCATCGGGAAGTTCCAGAACGATGTGAACGGCGCGATCACCGAAGGCTGGCAGGGGCGGGGCGGCTCGGCTGCGTTGGAGGCTGTGCTGGCCTACTCGGCAGATGCGGGTGAGCTGAAGGTGCGGGTCGATCTGATCTCGAACAAGATCGAGGAGGCGAAGATCGCACTCCACGAAGCCAAACGCTCGATTCCGGCACCCGACGGCGCCTCGACGGTCGAGATGATCCTCAGCGTGGTTCCCGGGGCTACGTGGAAGCAGGCCCAATACGAAGCGGAAGAAGCCGAACGTCAAGCGCGCCAGGTGATGAAGGACGTATATCTGCCGTACATGAAGCGCGCGGACGACCAGGTGCCGATCCTCCCGGCCGCGTTCAATCCGGTCACCGGCAGCGGAGGCGCCGGCAGTGGAGGCGCCGGCAGTGGAGGGTCTGGGGGCGGCGCATCCGGTGGCGGTGGTTCCGGCGGCGAGAACACTTCGGGCTCGGGGAACGGACTCGGCACGCCATCTACATCGGGTGGCGGAGTTGGTGGAGGAGCGGACGGTGGAAACTCCGGCGGTGCAAACCCGGCCGCAGACGGTTCCGGTCAGAACCCATCCGGCGCGAATTCCGGAAATGGTGACAACCGTGGCGGCGTTGATGCCCAAGGGAATTCGGGTGCCGATGCTGCCCGGTTCGCAAACGATTCCGGCCCGGCCGGGACTGCCGCGGCACATGCCGGCCCGCTGCCGGCCGGTGCAGCGCCGGGTGGCCTGGCCGGTGCAACTCCGAATGGTGCTCAGCTCGGTTCCGGAGTGCCTTCAGGCCTCATGGGTAGCGGTTCGGGTGGTGGTTCCGCAGGTGGAATCGGTACCGGCGGCTTCGGGCCAGGTGGAACCGGAGGTGGCGCTCTCGGATCTGGCGGCCTCGCCGGTGGCGCTCTCGGCCCTGGCGGCCTCGCCGGTGGCGGGCGTGGGGGCGTCAACGGAACTGGCGGTACCTCGGCGGCGGGCGCGCAGAGCCCTCGGGGCGCGATGGGTGGCGTCGGCGGCATGGCACCGGGACGCGGACAAGGACAAGACGAAGACAACGTTCACGACACCCCCGGCTACCTCGTCACGGTCGAGAACGGCAACGCCCTGATCGGCGACCTACCCATGGTCTCCCCGGCGGTGTTGGGCGAATGACAACCAAGCAGTGGCAATTCACCGGCCTCGAATTCTCGATCCTCTGGGAAGCGGTCGGACGTGACCGCCTCCCGTACCCGCTTCGGTTCCGTTCGACGGCCGAAACCATGAACGAGCTGACAACGGAGCGCCGTCGAGCGGGAGCGCACCTGTCTTCCATGCTTGACGATCGGCTGCATCACGTTCTCGGAGCTCTTGCGAATCCCGCTGCTCGCGTCGAGGTTTCCGGTTTTCACGGGCCGAACATGAGTACAGTGACGCGATTGCACGGCGTTGTTGCCGGCGACCTGGGTGTGCTCGCAACCCAACTGCCCGGCAGGACTTCGGACTGCGGCTCCGACGTGGTTCTGAGCGTGGCGCATCCGTCGGCAATTCCGCGGATGCTGGTCGATCGACTGCCCGCCTGCTCCGCCGGATCGGAGCGCGGTGTGAGCATCGAGAGATCGAAACCTGCCGGGGGACAGAGTTTTCTGAGCCGTGCCGGCAGTGCACGCGGGAGCGAGGAAGTGAGCAGGTTCTTCGGCCGAGCACGGACCTCGATCGGTGAAGTCACCGCATACCCAGGCGCAGCCGTCGACAGCAGACCGACTGACGACGGAATAACGTTCCACTGGTACGACTATGCCGATGACGGTCGGTACATCATCACCGCGGGTGAAACCGTCAGTGCCCGCGGCGCTTCCGCGGAAATGACGGAGGCCGAGATTGCACGCAATCTCGGCCTCGTCCTACACCGGGCGATTCGCACTGGTTAGTCAGAACGATTCGAACTAGCTGGTGGTGCGGTGGAACCGGCCGGGGCTTGCCTGATCCCTCGGCTTGACGACGATCTGATCGAGGTTCACATGCGACGGCCGCGAGGCGACAAAACCGATGATCTCGGCGATGTCCTGCGCCACCAACGGTGTGATTCCCTCGTACACCTTGTCTGCCTTGTCCTGATCACCCTCGAACCGGACGAGTGAGAACTCCGTCTCGACGGCTCCCGGCGCGATTTCGGTCAGACGAACGGGCTTGCCCAACAGTTCACCACGCAACGTCCGATGAAGGACGGCTTGAGCGTGCTTGGCGGTGGTGTAGCCCGAGCCGTTGTCGTACGCCTCCAGCGCGGCCACCGAGGTGATGGTCACGACCAGACCATCACCCGAATCGATCAGCTTGGGCAGCAGTGCCTTCGTCACACGCAACGTGCCCAGGACATTGGTCTCCCACATCCACCGCCAGTCGTCCAGATCGGCGTCCAGGACCGTCGCCAGACCCTTTGCACCACCTGCGTTGTTGACCAACACGTCGACACGGGGGACCACGGCCGCGAACGCGTCGACGGAATCCTCGTCGGTGACGTCGAGTTCGAGAGCAGTACCACCGATCTCCTCGGCGATCTTCTTGAGACGATCGACGCGGCGAGCACCGATCACGACGTGGAATCCCTGAGCTGCCAGGGTGCGGGCGGTGGCCTCACCGATTCCGGAGCTGGCTCCGGTGACTACGGCGATGCGGGCATCGGAAGAAATGGTCATGATGCAATCGTAGGGCTAGTCGGCGGCATACTCTGCTTCCCGTTCGATGGATTCGATGTGACGACGCGGTACTTGTATCCGGCCGGGTGTGTAGGTGACGGCGCGCAGAGAGCCGCTGTACCGGAACGGTCCGTGGCGTCGGCGCACATCCCACGACACCGGCCCTCTCGCGTCGACGCCGACTGAAATGCCGGTCCACGGCGCCATCCCGACCAGTTGTACCTGCCCGAGTAGTTGACCCGCAGGGATTCCGTCGACACTGACGTGGAGATCCCAACGCAGCCGCGGTACCACCGTCAGGGACACGTCGATGCGCTTGCTGCCGATCGCCAATGGACCTGCGTCGACCACGGAGTAGGAACCGAATGCGTTGTATCCGAGATGCAGGTGCCCGTCCTCGACGTAGAGAAGATATCCGCCCTGTGGATCACCGTGAGCGACAAGAACACCGGCGTCACCTGCTCGGTAACCGTCGAGTTCGACGGTGATGTCGAAGTCGCGGAACCCGATCAGTTTGCTCGACCGGTAGCGCTCCAGTGGAGGTGTTCCGGCAAGCAGACGGACCGGGCGCGAGAGTGCCTCCTCCGCCGGCCGCCGAACTGCGCCCACCGAGTTGCCGAGTAGCGGAAAGACGGTGTTCGCCCACGCCGAGTGGTCCCAGGCTTCGGCGAGTTCGCGGACCTTGTCGGGAAACCGTGATGCGAGGTCGTCGAGCTCGGTCGGGTCGGCTCGGACGTCGAACAATTGCCACTGTGGTTGGTCGATACCCTGTGGCTTGTCGATGTCGTCCGGAGCGAGCGCCAGCAGTTTCCAGCCGTCCTTGTAGTAGCCGCGGTTGCCGGTCATCTCGGTGTACTGCTCGGTGTGAGTGCTCGGAGCGGCAGACGATCGCAGAACCGGTGCGGTCGAGACACCGTCGAACTCCTTCACCGGAAGCCCGTTGCGTACGCTCGGTGCGTCGATTCCGGCCAGGTCCAGCAGCGTGGGGGTCAGGTCGGTGACGTACGCGAACTGGTCGCGAATCCCGTTGTCGTCTGCTCCGGGTTTCAATCCCGCGGGCCACGACAGGACGAAGGGAACACGAATTCCCCCCGCGAAGGACTGCCCTTTGTAGAACCGGAAGGGGGTGTTGGACGTCTGCCCCCATCCACGTGGATAGTGGACGCCCAACTCCGGTCCGCCGATCAGGGATTCGTCGTGGGGGACATCGCCGACCCAGTCCGGATCCTGGATATGCGCGAATTGTGCGAAGTAGCTTCGGGTTCCGTCCGAACCGCCCTCGGCGGTGCCGCCGTTGTCCGAGGTGAAGACGATGATCGTGTTGTCGAGCTCGCCCAGCTCGTCCAGGGTGTCGACGATGCGTCCGACGCTCTGATCGATCGAGTCGACCATCGCCGCGTACACCTCCATGTAGCGGGCGAACCGAGACTGCACTTCCGGTGTGAGCGAATGCCATTCGGGGACGTCGAAGCCGGGTTCGGAGTTTCGCGGAGCCTGCCGTGTTCCGTCCGGAAAGAGTCCTTGCAGGAGCTGAGAGGCGAACCGAGACTCTCGGATTCGATCCCAGCCCTCGTCGTAGCGACCGCGGTATTTTGCCTGATCGGCCGGCTTGGCCTGCAAAGGTCCGTGCATCGCGACGTGCGCGAAGTAGAGGAAGAACGGCTTGTCCTGATCGTGGGCGCGCAGATCCTTGATGTACCCGACGGCCTTGTCGGTCAGATCGTCGGTGAGGTAGTAGCCCTCGGGATACTCGTCGACGTCGACCACCGAATTGTCGGAGATCAACTGATTGGGATAGTAGAAGGAATTGAGGCCTTCGAGCGAGCCGTAGTATCGATCGAATCCGCGCTGCGTCGGCCAGGAATCGCGACTTCGGCCCGGGGCGAGGTTTGCGTCGCGCACGAGATGCCACTTGCCCACCGCATAGGTTGCATAGCCTGCGCCGCGCAGGATTTCGGGGAGTGTCTGCACGTCGTCGGCCAATTCCAGACGCAGCCCGGGGTATCCCGGATCGGCGTTGGCGACAAATCCGTACCCGGCGCGGTGCGGATTGAGGCCGGTGAGAAGTGCGGCGCGTGAGGGCGAGCAGAGGGGGGTCGTGTGATAGTTGGTCAACCGAACACCCTGCGCGGCAAGCCGATCGAGGGTCGGAGTCTCGATCTCGGAGCCGAAAGGCCCGATGTCGCTGTATCCCATGTCGTCGATCAGAACCACGACGATGTTGGGTGATCCGGGAGTAGGGGTCGAGGCGGTGGGCCACGACGGGGCCGAATCGGCTGCGGTGCGGCCGATTCGGCCCTCGAAGCCTTCGTAACCGCGGGCATGCGGAGGAAGGATGGAATCCGGTGAAGTCATGGGAGAGTCGAGGCACCTTCGATAATCGAGTATTCGGAAGCGTCGCCGGCGATGCTGCTGCTTCGTTCCCCGTGGATGTTGACCGGAATGTCACCGGCAAGTGTGATGCGCTCCAGACGGCGGTACTGATCGTCGTAGTCGGCGATCGCGTAGTGCTGGGTGGCGCGGTTGTCCCAGATGGCGACATCACCCGCCGCCCAGTTCCAGCGCGTCGTGTATTCGAGCTTGATGGCGTGATCCTGCAGGAGCTTGAACACACCGTTCGACTGTTCGGTGCTCAACCCGACGAAGTTCTTGACAAAGTGTCCGAGGACGAGCGTGCGTTCTCCGGTTTCGGGGTGGACACGCACCACCGGGTGTTCCGTCTCGAAGTACGTGGACTGGAACTCTTCGCGGTAGGCGGCCGTGCGATCTTCGGTGAGCCGCTCGGCGCTGGTGGCCGCGTAGTCGTAGACGTTCGTGTGGCGGGCCCAGAGGTTCTCCGCGAGCGCCTTGAGCGGATCCGGGAGTCCGTTGTAGGCGGCTACCCCTGACGCCCACGTCGTGGAACCGCCGTATTCGGGTAGCTGCACCGCGCGCAGGATCGACGCCTTGGGGATGCGATCGACGAAGGTGACGTCGGTGTGCCAACTGTTGGCCTTGCCCAGGTCCGAATCGATGGGGAGGACTTTTGCGCCGTGCGACTTCACCGTGGGGTGGGCAGTGGTCGGGGTGCCCAGCAGCTGGGCGAACTCGTACTGCGAATCGTTGTCGAGGTGGTCTTGCCCGCGGAAGAAGATCACCTTGTGTTCGAGAAGTGCCTGTCGGATGAGCGAGATCGTCGCCGGGTCGAGGTGCCCGCCGAGGGTGATTCCGTCGATGCGGGCGCCGATATGCGCGCCGAGGGCGGTGACAGTGCCGCGAGCGGCGTCAGCAGCCGCTCCGTTCGTCGACGCCGCATTGGTGAGGGTCGGCTTGGCGAAAGCTGTAGACATGGTGCACCTTTCGTGGGGAGTGTGCCCACCCAAACACGCGAGATTTCGCCACGACAGGGTTGCGTTCAGTGTGATCGTTACCGCACCTGATTTGTGAATCTCGGTGAAGCTGCTACTTTTGGAGCCATGTCGACCGACCAGCCTGCCGCTTTGCGGGTCACCTATGTGACCGCTGCGCTTGGTTCGCGTCTGCCTCTGGCGCGAGAGCTGTGTTGTCGCCGCCGTTCTTTCTGCAGCTAATTTCTGCGCCTTTTCTGTCTACTTCTTCGTGTGACCAGTGGAAACGCTGATTTCTCGGTCGACAGAGATATGCGCCTTCTCCTCCTTCTGCAAGGGACAGCCATGTCGACACCCACCATCTCTGCCATTCCGAACATCCGATCGCGAACCGCGCTCTCGGGAACCCGGACCCGTACCCAGATTGTTGCGCCCGAACTGCGCATTGCCGACGGTCCGTCCGCGACTGTGTTGCGCATTGCTCGATCCCGCGGACCGCTCTCTCGCGATACCGCCGCGAAAGCGTCCGGACTGAGTATTGCCACCGTGAACCGGCAGGTCACGAGCCTGCTCGACCTCGGAATCCTGCGCGAACGCGCAGACCTGACAGCCTCCGGCGCCATCGGGCGTCCGCGGGTTCCGTTCGAGGTCAATCACGAGCCTTATCTGACCGTCGGCATCCACATCGGTGCCGTCGTCACCAGCATCATTGCCAGCGATATCCGTGGCAAGGTGCTCGGCGCCGTCGAGATTCCGACGCCCGCCACCAATTCCGCTGTCGCTCTTGCCACCATTGCGCGGTCGGCCAAATCGTTTGCCTCACGGTGGCACAAGCGTCGCCCGCTCGCCGTCGGCGTGGCCATCGGCGGTCGCGTCGATTCAGCGACCGGAGTAGTCGATCACCCGCGCCTGGGGTGGAAGGGCGCCAAGGTGGGATCCATCATCGGAGCAGGCTTGGATCTCCCCGTTTCGGTTGCCGCACACGTCGAGGCGATGGCCGCGTCGGAACTTCTGCTCAGTAACGACCGGGCAGAGGCCCCGACGCCGGGAACCACCGGTCTGTACTTCTACGCCCGTGAAACTGCCGGTATCGCAATCACTTTCGAAGGACGAGTGCACACTCCGTCCAGCGGTCCCGGTTCGATCGCGCACCTTCCCACCGGTTCGTCGGCGCGGTGCACCTGCGGCGCGGTGGGTTGCTTGGAAGCGACGATCAGCGACCGCGCGGTCGTCGCGCAGGCACTGTCTTCGGGCGCTGTGATCCAGGGCAGTGAGCGTGTCACGATCGCCGATGTCTATCGTGCTGCGTCGGCGGGTTCCATTCCGGCCCACGAACTTCTGGTCGATCGGGCGCGCGTGCTCGGCCGGACAGTGGCGATGTTGCGTGACCTGTTCAACCCGGATCGGGTGATCCTCGGTGGCCAGGCGTTCACCGATTATCCGGCCGGTGTGCCGCACGTCGCCGAGGCTTTCTCGTCGGCATCCTCCTTGGAGCGCAAGGACATTCGCATCACCGGTTTCGGCAATCGGGTTCAGGAATACGCCTCGACTGTCGTGTCACTGAGCTCGCTGTTCGCCGATCCGGCGGCGGCCATGCGGCGTGCGTCGGCCGTCTGACTGCGAAGAGGGCAGTCAGAGTTCCGGTCGATCGAGCACCCGCAACCACGAACCGTCGGGCTGGCGGCGCGCCACCTGTGTGCGTCCGCCGGTTCCGTCGGAGGGTTTGGTCGAGGTCATGGCGAGGTCGTCGCTGATTACCGTTGGTAGAGCTTCCTCGACGGTGAATGTCGGTGCTGCTGCGAGTATCTGAGAAATCACCTCGCGGATAGCCCGACGGCCGACGGTGAGAGATCCGGGTGGGAATGCCATCACAGCGTTTTCCTCGTAGAGTCCGGCTACGGCGTCTGCATCTCCGTCGTTCGCGAACTGGACGAAAAGTCGGGCAATGTCTTCGGGGGTTGCGGCCTTCTGAACTTCATGTGTTGTTGTCATGCTTCTATCGTGCAGGCACAGTTTTGATAAGTCCAAGATCTAGTTTGTCTCAAAGCTAGAATCAACAGTTATGGAACTTCGGCAGCTCGAATACTTCGTCACGGTAGCGGAGGAAGCCAATTTCACCCGCGCCGCCGAGCGGCTTCACGTAGCGCAGCCGGGTGTGAGTGCGCAGGTCAAACGACTGGAACGTGAGCTGGGGCAGGAGTTGCTCGATCGTAGTGGTCGAACCGTTCGTCTGACCGACGCCGGGCGAGCCGTCCTCCCACACGCCCGCGCTGCACTTGCTTCCGTCCAGAGCAGCCGCGACGTTGTCGAAGCTCTGAACGGACTGGTTCGGGGCTCCGTTTCGGTCGGGATGGTCACCGCCTGCGCTTCCGCCGATCTGACTGATCTGCTCAGTCGGCTGCACGCCAGACATCCCGGCTTGGACATTTCGCTAGCCGAGGACGATTCGCGCAGCCTGCTTGCCGGAGTGTTGGACGGAACCTTCGACATAGCCGTCATCGGAGTTGCGGGCGATCTGCCGGAAGGCCTCGAATCAAGGGTGATCACCGACGAACGACTGGTGGCCGGAGTGGCGGCGGATCATCCGCTGGCCGAGTTGCCGTCTCTGCCGTTTGCCGAACTCGCCACGCGATCGGTCATCTGTCTTCCGGAGGGAACCGGTATCAGGACGTGTCTGGACTTTGCGTGCGCCGCGGCCGGCACGAAGCCGACGGTTGCGCTCGAGGCAAGCAACCTCGGCATCATCGTCTCGTTGGCCGCGCAGGGGCTGGGAATGGCTGTGCTTCCCGAGTCGGCAGTGGGGGAGTTGCATCGGATCGATCTCGAACCGGAAGCTCGATCCCGGTTGGAATTGGTCTGGCGTTCGTCGGGCGGCAAGAACCCGGCGGCATCCGCTCTCATCGATCTCGCGAGAGCTGTTCCCGCCGAGTGAGTTCGGCCTGCGCCCGATCCAATCCGCCGTGCTCTAGGGCGGCCAATCGTGATCTGTCCTTCCAGACTATGGTGCCGCGTCGCCGGACGATAACCGACATGGTTCCACCGAGATGCTCGAGCGCTCCGGGTACGTTTCGACGCTCGGCGGGAATGGGAACCGGAAGTATGTGCGCGTCGGCGATGGGTGCGGTCCCGTCGATGTCGACGCTCCACTTTCGGCTGTAACCTCGAAGCGTCCAACGATCGTCGGACACGGTCGTCTCCACCTGTGACGTCAGCGGATTGCCCAGACGCAACACTGTGCCGTCTGGCAAGGCGACCACCACGGCGGTGACTTCGGTGCGCAGAGGCCCGGCGCTGACCTGGCCGCCGGCAAACGCCACGCAGGCCCGCGGATCGGTGAATCCCTGGGCCTGTCCCCACCACCAGGAATCCGGGAATCCTCCCTTTCCCCAGTTCTTCTCGCCGTACACCTGTGCTCCGCAGAGATCCCAGCTCTGTCCGTCGATGACGGCGCTTCCCTCGACCCGGCCGCCGAGCAGCCACGGATGCCAGTACTGATTGAGTGCGGGAACTGATTGGAAGTAACTCGATCCCCCGAAGCGGCGGTGCGGCCAGAATCGCTGATTACTGATCCGCACATCGAGATGGCTGTCGCCGAAATCGACCTGTAGTCGATCAGCATTGCCGCGGAAAGCGTTGTCGGCGTATGCCCCCAGGATGCGGGAATCGGCCGATCCGCTCGGGTGCTCGGCGGTCCGGAGGAATCCGCCCGGATGCGCCGCGAGACCGAGCGTCGACCAGTTGCCACCATCGGACTTGTTGATTCCGGCGAGCGCAATCACCACCCGCCCGCTCTCCGGCATCGTGAAACGCCAGAAGTAACCCTCCATCGCAACGTCATGGGAGGCAAGCAGATTGCCGAAAGGAAGGGTGGCACCGGAGGCGCGGTACGAGGGAAGCTTCACGGTCCCAGCACTGCCTGTGATGCGGTGACCTGAGCGACGAGACGGCCCTCGTCGTCACGAATCTCGGTCACGACCGCGACGGTGCTGCGTCCCGCGTGCAATGGACGGGCAGTTGCGGTGACCGTGCCTTTACGAACCCCGCGGGTGAACACGGTCGACGAACTGGTGGTGGACGTACTTGCGCCGGGCGGAAGATTGAGGAATGCACAGACGGCGCCGACGCTGTCTGCCAGCGTCATCAAGGCGCCGCCGTGCATTCCGTTGCCGGCGGTGGTGCGGTGGCTGTCCCAATCCAGATGGCCGACAACCTGTTCGGGTGCCGCGCTGTCCAACTGAATTCCGGTGTGAACTGCAAAAGGCATGCTCGCGACAAGTTGTTCGAGGTCCATGCCTACCGATGGTAACGAGCCGCCGAAACCTCCGTCGGGACTTCGGTTTATCGAGAGCGGTGACTCAGAGGGGCAGGGCGGTTTCCGACAGTCCCTCCGGCGCGTTTCGGCGACGGAACCACTCGGTGCCGAATGCCGCGGCGAGCTGCTCCGTCGGCATTTCGAGGAACGGGCCGAAATCGCCGACCTGCGTTGCGTGCGCGTACATGGCCGCGCGCTTGGACGAGATCACCGAACTCACGTCGACTGCGGTGGTGAGTTGGTCAGCCGGAAGCCCGAACGATTCGATGTCCGGCGGCTGCGCCTCCTCGGTCCACTCGGGGTTGGCCTGCATCAGCATCTTCATGTGATCGCGGTTGGTGGACGCCTCGTAAACGAACGGCGTGCCCGCGAGTTCTGCAGCACGAACGCCGACATGGTGGACCTGGATGTGATCCGGGTGGCCGTATCCGCCGTTGGGGTCGTAGATGGTCAGGACATCGGCGTTCTCCTCACGAAGAACCTCGGCCAGACGCTCGGCGGCCTTCTCGACGTCGACGTTGCAGAACGCTTCCGGATTCTCGTTCTCGGGCGTACCCACCATCCCCGAATCCGGGTAGTGCAGGGACACGACGCGATTGGCACCCAACGCGTCGGTGGACGCCTCGAGCTCACGGCTGCGGCGCTGAGCCAACGTCTCGTATTCGTCCAACAGTCCGTCGGGGAATTCACCGAGAGCACCGTCGGTAGCGGTGACGACTACGACGCGGTGACCTGCGTCGGCGGCCATTCTCATCACGCCGCCCGTGGTGAAAACTTCGTCATCGGGATGGGCGTGGAAACACACCAGGACACTCATTCGCGCAATCGTAAGGCAAGTTACCGACAGGTCAACCCGAGCGCACAGTGAAAACGATTTGTCGAGTCGGCCTCGGCTCTGTGAACCTTGTTCAGTGCACGAGAAGCTGACATGAGCGAATCCACCAACAAAGGCCTGCTGAGCGCCTACCGCGAGATATTCTCGGCCCCGGGATCGGTTGCCTTCTCGGCCGCCGGATTTGTCGCAAGGCTGCCGATAGCGATGATCGGCATCGGAATCGTGACGATGATCTCGCAACTTCGTGGTGACTACGCGCTCGCCGGGGCGCTCGCCGCGGTTTTTGCGCTCTCGTCGGCGATCATCGCGCCAGCGGTCTCGCGCGCGGTCGACCGCTTCGGACAGAGGGCGGTCCTGCCGATTGCCGCGGCTGTCAGCGTCACCGCGATCGGGGCACTCTTGCTCGCAGTCCGGATGGAAGCCCCCGACTGGCTGCTTTTCGTCCTGGTAATTCCCGGCGGCGCCACCCCGACGATCGGGGCGATGATTCGCGCCAGGTGGGTCGCGATCTACGTCGGAAAACCGCAGCTGCGCACTGCCTTCGCCTTCGAATCGGTGGTGGACGAGCTCTGCTTCGTGGCGGGCCCGGTCATCTCGGTGGGTCTGAGCATCGGACTCTTCCCCGAGGCTGGACCACTTGCAGGGTTGATTCTGCTGGTCACGGGGACCTTGCTGCTGGTGATCCAGCGCGGAACCGAGCCGAAGGTGCATCCGCGTCGACCCGGCCGCGGACGGTCGGTACTCGGTAACCACGTGATGTGGATCGTCATCGTGATCATGGTGATGCTCGGAACGATCTTCGGTGTCATCGACGTCGGCGCCATCGCGTTCACCAAGGAACAGAATTCACCTGGCTCCGCGACGCTGGTCCTCGCGCTGTTCGCCGGCGGTTCGGGAATCGCGGGACTGATCTTCGGATCGATGCACCCGGCGCGATCGCTGCGTGGGCAATTGATGATCGCGTCCGCAGCGGTCGCCCTTCTCAGTGTCCCGCTTCTCCTGGTCGGAAACGTGGCCGCACTTGCTGGCGCGTACGTCCTGGCCGGCGCGACCATCGCTCCGACGCTCATCATCGCGACAGCCCTGGTCGAGCAGATCGTCCCACCGGAAAAGCTCACGGAGGGAATGACGCTGACGGTCACCGGACTCGGGGTCGGCGTGGCGCTCGGCTCTGCGCTGGCCGGGCAGCTGATCGACCGCTACGACGTCTCCTCCGCTTACATGCTCGCCGTCGGCGCCGCAGTCGCAGCCTCTATCGTGACGGCATGTCTATTCGTGAAGCCGTCAGCGTCGACGGCACGTCCATCGTCTATCGAGTAACCGGAAATCCGGCGGGGACCCCGCTGGTGCTGCTGCACGGCTGGGCTCAGTCGTCACAGTGCTGGGGCGAGCAGGTCCTCGCGGACCTGGCAGCGGACTACCGCTTGATCGCCGTCGATCTGCGCGGCCACGGCTACTCCGATGCGCCCGAGTCCGGATACGACGACTCCGCGAACTGGGCCGGCGACGTCGCGGCGGTTCTCGCTGCCGAAGGTGTCACCGAGAACGCGATCCTGCTCGGCTGGTCGTACGGCGGTCTGGTGATCTGCGATTACCTGGCAGCACACGGAACCGGCGCGGTGGCGGGTGCGGTTCTCGTCGGTGCGATCACCAGCATCGGGCGCGGTGAGAAGGGCGGCAAGGTCGGCTCGGCAATGCGGAGTGCGGTTCCCGGCGCTATGTCCGAAGATCCCCGCGAGGCAATCCGGGCACTCGGCGCTTTCGGCAACGCTCTCACCGGCCCACCCGAGGGCAAGGGTGCAGCGTCGCAGGCCTTGTTCGGGTACAGCCTCTCGACGCGTCCGCGGGTGCGCGCAGCACTGTTCAACCGTGCAGTCGGTCACGACGACCTGCTCCGCAACCTCGACATCCCGGTCCTCGTTCTGCACGGGACCGAGGACTCCGTCGTCGACGTGAGCGCAGGTAAGCACGCCGAGGAACTGATTCCCAAGTCGCAGGCGTCGTACTGGGAAGGCTGCAATCACGGCCCGTTCGTGGAGGATCCGACACGATTCGTGTCTGAAGTGCGAACCTTCATCTCGAGCCTCGGTTAGAGTTCGCGCCCGGTGAGGGGGCAGTATGGAGTGGTGACGTCCATGCACATTTCGCGCCCTCGCCGGGTGGCCGTTCTCTCGGTCCACACCTCGCCATTGGCGCAACCCGGCACCGGTGACGCGGGTGGGATGAATGTCTATGTTCTGCAATCCGCCATTCAGCTCGCCAAACGTGGCGTCGAGGTGGAGATATTCACCCGCGCGACATCGTCTTCGGATGCGCCCGTCGTGGACGCCGCTCCCGGAGTACGGGTGCGTAACATCGCGGCCGGTCCCTTCGAAGGACTGGACAAGGCAGATCTGCCGACTCAGTTGTGTGCCTTCGTCGCGGGAGTTCTTCGGGAGGAAGCGCGCCGCGAACCCGGGTACTACAGCCTGATTCACTCGCATTACTGGTTGTCCGGGCAGGTCGGCTGGCTGGCCCGCGATCGTTGGGGCGTGCCCCTCGTCCACACCGCGCACACACTCGCGGCAGTGAAGAATCTTTCGCTGGCCGAGGGGGATACCCCGGAACCTGCAGCACGGCAGATCGGCGAGCAGCAAGTTGTCGCCGAATCCGATCGGCTGGTCGCCAACACCACCGACGAAGCCAAGGCGCTGCACGAGTTGTACGGCGCAGACCCCACGCGTATCGACGTCGTGGCTCCCGGCGCCGATCTCACCCGTTATCGACCGGGCGATCGCGATTCCGCCCGCGCGTCGTTGGGGTTGGACCCGGGCGAGATCGTCGTGACTTTCGTCGGCCGGATCCAACCTCTGAAAGCACCGGACGTTCTGCTGCGTGCTGCCGCCGAAGTGATCAGCCGTCGCCCCGAGTTGCCGTTGCGCATCCTCGTCGTCGGCGGGCCGTCGGGAACCGGTCTCGCGCGGCCGGACGTGCTGATCGAACTGGCACGCTCACTCGGCATCACGGCGCAGGTGACGTTCTTGCCGCCGCAGGCGCCGGAGCGTCTCGCCGATGTCTACCGTGCTTCGGATCTGGTTGCGGTGCCGAGCTATTCGGAGTCCTTCGGGTTGGTGGCCATCGAAGCTCAAGCCTGCGGAACCCCGGTGATCGCCGCCGACGTCGGCGGACTGGGAGTAGCCGTACGCAACGGTGAGACGGGCCTGCTGGTTCAAGGACACCGCACCGAAGACTGGGCCGGTGCCCTCGAATCTTTGGTGACAACGCCGACGCGCTTGGCCGAACTCGCCGCGCAGGCACCGCGTCACGCCGAGAATTTCTCGTGGGAACACACCGCGGACGGTTTGCTCGAGAGCTATCGCAAAGCCGCAGTCAACTACAACAACGGAACCGGTCCCAGCGACTTCTCGCCCCGCCGTGCGCGGGGTCTGTGGCGTCTGCGCCGGACCGGGGGAGTGCGTACATGAGCAGCATTTCGGACACTATCGAGCAGGCCCTCAGCGAGCGCGAACTCGAGTTCTCCAGAAAAGACGACGCGCATTTCATCGTCGAACTTCCCGGCGAGCACAAACTCAAGACGTCGACTCTGCTCACCGTCGGCAATCACGGCGTGCGGGTCGAGGCCTTCGTGTGCCGCAAGGTGGACGAGAACTTCGAAGGCGTCTACAAGTTCCTGCTCAAGCGCAACCGCCGTCTGTACGGGGTGGCGTACACACTCGACAAGGTCGGGGACATCTACCTGGTCGGCAAGATCGCCGAGCATGCCGTGACCGGCGATGAACTCGATCGAGTGCTCGGTCAGGTTCTCGAAGCCGCCGACGGTGATTTCAACGTCATCCTCGAACTCGGTTTCTCTTCGTCGATCAAGCGTGAGTGGGCGTGGCGGGTGTCGCGAGGTGAGTCGCTGGCGAATCTCGAACCGTTCAAGCACCTCATCGAGGAGGAGCCCGCGCAAAGCTGACCGAGCGGGGTGAGACACATCGCTGATGTGTCACGTAAAGTGACCTTTACTTGTGACTGTCGTCACGGAATAATACTGTTCCCGTGAGTCACAGTAAGTTGGTCACACCACCCTGCCGCGCAACTTTTCGAGGAGCACAGTGAGCTTCAAGAGTCCGTTCCCCGACGTTGAAATCCCCAACCTCAGCGTCTACGACTTCCTGTTCGGAAACACCGACCCCGCAGACCTCGACAAGACGGCATTCGTCGAAGGCAGTTCTGGCGCGGTCACCACATACGCTTCGCTGATCGCACAGATCAACGGCGTTGCAGGCGCTCTCGCTGCGCGGGGACTCGCCGTCGGAGACGTGGTCGGGTTGCATTCGCCCAACGTCCCGGCCTTCGGTTCCGTCTTCCACGGCATCCTTCGTGCCGGTGGTGTCGCGACCACGATCAACGCTCTCTACACCGCCGAGGACATCGCCAAGCAGCTCACCGATTCCAAGGCCAAATTCCTCTTCACGGTCTCGCCTTTGCTGCCGCAGGCCAAGGCAGCCGCCGATCAGGTCGGCATCCCCGCTGAGAACGTGTTCGTGCTCGACGGAGCCGAAGGCCACCTGTCGTTGCGAGATCTGCTCGGCGAGGGTGCAGCGGCGCCCGATGTCTCCTTCGACCCGGCCACCCAGCTCGCGGTTCTGCCGTACTCGTCGGGCACCACCGGCCGGCCCAAGGGCGTCATGCTCACCCATCGGAACCTCGTGGCCAACGTCTGCCAGATCATTCCGCGGATGGGCATCGAGACCGACGACAAGATCCTCGCGGTCCTGCCGTTCTTCCACATCTACGGAATGACGGTCCTGCTCAACGCGGCGCTGTACCGCCGCGCGAGCCTCATCACGATGCCGAAGTTCGATCTCGTCGAGTTCCTGCGGATCGTCGCCGAGCAGAAGTCGACGTACATCTTCGTCGCACCGCCCGTTGCCGTCGCGCTGGCCAAGCACCCGCTGGTCGACCAGTACGACCTCTCGAGCGTGCACACCATCTTCTCCGGTGCGGCCCCGCTCGACGCGGCGCTCGGCAAGGCCGTCGCCGACCGGTTGAACTGCCACGTCCGCCAGGGCTACGGCATGTCCGAGATGAGCCCGGTCTCGCACGCGATCCCGTTCGACCGCGACGACATCGCCCTCGACACCTGCGGTCCCACCATCGCCAACATGGAATGCAAGCTCGTCGACCCGGGAACGGGCGAAGAGGTCGCGTACCCGGCACTCGGCACGGACGGGGTCAGCGAGCCCGGTGAACTGTGGTGCAAGGGCCCGAACATCATGGTGGGCTACCTCGGCAACGACCAGGCCACCAAGGACACCCTCGACGACGACGGTTACCTGCACACCGGTGACATCGCGACCGTCGACGGAGACGGCGTCGTCAAGATCGTCGATCGCCTCAAGGAACTGATCAAGTACAAGGGCTACCAGGTTCCCCCGGCCGAACTCGAGGCTTTGCTGCTGACGCATCCGCAGATCGCCGACGCCGCCGTGATCGGTGTGCTCGACGCCGAGGGCGAAGAGGTTCCGAAGGCATTCGTCGTTCTCCAGGACGGCGCCGAGTTGACCGAAGCCGACGTGATCTCGTTTGTCGCCGAGCGCGTCTCGCCGCACAAGAAAGTCCGTCAGGTTTCGTTCATCAGCACCGTGCCGAAATCCGCGGCCGGAAAGATCCTCCGCAAGGATCTGCGAACTGCGGAAGTAGCCCCGAGCTGATTTCCAGACAGGGTTGACCAAGAAGGGTTCCGGTACTCGTGCCAGGATGAACGCCATGAGTATCGGAACCCTGGTCCTGCTCCGCCACGGCGAGAGCGAATGGAATGCACTCAATCTGTTCACCGGCTGGGTGGACGTACACCTGACAGACAAGGGCATGGCCGAAGGCAAGCGCGCCGGCGAACTGCTCGCCGAGCACAACCTGTTGCCCGACGTTCTCTACACGTCTCTCCTCCGCCGCGCGATCAGCACCGCCAACCTCGCGCTCGATGCGGCCGATCGCCACTGGATCCCGGTAGTTCGCGACTGGCGCCTCAACGAGCGCCACTACGGCGCTCTGCAGGGCAAGAACAAGGCTCAGACCAAGGAAGAGTACGGAAACGAGCAGTTCATGCTCTGGCGTCGTAGCTACGACACCCCGCCGCCCGCCATCGAAGCCGGCAGCGAGTACAGCCAGGACACCGATCCTCGGTACGCGAACCTCGACGAGGTTCCCTTGACCGAGTGCCTGCTCGACGTCGTCAAGCGCCTGATCCCGTACTGGGAGGACACCATCTCGCAGGAGCTGCTCGCCGGCCGGAACGTGCTGGTCACCGCGCACGGCAACTCGCTGCGTGCATTGGTCAAGCACCTCGACGGCATCTCGGACGAGGACATCGCGGGCCTGAACATCCCGACCGGAATCCCGCTGCGGTACGACCTCGACGAGAACCTGAAGCCGCTCAATCCTGGCGGCACCTACCTGGATCCGGAGGCCGCCGCTGCCGGCGCCGCCGCGGTGGCGAATCAGGGCGGAAAGTAGCAACCCGATGATGTGCGTCGAGGCCCCCGAACAGTGTTTTCGGGGGGCCTCGGCCAACAACAGATGAACGACGAACCAACGCCGTCCACCTGGCGGATTACACGGGTGGGAACGTCCGAACCCGCCGTAACCGACTCTTCGCGCGAACGTACGATTGCGCCGTGAGTGTCGTGATTGCAGTGCTGCTGGTCGTGGTCGCCGGCTTGGTCGGCTACCTCGTCGGCGGGGTGCTGGTGCCAAGGCTGTCGTCGCGCCAGAGTCAGCGCTCGGACGAACAGACCGGGCTCACGATGTCCCAGGTTCTCGACCTCATCGTGTTGGCTTCGGAAAGCGGTATCGCCGTCGTCGACGGTTTCCACGACGTCGTGCTCTTCAACCCTCGCGCCGAAGAACTCGGCCTGGTCAAGAATCGTCTGGTCGACGAGCGAGCGTGGCGGGCAGCGCAGGAAGTCCTGCGGACAGGTCACACCGTCGAGGTGGATCTGACAGCGCAGACCGCGCAGCGCGGCCGCGACAAGATTGCCGTTCGTGGCACCGCTCGGCTGCTCAGCAAGGACGACCGCAACTTCGTGGTCCTGTTCGCCGACGACGATTCCGAGCAGGTCCGCATGGAGGCGACCCGACGCGATTTCGTCGCGAACGTCAGCCACGAACTGAAGACTCCGGTCGGCGCGATGAGTTTGCTCGCGGAGGCACTGCTCGAATCCGCTGACGACCCGGAGTCCGTGCGCCATTTCGGTGAACGGGTGCTCGGTGAGTCGATTCGTCTGGGCAAGATGGTCACCGAATTGATCGCACTCTCGCGCTTGCAAGGTGCCGAGAAGCTGCCCGATCTCGACGTGGTCGACGTCGACACGGTGGTGTCCGAGGCGCTGTCGCGGTCGAATCTGTCGGCCGAGGCCGCCGGGATCACCGTCACCACCGACCATCCGAGCGGGCTGGAGGTGCTCGGGGATCAGACCCTCCTCGTGACTGCACTGTCCAACCTCATCGAGAACGCTATTGCATACTCGCCCAAAGGTTCTCCGGTGTCCGTCAGTCGGTCGGTGCGCGGCGACAATGTCGCGATCGCGGTCACCGACCGAGGTGAGGGCATCGCGAAATCGGATCAGGAGCGAGTGTTCGAGAGATTCTTCCGCGTGGACAAGGCGCGGTCACGGCAGACCGGTGGAACCGGTCTGGGGCTGGCGATCGTAAAACACGTCGCGGCCAATCACAACGGCTCCATCGAACTGTGGAGCAAACCGGGAACAGGGTCTACCTTCACGTTGCAGATACCGGCACACGTGGAGTCGGACGACGACATCGACTCTGACGACGCGGGAACCGCCGGTTCCACGCGGATCGGCAGACGAGAACAAGGCAGTAGAGAAAACGGCATGGAGGCCAAACGATGACGAGTGTGCTGATCGTGGAGGACGAGGAGTCCTTGGCGGACCCGCTGGCGTTCCTGCTCCGCAAGGAAGGCTTCGAGACCACCATCGTCAACGACGGACCGTCGGCGTTGGCGGAATTCGACCGCTCCGGCGCGGACATCGTCTTGCTCGACCTCATGCTGCCCGGCATGAGTGGTACGGACGTCTGCAAGGCGCTGCGATCGCGCTCAGGCGTTCCCGTCATCATGGTGACGGCGCGCGACAGTGAGATCGACAAGGTCGTCGGCCTGGAACTCGGTGCGGACGACTATGTGACCAAACCATATTCGGCGCGCGAGCTGATCGCCCGCATCCGTGCGGTGCTGCGCCGCGGGGTGGAGAACGAGGCAGACCTCGCCTCCGACAACGGTGTGCTCGAGGCCGGACCGGTACGGATGGACGTCGAGCGTCACGTCGTGCAGGTGGCCGGTAACCCGGTGACGTTGCCGCTCAAGGAGTTCGACCTCCTCGAGTACCTGCTCCGCAACTCCGGCCGGGTGCTGACCCGCGGACAGCTGATCGACCGCGTCTGGGGAGCCGACTACGTCGGTGACACCAAAACCCTTGACGTACATGTGAAGCGGTTGCGTTCGAAGATCGAATCCGATCCGGCCAAGCCGGAACACCTGGTCACCGTCCGCGGGTTGGGCTACAAGCTCGAAGCGTGATCGAACCTCGTCGAGAAGAAATGTCGAGAGAGAATTCAGCCGCTCACACGATCGTGTGAGCGGCTGAAATTTTTCGGTTTGCGTGGAGTCAGCCCTGAGCTTTGTTCTGAGCGATCGTGGTCGCCGGGTGGACCGCTATGAGGCCGAGGCCGGCGCGACGCCTGCAGAGGCGAGCCAGCTCGTCGTACGCGCGCTTTCCGAGAAGCTCCGTCAGTTCCGGCCCGTAGGACTGCCAGACTTGCCGCTCCCCGACGTGAGCGTCGGGGGAGCCGGAGCAGTACCAGGCGAGGTCGTCGCCGCCCTCACCCCAGCCGCGGCGGTCGTACTCGGTGATCGTGGTCTTGAGGATCTGCACGCCGTCCGGCCGGTCGACCCAGTCCTGAGTGCGGCGGATGGGTAGCTGCCAGCACACGTCGGGCTTGACCTCGAGTGGCTCGATGCCCTTCTTGAGCGCCATGGAATGCAGTGCGCAGCCCTCGCCGCCGGCAAAACCCGGCCGGTTGAGGAAGATGCACGCTCCTTTGTAGCGGCGGGTGCGCAGCGCGGGCTCGTCCTCGAGGTCGTCTTCTTCGACGTAGCCCTTCTTGCCGAGACCCTTTTCCATGTACTGCCAGTCTTCGGCTGTGAGCATTTTCACTGACGCATCGAGCTTGTCCTGATCTTCCTGATCGGAGAGGAAAGCGCCGTGCGAGCAGCAGCCGTCGTCCGGGCGGTCGCCGATGATGCCCTGACATGCCGGCGTGCCGAACACGCAGGTCCAATGCGAGAGCAACCACGTCATATCAGCGGAAATGAGGTGCTCGGAGTTCTCCGGATCGACAAATTCGACCCATTCGCGCGGGAAATCGAGATCGACCTCGGGGCTCGGAGTCATCTTGTGGGACCGGTCTGGGTTACCTGCTGTCACAAGGGCCGACGGTAGACCCAGTAACGTGGCGATGTGCGACTAGGGGTACTCGACGTCGGAAGCAATACCGTCCATCTATTGGTTGTGGACGCCCATCGGGGCGGCCACCCAACACCCATGAGCTCGACCAAGTCCACGTTGAGGCTGGCGGAGAACACCGACGACCGCGGCGATATCACCACGTCAGGAGCCGATCGGTTGGTCTCGACGGTCTCCGAATTCGCCGGTATCGCCAAGACGTCCGGATGCGAGGAAATGATGGCTTTTGCCACTTCCGCCGTCCGTGACGCCAACAATTCCGAAGCCGTGCTCGCCCGCGTTCGCGCGGAGACCGGAGTCAATCTCGAGGTTCTCTCCGGGGTCGACGAAGCCCGCTTGACCTTTCTGGCAGTGCGCCGCTGGTACGGCTGGAGCGCCGGACGCATCCTGAACCTGGACATCGGCGGCGGCTCCCTCGAACTCACCGCAGGTGGAGACGAGGATCCGGACGTCGCCTTCTCGCTGCAACTCGGTGCCGGACGGTTGACGCGCGACTGGCTCCAGGCCGATCCGCCGGGCAAGCGCCGGGTCGCAGTCCTGCGCGACTGGCTGGACGCGGAGCTGGTTGGACCAGCCAAGGAACTGCGCGCCGCCGGCGACTGGGACCGCACGGTCGGGACGTCGAAGACCTTCCGATCGCTGGCTCGGCTCACCGGCGCGGCCCCTTCTGCCGCAGGCCCCCGGGCCAAACGGACCCTGACTTCCAGCGGACTCAGGCAACTCATAGCCTTCATATCCAGGATGACGGCAGCGGACCGTGCAGAATTGGAAGGAGTGAGCTCGGATCGGTCACAGCAGATTGTGGCCGGCGCGCTCATCGCAGAGGCAACCATGCGGGCGCTCGGAGTGGACGAACTGGAAATTTGTCCCTGGGCACTGCGTGAGGGTCTGATTCTGCGAAAGCTCGACACAGAAATGGGCGGTGAATTGGTGGTGAGTGCTTGATGACCGAGGACAGTCAGCAGATTTCCGTAGCGGAACTGCTCAAGCGGAACGGTCAGAGCGTCGAATCCCGAGGTGGACGACGCCGGCGCGGCGTAGCCGGTGGCATCTCCGTCGCCGAACTGACTGGTGAGATCCCGATCGTTCGCCAGTCGGGATCGCGCGCGGCAGCCGAGCCCGAGTCGGCCGAACCAGCAGCGTCCGAACCAGCAGCGTCCGAGCCGGCAACCGCAGCGCCTGAAACTGCTGCACCGGCCGAGGCTGTTGCGGAAACCGCGAAGCCCACCGCGCCGGCACCGAAGGTTCCCGCCGACCGCACTGCCGCTTTCGCCGTTTCCTTCGACGACGACGATGACGACGAGCCGCAGGCACCCAAGGCCGAGTCGAAGCCGGTTGCCGCGCCGCCGACCACGACTCCGAAGCCGACTTCCACACCTTCGCCAGGACAGACCTCGAAGTCCTCGCCAGGACAGTGGGTGAGCCGGGCTCCGCTCAACTCCTCGTCGCCAACGCAGGTAACGCAGGAACCGGCACTGCTGTCGGGTCAGACCCTGGCAGGCGACCTGATGCGTCAGGAACGTGCCGCAACCCAGTCACCGTCGTTGCGTCCGCCGATCCTGCCGCCGCGTGTCCCCACTCCCGTCGCCAAGACACCTGCTCCGGCCGCTCCGGACGACAGCACCGAACTGATCGACAAGATCGCAGAAGCGGATTCCACCGAGGCCGAATCGACCGCAGTGGTCGATCTGGTCAAGGCGCCGGCAGTCACCGACAGTGCAAAAAAGTCCACTGCCGTCGCTGAGCCCGAGACTGATGTCGAAGCCGAACCGGCCGCGGAAGAGGCCGGCGAACGTAACTCGATCCGTGAATGGGCAGTGCTTGCCGGTCAGGTCGTTATCGCGCTGATCGTCGGCGGCGCGATGTTCAAGGGCTTCGAGAAGCTGTGGGACATGCTGCCGTGGGTGGCGTTGGTGCTCGCGCTGATCGTGATCGTCGGCTTGGTGGCCGTCGTGCGGGTTCTGCGCAAGACGGACGACATCACGAGTTTTGTGATCGCGGTGGTCGTCGGCATGATCGTGACGCTCGGTCCATTGGCGTTCTTGTTGACTTCGGGTTGATCGGACGATGATCGGGGGATCGCAGCGCAGAATTCGTCGGCCGATAGCCGTCGGCTTGTCGACGGCTTCGGTGTATCCGGAGAACACGGAAGCAGCATTTCGTTACGCCGCCGATCTCGGATACGACGGTGTCGAACTGATGGTGTGGGCCGAATCCGTCAGCCAGGACGTCGGTGCTGTTGCTGCCCTCGTTCGCAAATATGCGATCCCGGTGCAGGCTGTGCATGCGCCGTGTCTGCTGATTTCGCAGCGCGTGTGGGGTTCCGATCCGGTCGAGAAACTCGAGCGTTCGGTTCGCACCGCCGAAACCTTGGGTGCGACGACGGTGGTCGTCCACCCACCGTTCCGGTGGCAGCGCAAGTACGCCGAAGGCTTCGCCGAACAGGTTGTCGACCTCGAATCGAAGAGCAGCGTCGTCGTGGCGGTGGAGAACATGTTCCCCATGCGCGCGGACAGCTTCTTCGGCGGTAAAGACAAGTCTGCGGAGCGTCTACGCAAACGTGGCGGTCCGGGCGCGGCGCTGTCGGCATTCAGCCCGTCGTACGACCCGACCGATTCCGCTCACGCTCACTACACACTCGACCTGTCGCACACCGCGACGGCGGGCATGGATGCCTTGGAGTTGGCCTCCCGGATGGGTAGGGGACTCGAGCATCTGCACCTGGCCGACGGTCGGGGGGCGTCGATGGACGAGCACTTGATCCCCGGGCATGGTTCACAGCCGTGCGCGGAGTTGTGTCAGCAGTTGGCCGCGAGCGAATTCAGCGGCCAGGCCGTCATCGAGATCAACACTCAGAACGCGCGTACCAGGCGGGAGCGGTCGTCGATGCTGGCGCAGGCGCTCGCGTTTGCACGCGAGCACCTGGCACGTTCAGCGGTGGCCGGCAAGTAGCGCAGCTTCGAACTGCGCGCGTACCTTCTCGACGTGCGCGTCGAGGTCCTTGGTCTCCCAGCCTTCGGTCGAGATGGGATCGAGCACCGAGACGTAGACCGGGCCCGGATGGGCGACAAGCGAATTGCGCCACATTCTTTCGCCCGCGTTGTGAATCACCACGGGCACGATCGGCACACCGGCCTGGATCGCCAAGTGGAATCCACCTTTCTTGAACGGGCCCAGGCGTGGCGTCGGAGAACGGGTGCCCTCCGGAGCGATGACTATCGAGACGCCGTTCTTCAGCTTGTCGACCGCCGGTTGCAATGCGGCCTTCGCTTTGGTGGTGTCGGTGCGGTCGATGTAGGCGACGTCGAGCAGGGCGCCGACGGGCATGAACCGCGGATCGCTTGCCGCTTCCTTCTTCGCGACACCGGTCACGTCTCGCTTGATGACGGTGCCGAGGACCAACATGTCCAGGGAACTCTGATGATTGAACATGAATACCGCCGGGCGGTGGTCCCACACGTTGTGCTCGCCGTCGATCTCGACGTCGATGCCGAGTAGTGAGAGCGAGATGTCGGGGCCGTAGGTACCAACGAGGTTCGCGCCCAGTTGACGGTTGCCGGTGACGATGCCCGCCGACGCGCCGATGGCGGCGGTGGCCGCCAGCGCGCCCATGGCCGTTGCCGTTCGGATCGTGGAGATCGGCGTTGCGCCACGTTGCGGTTTACGCAGGTTGACCGAGGGCCAGTGATTGCGCAACGCGATCTTGGCCAGACCACGGTCGGGATTCAACGCTACAGGCCGCCCGACGGCCTCGAGCATGAAAACATCTTCGACGCCGTTGGAGTACGCAAACGCGTTCTTCAAGTCGGCGCCCATCGTCTCGGCATATCCCGCAAGAGCATTGGCTTTGGCCGGACCCCACAAAGCGGGTGAGGACAGTTCGCCGGTCAGCATTCCGTCGACGACTTCGGGTTCGGTGCACAGCACGTCTTCGATGTCGAGATCTTCGGCGACGTACTTGGCCTGGAACGGAGTCGCCGACGTGGCCATCACGATGGTGTGGCCGGCGCGCCGGTGCGCTGCCAGAAGCCCGCGTGCTTCCGGGTAGATCATCGCGGCGATCTCCTGCTTGAACAACCGTCGGCCCCAGTCGTTCAGTTCCTCGACGGTCCGGCCGCCCAGGGCGCGAACGCCGATGTCCATCAGTGCTCCGACATCAGCGCCGCGGAACTGGGTGTCGATCGCGGCACCGGTGGTGCGCAACAATTCGCCGACGCTGATGTCCAAGCGTCGCAGGCGGTCTCGGTACACGACACTGGCCGAGTACCCGCTGATCAAGGTGCCGTCGAGGTCGAAGGCGGCGATCGTCCCGGGCCCGGGCGGGGCGGCTTCGATGGCGGAGTGCAGACGCTCGAGTCCGGTCACAGTCCTACTTCCTCGTTCTCGGCGGGCGCTCGGTTTGCTTCTGGAATGGTCACTACCGCAGCGGCGTCCGGTACCGGCATCGCCACCTGATCGAGTCGCGCATGCGCGAGCGCGCGAAGGTGACGCAGGCGCTCGACCTGAACCTTGATCTCGGCAGCGAATGCCAGGCGCCGGGCCCGGACTCCGTCGTCGTCGACTTCGATCAAGTTACGGTTGCGCGCCAAATTCAGTGCGGTGGCGAACAATTCGCCGGAGACGGATTCGTTGCTGGCGATCTGCTGCCGCAGTCGACGCTGATGTGCGACGTCGATACAGTTGCTGATGAACGACTTCTCGTCGAACGACGTCGAAATCGGCGCGAGCACAAGCTGATCGGCGACAACCTGGTACGCCTCGAGGAACGGTTGGAGCACGCGGTGCGCGAGGTACGGGCGAACCGTCTCGATCATGTGCTCGGTTCGTTTGTCGTCGGCCATGACGGTTTCCCACTCGGGGTCGATCAACGTCAGCTCGGTCCGCATCTCCTGCTCGAATGTGTCCCGGTCGCTGAAGAAGAACTCGAATTTCAACAAATCTCGGATGCGCTTGGCCTCGGCCCACCCGTCCCCGATGGGGTCCTCGAACCGCTCTTCGACGGCTGCCTGAAGTACGAGTTCGGTGATGGCACGCACGACAAGAAAGTGAATCGTGTTGTTGCGGTAGAAGGCAGCGACAAGATGCTGGTCCTTGCCGAGGTAGAAGACCTGCTCGCCGCCCCGATCGAAGCGCTCGAGCACACCGGAATCGACGTGTGTCTGCAACGCCTTCTCGATGACACGCGGATCGGACAGTTCGACGTCGCCGGCGATCGGAAGGTTGCGCGCGGTGATGTACCCGAACAGCGGCGTGAGGATCGCCGTGAGTTCGCGAACGGTCAACGCCCGGTCTTCGATTCCGAGGAACGCCAACATCGCCAGCGAAGACACGGTCACCGGCGTGACCTCGTTGATTCGGTGACACACCTCGATTCCGGCCTTTTGAATGGCGAGGCGCTGGTCGGTCTCCTGGCTGAGTGCGTCCGCGAGTGAGAGCGGCCTGCCGATGGTCACGTGCGCGACGCCGTTGCGCTTGCCCTGTGCACGTACGTAACCCACCATCCAGCGTAGGCCTTCCGGTGTCTTCTCGGCGCCGAGCGCCTCGGCCGCCATGGCCCCGACTTCGTAGAGTTGGTCGTAGCTCAGCGCGACCGGGACGAGGTACACGTCGGATGCGCCGCTGACCTGAAAAGCCTTGGTCAGGTAGGTCAGGAGACCGAAGCGCGGCGGGCGCAGTTTCCCGGTGCGCCCGCGTCCACCCTCGATGTACCACTCCAGATTGAAGCGCTTGGTCAGCAGGTAGCGCATGTACTCGTGCATCGACCACTTGTAGACCTCGTCGTTGCCGATGCTTCGACGAATGAAGACGGTGCCGCTGCGCTTGAGGATCGAGCCCATGGGCCAGAAGCTGATGTTGAGGCCGCCCATGACGTGATTGAGCGGCAAGCCGTTCGCGATCAACGCCGGACGCAGGACGAGGGGATCGAGATACGAACGGTGACTGGGGAGGAAGACCAGTGAGTGTTCCTTGTTCAGCTCACGGAGTTCCTCGAAGCGGCTCGTGTCCACGTCCAGCTTGTAGGCGCGAGCGAAGTAGCGGCCCAGGCGATCCCACACCGCGATGGCTTGGCGACTCTGGGTGGCAACCATTTCTTCGAGAGCTTCACGCGCACGGCGATCGACGTCGGCGACCGCGATGTTCAACCGGTCGGCCAAAGCCATGATCTCGGTGGCGAACCGGCGGGTGTCGGTGATCTCGTCGACGACGAACCGCGACACCTTGTACTGGCCACCCAGTAGGCCCAACTCGGCGCGCTCGAGCGCCAGCGCCGCCTGACGACGGATGAACTCGGGTAGCGAACCGCCACCGCTCTTTTCGAGTCGACGCTCGAGATCGCTCAGTGGCGCGGGTTCACCTTCGATGACCTGGCACCGCGACGGGTCGGTGCGCAGGGTTCTGCGCTGCGCGCCGCGTCCGGGGTGGAGGGGGTCGCGTGGTGCCAGCGCATCGCGCACCCGCACCGCGACATTGTGTTTGGTATGGGTGTCCGGGATCCACACCACGCGAAGCGGCGCGAGCATCGGGTCGTCGGTCCGCGCCGCCAGTTCGGCCAGGGTCTTGTCGGTGATGTTGACGGTGACCGGCCGCGTTTCGGATGCGGTTGCCTTGTCGGCAAGCCACTTTCGCAGTACACCGGCCTCGGCCTCTGTCATGGTTTCGGTGAGGTACACGCGCGGGTTGGTCGTGTTTTCACTCATGACTCACGCACCTTCCGTTGGAACTCCGAGAGCCACGATCTCGTCCAGGCTCTCCTGCAGGCACTGCATCAGCAAGGCGGGTTTCGTGATCGCAGCGGTGTCGAGATTGATTCCGATGCAGCAGACTCCGACATGGGAGACCAGCGTTGCCATTGCCGCGCAACCGGGCGCCGGCCCGAACGGGAACATACGCTCGATCTTCGCTCCGGCGAGATACACCGGCACCGGTACGCCGGCGACGTTGCTCGCTTGCAGGTCCAGTCCAGTCGACTGGGACAGATACCAGTTCGCGAGCAGATAATTTGGCAGGCGGGCGAGGATCGGGGCAGCGACGTCGAGAGCGTCCAACGCCGGTTCCTCACGCAGACCCAGGACGATTTCTCGTACCTGCCTGATGCGTTTGGCCGGATCGGTCTCGGCGACCGGGCCGTTGAAGCGGACTGCTGCAAACCGGTTGCCGCCGTTGGTATCCGCGCCGGTACGCATACTGATCGGCATACCCATCGGAATGCTGTCGACGGATTGCCCGAACGATTCGTGGTAGCGACGGAACCCGCCGAGCAGGGCAGCAACGTACGCGTCGTTGAGTGAACCGCCGGCAGCTTTTGCCCCGGCCTTGAGCTCGGGAACACCCACCTCGAGAGTTCCGAACCACCGTCCGAGACCACGATCGTGGAGCAGTGGGGAACCGGAGCGAGCCGGGGGAGTGACGATCTTGCGGAGTGAATTGGCGTAACCGAGGACCTCGGAAGCCGTCGTGATCGGACTCGAGATCGCCGTGGTCGCAACATTGGTAGCGCCGCGGACCAGCTTGGCGATACGCGAGGGCGCCCGCCGGATCTCGCTGACGACCTCCTCGCCGAAGGCGCCTACCGAAGACAGGTGCTCAGGAGCCGGCGGCGTGCGGTCGGGCTTGTTCGGGGTGGGATCCGGGCGCCTGCTGTGCAGGAGCGTCATCATCTGGATGCCACCCATGCCGTCGGTGATGGAGTGGTGAGTCTTGACCACGAACACGGCGCGACCGTCGTCGAGACCTTCGATGAGCAGCGCGCTCCACGGCGGCCGAGCCTTGTCGAAGGGTTCGGTGGCCAGGTGGCGACACATGCGCAACGCGTGATCGAAATCCGCGGGTGCAGGCAAGCGAACCCGTCGTAGGTGATAGCCGATGTCGAACTCCGGATCGACGGACCACACCGGATTGCCCAACTGCATCGCCGGTTCCACCGCTCGCATACGAATGCGCGGAACCACGTGCGATGCCCACTCGACTGCGTCGAGCAGACGGTCCCAGTCCGGGGCGCGATCGAGAACCTCTACCGCAACGATCGGTGAGCGCAGTTGCGGCTGCGCTTCTTCCATCCGCCACATTCCAGTCTCGAAGTCGGACATCGTGCGGTTCGCCCCCCAGGCGACCGCGGAAAGGTCGACGTCGACCGCGCTAGGAGGAACAAATGGATTGCTGTTGGCCATACGTCAAGAACTCCCTCGGTCTGCGGATCCACCCCGCGCATCTCTGCTTCTAAGTGTGGACCCGCGACCGTGGGCGCGTCCCGGTTTCGGTGTCAGCCGGGAGGTGTGACGTTCGTCAGTTAAGGGCTATTCGGACATGCCGGGAAGTTCGGACGTCACGAAGTGACGCCGACGGCTTTCAGGGCTATTTCGCGGTAGAGGACACTGACTTCGCGTGGAGTTTGCGGTCCGTCGAGTCGATACCAGAGCACGACGGACTGACACATGCCCAGCAGTGCGCGGCCCGTTCCGGTGATGTCCGGGACCGTGAACTCACCGCTCTCGACGCCTGCCGTCAGTACGTCGACGAGTAGGTTCTCGAGCTTCTTTCGCTTGGCGGCGTAGCTCTTTCGTTCCGCCTCCTCGAGGTACCGCAGTTCGGAATCGAGGAAGGCTATGTCGGATCGACTGGTCATGTGAAGGACGCAGGCCTCGATGAGATTGCCGAACTGTGCCGTCGGCGACGGCCCGGCAGCGTCGACGGCAGCGCTCGCGCGCGCGGTGACGTTCTCGATTCCCGGTTCCATCAGTGCGACGAGGATGCCTTGTTTGTTGCCGTGGTGGTAATACAGCGTCGGCACGGTGACGCCGGCGCGTTTGGCTATGTCACGAACCGACGCTCCGTGGTAACCGAGTTCGTGGAACACCTCGAGTGCGGCGGTGAGCAGGGGAGTCAGCGCCAGTGGTTCGACGATGCGCCACTGTTCGTCGGGCTGAGCCTCCGACTGCAAATCCGTCATTCCGCCTGTTCGCTCCGTTCGGAAATTTCTGGTGGTGTGCGCAAAGAAGGTTCAACCCTAGCGCAAGGCGTGTCCTCCTTACCGATGCTCGGCCACCATTGGATAGCATCACTATCCAGTGATGGCCGAGCGAGTTGGACGGACGGAGGAGCGGTGAAGGTTTCCGAACTGGCCGCGCAGTCCGGCGTCGCACTGGCCACGATCAAGTACTACCTCCGTGAAGGTCTGCTGATGCCTGGTGAGCCGACCAGCGCAACGGGAGCGAGGTACGGCGAACAGCACGTCCGGCGACTCGCGTTGATCAGGGCCCTGGCCGGGGCGGGACTCGCGATTCCACGGATTCGCGCGGTGCTCGAATTGGTGGACAGTGACGAGCGATCCGAATTCGAGACTTTCGGCCGCGCGATCGCTCAACTACCGCCCTATGTCGAACCTGAACCGGATCCAGAGTTCCCCAGAGCTTGCAAGGTTCTGGAGTTTCTCGGTCAGGTCTTCGAGCCGAGGTACGTGGCGGTCGCGCACCTCGAGCGGGCACTGATCGGCCTCGAGGATGCCGGACTGAGCCTCTCGGACGAGCGATTGCGCGCCTACGGCGAGCACATCCGAGGAATTGCCGAAGTGGAAATCGAGCTGATGCCTACCAGTTCGACCGAGGACGGCATTCGCTATGCGGTCCTCGGAACCGCCATGTACGAACCCGTCCTGACAGCTTTGCGACGCTTGGCACACCAAGACTTGGCCGCACGACATTTCCCGCAACACCGAGAAAGCACTGAACAGGAAAATCGATGAGCACCAGCCCCTTTCAAGATCTCAATCGCCTCACCTCGCTCGGCGACGGGCGATACACCGCAACGATCGACCCGATCTGGACCATCGGGCCGAAAGTGCACGGCGGCTCCATGATGGCTGTGTGCGCCGCTGCCGCGCGTCAATGTCTGCGAGACGGCGCAGGTGAGAACGACTCGCTTTTGAAGATGCAGCCACTCGCGGTGAGCGCCAACTATCTCTCCGCCCCCGACCCCGGTGAAGTCGACTTGGAAGTGACGGTCCGCAAGCAGGGACGGCAGGTCGCGTTGTTCGACGTCGAATTGAGTCAGGCCGGTCGCAGCGCTGTTCGCGCGGCGGTCACGCTCGGATTCCCCGATGACGGCGACCCCACTTTCGTGACGGCCTCGTCGATCGACGACATGTCACCGGAACCGCCGGAGAGTGCGGTGGCCGTCATCGGTGATCATCCGATGGCTCAGGTCGTGCACGTCGGGCAGGGCTGCGACATGCGAATCGACACCACCTCGGCGCACTTCCTGACCGGCAGCCAAGGCGAGGCCGAGGTCAGGATGTGGGTTCGTCCTCGACCCGAGGACGAGAACGATCTGGACACCGCTGTGCTGTTCGCCATCATGGCAGGTGACATCAGCGCGCCGGTGACGATGAACCGCGGCTTGTTCGGATGGGCGCCGACAGTGCAGTTGACGACGTACCTGCGCCGACTGCCGACACCGGGATGGCTTCGCGTGCGAGCAAGTTCGGATGTTCTGGGCAGCACGTGGTTCGAAGAGGACCACGCAGTCCTCGATTCGGCGGGAGCGGTTGTCGTCCAGAGCCGTCAGCTGGCGATGATGCCCCGCTAGGGTCGATCGCTGCGGTCGTGGCAGGCTGTTCGCCATGACAAGAATTGCGATTATCGGTGGCGGCAAGATCGGCGAGGCGCTGATCTCCGGGCTGTTGCAGGCCGGCCACGCCATCAAGGATCTGGTTGTCGCCGAGCAGTATCAGCCTCGCGCAGACGAATTGATTGCCGAATACTCCATCCGCGTCAGCACGGTCGCCGATGCTGCGGAGGGTGCAGACGTCATCGTCATCGCGGTCAAGCCCAACGACGTCGAATCAGCGCTCACCGCGTTGACGAAGGTCGATCTGGACGGTGACCTCGAGCAGTTGATCGTTTCTCTCGCGGCGGGAATCCCCACCGGGTTCTTCGAAACGCGTCTGCCGGCAGGGTTCCCGGTCGTCCGCGTCATGCCGAACACCCCCATGTTGGTGGGGGAGGGCGTGAGTGTTCTGTCACCCGGACGCCACGTCAAGGCCGAGCATCTCGAGCTTGTGCGCGGCATCCTCGGCAGCGTCGGCAAGGTAGTCACAGTTCCCGAATCGCAGATCGACGCGGTCACGGCTGTCTCGGGTTCCGGGCCGGCCTACTTCTTCTTGGTTGCCGAAGCGATGATCGACGCGGGAGTCGGTCTCGGCCTGACGCGCCCGGTCGCTACCGAATTGGTGGTGCAGACGATGGTCGGTTCGGCAGCGATGCTCGATCGCACCGGCGACAGCGCAACGGATCTTCGCGCCGCGGTGACGTCACCGGGCGGAACGACGGCCGCAGCACTGCGTCAGCTCGAAGCGGGCGGCCTGCGGACGGCGTTCTTCGATGCCTTGGATGCCGCCAAGTCGCGCTCGGCCGCGATGGGTGCAGCTGCGGAATAGTCGTCCGTTTAGCCACACCCGTCGCTTTAACCCCACCAGTACAGCTAAGCTCGACTTAGTACGTACGTGTCTGTTCCGCCGGAGGGGAAGCCGGCGGCGCGAGTCGTGCTGGAGGTATGTGGATTAATGGTGTCTGCAAACAAGCCGTCCATGGGTTCGTCCCACGACGGAAAGCCGGCAGTGGCCGGCACGCAATTCCTCACTGTTGCTGAGGTAGCAACTTTGATGAGGGTGTCGAAAATGACTGTGTACCGGTTGGTACACAGTGGCGAATTGCCCGCTGTACGAGTGGGCCGTTCGTTCCGTGTACATGCGAAGGCAGTGCACGATTACCTCGAAACCTCGTACTTCGATGCCGGCTGACCAGCCGGTTCGAAGCGGATGACCTCGGCGTGAGCCGAGTCGCGGGCACAGCGGTTGCTGTGCCGGAGGCTCGGTTTATGCCGAGTGAGTCCACACCGGTACGATGAGTCACTGTCGTACCAGCAAGCTGGTGTCGTAAGGCGCTGAGCTAGTTAAAACGAGGGCCAGGCGCCAATTGCTTGGCGCAGGCGTACGTGACCGGCGTGCGCAGGAACGCTAGAGAAGAACGTGAGGGACACCCGCTATGGGTTCAGTGATCAAGAAGCGTCGCAAGCGCATGTCGAAGAAGAAGCACCGCAAGCTGCTTCGTCGTACCCGAGTGCAGCGCAGGAAACTCGGTAAATAAGCAATACCTGTTGATGCCCGCCGCCCCTTCCGGGGTGGCGGGCATCGACGTATTTCAGGGGAGGGGCGACGTATCTCCGGGGAGAGATGTGTCGGCCGTCTCATTGTCTGGGCGGTTTGTCTTGAATGACCGAAATCTGGGTAGTCAGCGCGGGACCCCCTCTGCCCGTAAAGTGGGGGAAAATCGCGGGAGGGACGCTTCGGCAGAGCGCGTTTCTACTGGATATGGGGGTACTTGGTGGTTGAAGGTGACAACACTTCAGGGGGCACGGCGCCTCGCGTCGTACTGGTGACCGGGGCGAGCAGATTCCTCGGCGGCTACCTGGTTACCAGGCTTGCGCAGAATCCGTCGATCGAGCGTGTCATCGCCGTCGACGCGGTCAGTCCGAGCAAGGACATGATGCGCAGAATGGGCCGCGCGGAATTCGTGCGAGCAGACATCCGCAATCCGCTGATCGGCAAAGTGATCCGAAACGCCGAGGTCGACACCGTCGTGCATGCGTCGACGCTTCAGAAAGCCCCCAAAGCCGGCAGTCGCGCCGCTATGAAGGACATGAACGTCATCGGCGCAATGCAACTGTTCGCGGTCTGCCAGAAAGCTCCGACGGTTCGCAAGGTGGTCCTGCGCTCGGCTTCGGTCGTCTACGGGTGCAGTGCCAAGGACCCCGCTCAGTTCACCGAAGAAATGAGTGCGCGCCGCCGGCCGCCGGGCGGATACGCCCGCGACAGTCTCGAGATCGAGGGATACCTCCGCGGGATGGGGCGTCGGCGTCCCGACATCTCGGTCGGGATTCTGCGGTTGGCGCCGCTGATCGGACCTCAACTGACGGCAACTGTCGGGCATTACGTCACCGCCCCGCTCGTGCCGACCATCGTCGGGCGCAACGCGCGTCTGCAATTGCTCCACGTCGAGGATGCTCTCGCAGCGTTGGAGAAGGCGACCATCGGACACGCCTCGGGTACGTACAACATCGCCGGCGACGGAGTGGTGATGATGTCGCAGGCGATCCGCCGGGCAGGCAGGGTCGAAGTTCCGATGCCACTCGCTCTGTTCCGCAGTGTCGGGAGCGCGTTGGTGGGATCGTCCATGAGGCTGTACACCGACGAGCAACTCGAGTACTTCCGGTTCGGCTGCGGACTCGACACCACTCGCATGCGCAGCGAAATGGGGTTCGAGCCGCGATGGACCACCATGCAGGCACTCGACGATTTCATGCGTGCGATGCAGACCCGCCGGATCATCAAGTCCGAGTGGATCGATCGGGCCGAGAATGCGTTGACCACGATCCTCGGCGGTGACGCCGCCGCGGCGAGCGCAAGTGCAGACGTGATGCACATGCCGTTGTCGCGGCAAAGTGCGGTGAAGGGGTGACTGACGTGGCGAAGGTAATTCCCCTGAGACCCAGCGCAACTCACACCGGAAAGTCGGCAACCTCGCGCTCGCGTGAGTCCGTCACGGGCACGGAGCGTGACATCCGTGAACAAAGTGAGCGTCGGCATCCGTCCGGAGTTTCGTCGGGGGCCGACCATGGCGGTGAGAGCACGTTCGTCGATGCGGCCAGGTCCGCGATCGTCGACCAGATCGGCTCGGCGGCAGAATTTTTCCGACGTCGGGTGTCCGGTGACTACGAGGTCGACGAGTTCGGATTCGATCCGCATTTCGCGGACAACGTCGTCATGCCGATGTTGCGGCCGTTGTTCGAGAAGTGGTTCCGCGTCGAGGTCAGTGGGATCGAGAACATTCCCCTCACCGGGGGAGCACTGGTGGTTGCCAATCACGCCGGTGTGATTCCGCTCGACGGTCTGATGACGTCGGTCGCAGTGCACGACCATCATCCGGCGCATCGCCCGCTGCGAATGTTGGCTGCGGACATGGCTTTCGAGATGCCGGTGGTGGGCGGTCTGGCGCGCAAGGCCGGTCATACGTTGGCGTGCAACCCCGACGCCGAGCGTCTGCTCAACGACGGTGAAGTCGCGGCGGTGTTTCCGGAGGGATTCAAGGGCATCGGGAAACCGTTCAGTGAGCGGTACAAGTTGCAGCGGTTCGGGCGCGGTGGCTTCGTGTCGGCCGCAATGCGTACCGGTGTTCCGATCATTCCGTGCTCGATCGTGGGTTCGGAGGAGATCTATCCGAAAATCGGTGATCTGACCACCCTCGCGCGTGTTCTCGGGTTGCCGTATTTTCCGGTGACACCACTGTTCCCACACTTCGGGCCGCTCGGCCTGGTTCCGTTGCCGTCGAAGTGGTACATCGAGTTCGGAAAGCCCATCGTCACCGACACTTTCGAGAGCGGTGCCGCCGACGATCCGATGGTCCTGTTCGAGGTCACGGACCACGTTCGAGAGACGATTCAGCAGACGCTGTATCGGCTGTTGGCCAAGCGTCGCAACGTCTTTCTCGGCTGAGTTCGGTCCGGATCGCCAGGGGATCCGGACCGAACCCGCTCAGGCGTTCTGTTCTTTGCGCCTGGCAAGAATTGCCGCGAGCGCCCCGCCGACCGCTCCGAGCACCAGCGCCGTCGGTACGCCGATCTTGGCGGCCTTTCGTCCGGTGCGGAAATCGCGAACTTCCCAACCGCGGTTCTTCGCGAGTTCACGAAGATCTGCGTCGGGATTGATCGCCACGGGCGTCCCCACCAACGAGAGCATCGGAACGTCGTTGTGGCTGTCGGAGTAGGCGGAACAGCGCTTGAGATTGAGTCCTTCACGTACGGCCAATGTCCGCACGGCGTGAGCCTTGCCCATACCGTGCAGGATGTCGCCGACGAGGCGGCCTGTGAAGACGCCGTCCTCACTCTCGGCGACGGTGCCCAAGGCGCCGGTCAGTCCAAGTTTCTCGGCGATGACCTGAGCCAGTTCGACCGGAGTCGCCGTCACCAACCACACCTGCTGTCCGGCGTCGAGGTGCATCTGAGCCAACGCTCTCGTGCCTGGCCAGATCTTGTCGGCGATGACCTCGTCGTAGATCTCCTCGCCGAGGCGGGCGAGTTCGGCGGTGGATCGTCCGGCCACGAAGGACAGTGCTTTCTCGCGGCCTTCCGCGACGTCGTCACTGCTTTCTCTGCCGGTAACTCGGAACTTGATCTGCTTCCACGCGAAATCGACCAGATCCGAGGTCTTGAGATACTTGCGAGCAGCGAGACCACGGGCGAAGTGGATGATCGATGCACCCTGCACCATGGTGTTGTCGACGTCGAAGAATGCGGCGGCCGTGAGGTCGCGCGGAACAGTCGGCGGCTCTTCGCCGGTTTCGGGTTCTGTGGGATTGGCAGCTTCGTGCAACGCCAGGGCTGCATCGGCACTCGCCTCGCCGGCGAGATTGGCTCGAACTTCCGACTCACTCGGGCCCAGCGGATTCTTCACATGGCGACGCCCGGGGAGTATGACCCCGGCCAGCCCTGATCCGAATCCGGAGCCGTTCGGTAGTGATCGCGCAGGCACCCGCACCTCCCGTGTTGCACTCTCGAGCAGAGAACTCTTCGAGTCAGCCTATCCTCCGCGATGAGGCCCGATGGGTTGGATGGCGACCTTCCCTGCGGTGTGTGACGTTCCTCTCCGCCGATTTGGTATCGAGTGGGGCTCTGGAGGCACACTCGACCGATCAAGTAGATGGCATCCCAGCAGAAGAAAGGTATGCGTCGATGACTGCAGCTACGCATGAAGTAACCCTGTTGACACGCGCAGGATGCGCGTCCTGCGTCGGCGCGGCGGAGGTACTACGACGGGTCTGTTCCGAGTTCGAGCTGGAATTGACGTGCATCGACGTAGACGAAGCTGCCACGACCGATCCAGAGCTGAGAGCGGAGTACGGAGACAGATTGCCGGTCATTCTTCTCGACGGACGCGAGCACGGTTACTGGGAAGTTGACGAAGAACGCCTCCGCGACGATTTACGCAAGTAAGGCAACCCTCAAAGTTGTGCGCGGAGCCGCTTTGCAGGTGAACGGCACATCGCACCCGTCTCGAGCAACTTTGTGCATGGGTTCACAAGCGGTTACCGTGGTGTGAACATTCCCCCCGGAGCATCGTGGAGGTCGACAGTCGTGTCGACCGGACGAGGAGCCAGCGACGTGACCGAACCGCACCAGACGCATGAGCCTGTGGCTCAGCGCGTCACCGGCGCTGCGGGCTCTTCTGTCACCGACGCTGCCAGCGCCTCGGTCACCGACCCGATCGCTCAGGATCGCGTCATCCCCCAGGCTACGGTGACGCGCTTGGCCGCATACCTGCGGGTCCTCGGAGTGATGTCCGACCGGGGTACCTCCATCGTCTCGAGCGAGGAACTCGCCCAGGCGTCAGGCGTCGGATCAGCGAAATTGCGTAAGGATCTGTCGTTCCTCGGACCCAACGGCGTCCGCGGCGTCGGGTACGACGTCAACAGGCTCCGCATCCGCATCGAGCGTGCACTCGGACTCGATCGCGGGCACAAGGTCGTTCTCGTCGGAGTCGGAAACCTCGGCAAGGCGCTGGTCGGCTACGGCGGATTCAGCCGCCGCGGTTTCGAGATGGTCGGACTCTTCGACAGTGACGCAGATCGAATCGGAAGCAGAGTCGGCGATCTCGTCGTGCGCAGCACCGAGGAACTGACCGTCGCCTGCCGCGAACTGAACGCGACCATCGGCGTCATCTCCACACCGGACGAGGCAGCTCAGGGCGTGTGCGACCAGTTCGTCAGCGCCGGGCTGCGCTGCATCATGAGTTTCTCGCCGATCGCCCTCGACGTTCCCGATCACGTGGAACTGCGACGCGTCGATCTGGCCGTCGAGATGCAGGTTCTCTCCTTCAACAGTGCGCGCAATGCCGATCAGGCATCCAGTGCGCCGCGAGTACGCGTGGCTCACGCCGCATCCGCTTCGTCAGTTCCATCCACCAGTTCACCCGCTCCGGTCGGAGCAGGTTCGACAAGAAACGGATCAGTGATCGCGCCGTGAGTGTTCTGCTTGTCGGGGTCTCGCATCGAACCGCGCCCGTCCCGGTGCTCGAGCGAGTAGCTGTGACCGACACCGATCGTCCGAAGCTGATCGACAAGCTTCTGGCGTCCTCGCACATCTCCGAAGCGATGATCGTCTCCACCTGCAATCGGGTGGAGGTCTACGCGGTGGTGGACGCGTTCCACGGTGCTCTCACCGAAGTCGGTGAAATCCTGGCCGACCATTCGGGTCTCGACCTGACGGCGCTGCACGCTCACGCTTACGTCCGCTACAGCGAAGCAGCGGTCGAACACCTCTTCGCGGTGGCCAGTGGCCTCGACTCGATGGTGATCGGCGAACAGCAGATTCTCGGCCAGATCCGTTCGGCCTACGCATCTTCGGATGCGCAGCAGGCCGCTGGACGGGTCGTCCACGAACTGGCTCAGCAGGCACTGCGCGTCGGTAAGCGAGTGCATTCCGAAACCGGAATCGACTCCGCCGGAGCGTCAGTCGTGTCCGTGGCTCTCGATCGTGCAGCCGGCATCATCGGCGAGGGTGGCCTGGCCGGCCGCACTGCCGTGGTCGTCGGGGCCGGCTCGATGGGCGGTCTGTCCGTCGCGCACCTCACCCGCGCCGGAATCGAACGCATCGTCGTCGTCAACCGGACGCAGGAACGCGCCGAGCACCTCGCCGAGACGGCACGCTCCAACGGCGTCGACGCCGACGGTGTTGCCTTCGACCAGCTTTCGGCAGCGATGGCGCAAGCCGACGTCATGGTCACCTGTACCGGCGCGGTCGGGGCAGTGGTCACCCTGGCGGATGTGCACCTCGCACTCGCCGAGCCCGATCGCGACAACACCAAGCACCTGGTCATCTGCGACCTCGGGCTGCCGCGCGACATCGATCCCGCCGTCGCCGGTCTGCCGGGTGTCACCGTTCTCGACATGGAGACGCTGCAGCGTGATCCGGCGGCAGGCGCCGCCGCCTCCGACGCAGATGCCGCACGCACCATCGTTGCCGGTGAGCTTGCGACGTACCTCGCGGGCCAGCGTCTCGCCGAGGTCACTCCGACCGTCACGGCTTTGCGTCAGCGCGCCGCCGACGTCGTCGAAGCCGAACTGATGCGGCTCGATTCGCGTCTGCCCGGCCTGGACGATCCGCAGCGCGACGAGGTTGCGCGCACCGTGCGCCGCGTCGTGGACAAGCTTCTCCACGCCCCGACCGTGCGCGTCAAGCAACTCGCGTCGGCCCCCGGCGGCGACTCCTACGCAGCAGCGCTGCGCGAACTCTTCGAACTCAGCCCCGGATCTCCCGCGGCCGTGGCCACACCCACCGATCTGGTGGACGGCGACCGCACTGGAAGGGACCTGCAGGCATGAGCGTCACCACCCCGCAATCGGGGAGCCCGCTGCGGATCGGCACTCGCGGAAGTCTTCTCGCGACCACCCAGGCCGGAACCGTGCGCGATGCCCTCATTGCAGCCGGACATCCCGCCGAGTTGGTCATCATCAAGACCAAGGGCGACCAGTCCACCGATCCCGTCCAGAAGATCGGCGTCGGAGTATTCACCGCTGAGCTTCGAGAAGCCTTGCTGGACAACCGCGTCGACGTCGCAGTGCATTCCTACAAGGACCTGCCCACCGCGCAGGATCCACGTTTTGTCATCGCTGCGATTCCGCCTCGTGAAGACCCGCGTGACGCGCTCGTCGCCCGCGACGGTCTGGTCCTCGGCGAGCTTCCGGCCGGTTCCAAGGTGGGAACCTCGGCGCCGCGACGTGTTTCACAGCTGAAGGCACTCGGGCTCGGCCTCGACATCGTGCCGCTGCGGGGCAACCTGCAGCGTCGCCTCGGCAAGGTCGAATCCGGTGAACTCGACGCCGTGATCCTCGCCCGCGCCGGCCTGTCGCGGATCGGCCTGCTCGATCTCATCACCGAGAACATCGAGCCCGTACAGATGCTCCCCGCTCCGGCGCAGGGCGCTTTGGCCGTCGAATGCCTTTCTGCCAATACGGAATTGGCAGCAATTCTGGCCGAGCAGGACGACGCGGGTACCCGAGCGGCAGTCACTGCCGAGCGTGCACTTCTCGCCGAGTTGGAAGCCGGATGCACCGCGCCGGTCGGTGCGATTGCGGAAATCGTCGAATCCCTCGACGACGACGGCAGAATCTTCGACGAACTGTCGGTACGCGGCTGCGCAGCCGCCATCGACGGCTCGGACGTCATCCGTACCGGCGCCGTCGGTGCGCCGGACAAGGCCGAGGAACTCGGCCGAGCGGTGGCGCGCGAGTTACTCGAACTCGGCGCCCGAGAGTTGATGAACGTGACTACAGGCGAGGCAGCCGATGTTTGACGCCCCACTTTGCACTTGCACCAAGTTCCCATTTCGATACAGCGCACTGGAGAATCACCGATGACCCGAGTCCGAAAGAACACTCCCGGACGGATCCTGTTCGTGGGATCGGGACCGGGCGACCCCGCCCTGCTCACCGTTCGCGCACGTGACGTCCTCACCGGCGCCGCAATGGCATTCACCGATCCGGACGTCGACAAGGGCGTCGTCGCGCTCGTCGGCATCGACATGGGTCGCGACGAGGAGACCGGCGAGCTGATCGCGGACGTGCGTCCGGCCCTCGGTGAGCCGGCCGAGGTTGCAAAGACATTGGTGCACGAGGCCAAGAACGGCCACGACGTTGTGCGTCTGGTCTCCGGTGACCCGCTGACCACGGATTCCGTGATTGCAGAAGTCACCGCGGTCGCTCGCACGCAGGTTCAGTTCGAGGTCCTCCCCGGTCTTCCGTCCGGTTCGGCAGTGCCGAGCTACGCCGGTATGGCGCTCGGCTCGGGTCACACCGAGGCCGACGTTCGTGGTGAGGTCGACTGGGCTGCTCTGGCCGCTGCACCGGGACCGTTGGTTCTGCACGCGACGTCCGGACATCTTGCCGAGACCGCCAGCGCGCTGGTCGAGAACGGTTTGGCTCCGCAGACACCCGCTGCCATCACTGTCCGCGGCACCACTCGTCAGCAGCGAACCGTCGAGGCAACTCTCGCGACGCTCAACGAAGCCGGATCCGAACTGGTGGGCTCGCTCATCGTCACCGTCGGCAAGGTTGTCGCGCAGCGCAACAAGATGTCGTGGTGGGAATCGCGCGCTCTGTACGGCTGGACCGTTCTCGTGCCGCGCACCAAGGATCAGGCCGGCGAGATGAGCGACCGTCTGGTCACTCACGGAGCCATCCCGATCGAGGTTCCGACCATCGCCGTCGAGCCGCCTCGCAGCCCGGCTCAGATGGAGCGTTCGGTGAAGGGCCTCGTCGACGGTCGTTACCAGTGGGTCGTCTTCACTTCCACCAATGCTGTTCGCGCAGTGTGGGAGAAGTTCGAAGAGTTCGGTCTCGACGCTCGCGCCTTCTCCGGTGTGAAGATCGCCTGCATCGGTGAAGCAACCGCAGCCAAGGTTCGCTCCTTCGGCATCAACCCAGAGCTGATCCCGACCGGTGAGCAGTCCAGCGAGGGCCTGCTGGCCGAATTCGCGCCCTACGACGATGTTTTCGATCCGGTCAACCGGGTTCTGTTGCCGCGCGCGGACATTGCGACCGAAACCCTTGCCGAGGGCTTGCGCGAACGCGGTTGGGAGATCGACGACGTCACCGCCTACCGCACCGTCCGGGCAGCGCCGCCGCCGGCCGAGACCCGCGAGATGATCAAGACCGGTGGATTCGACGCCGTCTGCTTCACCTCGTCTTCGACCGTGCGCAACCTCGTCGGCATCGCCGGCAAGCCGCACGCCCGCACGTTGGTCGCGTGCATCGGCCCGAAGACGGCCGAAACCGCCATCGAGTTCGGTCTGCGCGTCGACGTGCAGCCCGAGACCTCGCAGGTGGGACCGCTGGTGGAGGCTCTCGCCGAGCACGCAGCTCGTCTGCGCGCCGAAGGTGCTTTGCCGCCCCCGCGTAAGAAGTCTCGAAGGCGCTAGCGCACCCGTGAGTGGTTGGGGAGTCTGCGGACTCCCTAACCGCTCACAGGTCCCGACGAAGGAGGGCCCCTTCCGTGTTTCCCACTCATCGCCCTCGCCGGCTCCGGCGTACGCCTGCGCTCCGGCGGCTCGTGGCAGAGACCTCGCTCGAACCCCGGCACCTCGTGTTGCCGATGTTCGTCGCCGACGGCATCGACGCTCCGCGTGAGATCAGTTCCATGCCAGGCGTTTTCCAGCACACCCTCGATTCGTTGCGGTCCGCTGCGGTGGAAGCGGTGGAAGCCGGCGTCGGTGGCCTGATGCTCTTCGGTGTCCCCAAAGCGGAGGACAAGGATCCGCAGGGTTCCGGTGCCTCCGATCCCGACGGCATCCTCAACGTCGGATTGCGCGCTCTGGCAGACGAACTCGGTGATTCGACGGTCATCATGGCCGATACCTGCCTCGACGAGTTCACTGATCACGGCCACTGCGGTGTGCTCTCTGCCGACGGTGCTGTCGACAACGACGCGACCTTGATCCGATACGTCGAAATGGCTCTCGCACAAGCTGAATCGGGTGCTCACCTGCTCGGACCCAGCGGCATGATGGACGGCCAGGTGGCTGCAATTCGAGGTGCGCTCGACGCATCCGGGTATGTCGAGGTCGGCCAGCTCGCCTATGCCGCGAAATATGCGTCAGCGTTCTACGGGCCGTTCCGTGAAGCCGTTGGATCCTCTCTGCAAGGTGACCGTCGTACGTATCAGCAGGACGGTGCCAATCGCCGCGAGTCGATGCGCGAAGTAGACCTCGACATCGCCGAGGGCGCCGACATGGTGATGGTCAAGCCTGCGATGTCCTACCTCGACATTCTGCGTGAGACCGCCGACCGGTCTCCGGTTCCGGTCGCGGCGTACCAGATCTCGGGGGAGTACTCGATGATCACGGCCGCTGCGCAGAACGGGTGGATCGATCGGGATGCTGCGATTCTCGAATCGCTCACCAGCATTCGCCGCGCCGGTGCCGACGTGGTCCTCACGTACTGGGCGTCGGAAGTTGCCGGATGGCTGTGACGGTGTCACGCATGTTGTCTGTGACGGTGCCGCACATGGTGGCTGCGCCCGTATCGACCGATACGCTGGTGTCATGACCGAGCAGTGGCCGCCGTCGCGCCAGGAACCGCCCCGCCGGGAACCTCCCTACGAGAACCAGCCGTTCGAGAACCAGCCGTACCGCGAACTCGGACCGATGCCAACCGGTCAGATCCCGGGATACGGCCCCGGTTACAACGGATACCCAGGACTTACGCCGAAACCCGAGCCGCCGACGGACGTCGTGACTGCGATTCAGTTGTGGTGGGCTGTGACGGCGCTGGGGTTGGTTCAGGGCGGCGCGATGATCTGGATGCTGCTCGGGCAGAAGTCGATGTTCGTCGACGAGATGCTCAAGAACCAAGCGGCTGTCGACGCGGGCCTGACGCGTTCCGACGTGGACGGTATGTTCCCACTGGTCATCGTGTTTTCCGCGGTGCTGGTCGTGATCGTCACCGCGGTGTTCCTTCTGTTCGTGCGCTCGATGAGTCGCGGCAAGAACTGGGCTCGAATGTTGCTGACATTCTGTGGTGTCTTCATGCTGGTCTCCGCGATCCCGGTGATCTTCGGGCTCGGCGGCGACGGCGGCGCGGCCACGCTGCTGTTCGGCGGAGCGGAAATCCTGCAGGCAGTCGCTGCTGTCGGCGCGATTGTGATGATGCACCGAAAAGAGTCCAATCCGTACTTTCTTCGTTTCCCCCCGACGGGGAACCGGTAGGTAGCTCGGGGTACTGTGAAACGGGTCACTGCAGTAGTAGGGGAGAGGTCGCACGCGATGAGTTCTCAGGAAGCCCTGCGCACAGAAAGCACCCACGACGCGCCACTGCGCCAACGTGGTTCACGCACCGAAGTGATCTTGTTCGCGATCCTCGGAGCCTCTGTTCTGGTGACACTCTTGGTGCTCATGATTCCGGGCATCGTCAGCGGATAGCGCACACTTGAACCCGTGAGTATCTCTACGAAGGTCAGGCGCCCGACAGCCGTCGAGGCAGCATTTTGGCTGTGGATCGCCAGCGCGTTCCTACTCATACTCTTCGGCCTGATCAACGTCACCAGCGCGTCGTATTCGCTGCGTGAGCAGTTCACCGATCAAGGCATATCGGCCGGAAACATCGACATCTACGTCACCTTCGTGCGGGTGTCCGGGCTGGTTCTGCTGTTGACCGGTCTCGCGATCGGCGGCCTCGCCGGTCCCACGCGCGCCGGAAAACCTCTCTGTCGACGAATCCTGGTGATCGTCTCGGGAGTGTTCGCGGTGCTGCAGATCGCGCTGGTGGTGGCCGGGATCAGTACCGTGCTCGCGCTTGTCGTTCCCGTCATGCTGATCTGTGCCTGCATTGCGATCTACCGAGACACCACAAGAAGTTGGTTTGCCCGTGGCTGACCGTGCTCCTGAAAGCGGCCCGGACGTTCTCTACTACGAGCCGGGTTCGCGGTGGTGGGCCGTCGCGTTCGGTCCGATCTTCTGCCTGATCGCCTTGGTCATCGAACTGTTCACCGGCCCTGTCGTGCATTGGTTCGGTCTGGCGATGTTCGCTGTGATTCTCACCGGATTGGTGTACGTGCAGGTGATTGCCGCGCGCCGGCATGCGAGCGTACTTCTGACCGCGACTACTTTGCGTCAGGGAACCGAAGAGGTGCCGATCACCGAGATCGCCGAGGTGTTCCCAGAGTCCGACGACGCGGCCTACGAGGACGAAATGGAACCGTGGGAAACGGCACGTGCACTCGGTGAGCTGTCCGGAGTGCCGAGGCGTCGGCACGGTATCGGCTTGCGTCTGACCACCGGGGGATTGGTGCGGGCGTGGGCGAAAGACGATCGGGCACTTCGCGAGGCGTTGAGCCAGGTTGTCACGGTTGGTGTCGAACCGGACGGGTCTGCCGATGACTGAGTCGCAGCCATCTCCGCTTGTCGACGTGAAGACGTGGATCGGTGTCCTCGGCATCGTCGCCGCCACGATTCTGGCGATCGTGTGCTGGCGGTCGGGTACGACGACTACCGACTTCGGCCCGATCTTGGAGGGCGCTCCGCCGTTCGAGAGCACGCACTACGACGGCCTCTGGATCTCGGGTGCCGGGCTGTCGATTCTGGTTGCGGGGCTGATGGCCATCGATGTCGTGCGCCGGGTCCGGGTGGGCTTCGTCGCATCCCGCTAGCCCTCATACGGGTAGGGGGTATAGTTGCGGTATGAGTAGTTACAGCCCCGAGCAGGACGATCTGCTCAAGCGCCTTCGTCGTATCGAAGGTCAGGTAGCCGGAATCTCGCGCATGGTCGCAGACGACCGGTACTGCATCGACGTGCTCACCCAGGTGTCCGCTGCGACGAGCGCGCTGCAGTCGGTATCCCTGAAGCTTCTCGACGCCCACCTCGCAGGTTGCGTCGTCGAAGCTGCCAAGCAGGGTGGTCCGGAAGCGGACGTCAAGATCAAGGAAGCACAGGCGGCTATCGCTCGTCTCGTTCGTTCGTAAGGTGCCGGTCCGTCACTGTGTGATGGACCGCGCGAGCGCCCGGGCGGAGAAGTTTACGAAATGCTCGGGCGTGATCTCCTTGGCGATGTTGACGACGATGGTGTCCGACAGACCTTTGAGTCCGGAGAGCACGACGTGGATCAGCGCAGGGTCGTCGATCAGCCGACTTCCTTCGGCTGCAGCAGCTTCGGTGAGCGCTCGAATCAACGCCGAGTTGAAGACCGCGACCGATGCGTGAAGTTCCCGCATGCTCTCTCGGTCGGATCCGGCCATGCCTTCGATGTCGCGCCAGGTGGTGGTGAGTCGACCCACCCGTGCCCAGTGCCGAGCAAACTCGGAAATCATGGACGCGAGCAATGCGCTCAGTCCCTGCTCGCGGGGGAGCGAGTTCACGAAATCAGCCATTTCCAGCTGACTTTCGCTCAAGAGGGCTGCGAAGATGTCCTGCTTGTCGACGAAGTACTGGTAGATCAGCCCAGTGCTGGTGCCGGCTCGTTTGGCGACCGCGCGGATCGTGAGCGCGGAGTAGCCACCCTCGTCCAGTAGCGAGATCGCCGCGTCGAGTGTTCGGCGCCGACGCACTTCGGCGTCGCCGTAGATCGACTTGCTGCTGGTACTGCTCATTTGATCACCGTAGTCGCGGTGGTCGGCATCCTCAATTCACATCGAACACTGTTCGTTGTCGAACGCCGCACTCAATTGAATGTGATGTAGATCATAGAATGAACATTGTTCGAAATAGAATGAACATCGTTCATTCTGGTGTTACGGTATGGCGCAGACCACATCGAGGTCAGTGCAAAGCGCTGGACACTCTGCGGTCGGCCTGACCTTTCTTCCCGTATCGATCGGGAGGTCTACACAGTTGTGGAGTACCTATGACACGCACCAACGATGAACGCGCGGCGATCGACATCGCCACTGCGGCGGGAGAACTTCTGCTCGAACACCGGAAATCTCTCGGCGAAAACGACGGTGATGCCGCGACTTTCAAGAACGCCGCCGATCGGCTCAGTCACGAATTCATCGTCGCCGAACTTGCCCGACGCTTTCCTGCGGATGCAGTGCTGTCGGAGGAAGGCGCCGACGACCTCGCGAGGCTGGCTGCGGATCGAGTGTGGATCGTCGACCCGCTCGACGGCACCCGCGAATACGGCGAGGCTGGACGATTGGACTGGGCCGTTCATGTTGCACTGACCGAAAACGGTGTCCTCACAACAGGTGCGGTCGCAATGCCTGCCCTTGGCGTCACCTATTCGAGCAGCGATGATCGAACCGAGCGGGATGCCGCGACGCCGGTTCGAGTCGTCGTATCGCGGACGCGTCGTCCGGAACCGGTCATGCGCATGGCCGACTCGATGGGCGCGGAGTTGATCGAAATGGGATCCGCCGGAGCCAAAGCAATGGCGGTCGTCTCGGGTGACGCGGACATCTATGCCCATGCGGGCGGGCAGTACGAGTGGGATTCGGCGGCGCCGGTCGCTGTCGCACGCGCTGCGGGACTGCATGTTTCACGTATCGATGGCAGCGAACTTCGCTACAACCAGGAAAACCCGTGGTTGCCGGATCTGCTGATCTGCCGACCAGAACTCGCCCCGAAAGCACTGGAGGAACTGGGCCGATGACCACGACACTGACTCATCTCGAACGGCTCGAAGCCGAGAGCATCCACATCATGCGTGAAGCTGTTGCGCAGAGCGAGAACCCGGTGATGTTGTACTCGGTGGGCAAGGACTCCGCCGTGATGCTGCATCTCGCGCGTAAGGCCTTCTACCCGTCGAAGCTGCCGTTTCCGCTTCTGCACGTCGACACCACGTGGAAGTTCCGCGAAATGTACAAACTTCGTGACAGTACCGCTGCTGCAGGCGATCTCGACCTGATCGTCCATACCAACCCGGACTGCGTGAGGCAAGGAATCAACCCCTTCACTCACGGCAGCGCCGTCCATACCGACATGTGGAAGACCGAAGGTCTCAAGCAAGCCCTCGATCATTACAAGTTCGACGCGGCCTTCGGTGGTGCCCGACGGGACGAGGAAAAATCGCGTGCCAAGGAACGGATCTTCTCGATCCGATCGGCTGCGCACCGCTGGGATCCCAAGCAGCAGCGACCGGAGTTGTGGCGGATGTACAACGTCCGCAAAGCACCGGGTGAGAGCCTGCGGGTCTTCCCCCTCTCGAACTGGACCGAGCTGGATGTGTGGGAATACATACGCCAGGAAGAGATTCCGATCGTTCCGCTGTATTTTGCCGACAAGCGTCCCGTCGTCGAACGTGACGGCGCACTGATCATGGTCGACGACGACCGGATGCCGTTGCTGCCGGGAGAGACTCCGGAACTCAAGAGTGTTCGTTTCCGCACCCTCGGTTGCTACCCGCTGACCGGTGCCGTCGAATCCACCGCAACGAGCCTGACCGAGATCATCTCGGAAATGTTGCTCACCACCACTTCCGAACGCCAGGGACGGGTCATCGACCACGACTCCAGTGCGTCGATGGAAAAAAAGAAGCAAGAGGGGTACTTCTGATGACTGTTTCCTCGGACCTGATCGCGGACGACATCGAGGCTTACCTCGAACGTCATGCGAACAAAAGCATGCTGCGATTCATTACCTGCGGCAGCGTCGACGACGGCAAGAGTACCTTGATCGGCCGACTGCTCTACGAATCGAAACTCGTCTTCGACGACCAGTTGACGGCACTCGAGGCCGATTCACGCAAGAGCGGAACCCAGGGTGAGGGGCTCGATTTTGCGCTGCTGGTTGACGGTCTCGCTGCCGAGCGTGAACAGGGCATCACGATCGACGTTGCCTACCGCTACTTCACCACCGAGCGTCGTAAGTTCGTCGTCGCCGATACTCCGGGGCACGAGCAGTACACCCGAAACATGGTGACCGGCGCGTCGACCGCCGATCTTGCTGTGATCCTTGTCGATTCCCGCAAGGGCATACTGACTCAGACCCGTCGGCACTCGTATCTTGTGTCGTTACTCGGGATCAAGCACGTAGTGCTTGCCGTGAACAAACTCGACCTCGTCGACTACTCGCAAGAGGTCTTCGATGCCATCACTGCGGACTACACGGCCTTCGCTCACGAGATCGGGCTGGACGGATTCGTCGCCATTCCGATGTCGGCATACATGGGTGACAATCTCACCGAGCGCAGCGCAAATACCCCGTGGTACTCCGGGCCCAGCCTGATCGAGCATCTCGAAAGCGTGGACATCGACGATGCTGCCGCCGCGGCTCCATTTCGGATGCCGGTGCAGTGGGTGAACCGGCCCGACCTCGACTTCCGGGGATTCTCCGGCCAGATCGTTTCCGGCACAGTATCTCCCGGAGATCCAATCCGCGTGCTCCCCAGCGGAAAGACGTCCACCGTCGAGCGCATCGTGACCATGGGTGGCGACCTCGACGTTGCCGGTGCGGGCCGCTCGGTCACCATCACGCTCGCCGACGAGATCGACATCAGTCGCGGTGATGTGCTGTCCATCGGCGACAATCCGCCGGCCGTCGCCGATCAGTTCGAGGCCTGCATCGTCTGGATGGGTGAGGCTCCCATGCTGCCCGAACGGCCGTTCCTGTGCCAGATCGGTACCGTCACTCTCACCGCACGCATCACCAAACCGAAACACAAGATCAACGTCAACACTCTCGAGAAGACCGCAACGACAACCCTCGCGCTCAACGAAATCGGTGTGTGCAACCTCAGTTTCGATCGGCCCGTGCCGTTCGATCCGTACGTGGGCAACCGCGACACCGGTAGCTTCATCCTCATCGACCGCCTTACCAACGGCACCGTCGGTGCGGGCATGATCACGCATTCGCTGCGTCGATCGGACAACATTCACTGGCAGTACGTCGACGTCGACGAGGCCGCGCACACCAGACTCAAGGGACACCGACCCGCAGTTCTGTGGTTCACCGGTCTCTCCGGTTCGGGAAAGTCGACCATCGCCAACGACGTCGAGCGTCAACTGCACGCACTCGGCGCGCACACCTACCTCCTCGACGGAGACAACGTCCGTCACGGGTTGAATCGAGACCTCGGATTCACCGAAGCCGACCGTGTCGAGAACATCCGTCGCGTCACCGAGGTCACCCGACTGATGGCGGACGCCGGTCTGATCGTCCTCGCGTCCTTCATTTCACCGTTCGAAGCCGAACGTCACGCCGCCCGTGAATTGATCGGCGACGACCAGTTCATCGAAATCTTCGTCGATACCGCTCTTGCCGTCGCAGAGAAGCGAGATCCCAAGGGCCTGTACAAGAAGGCTCGACGTGGAGAGTTGGTGAACTTCACCGGCATCGATTCGCCGTACGAAGCGCCGCAGAACCCTGACATTCACATCGACACCAGTGTCACGACGACCGAGGACGCTGCGATCGCGATCATCGACTATCTCCGCGCCCGCGGAACCATTTCTTGATCCGCCTGAACACGAGGAGCCTCCATGCCTGACAGGGCTGAAATAGTTTCTGCCGTAGAAGATTACGTCAAGTGTCTCGGAAGTCACGACGTCGACGGCCTGGTTGCGCTGTTTGCGCCCGACGCAGTTCAACACGAACCGCTGGGCGTGACGACCTACCACGGAGCCGACGAGATTCGCGCATTCGACACCGCGAACGCGCAGGTCGACTTCACTGTGAGTCTGCTCGGCCCGATTTCGGTGACGGGAAAGTATGCAGCCATGCAACTTCGGGTGCAGCGAGTCGGTATCCCCGACTTCGCTGCCACCGACCTGTTCGAGTTCGACGAGAACTGCAAGATCACCTCTCTGAGCGTGGTTCTCGATCCGCAGGCGCTGTGCTGACCTGTCACGGCCTGCTGGCAGACAAGGTGGTCGTCGTCTCGGGAGTGGGCCCGGCGCTGGGTCGCTCGATTGCGCTGCAGAGTGCGGCGGCCGGAGCGAAAGTTGTCCTGGCTGCCCGCACACCCGAGCGCTTGGAATCGGTGGCAACCGAGATCCGTGATCGCGGCGGAATTGCACTTGCCGTTCCGACCGATCTCACCGACGTCGACTCGATCACGTCGCTGACGGAGACAGCGGTCGCCGAGTTCGGTGCCGTGGACTGCCTCGTGAACAATGCATTCGTCCAACCTGCGCAGGTCCCGCTCCTGGACGCTGACTTGGCGTCCATCCAGTCGGGTATCGACATCAACCTGCTCGCGGCGTTGAATGTCACGCGCGCATTGGTGCCTGCATTGACCGAGGCGCAGGGGTCCGTCGTGATGGTGACGTCCATGGTGCTGCGCAATCAGCTTCCCGGGTTCGGGGCGTACCGCATCATGAAAGCCGGCCTCCTGGCAATGGCGCGAAGTTTGTCGATCGATCTCGGACCCAAGGGGATTCGAGTGAACTCGGTTGCGCCCGGCTACATCTGGGCGGACTCGGTCAAGAACATGTTCGCGAAGAAGGCGGCGGCAGCAGGAGTCGACCCCAAGATCATTTACGACGAGGTCGCAGCGGGCGCCGATCTGCGCCGGCTACCAGAACCCGACGACATCGCCAATGCCGTCGTATTCCTCTTGTCCGATTCGGCCAGAGCCATCGCCGGGCAATGTCTCGACGTCAACTGCGGTCACACCCACCACTGAACACACCTCATACAAGGACTAGCCATGACACAGGATTACGACGGCATCGGTTCCATCGATGACCTGCACCAGGCTGCGCGCGAGGTGGCCGGGTACAAAAACTTCGGCAGCGACAGCTATCTCGAAGGGCTTCGAGTTCTCCTCGAGTCGTTCCAGAACGAGGCCGACCTCACTCCGCACGGCAAGGTGATCGCTCGCAAGATGATCGTCGGCGCGCTCGCGGGTCGCCTGACCAGTGAGGCGGGATTCGCGAAATATCCAGAGCACGTCGACGTTCCGATCGAGCGCCCGATCTTCGTGGTCGGGTTGACCCGCACCGGCAGCACCGCGCTGCACCGCTTGCTCGGCGCAGACCCGGCGCATCAGGGCGCCGAGATGTGGCTCGCCGAGTCGCCGCAGCCGCGCCCCGAGCGCGACAAGTGGTCGGAGAACGAAGATTACGTTCGCTCCGACGCCTTCTACCGTGCGCGCCAGCGTAACGAGGCAGACCTGATGAAGGTTCATTTCATGGGGGCGGAGGAGGTCGAGGAATGCTGGCGGCTGCTGCAGCAGACGATGCTCTCGACCGCGTTCGAGACCATCGCGTACGTACCGAGCTACACCCGGTGGCTGGCGGAGCAGGACTGGACCGAAACGTATGCGCGGCACAAGAAGAACCTGCAGTTGATCGGACTGCACGACTCGGACCGACGATGGGTGCTCAAGAGCCCGAGCCATGTCTTCGCGATCGACGAGATCATGTCGGTCTATCCGGATGCACTGTTCGTTCGGACCTTCCGGGACCCGTTGACGTCGATGGCGTCCACCTTCAGCCTTGCCGAGCAGGGCGGACACGACATGTCGAAAGCCTTCGACCGTCCGGCTATCGGACGCACCCAACTTGACCTGTGGGCGCGCGGTAACGCGAACTTCAACAGTGCCCGTAGCCGATACAACCCCGATCAGTTCATCGACGTCGACTACACGGACTTCATCGCCGATGCGGTCGGCACCGTCGAGAAGATCTATGCACAGTTCGCTCTGCCCTTCACAGACGACGCCCGCGCCGCGGTGGAGGCGTCACACCAGGCCAGCCTTGCCGAGCACCGTCGTCCGTCGCACCGCTATTCGCTCGAGGAGTTCGGCGTGAGCGCTGCCGACGTCGAAGCGAAGTTCGCCACCACACCCTGAAGCCCTGACCGAAACAAGGAGATTCACATGAATGCTGTTTGGGAAAAGTTCTGCGCAGATCTGCTCGAGGTCGGAAAGGTCCTGGAGGACGAGATCGTCCCTCAGGACCCGCTGACCCAGGCCGAGGGCGTTCGGTACCTGAGTCGGTTGCTTCGGTACGGCACGATCAACTGTGTCGAGTACACCGATCCACGCTGGCCACAGTTCTCGTCGGCTCCGAACCCGAACATGATGACGAAGATCGGTGCCGACAACCCGGACAACGTCTACATGCGCGCCAACATTTCCGGTCAGTACAACTACCGGATCATCGGCACCCGAGGCACCGTCCCGTTGATCACCTTCGGCTCGCGCGTCAATCGGTACCACATCGACGGCACCATGCTGCAGACCGGCGATCTGCATATCCAGGACCTCGAGGTCGACGAGAACGGCCGTTTCGAGTTCATCGCGAGCGTCGACAAGCCCGCTGAGGGGGCTTGGCTGCCTTTGGCGCCCGACAGCAACCTCATCTCCGTTCGGCAAACTTACAAGGATCGGCGCAACGAGGTCATCGGTGATCTGACCATCGAATGCCTGAACCCGGACGGGGAGTTCGTCCCGCTGACTCCGGAAGAGATCGGCGAGCGCCTCACCAAGTCCGTCGGGATCGTGAAGGGGATGGCGGAGACCTTCCTGGAATGGTCGCGCAAATTCCAGCCGCACACCAACGAGATCTTCGACTGGGGACAGGACTACTTCCAGGACGCCGGCGGCGATCCGACGATCTTCTACTTCCACGGCTACTGGAAGCTCGCCGAGGACGAGGCGTGGGTCATCGAGACCGAGGTTCCGAACTGCGAGTACTTCAACTTCGTGCTGCAGAACTTCTGGGTCGAGTCTCTCGACTACAACCGCACGAACATCTACATCAACAACCACACCGCGAAGCTCAACGACGACGGCACCATGACGATTGTCGTGGCGGCGAAGGATCCGGGCTACGGCAACTGGATCGACACCGATTCGCACGCCGAGGGGACTTGGGCGCTGCGCTGGATCAAGGCGGACTCGCACCCGATCCCGACGTCGAAGGTAGTCAAGATCTGACCCGCTGCCGAGATTGGGAACGTATGTACACCAAGAAGAATCGGTTCGTCCCTCGATTTGTCGCGCTCGGGATTGCCGGTGCCCTGTTGTTGGCCGGGTGCGCCTCCAGCAGTGGGGTCACCGTGGGATCGGATTCACCGAGCAGTAGCGGCGCAGCGGGTTTCGTGGGAGCTCGAGATACGGGGGAGCGGATCGACGGAGGTGTTCTCACATTCGGGTCCTATTCGTTCCCTTCCTCACTGGACCCCACTAGAACTCAAGCCGCCGGTTCGACCGGTGGAACCGAAATGGCCGCGATTTACGACACGCTGGTGCGCAGCGACTCCGCTAGCGGGAGCTTCGTGCCGAAACTTGCGAAGTCACTGTCGGGCAACAGCGACTTCACCTCGTATACCGTCACTTTGGCTGATGGTCTGACCTTCAGTGACGGAAGCCCGCTCGACGCGGAAGCGGTGAAGTGGAGTATCGAACGATTCGTGGCAGGTAAGGGTGATGTATCGCAGACCTGGCTCAACATCGTGGATCGGATCGAGACACCCGACGCCACCACTGTCGAATTTGTGCTCGAGCGGCCCTGGCGACAATTCCCGGCACTGTTGTCGCTCGGCCCCGGAATGATTGTTGCGCGAAGTTCCGACGCAGAGACAGTGGGAGGGGAAAAAGCGTTCACTCCGATCGGGGCGGGCCCGTTCACCTTGGCCAAGTTCGCGCCGCACGAAGAACTGGTACTCGCCGCACGCACGGATTATCAGGGCGGCAAACCGCCACTGGACACACTGCGGTTTGTCCCTACCTCGGGTGCACAGTCTCAGTACGAATCGCTGAAGAGCGGTCAGATCGACATGACGTACATTCTTCGCGACGAGGCCGTCATCAACCAAGCTCTCGATGACGGATACTCCGGCTACCTCAGTCCGACCGGACAGAACGGGATCGGCACGATCAACAACCGGGCGGGAAAGCCCGGAGCCGATGTGCGCATTCGTCAGGCGATCGCCTACGGGGTGGATCCGGCGGCGATCAATACCCGTGCGAACAACGGATTGGGCACCGCCAGTTCCGAACTGGTCCCGCAGACATCACGTTGGTTCAACAACACCGCAGGCATCCCGTTCGATCACGTGAAGGCAAAGGCGCTGCTCGATCAAGCGAAGTCCGACGGGTACGACGGGAAACTCCGCTACCTCACCACCTCGGAGCCGAGCCAACAGGCGACGGCACTGACGGTGCAGGCGTCGCTGAACGCGATCGGTTTCGACGTCACCATCGACTACGCCACCGATGTGACCGACCTGGTCCGACGGGTATACAAGGACCACGATTTCGACATGACCAGGGGCGGCGCTCCAGTCGGAGAAGAAGCGCCGTACCTCAACGTGTACAACAGTATGGCCAGTGATTCGAAGAACAACCCGTCGGGCTTCGCTGACCCTGAGATGGACGCACTGATCACGGCTGTGCAGACTGCACCGTCGGACGAAGCTGTCCGTGAGGCGATCAGCAAGGTGCAGGAGTACGCCAACGCGACTGTGCCTTACGTGATCTGGGGTCCCGCATCGGTGTTGACCGCATGGGACGGCAATATTCATGGCGTCGAACGCAATATCACCGACATCATGTTCTTCGACGAAGCATGGATGTCGTCGAAGTGAGTTCCTCTGAACGGAAGGGTGTTTCGACGTGCGAATGACGAAATGGTGTAGCGGCGAAATGGTGGAACGATGAAGTGGTCGTTGGCGGGCGCGATGATCGACGCTCTGGAACTGTGCGAATTGGCCCAGGTTGCAGAAGAGGTGGGGTTCGACGGTATCGCTATGCCGGATTCCGTGTTCTATCCCGAGCAGGTGTCGGCGCCATATCCGTACACCGCTGACGGAAAGCGGATGTGGGCTCCCGAGACTCCGATGCCTGATCCGTTCATTGCGATGACGGCAATGGCGGCCGTCACGTCGCGAATTCAGTTTTACACCAACGTGTTCAAGCTCCCACTGCGTGATCCTTTGTTGACGGCCAAGCAGGTCTCGACCATGGCAGTGATGTCGCGAAATCGCATCGCACTCGGCATCGGCTTGTCCTGGATCCCCGAGGAATTCACCTTTACCGGGACCGAGATGCGAACCCGCGGTGCGCGTACCGACGAAGCCATCGAGATCATCAAGGCCGTGTGTGCGGGACGTGGACCCGAATGGATCGAATACCACGGCAAGCACTACGAGTTCGACGCTCTGATGATCAGTCCTGCTCCGGAGATTGCGGTTCCGATCTACATCGGTGGGCACAGTGAACCGGGATTGCGCCGTGCAGCCAGGCTGGCCGACGGTTGGATGTCGGTGAACACGACCAAAGCCGAATTGGCCTCCGCCATCGATCGCCTCACGGAATTGCGGGTCGAGTACGGTCGTGCCGATCTTCCTTTCGGCGTCAACGTCTCGCCGACTGATGTTCGTGATCTGGACGGATATCGCGAACTCGAGACTCTCGGAGTCACGGAAATCAGAGTGTTGCCGTGGTATCGCTACGGAGTTGATGCCGGTGATCGTCAGGGAAGACTCGACTCCATTCGACGGTTTGCCGACGAGGTCATCGCTCAGTACTGATCGATCCGCGTCTGCATCGCCCGGCCGTAGAGCTTTGCCAACTGATCTCGATCTGCCGACTGAGGGATGCTCTCGTCGCTGAGAGCACTCAACAATCCGGACACCTGGGCGGAGACCAGGAGCGCGCGGGTGTATGCGTCTTCGCCTTGGAGACGAGCCGAGAATTGGTGGCGAATACTCCGGTCATCTCGCGCAGCCGCTCCCGGATGCGTGGACTGTCCGACGCCCGCATGAGCGCCGTGTACACCGACAGCATCCGAGCGTCGGCCTTATCCAGGACGAATTCTGCGATCCGCTCACCGAGGGTGTCGATCGGGCCGTCGAACTGGCCTTCGAAGTAGCCGGCGACCGGCGTGGTTTCCAGGAACAGTGCTTCTTTGGATCCGAAATGCCGGATGACCAGGGCCGGATCGATTCCGGCAACTTTGGCGATGGCGCGAACTGACGTGCCGCCGAACCCGTGCGCGCCGAACAGTTGGAACGCCGCCGCGCGAATCGCCTCGGATGTCGAGGGTTGCTCCTGCTCTGGCGTGTGCCTCGTGGGTGTCACGACATCGACCTCTGTGCTCGCTCGCCGACCTCGTTGTCAACGGCGTTGACTTAGGTGTCGTACTCCGAGTTCGGTCAGCTCGTGTGCGAGACGGTCGGCGTCTGACAGTGCCACCTCCGGACCGTGCGCGCCGTATACCTCGTCCAAGCGTTTCTGTGATCCTCACCACCAGGTCCTTGGCTGGTTTGTCGGAGGAAGGGACAGGCGCGGCCGGCGTCGGCTGTGCCGCGAGACGGGCAACTGTCTCCTTGCTCGAATCGAGCATCGAAGCGGTCTACAGTATGGTAACCCACTGGCGGACGGCACCTTGATCGCTTGCATCAGAAAGACATCGCTCGCTCCTTTCGTTTGACGGGCGGCATGCTTCAGGTCCTACACCGCATCGGAAGCGGCTTTGAACAGCTGGTTCACACAGCAACCCTGGCAAATGACGGGACGCGTAGGGCTATTCACTACCAGGCATGTCTAAATGGTGGGACATAATGGGCGATGGCAGAGACGCGGACATTGACTGGCATTATGCAATTTCGTCTCCGCTCGCACCCTCGGCAGCTGCTGCCATTGCGAGAGTAACGGACGGTCTGGAGAGCAACCGTTGAACTACGTCGAATACTGGCTACCTAGCGCTCGACGTGGCTACTACCGGTAGTTATCGCCTACGATTTCCTGATATGCCTCGTAAAACCATTGCGTGGGAGGCACTGCTCGATATGGGCCTGGCCGCTGAGGGGCCTGGATCTGAGGATCTTGCTCTCGGAGCCAGATCTGAAACGCACTACAGGAGCCGGGATAGGGCTGGATCTGAGTGGCGACCACGGTGGTTCCATTGATAATTACGTCAGATTGTGGGGCATGCTTCACTGCGACAGGCTTGGAGTGAAGGTACATTCCTGGATTCAATGTGCCCAGGCTCTCCGTGCTTCCTCCGTGTCTGCCTATCGTCCAAGAAATCAGTCCTTCGGTCGTAACCACAGTGTGTTCGGGAACCACCCAGGTGTCTATATATTCGTAGTCGTCCTTGGGTTGAATTCCCGGCGTTGAGTTACCGAGAACCCATCCTGCAGCCCCTTTAATAGGTGTCGAATTCCAGGTCTCCACCGTAGTTGTTTGGCCTCGCTTGAAAATTCCTCTTCGTGCGATGGGTTGATTCTCTGATGAAACTCGACCAATGCCCAACGGCTCAGGGAGGATTTCTGAATCCAACATCATCTGTGCAAACTCTCTGAAACACCGATCCAGTTCTGTCAAGCCAGCAATTCGGTACATTGCGATCTCATCGTTGATCGCGGCTTCGCTGCCCGAAAGCTTCTCAAATTCATCCTTTAGGCCCACGAGTCCAGCTACTCCTTATCTGATGCGCGCCGATCAGGGCGCCGCGGTGGAATTGAACGATTCTTCCTGGAATTGCCTACAAACTCTGCTCAAATCAACCCCTTTACAAGTATTGAGGACATGCAACTTCGTATACATTTAGGGTACTTTGATAAAGTTCCGGAATTTTGTTCCCGCGTAAAGGAATCAATTGGCATGCCATAAGCACATTCATCACTGCTCCTGCCGGATTCTTTAGATAGAAATCTGGGTCTTCATTTCCTAAATATTCGGAATTCGAGTGCATTTTGGAAAGTAGGTTCTCGCATAACATCTTTCCGGTAATCGCCGCAGTGTCAGGAGGGGAGACGGAGTATATGTCCTCTTTGCTTGCATGTGTTTCGTTCTCTCGACTGTAGAAAAAGAATTGACTATCTTGCCACTCCTTCTCGAAATGCTCTGGGGTAGATTGAGGATCCCGTGCATACATTTCTCGCATTGCGGCCTTGTAGTCGTCAATCAATTCTTCCCAGCTTGGATTTTTTCCTGAGTAGTGTTCACATCCATCCGTCTCCGATACTTCTTTAGATGAGCTATTTATCTCTATGTTCGAATTTGGTAGCGACGTCGACCCATCGGATTTTGGATAATCGACCTTTGGACTAGAACATCCAGTCGACAATGTCGCGCATACGGTGATAGTGAGTAGTCCTGATCCAATTTTTCGATACATGAGCTAATCCTTTCATTCAGGTAAATGGGTGGAGTGATGTACATTAGATCTGGTCGTAAAAGTTCTGATTAACATTCCGATCGCATCGTCGCACCTTTTTTTCGTACTGTCTGTCATCCATGTAGGTGACAGTTGTCGGGCTATTCACTCCTGATGGGCGGGCCGATAGGTTCGACTTCTTGAAGGGCATGACAGCCCCACTCCTTCGGAGCAGGATGGCTTCGGGGCAGGTCGGACTGACGACTCTCCTGACGCCGCCGACAGGCGGTTGTCCTTTTCCGGACGTGCCGACCTACCTGCGCACACACATGCGCAGGCGAGTGGGCTTGCGATGAACTCTGTCGAAAAATGGTTGAGTGAGAAATTTTCGAGAGATGTTGTTCGGTTATGCGCGAGTCTGCCTGTTCCGATGATCGCTGCGGCACCGCACATTGTCGTGGTCACCTCTCTACTACCAGCGCCCGGGATTGCGCAGTTCATGCGTGTGGTCTGGTAGTTTCTGTGTCGGCATATTCCGATTTCGGCTGCTTTGCCAGCTCCGAGCGGACCAACGATCACTTCGCCGGCGAATACTATTGTTGCGTTTAGTGTCCAGGTTGTCGGAGGTGCCGCAGACGAGGCCGAGGCTGGCGCAGATCGAGCTGAAAAGCGATCTGTGCCCGTTGTTGATCCAGCTATTTGTTGCGGGGTCGACAGCGGCGCTGGCGTTCCGGCGTACGCCAGTACCAGATTATCGTTGAGTTCGGCGAGTTGTCCGCCGATGCGGCCGGGGGTGTCCTACGCAGACGATGGATGTAACCTTTTTGAGGTCGGTGGTGTTTTTCGCGTTGGGCTACTGCGGCTGCGGTGTCGATCATGTCGGCTCCTTGCGAGTAGCCGGCCAGAATGATCTTGGTGCTTTTCCCATTTAAATCTCGGTTGATCGCATTGATCTCAGCGCGCAGGTTGATGGCGCCTTCTTTGAGAGATTTCAGGTACGCATCACCATCGAATAGATAATCCGGGACAGGTATTGGTCGGTAAACATCGCCGGCTCCCCGAAGGTCGTCTGTTTTGCCGAGGCTTTCGATCGTCAGTCGGAGTGCGGTGTATTGGGAGTCGATGGGTCCGCCCATACCGTGGGTGACGGTGCCGGACCGGTACGTCGATCCGGAGGCCATGGCGCCTAAGGGGATTCGCCGGAGCCGTGTACCCCGTGATAGTAACCGGTTTGCATATGGCGCCGTCGGTGTTCCCCCGTCGCTGTTCTCGCCGCCGCCGGTGTTCTTTGGGGCGTTGCAAATGATTCACCGGGACGAACTGAACTATCCCTCGGGGCGTCAACGTCTTGTTGTTCAGCCGTCATGTTTCGGATCGGTACATTTATCAGGCGTGGAATCGGTTTCGGACCGATTATGAGGGTTCGCTGACCCTGCACTTTCCCGGGTTGGACTCCGAATCGGAGCCCGACATTCAGGATTAGACGAAGTTGACGTCGTCGCCGGTCCGATTCTTTGCAAATACCTCATGAACTGCGGTGTGCGCAGCGATGATCAGCAACTGTTCTGCCCTGGATGCTCCGACGTAGAGGACCCGCCGTGCCGCGCCCTGCTCGGAACAAGACCATTGTGTGATGCCGTGCTCGTTGTCCGCCGTCGATGGTGACGGTTTCGGAATCACCAGCACCACCCCGGAGCCTAACCCATTTTTGTCGAAAGCCCTTGTCGAGTATCAGTTCCGGCGCGGTTGTCGACAAGTACTGGTCAGGCTGTCGTTGGGCTCGGATCTTTGGGAAACAAGTGTAGAAACCTGCTAGGCGCCACGGTGGGTCATGAGCCGAACAGGCTCCCTGTCGACCCGGAACCCGAACCGGTCTCGGGATCAGGCGGGTGCGGTGTGTCGGGATCTTCCGGGTACGGTTGCGGGTCGGGCGCATCCCCGTCGATGGTGAGCAGAAGCGATTCAGCTGTTCCGTCACCGGATGGTTCGACGATGATGGATCGGGTGAACGTTTCTCCGTCACCGCGCCGGAAAACAAGCGTGTGCTGACCGGGCGGGGTGTTCTCCGGGATAGTGAAGCTACCTACGGCGATGCCGTCGTCGTTGATCTCGAACGTACCCAGATCGATGGGTGTGGAGTACATGCGCAGGTTGAGAATCTTCGACGTCACCGTAGTGATAGATTTCCGCATCGGAGAAAAGAAATCGATCTTCTGCCCGGGACGGGTGTGGTACTGCAGATCAGTGTCGGTACTTGAGCCGTGGCCGTTGGTAGAACCCATGTACATCGGCCAGCCGAACTTCTGAAGGACCGCGTTCGCGCCACAGAAGATGGTGTTCTGCTGCAGAGCTGTGTACGGGCAGGCTATGTCACTGAGGACGTAGCTGGTGTGAACTCTCTTGCCGAGACTGTTGCCGAGATTGGTGCCCAGGAACGTGGTGGGGTCGCTGAGTCCGTCCGCGTAGGACGCATCGCACACGATGTCACCGGTTCGGCAGATGGATTCGACAACACCGGGATGCGCGTCCAGGAAAGCGTTGGTCCCGGCTTTCCTCGTGTGTATCAAGGCACCCGCTGTTCGGGCACCGCCGACGTTTTCGGGTCCGGAAGCCCGGTGAACGGGCGAGCCGAGGAGAACGACCTTCCTGATCATCACCGCAAGCTGTGGGTCCTCGTTATTGATCAACGCCAACGCATCTTCGACGACGTGTGCGCCTTGGGAATACCCGGACAGGACCACGTGCGGCAGATTCGCGTCGCCGCAGGACGCGTCGAGTAGTCTCAACACCGTCCGCAGACGTCTCGCGCCCAGATCAACAGATGATCTGTAGTCCTCGTTGTAACTCCACGAGGCGATATCGACGTCCACTGCTGGATAGGCGAGACCGAGCGGGATAATCCCGCCGGAGTTGCTCGCCCCGATGCCGATGACCCGTGCTACTTCTCCGACCGGTTCACCCATTCCGCTGTGTGGGCGGTCGGTGTTGTAGAACAAGTCCCGATCGGTCAAGTATGTGAACGCCGTTCCTGAGGGGAAGGAACCTGTCCGATCGCCGCCCGCCACCGGATCCAACTGCGGAGTTTCACCCGAGCCGCGAACACCGAAGAAGTACGTCGTACCCGCACACCCTTCGGACACCGGTTGCGGATCAGGATTCCCCGGCGCACCCGGGTCGATGATGCCTGCAAGGCCGACCACCTCGACCGGCGTAGATCGAGAGGGACTGGTGGTGCCGTCCCCGAGCTGTCCGTACCCGTTGTAGCCCCAGCATTTGGCGGTGCCACCGGACATCACCGCACACGTATAGAAAAAGCCGGCGGTGAGGGCGGTAGCGCCGGAGATGCCGACCACGTCGACCGGTGTCGATCGCTGGGTGGTGGTGCCGTCCCCGAGCTGTCCGGATTCGTTGTAGCCCCAGCATTTTGCGATGCCGCCGGGCATCACCGCACACGTATGGATGTTGCCGGCGGCGAGGGCGGTAGCGCCGGAGATGCCGACCACGTCGACCGGTGTCGACCGAGAGGTGCTGGTGCCGTCCCCGAGCTGTCTCCACCCGTTGTGGCCCCAGCATTTGGCGGTGCCACCAGACAGCACCGCACACGTCTGGCTGCCGCCCGCGGTGAGGGCGGTAGCGCCGGAAAGCCCGACCACCTCGACCGGTGTCGATCGCTGGGTGCTGGTGCCGTCCCCGAGCTGTCCGTACCCGTTGTCGCCCCAGCATTTGGCAGTGCCACCGGACATCAACGCACACGTATGGATGTTGCCGGCGGTGAGGGCGGTAGCGCCGGAGATGCCGACCACGTTGACGGGTGTCGATCGCTGGGCGGTGGTTCCGTCCCCGAGCTGTCCGTACTCGTTGTGGCCCCAGCATTTGGCGGTGCCGCCCGACATCAACGCACACGTCTGGCTGGCGCGGGCGGTGAGGGCGGTAGCGCCGGAGATGCCGACCACGTCGACCGGTGTCGATCGCTGGGTGGTGGTGCCGTCCCCGAGCTGTCCGGATTCGTTGTAGCCCCAGCATTTGGCGGTGCCGCCCGACATCAACGCACACGTCTGGCCGCGGCCAGCGGTGAGGGCGGTAGCGCCGGAGATGCCGACCACGTCGACCGGTGTCAACCGATCCGTGGTGGTGCCGTCCCCGAGCTGTCCCCACCCGTTGTTGCCCCAGCATTTGGCGGTGCCACCGGCCAGGAGCGCACATGCATGATCGCCGCCGGCAACGAGGGCGGTTGATGCCGGCACGGTCGCTGTTGTCGATGTGGTGACCGGATCGGCGTTCGCACGCGCTGTCACACCCGACGGCATCCCGATCCCGGACACCACGAGTATCGCAATCACCGCCGCAACCAACCACGACAACCGATGATCGAATACTGTGCGACGCAACATGACAGGTGCCTTCGGGTCGGGTGTCGTTCGTGAAACTGAAAAATTCGTTCGGACCGGTCAGTGCCTCAGATCCGTTGAACTATATGCAAGACAACGGAAGTCCAGTGATCGGCACGCATCAACTGGCTCGAGACACACTGTGTGGATGTGATCTGGTCTAGTCGATTCGTTGGGTCACGAGCCGAACAAGGATCCGAGGGAGCCGGAGTTTCCGCCGCCGGTGGGGGGATTTCCCGGGTCGGTAGGTCCTCCAGGTTCTTCGGTGCCGCCGATGGTGAACGACTTGAAGTGGGTGACGTCGTCGCCGGCGTAGTTGCCGTTCTCGTCGTAGGGCGTGCACTGTCCGATGATCGTGTACGTGCCGGTGGACAGCGGGATCGTGTTGATTCTTGGGCTCGTGAATCCCAGGTCGCGTACTCCTGCGAATCTCGGGGTCTCGAACAGTGCCGGGTCATGTGCGAGGAACTCGTACCCTCCTGTCCATCCCGGACCTGATGTTGGGTTTACAGGCAGGTTGCCTTCGGCCTGCGCATTGAGGTCTTCGGGTGTGCCTGGGACGATCAGACCTGCGTTGCACACTTGATAGGGGGGTGCGGTGAGCGTGATGGTCGCTGCGGTTTCGGTGGTCGTGATGGTGTAAATATCGGATTCGGGTCCGGTGAGGAGGGGATCCGCTGCCGCGGCCCCAGTTCCTGCGGCGACGAGTAGAGCGGTGAATCCTGCGACAGCGCAGACTTTGCGCATGGGGAAGTCCTTTCGGGAGGAGTGTTGGCCGACGTGCGCTTCTCGAGGTGTGTTTGTCAGCGGGAGCTAGGCGTCAGCGTGTGAGGGAGCGGATTGTCATCTGCACCAGCTGAAACCGACCAGTCGATCCACCTGGAATGGGTCAAAAGTAGTCGAATGGATCGATGGCGCACAGACCCCAAAAATGGTGGCACAGCCGCTATCAGCAAGCAGACCCGATCAGATACGTGGGGCGAGCGGTTGACCGTCCGGGTCGTACTCGACTCGGACGATGCCGTCGCGGGTGCTGTGGACAATGGTGGCGAGGACGTCTCGCCCGGGTGGGAGGATCCGGATCGTCAGTGTCCCGGATCGTGCGCGAGTGAGGGCGTCCGCGGCGGCGGCGATGACGCGGTCTCGCACTTCTTCGGGTGCGGTGTCGAGGGCGTGGTCGTCGAGCAGGATCACCTCGACGCCGCGTGTGCGGGCCGCACGCGCTTCGGCAGCGATGTGGGGGACGGCGAGGGTCGGCGCTCGCAAGGTGTCGCGTAGGTGCGCTTCGAGGAGTTGGCATTCGAGACGTTCCTGGCCGGTCAGTGGGTCGGCTTCGGTGATGCGTTCGAGGAGGGGTCGTGCGAGGTCATCCAAGCGTGTGAGTTGGGCATCGCGTTCGTCGAGAACGGCGGTGTCGGCTGCTTCGGCGGCGATGCGCAACGTCGCTTGTCGGCGGAGGGCAAAGATCTCGCGTGCGGCCGGCCGGATGGTCCAGGCGAAGAAGGTTGCCATCAGTAGCGGTGCGAGGTTAATCGCCGACATCGACAGCCCGTAAGCGGCGCTTTGACCGGTCCGCTCCGCCCAGAGCATGCAACTGGCCAGGACGGCAGCCATACCGATCCACGCCCACGCAGTGCGGCCTCGGACGCACATGTAGGTGTAGATCGCCGTCGACGCCGCCAGGGGCCACAACTGCAGGAGCCCGTCGATCGGAACGGGGACGACGACAAAGATCAGATTGACCGCGATCGGCCCGGACAGCGTCAGGTATGCGGTAGCCGGAGCCGCAAGCGGATCGCCCGGAACCCCGATGAGGCCCACTGCGCCGATACTGACGACGATCCAGGCTGCGAACTCGAACCATCCACCTCCGGGTGGATTCGTGGACCAGGCGACCAGAGCGAACGTCGCCACGAACGCGGTGACGACGGTTTTCGCTGCGATGGTGCGCAGACCGAGCAACTCTCGAACATCGTGAACATCGTTGTCGTGGTGAGTCATTCGGATTCCCACCCCAGATGTACTGTCGTGCCGACGCCGGGGCTGGTATCCACGTGTGCCGATCCGCCGGGGACGGCGCGCATGCGGCCGAGGATGCTGACGGTGATGCCGAGTCGGTGCGGCGCGACGTCGGAAGCAACGAAGCCGGACCCGTTGTCAGCGACCTCGATTCGGACGCCGGTCCTGGTCACTGCCGTGGTGACCGTTCGCAGTGCATCAGGTCCGGCGTGCAGGCGAGAGTTGCGCAGGGCCTCGGACAATGCCGACCCCAGTGCGCGAACACACTCGGCAGGCAGGAACGGCAACGACGCGGCAGCGGTGTCGATGACTTCGAACCTGGCCTGGGCGTCGGCGTCGGTGGCCGCGGTCCTCAGATGGACAAGTGCGTGTTCGAGTGAGAACGGTTGTGCTGGTTCGCTTCCGATACGGAGATCGTCGAGTTCCGCCAGCGTTGTTTCGGAGAGGTCGCGGAGAAGAGAATGCGGCTGCCCATGTGAGGCAGCCAGAAGCGTCGAGAGCACGCTGTCATGGATGAGCGCGTCGAAACGTTCACGCTCGACGATACGAGCACGTTGGGCGGCAGCGTCAGCTGCCGCGGCGTATGTCTCGTCGGTGGTGGCATCGAGGACCCTCCCGGTGCGTAGTGCCATCGCGGCGCCGCCGACGAACAAGGTGCAGAACATGATCGCGAAGGCGATCTCCGGGACCAACATCCCTGATTGCGCGCCGTCGCGGGCTACGAGGTTGATCAGCTGTACACCCGTGCACCCGATCGCCAGGTGAACGAATGCGGCCGGTGTCGACCAGACAAGTACAGCGGCGAGGCTTGCCAGACCGGGGAACGCGGCGAGCCACACGCCATCATTGGCGGGGAGGTCCGGTCCGTTCCACGCTGCCGGCCAGGTGGCCACCGCGATAAGAAACACCGTCGCCGCTAAGGCAGCGGCGGCGCGCATCGCCTGCGTCTCGGTTCGAAACGACAGCGCGCCGGGGATGAGTCCGGACCCGAACACAGCAACGACCATGATCGGCGTCCACCACGGAGCCATTCGCGGAGCGAGTTCGGTGATCGATGGCCACAAGATCACCAGGTATGCGACGTATCCGATGCTGGTGAACCTGGCGAACATTCGCAAGATCCGGTCGGTGTCTTCCGTCCGAACGGCATTCTGTGGAGGGCGAAGCGACTGACGGGTCATCGGATCGGATGCTCTGGAACCGGAAGCCAGCCGTCTTCGACGGCGCGTTTGAAGAGGTCTGTTTTCGTTCGCGCCGGCCGGCCGGCGTCGGCGTATTTTGTGCGGATCCGTGCGAGGTAGTCGTTGACTGTATTCGGAGTCAGCCCGGTCATCCGCGCTACGCGATCGGCTTTCTCTCCGGAGGCGTACAAGGTGAGGACGTCTTGTTGCCGTGGGCTGAGCCCGACGTCGGACAGGTCCGGATCGCCGTCGATGGCGGCGGCCCATTCGGTGGTCGCCACAGGGTGGCCGGCGGCGGCGGCGGCGATGGCTTCGATGATCTCCTCGGTCGGCGCCGACTTGCGGACAATACCCAGCACACCGGCCTTCGCTGCCAACCTGACCAGATACGGGTTTTCGGCACCGGTGAACACCAACGCTTCCAGTCCAGCCGCCCGCAGTATGTCGACATTCGCAGTCGGGGAGGAACCGTCGGCCAGTCTCAGGTCGAGCAGCACGATATCCAATGGAATCTGCTGATTCAGCAGGTCTGTGACCGTGGCAGCCGACGCAGCCACTACCAAATCGGGCTGTCCAGAGAGCATCGCTTGGACTCCCAGTACTACCGCGGAGTGATCTTCGACCACGCCAATCCGCTTCATGCCGGTCTCTGTCATCGCATCAGCCGTCCTCTGTCGAGGGCGCTGAACCGTTGTCAGCTACCCCTGTGCATCATCGATATTTCAGCACATCGGTACTCCGTTGGTGTTCGCTTACCGGACATGCGATCCTTGCGGATCGTCATCGCGGTCTGTGTAAGCAGCAGGCCAGAAGGCGAGCGAACGTCCAGTCCCCTGATTGCCGCCGCAGGGATGGCACGTACCCGGGGATGCTCCGAGTGTGCTCTCCCGGCTGATTCTGGTAGATGCCGGCAACTCCATGTTTGTCGGAAAGCCTTTAACTGGAGTAGTTTTCGACATAAGCTGTTCGGCTACGTACGAGTCTCAAGCGCAAATCAGAATTCTCAACAGGTCGATGCCCTGACACGGGCCGGTGTCTATGCCGCGAACATCCGCATGGACCATTCCGGAAGGTGCGAAAGCATCGCGCCCGCAACTTGATGCCGTTACGGCGCGGTTGCGGGTTGGGACACGTTGGTGATCACTCGCCTCGATAGGTTGGGCCGCTCAGTACTTCATCTGATCACCCTGCGGGGCGCAGCTGCGCGGGCGCGGGATCGAGTTGAAGGTTCTCGAGCAGGGAATCGACACATCGTCCGAGGAAGCGGGCGATGTTCGGGATGCTGTCGGTACTCGCGGTTTCAGTGTGAGCTGATTGCGGCGAACACGCGGCACGGCTTGGCCGCTGCGCGGGCGCGCGGCAGAAAAGGCGGGTGCCCCCGAAGCTCACCGACGATCAAATCGCCCGCGCCCGGCGGCTGTACGACGCGGGAGAGAACATGGTCGCGCAGATCGCTGCGATATTGAACGTCCATCTACTTCGATGGCAACGGTGCCGGACCGCACCTGCTCGTTCTGGGAATCTGGCTCGTCGCGGCACTCGGCCTGACCGGACTGCTCGCCTCACGCCAGTCCAAAAAGGCAGCAGCGCACTGAGTGTGGTGGGGTCGGCGTTTGCCGACCCCACCCGACCATCTACTTCAGACCGTCTACTTCAGCCGTACCGCGTCCGTACCTGGTCCGTCCAACATCGCCGACCCCAGCAGGATGTCCGGAATGCCGAACCCTTCGATCAGCGTCTCGACGTGCGGACGCAAGGTGCGGCAGCGCTCGTTGATTCCGCGCGTCACGGCCTTCGAACGCTCCACCGACAGATGCCGGTGCTCCATGAACCAGGCCTTGTCCTCCTCGATGACGGACAGTGCATAGAGGTCGCACACCTCGCCGAAGAGTTCCTTCGTGGTCTCGTCCTCACAGGAGTCGATACCGGCGACGAACGCTTCCAGGATGACACGCTCGATGTGTGCCTGAGCGGCTTTGAGCACGTGATCCTGCACGAAGTTGAACGCGTCGAAGGGGTTCTCCTCGCGCTTCTGTGCGGCCTGCAATCGCCTTGCCGCAGTAGCGAGTAGGTACTCCTCGCGGTCCTCGAACATCTTCATCTGGGTGCCGCGGTTGAAGAGGCTGCCGTCCTCTTCGTTGTCCTGGCGGGTGTCGACGATCGTCTGCAGAATCTGCTGCGCCGCCGTGCGCTTCTTGACCACGTCGGAGACCGTCGTAGCGGCGAAGCGCATCCAGTCGACCGGGCTCATGCCGCGTACTTCGTCGGCGTAGGAGGTGAGCAGTTCCTTGGCGACCAACTGCGTCAGAACGTGGTTATCGCCCTCGAACGTGGTGAACACGTCGGTGTCAGCCTTGAGTGCGGTGAGACGGTTCTCCGCGAGATAGCCTGCGCCGCCGCATGCTTCGCGTGCCTCCTGGATGGCCCGCGTGGCATGCCATGTGTTGGCGGCCTTGAGTCCGGCGGCGCGACCTTCGAGTTCACGCTGCTCCTGCGGATCCGGGTTGTCGCTGCTCTGGATGTCGTGCATCGCGGCGACAAGTTCGTTCTGTGCGAACTGCAGAGCGTACGAGCGGGCGATCAACGGCAGCAGACGCTTCTGGTGGACGAGGTAGTCCATGATCAGAACCTCGTCCTCACTCTTCGGAGCACTGAACTGCCTGCGCTGCAGGGCATATCGACCGGCGATGGCCAATCCGACGCGGGCGGCCGCTGCCGCCGAACCACCGACCGTGACACGGCCGCGCACCAACGTGCCGACCATCGTGAAGAAGCGACGGTTCGGGTTCTCGATAGCCGAGCTGTACGTGCCGTCCTCGGCGACGTCGGCGTAACGGTTGAGTAGATTCTCACGCGGGATGCGGACCTGGTCGAAGACGATGCGGCCGTTGTCGACTCCGGGTAGTCCACCCTTGAGCCCGCAGTCGGACGTCGTGACGCCGGGAAGGTCGTTGCCGGCGTCGTCGCGGATCGGCACGACAAAACAGTGGACGCCCTGGCTTTCGCCACCGGTGATCAACTGAGCGAACACCGCCGCGACGGTGGCGTGCTGTGCAGCGCCGCCGATGTAGTCCTTGCGCGAGGACGGAGTGGGGGAGTTGACGACGAACTCGCCCGTCTCGACGTCGTACGTAGCCGTGGTCTCGAGTTCTTGTACGTCGCTGCCGTGACCGGTCTCGGTCATCGCAAAGCAACCGAGTAGGTCCAGATCGATCAGCGGTTTGACGTACGCCTGGTGATGACGCTCGGTACCGAGGTTTTCGATGGCGCCGCCGAACAATCCCCACTGAACGCCGGCCTTGACCATCAGCGAGAGGTCGGACATCGCCAGCATCTCGATGCTGGTGACGGCGCCGCCCGCGTCGCCCGTCCCGCCGTGAGATACCGCGAAACCGTTTGCGGCGTAGCCGAGATCGGCTAGAACCCGCATCTGTTCGAGAGCCTTGGAACGCGCTATGGCGGTGTTGGGTGTGTAGTGCGGAGCAAAACGTTCGTCGTTCAATTCGCCGCGAACGCGCTCACGCACCTCCCGCCAGCGTCCGTCGAGTGTTGTCCTGAGGTGGTCCGCTGTGGTGGCCATGGAACCGACGATAGCGCGTAGCGCACCGCGGGCAACCCGGTTCGATCCCAACCCTCACATTCAGCAGGAGCCTGCGGCGCCCGCTTCGATTCCCTGACGGAAGAGTTCTTTCTCGCTCTCGGACATAGCCTGGTACGAAGGGTCGTTCTCGACGATCTTCAGGAAGTCGGCTCCCGCCGTCTGTGTCGACGTGTTGCCGCTCTGAACACGCTGCTGAACGTAAACGGACACGGCCGAACACCCGCCGAGAAACGCGGGTTCGGTGCTCGTCGCCGCGGTGGTTCCAACCGACTCCGCTGCGCTTGGCGGCGACGAAATTGTCGCCTTGTTGTCATTGGAAGCGTCCGAACCACATGATGTGAGAAGAATCGCAGCCGAGACCATCAGCGTCGTCAACAGTCGCTTCATGCCCGAAATCGTCTCACGTGAGGTCCGGTTCGACCGGAAAACTCGCCTCGAGCACCGAAGTCCTACACCCTGTCGTTGTCAGATTCGACAGAACTGGGACACTGGAAGCCGTGACTGTGTCTTCCGGTGATCCCGACGTGCATGCAACGAACTCCGCTCGGCTCTTCGAACGTGCCGGCAACGTGATTCCGGGTGGCGTCAACTCGCCCGTCCGTGCGTTCGGTTCGGTCGGCGGAACACCACGATTCATCCGCGAGGCGTCCGGTTACACCCTCACCGACGTCGACGGGAACAACTACGTCGACCTGGTGTCGTCCTGGGGTCCGATGATTCTCGGGCACGCTCACCCGGCAGTCGTCGAAGCCGTTCGCGAAGCCGCGCTCAGCGGTCTCTCCTTCGGTGCGCCGACGGAAGGCGAAGTTGCCCTCGCCGAGGAAATCGTCGCCCGCGTCGCGCCCGTGGAAAGGGTTCGCCTGGTCAACTCCGGAACCGAAGCCACGATGAGCGCAGTCCGCCTCGCCCGCGGATTCACAGGACGCACCAAGATCATCAAGTTCTCCGGTTGCTATCACGGCCACGTCGACGCCCTTCTCGCCGACGCCGGATCAGGCCTCGCGACGTTCGGACTGCCGACCTCGCCCGGTGTGACCGGCGCACAAGCCGAAGACACCATCGTCGTCCGCTACAACGATCTCGAGGCAGTGGCCGCGGCGTTCGCCGCCAACCCCGGCGCCATCGCGTGCGTCATCACCGAAGCTGCCGCTGGGAACATGGGCGCCGTCGCGCCGCTCCCCGGCTTCAACGAGGGCCTGCGTCGTCTCACCCGTGAGCACGGCGCACTTCTGATCATGGACGAGGTGATGACCGGATTCCGTGTCAGCGCCTCGGGTTGGTACGGCATCGACAACGTCGCAGGCGACCTCTACACCTTCGGCAAGGTCATGAGCGGCGGCCTGCCCGCCGCAGCTTTCGGCGGCCGCGCCGACATCATGGGCCACCTCGCACCCGACGGTCCCGTCTACCAGGCAGGCACCCTCTCGGGTAATCCTGTTGCCGTCGCTGCCGGACTCGCAAGCCTGCGCGCCGCCGACGCCGAGGTCTACGCCAAGCTCGGCCGGAACGCGACCGCCCTCGGCGACCTCATGACCCAAGCCCTCACCGCCGAAGGCGTCGAACACCGTGTGCAGTACGCAGGCACCTTGGTGAGCGTGTTCTTCACCGAGAACACGGTGACCAACTACGACGACGCCAAAGCCGCGCAGACCTGGCGATTCCCCGCCTTCTTCCATGCGCTGCTCGCCCGCGGCGTGTACCCGCCGCCGAGCGCGTTCGAAGCGTGGTTCGTCTCCGCAGCACTCGACGATCGAGCATTCTCGATCATCGCCGACGCCATGCCTCACGCAGCCAAGGCCGCAGCTGCTGCCGTCAAGCCCTGATCCGTTCCAGTTCCAGAACACCCGCACGCTTCCGACATCCATCATCTTCAGCGAGGACCCTCGACTGTGACCGACGCCGATCACCCCGACCACACGTCCACCCGCACCATCGTCCACGTCCTTCGCCACGGTGAAGTTCACAACCCGCGCGGGATCCTCTACGGACGGCTCCCGGGTTTCCGGTTGTCGGTGGCGGGCGAGGCCCAGGCTCGTGCGGTCGCATCCGTGCTCTCCGATCACGACATCACCCATGTGGTCGCGTCGCCGCTGCAGCGCGCACAGGAAACCGCGACTCCGATCGCCGAGGCGCACAAGCTCGACATCGTCACCGACGAGAACCTCATCGAGGCGGGCAACGAATTCGAGGGCCTCAAGGTAGCTGTCGGTGACGGTGCGCTCTCGCGTCCGCGTCACTGGTGGAAACTGCGTGACCCGTTCACCCCGTCCTGGGGCGAGCCCTACTTGCAGATCGCCCATCGCATGCTGGCAGCCGTCAACGCCGCACGCGTCGCGGCAGTCGGACACGAAGCCGTCGTCGTCAGCCATCAGCTTCCGGTCTGGACTCTGCGTCGATTCCTGCAGGGGGAGCGTCTCTGGCACGACCCCCGTCACCGTCAGTGCGGTCTGGCCTCGTTGACGTCGCTGGTCTACGAGGGCGACACCTTGGTCGACATCGTCTACTCCGAACCCGCCGGCGCCTCCGACCCGAGAGTGACAGGAGCATGATTTCGCGCCGCATCGCCGCAGCACTGGCAGCCGCTGCATCCGCGATGCTCCTTCTCTCGTCCTGCGCGACCGGCGACGACGCCGTCGCACAGGGCGGAACTTTCGACTTCGTCTCACCGGGCGGACAAACCAAGATCTTCTACGATCCGCCGTCCGACCGAGGCACCATCGGCAACCTCTCCGGGCCCGACCTGATGAACGAAGGCCAGAAGGTCGGCGTCGACGACTTCGAGGGCAAGGTCGTCGTCCTCAACGTCTGGGGTCAGTGGTGTGGACCGTGTCGGGCCGAAGCCGACGATCTGGAACAGGTCTACGAACAGACCAAGGATTCCGGCGTGCAGTTCCTCGGTATCAACGTCCGCGACGACACCAAGAACAAGGCGCAGGACTTCGTGGTCGACAACAAGGTCTCGTACCCGTCGATTTACGACCCGTCGATGCGCTCGCTGATCGCCCTCGGCAAGGGCTACCCCACGTCGGTCATTCCGACGACGATCGTCCTTGATCGCCAGCACCGCGTCGCCGCGGTATTTCTCCAAGAACTTCTCGCCGAGGATTTGCTGCCCGTCGTCCAGCGAGTAGCTCAGGAAGACGCGCAGTAGAGATGACAACCACGACCACCACGCTGCTGGCCGGCAGCGAAACACTGAGTGCCGGTGTGGGCGAAGCGTTTCAGAACGCGGCGTCGTCCGGTCCGCTGCTGCTGGCCCTCGGCGCCTGCGTGCTCGCCGGTCTGGTGTCGTTCGCTTCACCGTGCGTCGTGCCGCTCGTTCCCGGCTACCTTTCCTACCTCGCCGGCGTCGTCGGCGCCGACGCCCCCGCGATCACCGCCGACGAGGCGAGGACCCGGACGATCACCCGGAGCAGTCGACTGAGGGTCGCCGGTGCGGCCGGACTGTTCGTCGCCGGCTTCACCGTCGTCTTCGTTCTCGCCACCGCGTCGGTGTTCGGCGTGATCTCGACTCTGCTCGTCAACCGCGAGGTCCTGATGCGCGTGGGCGGTGTGGTCACGATCGCGATGGGCCTGGTGTTCATCGGACTGATCCCGGCGCTGCAGAAAGACGTTCGCTTCGAACCGCGTCGTGTGTCGTCGCTGGTGGGGGCGCCGCTGCTCGGGGGAGTGTTCGCGCTGGGGTGGACGCCATGCCTCGGACCGACATTGGCAGGCGTGATGTCCGTAGCCGCGGGAACCGACGGGATGACCGCCGCGCGCGGTGTCACGTTGATCGTCGCGTACTGCATCGGACTCGGGCTGCCGTTCATCTTTCTGGCGCTGGGGTCGGCGCGTGCGCTGACCGGCGTCGGCTGGTTGCGTCGTAATGCACGCACCATTCAAATTTTCGGCGGAATCATGTTGGTGGCAGTGGGAATCGCCCTCGTCACAGGCGCGTGGGACCAGTTCGTCGGCTGGGTTCGCGACGCATTTATCTCGGAGGTGACGCTGCCGATATGACAGCTGACGACAATAACGACAACCCGACACCCGTGCTGCCGAAGCAGTCGGTGATCGGTCGAGTCGTTGCACTCGGGCGCAACACCTGGCGCGGGCTCACCTCGATGCGGACCGCGCTGGTTCTGCTGTTCCTCCTCGCACTCGCTGCGATCCCCGGTGCCCTGCTGCCACAGCGAACCCTCAACGAGGGCAAGGTCGCCGACTACATCGCCGCGCGTCCGACGCTCGGCCCGTGGATGGACCGCCTCGAACTGTTCGACGTGTTCAGCAGCTTCTGGTTCACCGCGATCTACGCATTGCTCTTCATCTCGCTGGTCGGCTGCATCCTGCCGCGTTGTGTGGAGCACGCAAAGGCACTGCGCACCCGTCCGGTGAATGCGCCGCGTAACCTCGCTCGTCTGCCACACCACACCACGAGCGTCGTGGACGGCGAGACTCCCGACGAACTTGCCGCCCGTGTGTCGAAAGAACTGCGTGGTTGGCGCGTCGAAACGCGTCGCGGCGATACGAAATCGCGCCGCGAAGGTGAGATCACCATCTCGGCGGAGAAGGGATATCTCCGCGAGTTCGGCAACCTCGTGTTCCACCTGTCGCTGGTCGGACTGCTGATCGCGATCGCCGCGGGCAAGCTGTTCGGCTACGAGGGCAATCGCATCGTCATCGCCAACGACGGCCCCGGGTTCTGCACTACGTCGCCGGCGGTGTTCGACTCGTTCGTCGCGGGCCTGAGCCTCGACGGCACCGGCATGACTCCGCTGTGTGTCCGTGTGAAGAATTTCCAGGCCGACTACCTCGAGACCGGTCAGGCCGAGATGTTCACCTCGGACATCTCGTACCAGGCAGGCGACGACCTCGAGTCCGATACCTGGCGGGACACGACCATTCAGGTGAACCACCCGCTCCGGATCGCCGGCGATCGTGTGTACCTGCAGGGACACGGATACGCGCCGACGTTCACCGTCACGTTCCCGAACGGTGAGACCCGCACCGAGACGCTTCAGTGGCGTCCGGACGACGCCACGACGTTCCTGAGCAGTGGCGCGATGCGGTTCGACCCGCCGGGCGGTATGTATCCGGATGCGGACGAGCGTCGGAAGAATCAGATTGCCATCGAAGGATTGTTCGCGCCCACCGCGCTGTTCCACGGCAACCTTCTGTCGTCGAGTTACCCGGCGATGAACGATCCGGCCGTCGCGATCGACATCTACAAGGGCGACACCGGACTCGATACCGGTAACCCGCAATCGCTGTTCGAACTCAACACCGAACTGATCAATCAGGGTCGACTGCTCAAGCAGGACCGGGTCAACCTTTTCCCGGGGGAGAGCGCGACGCTTGCCGACGGAACCCAGGTGCGATTCGACGGTGCCGTCGACTTCGTGAACCTTCAGGTCTCCCACGATCCCGCTCAGGTATGGGTGTTGGTTTCGGCGTTGACGATGATGGCGGGGCTGCTCGTCTCGCTCGTGATCAAGCGTCGCCGCGTCTGGGCGCGTATCTATCCAGATGACGAACGACGTACTGTAGTAGAACTTGGTGGGCTTGCCCGCACCGACCACGCAGGCTGGGGCGACGAGTTCGACCGCCTCGCCGACCGCTTGCTGAAAAGCAATCCGACCACCGCGGTGACTGAACCGCACGCGCAGGAGAACGCCCGATGACAACCAACGAGACACTCGCGCAGTACAGCGACTGGGCCTTCAAGTCCGCCTTCACCGTGCTCGTTCTGGCGTTTGTGCTGCTCATCGTGCAGTACGCGTCGGCCAGAGCCAAGGCGGTTCAGGACAAGGAACTGGTCTCGGCCGGCGGAGTCGACGCTTCCGTGCCGGGCAGAGTCACGGAGACTCCGACCAAGTCGCTCTCGGAGCGATTCGGCGGAATGGGCCGAGCTGTCCTGGTCGTCGGAACGGTGCTGATCATCGCGTCGATCGTGCTGCGCGGATTTGCGACGGAACGATTCCCGCTCGGCAACATGTACGAGTTCGTGGCGATGGCGTGTGCGGCGTCGTTGCTGGTCGGGCACGTCCTGTTGATCAAGCCGGCGTACCGTCCGATGTGGGTATTCCTGCTGGTGCCGGTTCTGATCTTGATGTTCCTCGCCGGCACGGTCCTCTACGCCGACGCGGCTCCTGTGGTTCCGGCGCTGCGCTCGTACTGGCTTCCGATTCACGTGACGATCGTCAGCGTCGGCTCCGGCATCTTCATGATCGGCGGTATCGCGAGCCTCCTGTTCCTGCTGCGACTGAAGTTCCCGCCCGGTGACGAAGGCACGAGCATCGGCGGCCGGATTGCAGAGCGACTGCCGGACGCCCAGACTCTCGACCGCTTGGCGTACAAGAGCACGATCATCGCGTTTCCGCTGTTCGGCGCAGGCGTAATCCTCGGTGCCATCTGGGCGGAAGCTGCGTGGGGACGCTTCTGGGGGTGGGATCCCAAGGAGACGATGTCCTTCATCGCCTGGGTGATCTACGCGGCCTACCTGCATGCGAGGGCAACGTCCGGGTGGAGGGAGACGAAGGCTGCTTGGATCAACATCGCCGGTTTCGTTGCGATGCTGTTCAATCTCTTCATCATCAACATGGTCGTCTCGGGCTTGCACTCCTACGCGGGACTCAACTGATCCTCTCGAGGTACCGTGGGTGGCTGCCGACCGGTCTGTAGGTATTACCGGTAGGTAGGTCAGGGGCGGCACCAGCTACGATGCAGCTCGGTGAATAACTAGCTGTCTGGTAGCTGTGGGATCGACGAGGGGGAACGGCGAGATGGCCGACAAGATTGAAGACGCCGGAGCAGGATTGTGGGAGCCGGTGCGTCCTGCCGAGCCGACGCGGCGCGAGCCGCGCGCATCCGCGCCCGAGCCGTCATCCGACTCGGTTCCCAGCGATGTTCGCAGTCTCTTCGTGGCCCCGGTCGACTCCGGTCCGCTCCAGCAAGTAGGCGGCCAGGCGCCCAGTGCATCCCCCGCCCACCCGCCCAGTGCATCCCCCGCCCACCCGCCCAGTGCATCCCCCGCCCACCCGCCGCTGACGACGCCGGCAGCTCCGCCGGCGCCTGCGCCAGGCCCTAAAACTCCGGTCATCCAATACCCGGAAGCACAGCCAGGCCCCGTCAACGGCCAGTTCTCGACCTCGCCCGCGATGCCGATGCAAACCTACGAACCCGCGAATCGTGCGGGGCCGGTTCGGGATTCACGAGTCGCCGCTCCGCAATCCGTACAGAACTCGCAGCCTGTTCAGAACGTGCAGCCTGTTCAGAACGTGCAGCCTGTTCAGAACCAGCCCAGCCCGACCGCGAGACCGCTCCAGCAACCGCAGGCGCCTTCTTCGCCCGGCGTGCATCCGCCCAATTCCATGATTCGGCAGTTCGGTCATCCCGGCGCTGCGCCGGTGCAGAACGGCCACACCCAGCAAAATGGTCATCCGCTGCAGAACGGTCAAGCGCTGCAGAACGGCCACGCACCGCAGAACGGGCAGGCGATGCAGGTTGCTCCGCCGACGGTGGCACCGGTTCATCCTCCGATACAGCAGGCCGGATTCAACCCCGCTCCCGGCAATCCGGCTCTTCCGATGACGGCGCAAGACCTCTCGGCTGCGCTCCTCGTCAAGCCTGTCCGGCCCGCCCCGGCCGGTGGCTGGCGCAAAGCGCTATACACGATGTCCGGCCGATCGGTGAACCTCGGGAACGGCGCGAAGGATCAGCATGTCGTCGAGTTGACGCGCCAGATCAACCAGCCCCTGCAGGGCTGCTACAAGGTTGCGGTGCTCAGTCTCAAAGGTGGCGTCGGCAAAACAACGACCACTGCGACGCTGGGATCGATGTTTGCATCGATTCGCGGCGATCGCGTCGTCGCAGTCGATGCAAACCCGGACCGGGGAACCCTGAGTCAGAAAATCCCGCTCGAGACGCCGGCAACTGTGCGTAACCTGCTGCGTGACGAGAACAGTATCGAGAAGTACAGCGACGTCAGAGGCTACACATCGCAAAACCAGCACCGACTCGAAGTGCTTGCGTCCGACAGTGATCCAGCAGTCTCGGAGGCATTCAGCGGCGTCGACTACACGCGCACGGTCGACATGCTCGAGAAGTTCTACAGCATAGTCCTGACCGACTGCGGCACCGGCTTGATGCATTCGGCGATGCAGGCCATCCTCGAGGGTGCAGATTCGTTGATCGTCGTCAGTTCTGGATCTGTCGACGGTGCGCGTAGCGCCTCCGCAACTCTTGACTGGCTCGACGCTCACGGTTACAGCAGGCTGGTCACCACGTCCGTGGCCGTCATCAACGCGGTGCGGCCCCGCTCGGGCAAGGTTGATCTACCGCGGGTGGTCGAGCACTTCGAGCAGCGCTGTCGAGCGGTGAGGCTGATTCCGTTCGACCCGCATTTGGAAGAGGGCGCAGAAATCGATCTGGACCGGCTGCGTCCTAATACTCGGGAAGCGGTGCTGGAGTTGGCTGCGGTGGTTGCGCAGGACTTTCCGGCCTCCCCGTTCGGCTTCTCAGGGCGGTAATCGGGTAGCCGGGTGAGCCCGGACGCTACGTCGACGTGTCAGTCGGCGGTACGTCCGGCCCTTCCGTGCGCTTGCGTCGTGTTTGCTGGTTCACATTCCACAGGAATTCGGGATCGTCGTCCGGCCCGCGCACGCCGCTCACCGGGGCACGCGTCGACGGATCGGGCCCGAATGCCTTCCACATCAGAACGATCAATGTCACCAAACCCACCAACGCCAACAGATACAGCACGGCGCACCTCCTCAAGGAACTGAGGTCGAGCCTACTCAGTCTCCGGCCCGCATCACCAGAAGTGGTGCGGACAAGTCTTTCGGCTCAGTGCGTCAGTGCTGTATCTGTCAGGTACTGCGAAGATATGTCGGGTACTGCTGTATCTGTCGGGTAGTGCAGGTACTTCGAAGTGAGCTGAGAATGCTCAGTTGTGGTCCGCTTCCGTGGTCAGCGAGCGCAGAAGCTGCATGACCTCGGTCTCGCGGAATCGACGATGTCCCCCTGGTGTGCGAAGCGAGCCGAGTCGTCCTGCGTGTGCCCAGCGGGTCACGGTCTTGGGATCGACATGAAACAATGCCGCTACCTGTCCGGGCGTCATGAGTGCGTCTGCGGCGGTATTGAAGGTTGGTGCGCTCATTGTGAGGTCCTCCATGTTGATGTCGAACAGTGACTCTGAACAGTGATACCGAACCGGTGTGTCGAGCAGTTGCCAAAAACCTGCGTCGAGTTTGTTTCGAAGTCCTTCGTTCACATTCGACCGTTTTCTGAGTGGTAGCGCAATGTTTGCACAGATATAGCCGGGTAGTCGATCTTTCAAGACAAAGTAATGTTTAAGTAAAGGACAAAATGGATATAGCGGGCTCAGTGCTACCGGTATTCGGAATGGGTAACCTGAGAGGGTGAGTCAGTTGTCTGAAAACCCCGAAAATGTTCCTTCTGAGCCGGTCAAGGCCAGTAAACCCTCCGCAAACTCTGGGCACGCAAAGTCGGCCGCCGGGCCCGTGACCAAGGGTCAACTGGCCCGCGACGTGGTGCTGTACTCGGTCGCCCGATTGCTGCTGGTCGTCGTGATCGGTGCCATCATCATCGGCGGCGGAAAGCTCGCCGGCACCGACGTTCCCTTGGTCGTCGCGGCACTGTTCGCAGTTCTGATCGCGCTGCCGCTGTCGCTGCTGCTCTTCGCGAAACTGCGCAAGCGTGTCAATGCGGGCATCGCGGCCGTTGACGCCCAGCGTCGGTCCGATCGTGACGATCTTCGCTCCAAGCTGCGTGGAGACGGCCGGTGACCACGGAGTCGCTCGACGTCGACCGTCGGACGTCTCGTCAATGGGTCGACAACGCGGTGCGCTTGATCGAAGCCGATGCGCAACGCAGCGCGGACACTCACCTGCTGCGGTATCCGCTGCCGAGTAACTGGACCGTCCAGCTCTATCTGAAGGACGAGTCGACACACATCACGGGGAGCCTCAAGCATCGCCTGGCGCGGTCGCTTTTCCTCTACGCGATCTGCAACGGCTGGGTTACCGAGGAGACCACCGTCATCGAAGCGTCGTCCGGTTCGACGGCTGTCAGCGAGGCGTATTTCGCGAAGTTGCTCGGCCTGGATTTTGTCGCCGTAATGCCTGCGAGCACGAGTCCCGCCAAGATCGCGTTGATCGAGGCGCAGGGCGGACGTTGTCATTTCGTGAGCGATCCGTCCTCGATCTACTCGGAATCGCATCGGCTCGCGAATGAGTTGAACGGCCACTACATGGACCAGTTCACCCACGCCGAGCGCGCCACGGACTGGCGCGGGAACAACAACATCGCCGAATCGATCTTCACTCAGCTCGAGCACGAGGAACATCCGATTCCCGACTGGGTGGTCGTCGGAGCCGGGACGGGTGGGACCGGCGCCACGATCGGCCGTTTTCTTCGCTACCGGAAATTCGACACCGGACTGTGCGTTGTAGACCCGGAGCACTCCGTGTTCTTCGACGCGTGGCGAGCAAGCGATCCGTCGATCGTCGGTACTCGCGGCTCCCGGATCGAGGGAATCGGCCGTCCGCGCGTCGAACCGTCGTTTGTCGGTCAGGTGGTCGACCGCATGATCAAGGTGCCGGACGCAGGCTCGATAGCGGCAGCACGGCACGCCAGCGCCGCACTGGGGCGCAAAGTGGGTGGCTCGACGGGTACGAACCTGTGGGGGGCTTTTGCGTTGCTTGCGGAGATGATGGCCGCCGGACGCAGCGGCAGCGTCGTCACGCTGCTGTGCGACGGCGGAGAGCGCTACTCGGGCACGTATTACAACGACGAATGGGTGGCGTCGGAGGGGATCGACCTGCTCGGCCCGACGGCGGTGCTGGACGAGTTCGTGCGTTCGGGTGCGTGGACCGCCAACCCCTGAACCGCGTACTCCTGAACCGCATACTCCTGAACCGTGTACTTCTGCACTGCTGACATGTGACCGCGGGCGGGGCGGCTCATCGTCACGCGCGGCCACGCGTCAAGCCCGGATGACTGCTCGACCATTCTGATGCGGATGAGGCCGGGGGAGAGTGTGTTCTCGGCCAGGCGCACGAATCCGAGTCGCTCGTAATACGGCGCGTTCCACGGGACGTCGACGAAGGTCGTCAGAGTCACGAGATCGTGATGGTTGTCCGCCGCCCATTCGGTGACGGCATCGATCAGCTGGGCTCCGAGGCCTTTGCGGGCATGGTCGGGGTGAACGGAAACCTGCTCGAGATGTGCGCCGCCGTCCACGATCTCGACGAGTGCGTACGCAACGGGGATGTTGTTTGCGTCGGTCTGAACCCAGATGTGTTCGGCTGCGAGAAAATCGTTCAACTCGTCGAGCGTCGGCGGTGGATCGTCGGCGACGGCGTCCATCCCGATATCTCGGAACGGTTCGCCCGCGGCGATCTCGATCTGTTGCAGTGCGGGTAGGTCGGTGGATATGGCCGAGCGGATCACACAAACCGTTTTACCTCGAGAAGCGCGTTTCTCCCAGCGCTACGCCATGTGAAACACAAACCTACGCAACCGTAGGTTGTGTATCGTTTGTCCAAGGGGCACTTCTCCAGCGAGGGCGGATCATGGGCAATCCTGAAGTTTCACTCGACAACTACGAGGCTGTGTACGAGTACTACCGCAGTCATCAACAGAACCGGTTTGTGGCGAAGCTCGCCTATGCCGCATTGGCGCTCAAGTACCGCCCGCGGGTGAAGTATGCGCCGGGTGCGGAAGCCGCGCTGAAGACTCTGCTCGAACGCAAGACCCAATTGGTCGTGGCTGTCAATCATCTGACGGAGAGCGACCAATTCACGCTCGCCGCGACCGCGTGGCGTACTCCGTTGCGGCGAGCGATCGGACGGACCAGGGTCCTCGCCAAAGACGAACTCTTCGTTGACCCTTCGCAGCGCAAGAAGGTCGACATGATGGGCAGCATTCCGGTTTTTCGCAGCAAGAACTACGGCCTCCGCGCTGTTTCGGATGCAGGCCGCGTGATGATGGACGTCGCGGCCGAGCGCCTGGGCAACGGGGATTGTCTGGCGATTTTCCCGGAGGGGACGTGCAATACCGAGGATCCGACGCGGCTGCAGCATGTCAACAGCGGTATCGGCCACATCGTCGCCCGAGCCGAGAAGTTGGGATGCTCGCCGGCCTTGGTGTCGATCGGCATCAACTACGGCCGGGTGATTGGCGAGGTCAAGGCTGCGAGCGTCTTTGTCGGGATGCCCGTGATCGAACTTCCGGACAAGCCGATGGATATCGCCCGAGCTGTGCAGGCCGACTTGCAGTTGGCGGTGGACGGGGCGGTCGCCGCGTACTGACATGACGGTGTCAATTTTGGTTGACAGTAAGGAAATGTCAATCTAGATTGACAATATGACCGAAGCAACCTCTCTCGCCGCTGCCGCCGGCAGCCCGGATCCCGCCGAGGGATTGCGTGCCGTTCGAGCGCTGCGACGTCTACTCGAGAAACTCGAGGCCATTCAGGTCGCCAATGCGCGTCGTCACGGTTGGTCCTGGCAGGCAATCGCGGAAACCCTCGAGGTCAGCCGTCAAGCCGTCCACAAGAAATATGCGTCCGCGCAATCGGAATCGATGCTGCGTTCATTGCGCGAGAAGGGCAGGTAAGTGCCATGTTCGAAAGGTTCTCCGCGCAGGCGAGGGGAGTCGTCGTCGATGCTGTCGCCGGCTCCGGTCCTGTCACTCCGATGGAACTGTTGACCGCGTTGCTCACCTCTGATCGGGGCATCGCCACCGAGGTGCTCGCCGAGTCTGGTGTCACGCTCGACGTGATCCGCCACGCCGGCGCCGGCTCGAACGAAGGTAGCTCGAACAAGCTCGACGACGACGCCGAGATACTCAAGTCGATCGGCATCGATCTCGATGCGGTTCGGGAGAGTCTCGAGCAGTCCTTCGGCGAAGGTGTGCTGGACGAGACTCCTGTGCCAGACGGCGTCGACACTTCTCGCAAGAGCCGATTCGGGTTCCCTCGTTCACGATTCGAGAAGGACTCCAAGAAGGTGCTGGAACTCTCGCTCCGTGAAGCGCTCGCGCACAAGGACAATCGCATCGGCGCCGAACACATCCTGCTCGGCATCCTGCGTGTCGCCGACGGACCCACCCGTGAGGCCCTCGAAACGCAGGTCACGATGTCGGTGATCCGTGAGCGGTTGGAAGCGAAGATGAATCGCGCGGCCTAGATTCGGCACGGTTCCGCATGCACGGGAGGGATGTGCCAGCATTCAGACATGACATTTCTGGCACGTCTCATCATCAACGGCATAGCCATCTGGCTGGCGTCGGCGTGGGTCACCGGCATCACGATCGCCAACCACGACAACGGCACCTGGGGCACGGTTCTCGTGATCGCGGTGATCGCCCTGATCTTCACGGTGGTCAACGCCTTCATCAAGCCGGTAGTACAGCTTCTCTCGCTACCGCTGCTCATCCTGACGCTCGGACTGTTCACTCTCGTGATCAACGCCCTGATGCTGATGCTGACGGCGTGGATCTCGTCCGGAACGTCCTACGGCTTGACGGTCGACGGCTTCTGGACGGCAGTCTGGGGCGCGCTGATCATCTCGATCGTGAACTTCCTGCTCAGCGCGTTCGTCCCCGACAACCGTTGAGTGCGTCGACGTTCAGGCGAGACTGAGCGCAACTGCGGTCGCGGCACCCCAGACGAGCATGGCAAGTCCGGTGTCGCGCAGCGCGGGGATCAGGGCCATTCCCTGCCCGCCTGAACGCAGCGGGGCGTTGGCTCGGATTGCCAGTGGCAACGCGAGCAATCCGAGCAATGCCCACGGAGTGCGCAGGATCAGCAGCAGGGTCGCGACGAACGGAACGGCCAGCAGGATCACGTGCAGTGTTCGGGTCTTCGTGTCGCCGAGCCGTACTGCGAGAGTGATCTTTCCGGACTCGGTGTCGGTCGGGATATCGCGAAGATTGTTGGCAACGAGCACTGCGCTCGAGAACGAGCCGATGGCGATCGCTCCGGCCAGCCCGGCCAGATCGACCCGCTCGGCCTGCACGAACTGAGTTCCCAGCACTGCGATCAGCCCGAAGAAGATGAACACGGCGATCTCGCCGAACCCGCTGTATCCGTACGGCTTCTTGCCGCCGGTGTAGAACCAGGCGCCGATGATGCAGAACACGCCGACCGCGACCAGCCACCACGCTGTGGTCGCCGCCAGAACGAACCCGGCCACCGCGGCAACGGCGAAGCAGCTGATCGCTACGGCCTTCACGGCTCCGGGACTGACCAACTTCGATCCGACCAAGCGCAGTGGCCCGACGCGGTCGTCGTCCGTTCCGCGGATTCCGTCGGAGTAGTCGTTCGCGAAATTCACCCCGACGATCAAAGCCAAGGAGACGACCAGTGCCAGGAGCGCCTTCCACCACACTGCGAGGTCCAGGGATGCCGCGGCTCCGGTGCCGACCAGCACGGGCGCAATCGCGTTCGGGAGTGTGCGCGGCCTCGCGCCTTCGATCCATTGAGCAGCTGTTGCCATACAACGATCTTTGCACTGTGCAATACGATCGAACGCGGTGGATCAGCACATGACTCGAGACGTGAGTGAGCGCGCCAGGTACGCGCAGTCGGGCGAAGACCTGGCAGACATTGCCTTGCTCGGACCCGTTTCGACCAAAGTGGGCGATCGCCTGGTTCCGCTGCCGGGTCCGCGAGCTCGAACTCTGCTGGTTGCGCTGGCTCGCAATCCCGGTGAGCCACGCACCGCGCAGAGCCTGATCGACGACGTCTGGGGGCTGGAGCCGCCGCGCTCACCGATGAACGCCCTCCACACTCAGGTCTCGCGCCTGCGATCTGCACTCCCGGACGGGGCCCTCGAGGTCACGGCGGCCGGATACCGGCTCACTCTCGCCAGAGCGCGCGTCGACCTGGCCAGGGCAGCGGACGCGGCCCGTCGCCTGCACGCCGGCGACGCAGACGCGTCCGAGGCACTTGCGGCCGCGACCGAGGCGCTGCGCCTGTGGCGCGGCACACCTGGGAGCGACGTCGTCGGCGACGTCGCAGATCGTCTGGCGGTCGACGCGGGCCGCGTGTACGACGAACTGGAGACGGCGCAGATCGACGCGTTCCTCACGCTGGGGGAGTACGCGGCAGCCATTCCACTGGTGCGCGGACGGCACCTGGCGAGTCCATTCGACGACACGGCAGCCGAAGCGCTGATGCGTGCGCTCGCCGGAGCCGGCCGAGTCAACGAGGCACTGGAGGTGTTCGCGGAGTTCCGCAACCACCTCGCCAACCGTCTGGGCGCCGATCCGTCGCCCGCGCTGGTGACTCTGAACGCGAAACTTCTCGGAGCGCCGGCGGCTACGCCGAGGGCTGCGCGTGCGATCGGTTTGCGGGCTGCCCCCAACACCCTGCTCGGTCGCGACAACGACATCGACCAGATCGAATCCTTGCTCGCTCGCTCTCGCGTTGTCACGATTCTCGGTCCCGGTGGTGCCGGAAAGACCCGCCTTGCACACGAATTGGGTCTGCGTGCATCCGTGAACCACCCGGGCGTGTCGGTGGTACTGGTGGAGTTGGCGTCGTTGCGTAGCAGCGAAGATGTGATCGCGGCCATCGGCGGCACCCTCGGAATCAGTGAATCCGACCTGGCTCCAGGCAAATTGACCGTCGGCCGGACGCATTCGGCGCGAGAACGACTCAAAGAGGCGCTGTCGGCCGGTCCGATGTTGCTCATCCTCGACAACTGCGAGCACGTGATCGGCGCGTGTTCGGAGATCGTGGCCGAGATGATCGCGGCCGGCCGTCAGCTGACGGTACTGACCACCAGTCGATCTCCGCTCATGATCAGCGCCGAGGCGGTGTACCCGTTGCCGCCGTTGGCGATCGACGACGGAACCGGCTCGGCAGTCGAGCTCTTCTCGGCGAGAGCCCGCGCGGTGCGGCCTTCGGTTCATCTGGACGTCGACGCCGTCGTCAAGCTGTGTACGACGCTCGACGGACTCCCGTTGGCGATCGAACTCGCGGCCGCTCGGGTCCGGACGATGAGCGTTGACGAAATCGGTTCGAGACTGCGAGATCGGTTCGCGTTGTTGCGCTCCGATGATCCGACGTCTCCGGATCGGCATCGCACTCTGCACGCGGTGATCGACTGGAGTTGGAATCTGCTGGGCGGCGGCGATCAGATTGCGCTGCGTCGGTTGTGCCGATTCCCGGCAGGCTTCACGCTTTGCTCGGCGCAGGCCGTTGCCGGGTGGGGCGAGTTGACCGATGTGGCCGGTGCCGTCGAGGCGCTGGTGAATCAGTCTCTTCTTTCCGTCAGCGACGGGGAGGGTGAGCTTCGCTACTACATGCTCGAGACGGTCCGTGAATACGGCGAGGAGCAACTCGCCGCGTCCGGAGAGGGGCCGGAAGTGATTCGGCGCCTCGATGACTGGGCGATCGCGATCGCCGAGGACGCCGTCGTGCGTGCGCGCACCGATCAGCTGCGTCTGATTGCCGACCTGGACGCCGAGCACGACAACCTTCTCGCAGTTCTTCGCTGGGCAGTGGAGCGCGGTGACGCGGTCACCGTGGCCAACGTCTTTCCCGTCCTTGCGATTCTGTGGGCAGTGCGAGGATCGAACTCGGAAATCTCGAACTGGGCGTCGAAGATCGTCGGGGCTACCGCGGACAACGATCTGCGCGACGTGAACGCGGAACTGGTGGGTGCCACGTTCATCCTGGTGGCGATGCATCTCTATTTCGGGGAGGCCGATCGAAACCATGCCCGCGCACGGGTTCGTCTTCGAAAGTTGTTGCGTGAGCGTGATGATCTCGGTCCGTTGTTTGCGTTTCTGATCAGACTTTCCACGAGTGGGATCGCCAACCACAAACTTGCGCGGTTGGTTGCGGAGGGCGTTCGCAGCTCCGACCCCGAGACCCGAATGGCTGCGCTGTCCGCGCGTTCGAACATGCGGGAGAACATCGGCGATCTGCGCGGCGCATTGCTGGACGGGCAGGCTCTGTTCGACTACGCGACCAGTGTCGGTGACGAGTGGGGACTGGCGATGGCAGCCCAGCATGTCGGGTCGGTTCACAGCCAGTCCGCCCGCTACGGCGACGCCATTGCGTTCTACGCGATTGCGGCGGCGTCGATGGAACGTCTCGGCGCGCGTGACGAGGCGATGCAGCTCATCTGCTTCCAAGCCGGAGCGATGATCGCATCCGGTGACACCGCCGGCGGGCGAACACTTCTCGATCGGGCGCGCCCGGCCTTGGCGCACTCGACCGGGACCGGTGCGATCGAAACCGATCAACGGCGCGCGGCACTCATGGCGAGCATTGCCGAGGCGGATCTCGCGGACGGCCGTATCGAGGACGGCCTGGCTCGGTATCGAGAAGCACTGGAACTGTTGGGTCCTGCAATCGAGAACATCTTCGGTGATCCCTTCGTCGTTCTGCTCGGTGCCGCGGCCGTGTGTGCTCACGTCGTTCACGGACGACACGAACTCGTAGCCGGTCGGGTTCTTCAGATGAAGGATTCGAGTGCTCTCAAGTTCGATCCGAACGGTTATGCGGACCTGCCGCTCGCGGGTTCCTTGGCGTCGGCGATCGGCTCGTTCGATCTAGTGACGGGCAACATCGACCGCGGTGTCGAACTGATGGCTCTGTCGTTGAAAATGCCCGGGAGACAAGACTTCGTCTCGCTCCACCATGCGCGCCTGTCCGACTTCGCCGTTGGTGTGGTCGGAGCCGACAGGTGGTCAGTGGAAACGGAGAAGGTGTCGGGCTACTCACGTAGGGCGGTCCGCGAAGCAGCGTTGGCTGTGCTTCGCGGACCGGTGCTGGATTAGAGCTGGACAGTGTTGCGGGACTTAGGTCTTGCGCATGTACATCCGGACGGTCAGAGGTGCCATGACGGCAACGATCACCGCGGCGCCCACCAACGACCACACGACGTGGATACCGAAGTGACCGTCGTTGGCCAGCTCGCGAACCGCGGTCACCAGGTGTGAGACCGGATTGACGTTCACGAACTTCTGAAGCCAACTCGGCATGGTGGCAGGATCGACAAACGCATTCGACAGGAACGTCAGCGGGAACAGCACGAGCATCGAAACGCCCTGCACCGTGGACGCTTTGTTCATCAGCACGCCCATGAGGGCGAAGATCCAGCTGATCGAGAACGCGCACACCATGACCAGGATCGCGGCGGACAGAATGCCGACCACGCCGCCCGCGGGGCGGTATCCCATCGCGAAACCGACGATGAACGTGATGGTCGTGGCGATGCCGTAGCGCACGACGTCGGCGAGCAATGCTCCGGACAGCGGGGCGATACGAGCGATGGGAAGGGATTTGAATCGGTCGAACACGCCCTTGTCCATGTCCTCACGAAGCTGGGTGCCCGTGACGATGGAACCGGTGATGACGGTCTGAACCAAGATGCCGGGGATGATCGTCGGCAGATATGCCGTCACGTCACCGGCGATCGCGCCGCCGAAGATGTAGGTGAACATCAACGTGAAGATGATCGGCTGGATGACGACGTCGAACAGTTGCTCGGGGTTGTGCTTGATCTTGAGAATTCCGCGGTACGCCATCGTGAACGTGTTCGCGAAGCTCTGCTGCAGGCTGATGCGGCGGGGCGCGGCATCAGGCTGGGCTATCGGTGACCGGGGTTTGGTGAGGGTGGTTGTCATGCGACGCTCCGATCGGAGTCGTTGTCGGACTGGGCGTCGTTGCGTCCACCGTCTTCGGGCTGGTGCCCGGTGATGGTCAGGAACACTTCGTCCAGGCTGGGTTTCTGTACGTTGATCTCGTCGACGGCGATACCTTGCTCGCGCAGGCGGATCAGCAGGTCGGCGGTGATCGACGGGTCGCTCAACGGGGCGGTGATCCGTCCGACCTCGGGCGTGACACCTACCTCGACGCCGAGCGCCGACGCGATGAGCGAGCGAGCTTCCTCGGTGCGATCACGATCGACCAGCTTGAGTTGGAGCGAGGAGATCCCGACCGAAGCTTTGAGTTCGTCGGCAGTGCCGTTGGCGATCACGCGGCCGCGGTCGATCACCGCGATGCGATCCGCCAACTGATCGGCCTCGTCCAGGTACTGCGTGGTGAGCATCACCGTCGAACCCTCGGCGACCAATCGTCGGATGGTCACCCACATCTGGGCGCGGGTGCGCGGATCGAGGCCCGTGGTGGGCTCGTCGAGGAACAGAAGCGGCGGGCGAGCGATCAGGCTGGCCGCCAGATCCAGGCGTCGACGCATACCGCCGGAGAAGTTCTTGAGCGGCTTGGTCGCGGCCTCGACCAGGTCGAACTCTTCGAGGAGTTCGAGGGACTTGGTGCGCGCATCGCGGCGGCTCAGGCCGAGCAGTCGCGAGAAGATCACGAGGTTCTCGGTTGCGGTCAGGTCCTCGTCGACGGAGGCATACTGCCCGGTGACGCCGATCAGGGAGCGGACTGCGGTGGGTTCACGGCTGACGTCGTGGCCGAAGATGCGTGCCTCACCGCCGTCGGGGCGAAGGAGGGTGGCGAGCATGCGGACGGTGGTGGTCTTGCCGGCGCCGTTCGGCCCGAGGACGCCGAAGACCGAGCCGGTGGGGACGGTGAGGCTGACGCCGTCGACCGCGCGGTGCTCGCCGAACTTCTTGACGAGTCCGTCGGCCTCGATGGCAAGAGGCGAAGCTGTGTGGTTCATGGGGTGAAGCTTGGCAGATCGATCTTGCATGGACCTTGCGTGGAACTTGCGGTTACTTGCACAGCGCGCGAGGTCGGTGCTCCACAACCGGCAAACAATCCCCAGACGGATCTTGTTTGTCGGTGTGCGGGCGCGATGGCGTCACGCTCGCTGCATGGGAATTCTCACGCGGGCGCAGGCTCACCGGGACGGCACCAGCGACGCGCAGTTGCAGCGAGCGGTCAGGCGCGGTGAGCTGTACCGAATCGCAGCGGGGATCTACATGCGAGCCGATCACTTTCGCGAACTCGATGAGAGAGCACCCCACCGGTGCGCTGTCCTCGCGGCCGCTGAAACCTGTGGTCCAGGTGCGATCGTGAGCCACGCTTCGGCAGCGGTCATGCACGGATTGGATTGCGGCGGATTGCGATTGGGCACCGTGCACATGACGCGTAACCGGTGCTCGGGTGGGCGGAAGAGTCAGACCTTGCATCTTCATCCAGCAGTGGTCCCGCCCGAGGAGGTCGTGCTGATCGACGGTGTCGCAGCCACGTCACTTGCGCGAACGTTCGTCGACCTCGCACGGACGACCTCGTTCGAGAACGCCGTGGTGATCGGCGATTGCGCCCTGCGACGCGGGATGAGACGTGAGGACGTCGACGCTTCGCTCGATCATGCGCGCGGAAGGCTGGGCATGAGTCGTGCGCGAGTGGCGGCGGAGTTCATCGAACCGGGTGCCGAGAGCCCAGGGGAGTCCATCAGCCGCGTACGCATGCGCGCCGACGGTTGGCCGAAGCCGACCCTGCAGCACGAGATCCGTCACGGTGGCCGGTTCATCGGACGAGTCGACTTCTTCTGGAAAGAGCACGGTGTGGTGGGCGAGTTCGACGGGATGGTCAAGTACCGCGGCGACAATCCGGGTAGGGCGGTTCCTCCGCGCAGCCGCGCGCTGATTGTGCAGCCGCGGGGCTGGTCAGGCCTGCGGCTGAACAATAGTGCTGCGGCTGCTAGCTGAACCGCGCTACCAGGGCGGCGCGGTCGAGCTTGCCCGGTCCACGCAGGGGGAGCGCGTCCACGATGAAGAGTTCCCGCGGCGCTGCGGTGACGTCGAGTGTCCGCTGAGCATGTGTGCGCAGTTCCTCGAGCGTCGGAGCTTCGCCCTCTGGTACGACGACGGCCACCACCCGCTGCCCGAGACGCTTGTCCTCGATGCCGATCACCGCGCACTCGCGAACGGCGGGGTGATCTGCCAACGCGGCCTCGACCACCTGCGGTACGACGGTCAGCCCGCCGGTGGAGATAGCTTCGTCCAGTCGGCCGCTGATGCGCAGGACCCCGTCGACCACCGATCCGGCGTCGTCGGTCCGGAACCACCCGGGCTCGGCGAAAGCAGGGTGGTCGGGAAGCCCGCGGTACCCGGACGCGAGCATCGGCCCGCCCAGCAGAACCCGGCCGTCGTCGATACGAATCTTTGCCCCGGACAACGGGATTCCGTCGTACACACAGCCGCCGGACGTCTCACTCATCCCGTAGGTGCGGACGACGGTGATGCCAGCTTCGGTGGCCTGCGCGAGTACCGGTGCGGGAGTCGCAGCGCCGCCGAGCAGGACAGCGTCGAGCGAAGCCAACGCCTCGACAGCGGCGCGATCACCGAGTGCCTTGACCAACTGCGTCGGCACCAACGAGGTGTAGCGGCGCGGTCCGCTCATCGCGGCGACAGCGCCCGGCAATGCCGCCGGGTCGAAACCCGCGCTGACGTCGACGATCACCGGTTGTCTTCCGGCGAGGACACTGCGCAACAGAACCTGCATCCCGGCGATGTGGTGCGGGGGGAGAACCAGCAACCAGGATCCCGGCCCGCCGAGGCGTTCATGCGTCGCGTCGCCGCTGGCCCGCAGTGCGCTCGCCGCGAGCATCGCACCCTTCGGAGTGCCGGTGGTTCCCGAGGTTGCGACTATCAGCGAAACACCGTCGTCGATGGGCTGATCGGGGTGCAGTGCATCGCTCAGGCGGGCCGTCTCGCGTGCGTCGGCCGCCGGGACGGGGAGCACGGCGTCGTGCTTGCCTTCGAGGATCTGCGCGATGCGCGGCAGGACCTCGAAAATCGCCTCACCCTGCGGAACGGCCAGTGTGCGAAGAACGTTCACCGGACGTCCGGCCCGGCCAGCGGCCATCCACCGGCAGCCAGATGGCTTCGCACGCGGTCGACGTCGGTTTCGAGTGGCATCTCGTTGGTGATCTTCGTGATGAGGACCTGGATGTCGGTCTTCTCGATGGGCAGATCGCCGTCCTCGATCAACGCGTCGGCGACGGCGTCGACCTCGGTTTCGGAGAGTCTGCGAGTGAGAAGTGCGAAGAGGGGGATGTAGTCCTGCTCAGGGACGCCATTGGGATAGCCGGCCCGCAACCAGCCGACTATCGACGTGAGGAAGGGCGGAAGGGCCATGACGTCAGCTCACGTCTCGAACTTCGTTGTCGGATTCCGCGTCTTCGATGACCGGCCACCCACCTGCACGCAGTCTCTCGCTGACACGATCGACGTCGTCCTCGGAAGGCTCCTCGTTGAGGATTCCCTCGATGATTGCGCGGATGGTGTCGTAGTCGACGTGCCGGTCCGGTACCTCGTGTGCGGACTCGATGGACATCGAAACGACCTGCTCGATCTCCTCGTCGGTCAGACGACGACGGAGAACGGCGAGCAGCGCAAAATGATCCTTGTCCGGGATGCCCTCGGGGTACCCGGCACGCAGCCAGTCGAGCACGCTGCGCAATGAATACTTGCTCAAATCCTCGGCCTCATTTTCGTTTCGGTGGTTTCAGTGGTGTGCCGCGACGACCACTCAGAAGACGTGGATTCCGAACGTGCTGGCCAAGAAGTTCTTCATCAACAACAGTATTCCGGCGAAGATCGTGACGAGCACGACCGCAAAACAGAGGTACGCACCCATTTTACCCAGGGTGGAAGGCCCTTCGGTGCCGTCGGCGTTCGGCAGGCTCAGCGACTTGAGGCCGAAGGCGAAGATCGCCGGCAGTCCGGCTCCGAAGAGCAGTCCGACTGCCACTACCTGCCAGAGCGAATCGAGGGTATCGGTGAGTAGATGCATTCTCTTGCGCCCCTTTCAGGAGTTGCGAGTGGGTTCGGTGGACGGAGTGGGATCGACGACCGGAATCTCTCGAGCCGTCACATCCGGATTCTCGTCCCATTCAGCGGTGACGTTGGCCGCGTCTACAGGTTCCTTACGCGAACGCAGGTACATGAAGATCGCGAACGCGATGAGAGCGGCGAAGACGACGAGCACCCCGGCAAGTCCGCCGACCAGATGCGCGAGTGCCCAGCAGATAGCGCCGACGACGGCGGCCGACGGCAGCGTGATCAGCCAGGCGGCGGCCATTCGGCCTGCGACGCCCCAGCGGACCTCCGCGCCCTTGCGGCCGATGCCGGTGCCGAGGATGGATCCGGTGGCGACGTGGGTGGTCGAGAGGGGGAGTCCGAGATGGCTCGACGTGAGGATGATTGCGGCCGACGACGCTTCGGCTGCCAGACCCTGCGGCGCGGCGATCTCGACAAGGCCCTTGCCCAGGGTGCGGATGATGCGCCAACCGCCGAGGTAGGTGCCGAGAGCGATCGCGACGGCACAGGTGAACTTCACCCAGAACGGCATCTCGGTTTCGGCGGTGATGGTGCCGTGAGCGACCAGGGCCAAAAAGATGACGCCCATCGTCTTCTGGGCGTCATTGGTGCCGTGCGCAAGTGAGATCAGTGAGGCGGTGCCGATCTGGCCGTAGCGGAAACCGCGCTCACGCTCGTCTTCCTTGACGGATGCGGTGATTCGGTACACGAGCTTGGTGCCGACGCCGGCGACCAGAGCCGCGACGACCGGCGCGAGGATTGCGGGGACGACGACCTTGGTCAGGACCCCGCCCCACTCGACGCCGCCCATACCGATGGAGGCGATTGCGGCGCCGATCAATCCGCCGAACAGTGCGTGCGAGGAGCTCGACGGCAATCCGAGCAGCCAGGTCGCCAGATTCCAGATGATTCCGCCGACAAGACCGGCGAACACGATCAGCAGCAGATCCTGCCCACTGACCGCGCCGAGGTTGACGACGCCTTTGGCCACGGTTGCGGCGACCTCGACGGACAGGAACGCACCGACCAGGTTCAAGATCGCGGAAAGTGTGACCGCAACTTTGGGCTTGAGTGCACCGGTCGCGATGGAGGTGGCCATTGCGTTACCCGTGTCGTGAAAACCATTCGTGAAATCGAACGCGAGGGCGGTGACAACTACCACCAGGAGGATTAAAAGCTCTGCGGTCACAACGTGAATTGTGCGTATCGAACGCGTAAAAGTACAGCGAACGGGATGCGAACAGCGGCTCCGTGGAGTACGTCGCCGCGCGTGGGCTGCGGCGCTGCCGTTCGTGATGTGTTCAGCGCCACGAATTTCGAACCCTGTGTGGGACCTCACTTTTTGGTCTCACTCACCGGGAAGGCACATTCGGGCCGTTTTAAACGCTGATTACCTACGGGCACCGAGCGCACCGGAACAGGGGTTTCACCCCTGTATCTCGGTGTCTGTCAGTGAGAAGGAGAGCTCCGACCGTGAAGCCCAACAAGTCCACGAAGCTGATCGTGGCACTCGCCGCGACCGCCGTTCTGGCATCAGCCTGCGCATCGAATCGTGGTGACGATCCCTACGCCGTCGCTGTCGGCGGATCAGGCGTCAGCGCCGACGTCGCGTCGAGCACCTCCGATGCGAAGTTCGGCACCCTCGATTCGCCGTGTGGCAAAGGCGATGCCACCGGCGCAACCGATCAGGGCGTCAGCGACACCGAGATCAAGATCGGATTCGGCGACGACCGCGGGTACGTGAAGTCTCCGGGGCTGAACAAGGAAATGAGCGACGCGGTGAACGCGCTCATCTCGTGGTGCAACGATCAGGGCGGCATCAACGGCCGCAAGGTCGTCGGAACCGACTACGACGCCGCGATGACGCAGGCCAACTCGGTTATGCAGGAAGCGTGCGCAAGCCAGTTCATGATGGTCGGCTACGGCTTCGCGATGGATCAGACCGCCGAGCAGACGCGTGTCGCGTGCAACCTGGTGTCCGTGCCAGGCTTCACCGTCTCGCCCGACGCAGCCAACGGGCCGATGACATTCCAGGGTGTCCCGTTCCCGGTCGACTACGCGAACGGCTCGCAGTGGTTCCAGATGGCCGAGATGCACCCCGACCTGGTCAACGACTTCGACGTCGTCAACAGCACGATGCCCACGATCATCAGCTCCACCACGAAGATTCGTTCGATTGCCGAGGCTGCGGGCTTCAAGCTCAAGGATTGTGGCGTCACCCTCAACTACGAGGGTGAATCGAGCTACGTGCCGTTTGCCGAGAAATTCAAGGAGTGCGGCGCGAAGGGTATCTGGACGTCACGATCGGCGAGCCCTTCGGAGCTGAACTTCGTCAAGGCCCTCGACCAGGTCGGGATCGACCCCATCTTCTTCGGTGAAGCCACCTGGTACGGCGCGACCGTCTCTGATTGGAACAAGGACACCGGCCTGCTCGACAACCTCAACGCGGGCATGACCTTCCAGATGCTCGAGAACGCGGACAAGGTGCCCGCAGTGAAGAAGTACGTCGATCTGGTCTCCGAGCAGGGCGGCAAGACCGCGCTCCTCGGTATGCAGGCGGCGTCGTCGTTCCTGCTGTGGGCAGCCGCCGCGGACGAGTGCGGCAGCGATCTGACGCGCCAGTGCATGGTCGACGAACTCTCGAGCATTCACGAGTGGGACGGCGGCGGACTGCACGCCGCCACCGATCCCGGCAAGAACATGCCGGCCACTTGCGGACTCACGACCGCGCTGACGGGCAATACCTACTCGCAGGCGTTCCCGTCGACCGCGGGCGAATTCAAGTGTGACCCCAAGTACCTCGTCGCGACCGACAAGAGCACCTGGGGAACCGAACTCGGCACCGACCGCGTGTCGACGAAGTACCAGAACGCGAACGTCATCAAGCCGCAGTCCTGATTCTCCTGACTCGGGCGGTGAGCGCCAACCGCCGCCCGAGTCCCTAACGAGGGTTCAGCCATGAACACTTTTGTCACTTTCACGATCCTGGGCCTGGTCCTGGGATCGGTGTACGCGATCGCCGCTTCCGGGCTGGTGCTCACGTACAACACGTCAGGCATCTTCAACTTCGCGCACGGTGCACAGGCAATGCTCGGTGCGTTCATCTACTGGCAGTTGCGCTACGGCTGGGAACTTCCCACCGTCGTCGCTTTGCTGATTTCACTCGTCCTGGTCGGGCCACTGATGGGCCTGGGCCTGTACGTCCTGATCATGAAGGGTCTGCGCGATACCGCCGAGGTCACCAAAATCGTTGTGACGGTCTCGATCCTGCTCGGAATGCTCTCGATCTCGCACTGGTTCTGGCACCCCGAAACTGCTCGGACGATGCAGATGTTCTTCGGCGACCAGTCCAAGATCACGGTGTTCGGCGCGAGCATCCGCTACCACGAGTTGATCTGCATCCTCGTTGCGATCGCCATTGCCGTCGGCCTGCGGATCCTGTTCACGCGCACCCGCGCCGGCGTCGCGATGCGCGGCGTCGTCGACGATCCGGAACTACTGCGCCTCAACGGGCACAATCCGGAGCGCCTCGCGGCACTCTCGTGGGCGATGGGTTCGACGCTCGCCGTCCTCGCCGGCATCCTGATCACCCCGATCAGCGGCGGCACGCTCGAAGCGAACATGCTGACACTCTTGGTGATCGACGCGTTTGCCGCGGCCATGTTCGGCCGGTTGCGCAGCATCCCGCGCACCTTTGTCGGCGCCGTGGTTCTCGGGCTTGCCGGTACGTACGTATTGGCGTACTTCCCGACGAGTTGGAGTTGGACGTCGAATTTCCGTGTCTCCCTGCCGATGATCGCGCTGTTCGTCGTACTCATCGTCCTACCTCAGGACCGCTTGCGCGGTGCGGTCACTCGTACTCGCGAGCGCTACCACGTGCCGAGCGTGCGCAAGGCCGTCGTCTGGGGCGTGGCCCTGATCGTCATCGTCTACCTGATCCGTCTGCTGATGGTGACGTCCGCGGTCACCACACTGACCATCGGAATGACGTTTGCGATCATCGCACTCTCGCTCACCCTCCTCACCGGCTATGCGGGTGAATTGAACTTGGCGCCGGTGTCTTTCGGCGCTATCGCCACCATCGTGGCCTTCCACTTCGGGATCTCCGGTTCCGGATTGGCCGCGCACCTCAACCTGTGGGGCATCGTCGTCGGAGTCCTGGTCACCGCAGTCATCGGCGGCCTGGTCGCCCTACCGGCGCTGCGGCTGCGAGGACTGTATCTGGCGCTTGCGACCATGGCCTTCGGAGTGTTCCTCTCCAACATGGTCCTTCGTGACACCACCGAACACGAGATGTTCGGCATCCGGTACTCGCTGTTCAAGGACGGCAACATCGCCCTGCCGCCGCTGAAGATCGGCCCGCTCGATCTGAGCAACGAGACGGTGTTCCTGATGACCGTGACCGCGCTGTTCTCGGTACTCGGCGTCGGCGTCATCGCGTTGCGTAACAGCGGCTACGGGCGCCGACTCGCTGCGATGAAGGACAGCCCGGCCGGTTCGGCCATGCTCGGGCAGAGCCTGGTTCGGCTCAAGCTGAGCGTCTTCATGATCTCCTCGGGGATTGCCGGCCTCGGCGGCATTCTGATGTCGAGCGCCATGGGTTCCGTTTCGGGCGAGAGTTTTGCCATCATGGTCAGCCTCTCGCTGCTCATGCTGACCGTCGTCGCGGGTATCGGATACGTGACCGGTGCCCTGTTCGGTGGGCTCATGGCCGGAATCGGTTTTGCCGTCATCATGGTCTCGTTCACCAATCTGGCTTCGGCGCAACCGGAGTTGGAGGGAATGTGGCTGCTCTTCGGCAACATCGCGGCCGTCAGCCCGGCACTGATCGGCATCGGTGTCGGCGCGAACCCCAGCGGAACGGTCCACAGCGTGATCGAGGGCTACCGAAGGCTTGCCGATGCCAGGCCGGTTCTGATCGGCGGCGCCGCAGTTGTTCTGCTGACGTACGTCCTTGCACTGACCGGCGTGCTCGGCAACTGGTGGTTCGCGTCCATCACGATTGCCGTGGTGTTCATGCTGCCGGTGATCGGTGAGATGGTCGTGCCCAGTGCGGTTCTCACCCCGGAAGAACTGGCTGCCAAGTCGACAATCGTTCCCGAGGACGTCGGGATCGCCGTTCCGTACAGCCCCGAGATCCGTGACGAGATCGACCGCGAACTGGGGATTCCTCAGTACCAGGGCGGCTCGCCGAAGGAGTTGACCGCTCATGTCTGATGCACCACTTCTCGAAACACGCGGTGTGAGCGTTCGTTTCGGTGGACACGTCGCGGTCAAGGACGTTTCGCTCACCGTGCAACCCGGCACGGTGACGGGACTCATCGGACCGAACGGTGCCGGCAAGACGACGCTCTTCAACACCATCACCGGGCTGCAGAAACCCACCTCCGGTCAGGTGTTCCTCGGTGGCGTCGACGTGACGAAGCTGCCGCCGCACAAGCGTGCGGGTCGAGGGCTGGCACGTACCTTCCAGCGGCTCGAGTTGTTCGTCTCGCTGTCGGTGCGTGACAACCTGCGCGTCGCGGGAGACATCCACAAGGCCAACGGCCGCAACAAGATCGATGTGGACGGCGAGACCGATCGCCTGCTGGAGCTGACTGGGCTCACGGATGTCGCGGACAAGGACGTCGCGGACATTCCCACCGGACGTGCTCGCGTCGTCGAAGTTGCACGAGCCCTCATGACCGACCCGCGAGTGCTTCTGCTCGACGAACCGGCCTCGGGTCAGACCGAGCAGGAAACCGAGGTCTTTGCCGAGATGCTCACCGAACTGGCTGCGGGTGGACTCGGAATCTGTCTGGTGGAGCACGACATTCCGCTGGTGATGAAGGTGTGCTCGACCATTCACGTGCTCGACTACGGCGCTGTCCTCGCTTCGGGTGATCCGGAGAAGATCCGAACGGATCCGGAAGTGATCGCGGCCTACATCGGGACCGAGGAGGAGGCGGTATGACTTCAGCGAAAATTGGCGAGGCGAAAATCGATGAGGGCATACGCAGCCCCGACCGCGCCGAACCGTTGCTCGAACTGTCCGGTGTCCGCGCCGGTTACGGGTCCATCGAGGTTCTGCACGGGGTGGATCTGGTTCTCGAACCCGGCGCCGTGGTGGCGCTGCTCGGGCCCAACGGCGGCGGCAAGACGTCGACGCTCAAGATCTGCTCGGGAATCCTGCCCGTCACCCGCGGAGAGTTCCGGCTCGCGGGCCAGGTCGTGAACGGCGTCGAGCCTTCGGAGTTGGCGCGGCTGGGTGTCTGCTCCATCCCTGAGGGACGCGGGATCTTCGCGAACCTCACCGTGCGCGAAAATCTGTGGATCGCCACGGGAACGGGCGTCGGGTTGGCCGAACTCGAAGAGGTTGCGTACGGCAGGTTCCCGATCCTGGGGGAGCGGCGCGGACAGTTGGCCGGATCGATGTCCGGTGGTGAGCAGCAGATGCTGGCGCTGTCGCGGGCACTCGGCACTCACCCGACGGTGCTCCTGCTCGACGAGCTGTCGATGGGACTCGCACCTCGAATCGTCTCGCAGATGTACGACGTCGTCGGCTCACTTGCAGCCGAAGGCATTTCCATTCTGGTTGCCGAGCAGTTCGCGCGAGCGGTGCTGCCCATCGCGACCTCGGCCGCACTGATGTTGCAGGGACGCGTCGTGAAAACCGGCGATCCGCACGACATCGAAAACGAACTTTCTACCAGTTATCTAGGAGGATGACGATGACTACTCTCGCCGAAGATCGCCGTGAGGAATTCAAGAAGAACATCGCAGAGTTGAAGCTGGACAAGAAGCAGGCAGGCGGCGACGCTGCTACGCGCATCGCGGGCCTGGTGCTCATGGTCGTCGGAGTGGTCGGCGCCTTCGTCGTCTACATCTCCTCGCTGACGCTCTCGGACCTGCGTGATCTGGTGTCGTACCAGATCCTCACCGTGGTTTTCCTCGCCCTGACGGTGGTCGGCGCTGCGCTCTTCCTGGCCGCATCAGTGGCAAAGGTGCTGCGGCTGTGGTTGGTTCGCCAACTGCTCGAGGGTCAGGCCCAGACCGATCAGATCTCTCAGGCGCTGAGCACGCGCAACTGAACTTGCGAAGGACCGACAGATGCCCGCCACGGAAAGTTCGTGGCGGGCATCTGTCGGTCTCGAAAACAGTGGTGTCTCGGAAACAGTGGTGTCTCGGCTACACCGGGTCTGACAGTTACACGGACGGCGGCCGGGAATCGCGTCGGATGGGATGGTCCTCCGGGATCTGCACCATCACGATCGGGGTCCCGTCGGGGTCGGCGATCCACATCTCGTGCAGACCCCACGGTTCCTGCCTGGCCTCGCGGGCGATCTTGACCCCGGCGAGAACCAGTTCGGTCTGAGCGGCAGTGAGGTCACGGACCTGCAGCCAGATCGCGCCGCGAAACCCACCCTCGCCGGTGCCGCCGTGCGCAGCGACCTCGATCAGCCCTTGGCCGGCGAAGAAGACTGTGCCGCCTGGGTATTCACGAGCGATCGCCAAACCGAGGGTGTCTCGGTAGAAGCTCAGCGTTCGTTCGTACTCGCTCGGGCGCAATATCGTACGGCTACTCAGAATCTCCACGTCCGGCCTCCCGTCTCACACCTACTGTCTCAGAAGTACCAGGGATATGGTGACCAATCGGGATCGCGCTTCTCGAGGAACGAGTCGCGACCCTCGACGGCCTCGTCGGTCATGTACGCCAAACGCGTTGCCTCACCGGCGAACAGCTGCTGGCCGACCAACCCGTCGTCCTGCAGGTTGAACGCGTACTTGAGCATCCGCTGTGCCTGCGGCGACTTGCCGTTGATCTTGCCGGCCCAGTCGATCGCGACGTTCTCGAGTTCCGCGTGGTCGACAACCTTGTTGACGGCGCCCATCTGATGCATTTCCTCGGCGGTGTACGTCTCACCCAGGAAGAAGATCTCGCGGGCGAACTTCTGGCCCACCATCTTTGCCAGGTAGGCGCTGCCGTAACCGCCGTCGAAGCTTCCGACATCGGCGTCGGTCTGCTTGAAGCGAGCATGCTCGCGGCTCGCGAGCGTCAGGTCGCACACCACGTGCAGGCTGTGGCCGCCGCCCGCAGCCCAGCCGTTGACCAGGCAGATGACTACCTTCGGCATGAAGCGGATCAAGCGCTGAACCTCGAGGATGTGCAGGCGTCCGGCGCGTGCCTTGTCGACGGTGTCCGCTGTTTCACCTTCGGCGTACTGGTAGCCGCTGCGGCCACGGATGCGCTGGTCTCCGCCCGAGCAGAACGCCCAGCCGCCGTCCTTCTCGCTCGGTCCGTTGCCGGTGAGGAGGACCGCTCCCACGTCGGAGGTCATGCGGGCGTGATCGAGGGCTCGGTACAACTCGTCGACGGTGTGCGGGCGGAACGCATTACGCACTTCCGGTCGGTCGAAGGCGACGCGAACGGTGCCTTGGCTGACATGCCGGTGGTAGGTGATGTCGGTGAGGTTCTCGAATCCGGGGACAGGGCGCCAGAGCTGCGGGTTGAAGGTCACCTGAGCCACGATAGAGGCACGCCTCGCGCGTCTAACGGATACCTGAGGTAGAACACGTTCCCGGGCGCGCTAACGTGCAGGTCATGAGCGAACAAACCGCAGACGGCACGGAGATCGTCACAGACGGTGAGAAGCGGGGCGGATTTCCGCGGTTCCGGCACACTCCCGCAGGTCCGGACTTCGGCCGCTTCGTCGAGGCGATGCGCAGGTTGCAGGACCTTGCGGTCTCGACCAACGTGCCCGACGACGTACTCGCGGACATCGCCACGCAGGCCGAGGAGCTTGCCGATCGGTTGACGCCGTACGAGGTCCCGGAAGGCAAGTCGCCCGCGGGTTCCAACATTCAACTGCCCGGTCGCGGCAGCCTCCTCATGCTTCCGTGGATGGTCGAGAAGTTCGACACCGAAGGAGTCCGCAGTACCGGTGTCTTCCGTCGCTACCACCTGGGCGGCAACGGTGCCGCTCACGGCGGCGTATTGCCCCTGCTTTTCGACGACGTCTTCGGGATGACGGTCCACGCGGGTGGCCGTCCGATCTCCCGCACCGGCTACCTCCACATCAACTACCGCGCCATCACTCCGCTCAATCAACAACTGGTGATCGAGGGGCAGGTGGATCGGGTCGAGGGTCGCAAGACTTTTGTCAGCGCGCGCCTGACCGATCTCGACGGCAAGCTCCTCGCCGACGGTGAGGCGCTCATGATCGAACTGCTTCCGGGACAGCCCTGACATGTTCCCCTCGTTCGACGATCTGATCGCGGACGCCGTGGTGCTCGCGCTGCCGATGCGAGTTCGCTTTCGCGGCATCACGACTCGTGAGGCGCTGCTCGTTCGCGGCCCGGCCGGGTGGGGAGAATTCGCCCCGTTCGTCGAGTACGACGACGAAGAGGCGTCGCAGTGGCTGCTCGCGGGTATCGAAGCGGCGTGGCTGGGTCCGCCGCCGGCGCTTCGTGACGCAGTTCCCGTCAACGCGACCGTGCCTGCGATCGACGCGTTTGCCGTTCCTGAATTGTTGGAGCGCTTCCCCGGGGCCCGGACCGCCAAGGTCAAGGTCGCCGAGAAGGGGCAGTCGCTGGCGCAGGACGTCGCACGGGTGAACGAGGTGCGTCGGCACATCCCGAACGTGCGCGTCGATGCCAACGGCGGTTGGAGTGTGGACGAGGCGATCACGGCTTTGCGTGCGATCACAGAGGACGGTGACCTCGAATACGCCGAGCAGCCGTGTGCCAGCGTCGAGGAACTGGTCAGGGTTCGCGCCGCGGGGACGGGTGTGCGGATCGCTGCCGACGAGAGCATTCGCCGCGCCGACGACCCGCTGCGCGTCGTACGAGCCGGGGGAGCGGACGTAGCCGTCGTGAAGGTGCCGCCACTGGGTGGAATGCGTGCTGTGGTGGCGCTGTCGGCGCAACTGGCGGACTACGGGGTGCCGGTGGCGGTCTCGAGTGCGCTGGACACGGCTGTGGGGATGTCAGCGGGGCTGGCTGCCGCGGCAGCTTTGCCTTCGCTTCCGTTTGCTTGCGGCCTCGGCACCGGCGGCCTGTTCGTCCGGGATGTCGCGGTCACCGGGGCAGCCGTCGATGGCGCTTTGTCCGTTGGCGCGGTCGAGCCCGACCCCGTTCTACTCCAGACGCTGGCCGCGCCGGCGGACCGGCGCGACTGGTGGCTGGATCGTGCTCGGCGCTGCCATCGGATACTCGGCGGTAAGGACCTGCCGAATTTCGTATAGTCTCGGGCCCGACCTGATGAACATCAGTGAAGAATGAAGGGATCGAAAGTGGTTGCAGCTCTGAACGAAACCCTGCTCGAGGAATCACGGGTTCCCGCGGTCGTCGCGGACGTGCAGACCTTGATCGACGCAGAGGTTTCGGATAAGTCGGGGGCCTCAGGGCTGGCTCTCAAGGGTGGCTACGGCGCGGTCAAGAAGGTGAGCCCGTCCATCGTGCCGGACGCCGTCACCGCGCTTCTGCCGGCTTTCGTGGCAAAGCTCGAGCCGTACTGGCAGGACTTCTCGGCTTCCGGTGAAGGCAGCTTCGCCGATTTCATCAGCGCCCGCGGTGACGCGGTTGCCGATTCCCTCCTCGAGGTGACGGACGAGCGTATCGACGGCAGCGACAAGGCCGTCGTCAAGTCGATGTACTCGAAGCTGCGCGGTTCGGCCAAGAAGCATGTGACTGCAGCTCTGCCCCGTCTGGGCGAGCTGATCCAGAAGCACGCTGCCTAAGCGAACATAAAACAGCGAGCGGCCCGGGAGTTTCTCCCGGGCCGCTCGTTGCTTTTGATGAGTCCGTCAGTGAGCCGAATGGCCGTGGCGCCAGAAGCCGGTGAAGGTGATGTCGGTTTTGGCGAACTTACGGTCGTTCACGAGATGCCGACGCAGCCCGGTGGTAAGTGCCTGTTCGCCGGCGACAAACGTGTACGACGGCCCCTCGGGCAGTTTGGCATCGCGGACGGTCTCGAGGGTAAGAACACCCGGCGTTGCGTGTTCGTCCTCGCGAACGAGCCAATGCACGTTGACGTTCGCCAGCTCCGGAATGTCTTGCTTGTCTTCGATGTTCGGAATCTCGACGAAGACCTCGGCACGCAGGTCTGCGGGCGCGGATTCCAGAATGCCGATGATCGCGGGAAGCGCACTCTCGTCGCCGACGAGCAGTTGCCACGTAGCTTCGGGAGTGGGGTTGTAGATGCACCCCTCGTCCAGGAGGGCGACCTTGTCGCCGGCCGACGCGGTGTCCGCCCACGCGGATGCCGGGCCGATGTCGCCGTGGTAAGCGAAGTCGATGTCGATCTCCGTGGTCTCGCCGAAGAGGCCTGATCCGGCCGCGCGGTAGGCGCGAATCGTGTAGTTGCGCACGACAGGTCGCGTGTCCTTGGACATCAACAGATACTGCGCGTACCAGAGATTGCTTGCCGCGCTCGGCAACCGGAGTTCACTCTGGCCGAGTTGCGGGATGAACATGCGGAACCATTGATCGGCACCCATCGGTGCGATGGTGGACAGTTCCTCGCCCGCAATGGTCACTCGGATGAACCTGGGGCTGATTCGCTTGTTCGCCACGACCTGCGCCGACACGATGCTGCGTGAGGCCGGTTTCACGAACTTGGCGCGCTTGGCCATGACTGGTTGCTCCCTGATTATCTGTTACTCGTACCTAATCAGGTAACCCTAACCTGATTTACGGTCGCTGTGGAGTGGTGGGTCTGTCCTTTTCGACGACTTCGGGAGGAAGACCCCACTGCGCTCGGCCAAGTCGGCTCATCGGTGCGATTGTCGCGAAGTCCGGCAGGCCGTCGTCGGCGACAGCCTCGGGACGTATTGCGACCGCGACCACATTTCCCATCACGACAAATGAATTACCGACCTCGATGACCTGGTAGAGCGTGCATTCGATGGCGATCGGGGAGTCGGCGACCCGGGCGGGGCGAACCCGCTCACTCGGCTCACTCGCGATACCGAGCTCGAGAAACTCGTCGGCCTCGGCGTCGTAGAAGGCGGAACTCTGGTTCACCGCGTCGGCGAGCCTGGCAGTCGCCAGGTTGATCACGAATTCGCCGGTCGCTTCGATGTTGCGCAGACTGTCCTTACGTCCGACCGACGTGAACTGCACGATCGGCGGCGCCGAACTTGCCACGGTGAAAAAGCTGTACGGGGCCAGATTGCCGACGCCGTCCGCCGACAGGGTGGACACCCAGGCAATCGGCCGGGGGACCACCGAAGCGGTGAGTAACTGATAGAACCGGCGGGGTTCGAGCTCGGCTGGATCGAAGAGTGTGCGCACCCACACATAATGCCGCTGTCCCCGCCCCTGGGCATGCTTGCGCCCGAACATCTGACACTCTTGAAGGCGTGAATCCGTCCACTGCACAAGCCACAGCCGTCGTCGACGAACTGGTTCGTGGTGGCGTGCGTGAAGTCGTGCTGTGTCCAGGCTCTCGCAACGCGCCCCTCGCATTTGCCCTCCAGGCTGCCGATCTCGACGGCCGGTTGCGTCTGCACATGCGGATCGACGAGCGGACAGCAGGCTTTCTGGCACTCGGACTGGCAATCGCCGGGAAACGACCGGTCCCCATCGTGATGACTTCCGGGACCGCCGTCGCGAATCTCGGACCCGCTGTCCTCGAGGCCAACTACGCGCGAGTGCCGCTGGTGGTCCTGAGCGCGAACCGGCCGTACGAGATGCTCGGCACCGGCGCCAACCAGACCGTCGAGCAGCTCGGGCTCTTCGGCAGTCAAGTCCGCGCAACCATCAGCCTGGGCCTGGCGGAGGACGATTCGACGCAGAACAGCCAGTGGCGCTCGGCGGTCTGTCGGGTCCTCGCCGCTGCCCGCGGAACCCGGTCCGGAAACGCGGGTCCGGTGCACTTCGACATTCCACTTCGTGAGCCGCTGGTGCCGGACGTGCACGTGCAGGGACCGGTTCCGGAGGGACGTCCCGGCGGTGCGGCCTGGACCACCACCCAGAATGCGACGCTCGACGTTCCCGTCGATCTGGATCTGACCGCAGATACGGTGGTCATTTCCGGACACGGTAGTGCGCTTCGGCCTGAGCTGGCGGGCCTGCCGACCGTGGCCGAGCCGACGGCTCCGATGCACGGGATCGCACTGCATCCACTCGCTTTATCGCAACTCAAGCCCAAGCAGGCGATCATCACCGGCCGCCCGACGTTGCATCGTCAGGTCTCGAAGGTGCTCGCCGACCCGGGCGTCGACGTCTACGCGCTGACTACGGGGCCGCGCTGGCCCGACGTATCCGGCAACGTACTCGCCACCGGAACCAGGGCAGTGGTCACCGGGACGCCAGATCCCGCCTGGATCGGTCGATGCGCCGCGCTGACCGAACACGCCGAAACTGCCGTCCGCAAGCAACTCGACGCCCACCCCAAGGCCACCGGCCTGCACGTGGCAGCTGCCGTGATGGATGCACTCGCGGACGGCGACCAGCTTCTGCTCGGCGCGTCCAACCCCGTTCGCGACGCGGCCCTCGTGAGCTACCCCAAGCCCGCCGTGCGGGTGCTGTCCAACCGCGGTGTCGCAGGTATCGACGGCACCGTCTCGGCGGCGGTCGGTGCTGCGTTGGCGTACGACGGTGGCCGGACCGTCGCCCTCATGGGCGACCTGACATTCCTGCACGACGCTTCCGGACTGCTGATCGGGACCGGTGAGCCGAGGCCGAGTGACCTCACCATCGTCGTCGCCAACGACGACGGCGGCGGCATCTTCGAGCTCCTCGAACAAGGCGACCCGCAGTACGCGGGAGTCTTCGAGCGAGTCTTCGGAACTCCGCACGGCATGGACCTGGCCGCGCTCTGTGCGGCGTACCGCGTGCCACACGCAGCTGTCACCGTCGACGCCCTGGCCACGACGCTGGCACAACCAGCCAACGGCATCCGTGTTCTCGAAGTCGCGACAGATCGTAGTGGTCTGCGCGAACTCCACGCTTCCGTGCGGGCACAGCTGTGACGCAAAAGGTTCTGCGTCGCTTCCGCATCGGCGTGATGGTGGTTGCCATCGGCATTTCGGTGCTCGCGGTCATCCTCGTCCTCGGGGCCTGGCGCAACGATCGGACCATCGAATCGAACATGGGGACCGCAACTGCCGAGGTGCTCTCGGCGGGCTCGCTTCGGTCGGCGATCAGCTTCGTGACACCGGACGGCGCGAATCACAACCCCGAACTCGGTGTGCTCTACCCCACCAATCTGACTGTGGGACAACGTATCGAGGTGGAGTACTACAAGACGGACCCCGATTTGGTCAGGGTAGCCGGACGCAACGCGACGGTGGCGCTGATCCCGGCCGGATCCGTGATCGTCGTGACGTGGCTTCTGGCAGGACCGTCGATCTGGTACCTGCGCAAGCGGGAAGCACAGGCAGCGGGTTCGGCGCCGGTCGCCTCGAGTTAGTTCGCGCTTCGCCCGAACTTCACACGAACATGACGTGGACTTTTCCTGGCCCTGTCACCGTTCTCGGTGTGAGAGTAGCCATCGTTGCGGAGTCATTCCTGCCCAACATGAACGGCGTCACCAACTCGGTACTGCGCGTGCTCGAACACCTCGATCGCACTGGCCACGACGCCATGGTCATTGCGCCGGACACTGTCGGATCCGACACCTCTGCCGCCACCGAACACGAAGGTGTTCAGGTGGTTCGAGTGCCCGCTGTCATGGTGCCCAAAGTCAGTTCACTCCCCGTCGGCCTGCCACAACCACGTCTGACGACGGCCGTGCGGACCTTCGCGCCCGACGTCGTACATCTGGCATCGCCGTTCCTGCTCGGTGCCGGGGGAGTCGCCGTCGCCAAACGCCTCGGAATCCCCACCGTCGCGGTTTACCAAACCGATGTCGCCGGATTCGCCGAAAGCTACGGGCTCGGCGTCACCAGTCGCGCCGCGTGGGCGTGGACCCGTCGAATCCACAAGAGCTGCAACAGGACCCTCGCGCCGTCCACCTCGGCGGTCGACGCCCTCGAAGAGCACGGCATTCCGCGTGTCCACCGGTGGGCCCGCGGCGTCGACGCACAACGATTCGCGCCTTCGCGTCGTAGCTCGGGGTTGCGCCAGTCCTGGATCGGTGACAGCGACAGGTTGGTGGTCGGCTTCGTCGGTCGCCTCGCGCCCGAAAAGCACGTCGAACGATTGGCGGCGCTGGCCGGCGATCCCAGTGTGCAGATCGTCGTCGTCGGAGACGGCCCGGACCGCCAGAATCTGCAGCGACTGATGCCGGACGCGATCTTCACCGGACAACTCGGCGGTACCGCGCTTGCTGACGCTTACGCCAGCCTGGACGTGTTCGTTCACCCCGGCGAGCACGAGACCTTCTGCCAGGCGGTTCAGGAAGCGCTCGCGAGCGGTGTGCCCGTCGTCGGCCCGGACGCCGGTGGCCCGCGTGACCTGATCTCGCATTGCCGCAACGGCTACCTCCTGCCGACGGACAGGTTCACCGAACTCCTGCCCAGCGCCGTCGACGCACTTCGCCAGCGTGATCTGCGAGTGCAGTTCGGCTCCGCAGCGAGGCGCTCGGTGCTGCACCGCACCTGGCCGGCCATCTGCGAAGAGTTGCTCCGTCACTACGAGGACGTGCAGGGCCTCGGGCGGCGAACGGGCGCCAGAGCAGCCTGAACGCCCTCGCTGCCCGAGGGTTGGTAGCGTTTCGGGTGTGGCCACTACACACGGAACCCGAGCAACTCTCGAGAAGCAACCGCACGAAGTCGCGTCGATGTTCGACGACGTCGCGGAGCGATACGACCTCACCAACACCGTGCTGTCCTTCGGCCAGGACAAGGGTTGGCGCAAGGCCACCCGCGAAGCCCTCGACCTGAAGCCGGGCGAGAAGGTGCTCGACCTCGCGGCCGGAACAGGTGTCTCGACCGTCGAGCTGGGGCGCTCCGGTGCCTGGTGCGTCGCCACCGACTTCTCCAAGGGAATGCTCAAGGCCGGGATTTCGCGCAAAGTCCCGATGGTGGCAGGTGACGCGATGTATCTGCCGTACGCCGACAACGTGTTCGATGCCGCGACGATTTCCTTCGGCCTGCGCAACGTCTCCGACTTCGAGGCCGGACTTCGCGAGATCGCCCGGGTAACCAAGCCGGGCGGGCGTCTCGTCGTCAGTGAGTTCTCGACGCCCGTCTTCGGGCCGTTCCGCACGGTCTACATGGAGTACCTCATGAAGGCGCTCCCGCAGGTCGCACGCACCGTCAGCAGCAACCCCGACGCCTACGTCTACCTCGCCGAATCGATCCGCGCCTGGCCGACCCAGGAAGAGTTGGCCCGCAAGATCGAGGCCGCCGGGTGGAAGAACGTCAAGTGGCGCAACCTCACCGGCGGCATCGTGGCGCTGCATTACGCCACTGCCTGACTGCTGTGCGCCTTTATTAACCCCCGGCGGTTAATAAAGGCGCACAGCAGTTGCTCAACCGAACAGCGGCCGGGAGTCGATCTTTCTCGACGCGGCCCCTGACGCCCGCCAGGCCTTCGCCGTCAGATCGGCGTCGGCGTCGGTGACGAGGTTTCCCATCACCCGAACGGCGACCGTCATCAGTGCCCGTGAGCGCATCGCAATCGGACCCGACGCGGGCAGGAACTGCGGAACCGTCAGCAGTCCTGCGAGTCGGCGCGCGACCGAGAACGCCTGCCCGTAATGCTCCCGCAGCACCTTCGGCCACAGCTGCGTCAGATCGTCGGCGCCGAGCTGTTCGATCACCAAACGTCCGCCTTCGAGGCCGTAGTCGATGCCCTCACCGTTGAGCGGGTTCACGCACGCTGCGGCGTCACCGATCACGGCCCAGTTGCGTCCGGCGATGTTGGAGACTGCGCCGCCCATGGGTAGCAAAGCCGAAGCGACGGAATGTATTTCGCTGCTCCACTGCCACTCGCTTCGGCGCTGATCGGTGTAGAGGTCGAGCAAGGGGCGCAGGGCGCCTGGTGCCGGACGTTTGGACGTCGCCAGTGTCCCGACGCCGATGTTCACCTCGCCGGTACCGAGCGGGAAGATCCAGCCGTACCCCGCCCGCAACGTGCCCTCACCGTCCCGCAGTTCCAGATGCGAGGTGATCCACGGGTCGGCGCTGCGCGGCGTTGCGACATACGCGCGTGCTGCGACGCCGTATGCGGTGTCCCGGTGCCACTGCCGCCCCAGCTTCTTGCCGAGCGTCGAGCGAACGCCGTCGGCGATGATCAGCGTTCGACAACGAAGGGTGCTGCGTCCCGAGGGGCCGGCGAGTACGACGGCGGCTACTCGATCACCGTCGAGTTCGACGTCCACTGCTTTAGTGCCCTCGACCATGACCGCGCCGGATTCGACGGCACACCGGCGAATGGCGTCGTCGAGTTCGGTGCGGGGGATCGCACTGCCGATCGGTGGGAACGACGTCCCCGGCCACTCGAGTTCGAGTTCCTGGCCGAAGCCGGACAACCGCAGGCCCTTGTTCGTCGTATGTGACCGAACCCACTCGCCGAGGCCGAGGAGATCCAGTTCGGCTACGGCGCGCGGAGTGAGTCCATCACCACAAGTCTTGTCTCGCGGGAAGACGGCAGCGTCCACCAGCACGACGTCTCGGCCGCTGCGGGCGGCCCACGCCGCGGCCGAAGAACCCGCGGGACCAGCGCCGATGACCACAATGTCGGTTTCGGTCGGAAGCGAATCGACGACGGGGGACTGCTCATCTACGGACACACTCACATCTTCCCAGGCTCGCGATCGCCACCGTGGCGAGGCCGTCCCGAGTGCGAACCGCTAGGTTCACTACCGTGGGAACCGAGCCGTCACTGACGACAGGAATGGGTACTGACATCGTGAGCACCGAAAAGACTGCTGCCGACGCAACCGCTTCGAGCACCGTCGTTGCAGGCATCGACCTGGGCGACGAACAGCTCGCCGCAGTAGTGCGTGGTGGACTCTCCGATGTCGAGGAGTTGTTGGTCAGCGAGCTGTCCGACGGAGAAGACTTCCTCACCGAGGCCGCGCTGCACCTCGCGCGAGCCGGTGGAAAGCGCTTCCGTCCGTTGTTCACGATCCTGACCGCGCAGCTCGGACCGGTGCCGAACGATCCGTCGATCATCACCGCAGCGACCGTCACCGAACTCGTTCACCTCGCGACGCTCTATCACGACGACGTCATGGACGAGGCGTCCATGCGCCGCGGAGCACCCAGCGCCAACGCCCGCTGGGGCAACAGCGTGGCGATCCTGGCCGGCGACTACCTGTTCGCGCACGCGTCACGACTGGTGTCGACGCTCGGACCCGAAGCAGTTCGGATCATCGCCGAAACCTTCGCCGAGCTGGTCACCGGCCAGATGCGCGAGACGATCGGCGTCAAGAAGGAGCAGGATCCGGTCGAGCACTACCTCAAGGTCGTGTGGGAGAAGACCGGTTCGCTGATCGCTGCCTCGGGACGTTTCGGCGGCACCTTCTCCGGCGCCGACGCAGCTCACATCGAGCGCCTCGAGCGCTTGGGTGATGCCGTCGGCACCGCGTTCCAGATCTCCGACGACATCATCGACATCTCGTCCGTCTCGGCGCAGTCCGGCAAGACGCCCGGCACCGATCTGCGTGAGGGCGTCCACACCCTGCCCGTCCTGTACGCGTTCCGCGAAGAAGGAGCCGATGCAGATCGTCTCCGTAAGCTCCTCGCGGGTCCGGTAACCGAAGACGCCCTGGTAGAAGAAGCCCTCGAACTACTCGAGCGTTCGCCGGGCATGGTCAAGGCGAAGGCAAAGTTGGGCGAGTACGCCGTGGCGGCCAAGGCTCAGTTGGCCGAACTCCCGCAGGGGCCTGCAAACGAAGCGCTGGTGCGTCTCGTGGACTACACGATCGAACGAGTCGGCTGACACCTCCACGAATCGGGGCTTCCGGGTGGAAACCCCGACGAGCTCTGGGTGGGAACCCTGATGGCCCTGTCCTTCGTTGACTGAACAGAACCGGTGCACACGCCGGGGAGTTCGGGTGAGCCTTCGGCTCCGGCGAGGCAAGAGGTGAGCGGTTTGCACGGCTACGCGAACGGTGCGAAGACATTCGGGTTGTTGGTGGGGATGTCGGCGCTGATCGTCTTCATCGGCTCGCTGTTCGGCAGCCCGGTGCTCCTGTGGGGATCCGTTCTCTTTGCCGTCGGCATGAATGCCTACGTGTACTTCAACAGCGACAAGCTGGCGCTTCGATCGATGCGCGCCCAGCCCATCACCGAGGTCGAGGCGCCGGCGATCTACCGCATCGTGCGTGAACTCGCGACGACGGCGCACCAACCGATGCCCCGGCTGTACATCAGCCCCACGAACGCCCCGAATGCGTTTGCCACCGGTCGAAACCCCCGTCACGCCGCCGTGTGCGTGACCAGCGGCATCATGCAAATCTTGAACGAACGCGAATTGCGGGCCGTGCTCGGGCACGAACTCTCCCACGTCTACAACCGCGACATTCTGATCTCGTCCGTGGCCGGCGCGATGGCCAGCGTCATCTCGGGCCTGGCCAACTTCGCGATGTACGCGAGCATCTTCGGCGGACGAGGAAACGGGCAGGGAAGTAATCCGATCGCGCTGCTGCTGGTCTCCCTGCTGGGACCGATCGCGGCAACCGTGGTCAAGCTGACCGTCTCGCGCTCTCGCGAGTACCAGGCGGATCAATCGGGGGCCGAGCTCACCGGTGATCCGTTGGCGTTGGCGTCGGCGCTGCGCAAGCTCGAGTCGGGCGTCGCCGCCGCGCCGTTGCCGCCCGAGCCGAAGCTCGCGGCCCAGTCCCACCTGATGATCGCCAACCCTTTCAGAGCGGGGGACAAGGTGAGCAAGCTGTTCTCGACGCATCCGCCCATGGCGGACCGGATCGAGCGTTTGGAGAAGATGGCGGGGATGTAGGGCCTTCGGCCCCTGTGCGCGGTTAGGTAGCCCCAGGACTCCTTAACCGCGCACAGGGGCGCAGCCCCTACTACCGGTAGTTCACGAACTGCAGGGCGATCCCGAAGTCCTCACCCTTGAGCAGGGAGATGACACCCTGGAGGTCGTCGCGCTTCTTGCTACTCACCCGAAGCTCTTCACCCTGGATCTGCGCCTTGACGCCCTTGGGGCCCTCGTCGCGGATCTTCTTGGTGATCTTCTTCGCGTTCTCACTGGTGATGCCCTGGACCAAGGTTCCGGACAGCTTGTAGATCTTTCCGGACTGCGCCGGCTCGCCGGCATCGAATGCCTTCAGTGAGATGTCACGACGGATCAGCTTCTCCTTGAACACGTCGAGGGCGGCCAGCAGTCGCTCCTCGGTGTCGGCGTTCAACGTGATCGTCTCTTCACCAGACCACTCGATCGACGCTCCCGTGTTTCGGAAGTCGAAACGCGTGGTCAACTCCTTGGCAGCCTGATGCAGAGCGTTGTCCACCTCTTGACGGTCTACTTTGCTCACCACGTCGAAGGACGAATCAGCCACTTCACACTCCCGCTTTCCGGTAGTTCACGAACATCGAGTTCCGCCCACCTTCCATACCGGTGGACACCTCGACGTTATCGGGTCGGCACCGCCCGTTACCACCCGGTTTGCAAAATGGGGGTGTGTTCGTTGTATTCTTCTCACCGCACCGAGGAAGCCGTTTTCGGCCGCCGCACGTCGCGATATACTTGCGAATGCGCCGGATCGAAGCCTGGTGCAAGCACGGCAGATTGCCCGAGCGGCCAATGGGAGCGGACTGTAAATCCGTCGGCTTATGCCTACGTAGGTTCGAATCCTACATCTGCCACACCAAGTCAGCCCCGATTCTCTTTTCGAGAGTCGGGGCTGACTTTTTTTGGTGCTTGTTGCCGGTGGCGGCTGCTCGCAGGTGACGCGTATCTGCTGCGGCTCAGGCCGGGACTTCGGGGGAGTGCAGGGTCAGGCTGGTTCACGCAAAGCCCTCGCCACAGGCCCCGATCGGTGCAAGAATGGGCTCCGGCACCATTTTTGCCCCGATGACCAGCGGATTTGGTGCTGGCGCTCGTTCGTGTGTAATCTTTCGGAGGCTTCAAGAGAGCGGCAACGCACTCCTGAGCCACGCCCCCTTAGCTCAGTCGGTAGAGCGTTTCCATGGTAAGGAAAAGGTCAACGGTTCGATTCCGTTAGGGGGCTCGCTGGATTGTGGTGCCGTGCTTTCCGCGCGACACTCGACACCGAGGCGGTGTAGCTCAGTTGGTAGAGCAAACGACTCATAATCGTTGCGTCGCCGGTTCAAGTCCGGTCACCGCTACACAATATGCATGATCCACCCTGATTGCTCGTAATCAGATACACCCGAAAGAAGGCATCCCGTGGCCTCCTCGACCGACGTTCGGCCCAAGATCACCTTGGCCTGCGAGGTATGCAAGCACCGCAACTACATCACCAAGAAGAATCGGCGCAACGACCCCGATCGCCTGGAGCTCAAGAAGTTCTGCCCCAACTGCGGAACCCACCAGTCGCACCGCGAGTCGAAGTAGTAAGTCCTTAACCGGACGACGATTTTCGCGGAAGACCCTCTCCGGGCCTGCGTCTTCGGGTCCTAGCTAGAAGAGAGTCTCACCGCGTGACAGATTTGCAAGAGAACCAGGCAGCGGCCGAGGTCCCTATGGACCCGGCCGCTCATGCCGTCCAGATGGTCGGTCACCACTATCGTGTCGAAGACTTCTACGAGGTCGGACGCGAGAAGGTGCGCGAGTTCGCTCGCGCCGTCCAGGACGCGCATCCCGCGCACTACGACGAGTCGGTAGCCAAAGGCCTCGGATACGACGGTCTGATCGCTCCCATCACGTTTGTCGCAATCGTGGGTGCCATTGCTCAGCGACGTCTGTTCGAAGAGATCGTCACTGGCTACGATTTGAGTCAGATTCTTCAGACCGATCAGCGTTTGGTGCTGCACAAGCCCATGCAGGTCGGTGACCGACTCTTCTGCGACGTCTACCTGGATTCGTTCAGGCAGGCCGCAGGTAGCGACATCATCGTGACCAAGAACATCATCACCGATCAGAACGACGAGGCAGTTGTCACCACGTGGACAACGCTTGTCGCTCGAACCGGTGGGGAAGTGGACGAGAACATCGCCCACGCAGTCAAGGACGTGATGATGCATGTCGCTTCGTAAATTCTCCGACGTGAGTGTCGGCGAACTTCTCCCCGAGAAGTCCGTCACCCTGACACGCGGAAACCTCGCCAACTATGCCGGTGTCTCGGGAGATCCGAACCCGATTCACTTCAGCGACGAGGTTGCACGACTTGCCGGCTTGCCGGACGTGGTTGCGCACGGCATGCTCTCCATGGGCATCGGTGCCGGGTACGTCACCGAATGGCTGGGAGATCCGGGCGCAGTGACCGAGTACAACGTACGGTTCACGAGCCCGGTCATCGTGGCGGCCGACAAGGCTGCCGAGATCGATTTCACCGCCAAGGTGAAGTCGGTCGACGAAGAAAGCAAGACCGCAGTACTGGCAATCGTGGCCAAGTCCGAAGGTAAGAAGATCTTCGGTCGTGCCACTGCCACGGTCCGTCTAGCCTGATCGCAGGGCGGATTGTGTTTGTTCCGGGGCTTTGAAGTACACTGAGATTTCTGGGATTCCTCAGCGCTGCGCGCTGCCCTGAATGTTGCAAGACATTCACCTCGGGTAGCGCGTATGTTGTGTGATCGCAGAACGGTTGATTCAGGCAGGGTTTACCTGTCGAGGTCAACCAAAGGGGCGTAGCTCAACTGGCAGAGCAGCGGTCTCCAAAACCGCAGGTTGCAGGTTCAAGTCCTGTCGCCCCTGCCCCCGGATGCCAGCGACTGAGAGGAACGACGTGAGCGAGGAGCGCGCCAAGCGCGACGCCGACACTTCGGATGCGGAGACTTCACCGTCTGCCGATTCGACCGGTGTCGACGACACTGCAGCTGACGCGACTACGCGTTCCGATCTGTCGTTGGACAAGGACGGTGCCGAGCAGGCTCCCTCCGCATCCAGTGGGGTTTCCAACAAGCCGACCGGTAAGCGCGCTGCACGCGGCGCCCCGGTCAGCGCGTCCACCGTGAAGACTCCGGCCCGGACGGCATCCCGGACATCATCGGCCAAGCCGACTGCAACGAACCCCGGCAAGAAGCCCAAGGCGAAGAAAGACAACATCTTCAAGCGCCTGCGCAAATTCTTCCGCGAGGTCATCGCAGAACTCCGTAAGGTCATCTGGCCGAACCGCAAGCAGATGATCACCTACACCAGCGTCGTGCTGACGTTCGTGGTCTTCATGGTCGCTTTCATCAGCGGCGTCGATATCGCTGTGATCAAGGGTGTCACCTGGCTGTTCGGCTGATCGCCGTAGCAGTCGGGCGTCTTTGCCTGTGAGCGCGACAAGACCCGACCCGGGTCCGAGTAACGAGAGGAAGCGAGTGCCCCAGTGAGCACCCCCGAGAACGACACGAATGAGGCTTTGGCCGAAGAGCGTGTTTCTGCCGAGGCGGCAGCCGAAGTAGACGTCGTGGTTGCCGAAGGCACCGATGCAGACGTTGTCGAAGGCACCGATGCAGACGTTGATGAAGACGCTGCCGACACTGCAGCGACCGAGGACGTCATCTCCGACGATGCCGAGAACTCCGACGAGGCCGCTCCCGCCGCCGAGCTCGAGGTCGAGGATCCCGTTGCCGAACTGAAGGCTGCGCTGCGTCGCGCCCCGGGTGACTGGTACGTCATCCACTCGTACGCCGGTTACGAGAACAAGGTCAAGACCAACCTCGAGACTCGCGTTCAGAACCTCGACGTAGGTGACTACATCTTCCAGGTGGAAGTTCCCACCGAAGAGGTCACCGAGATCAAGAACGGCCAGCGCAAGCAGGTCAACCGCAAGGTTCTGCCCGGATACATCCTCGTTCGCATGGAGCTCAACGACGAGTCGTGGGGCGCAGTGCGCAACACGCCTGGTGTCACCGGTTTTGTCGGTGCCACGTCGCGTCCCTCGCCGCTGACCCTCAACGAGGTCGTCAAGTTCCTGCTCCCGCAGCAGGAGCAGAAGAAGCAGCAGGCTGCAGCGGCCGCCGTCGCAGCAGGCGAGGCGCCGTCCGAGTCCTTCGGCAAGCCCCTCATCGAGGTCGACTTCGAGGTCGGGGAGTCGGTCACCGTCATGGACGGTCCGTTCGCAACCCTTCCGGCCAGCATCAGCGAGGTCAACGGCGAGCAGCAGAAGCTCAAGGTTCTCGTGTCGATCTTCGGTCGTGAAACCCCGGTTGAGCTCAACTTCAACCAGGTCGCGAAGATCTGACCACCCCAAAACTTGCAATTTGTTCGACGCAAGACACACACCCAAGCTAGAAACTAGGAACTAGAGATGCCCCCAAAGAAGAAGAAGCTCGCCGGGCTCATCAAGCTGCAGATCCAGGCAGGTCAGGCTAACCCTGCACCTCCCGTGGGTCCCGCGCTCGGTCAGCACGGCGTGAACATCATGGAGTTCTGCAAGGCCTACAACGCGGCGACTGAGTCCCAGCGCGGCAACGTTGTGCCGGTCGAGATCTCGGTATACGAAGACCGGACCTTCGATTTCAAGCTGAAGACCCCTCCCGCCGCCAAGCTGCTCCTCAAGGCAGCCGGCGTCGCCAAGGGCTCCGGCGAACCGCACAAGACCAAGGTTGCCTCGGTGACCATGGATCAGGTGCGCGAAATCGCGAAGACCAAGGCTGAAGACCTCAATGCCAATGACATCGAGCAGGCCGCGAAGATCATCGCCGGCACCGCTCGCTCCATGGGCATCACGGTCCAGGGCTAGTAGCCCGCTCCACAGCATGACGTGGGAGGGCCGGCCAGGCCCCGACCACAACTGAACCATTCACCACTGCACCAAGTAACTCACTGCAGTGATAAGTAAGGACAGAACAAATGGCAAAGCGCAGCAAGGCGTACCTCGCCGCCGCTGAGAAGATCGACGCAGACAAGCTCTACAGCCCGCTTCAGGCTGCAAAGCTCGCCAAGGAGACGTCGTCCACCAAGATGGATGCAACCGTTGAGGTTGCAGTTCGTCTGGGCGTCGACCCCCGTAAGGCTGACCAGATGGTCCGCGGAACGGTCAACCTGCCCCACGGCACCGGTAAGACCGCTCGCGTCATCGTGTTCGCTGTTGGCGAGAAGGCAGCAGAAGCAGAGGCTGCAGGCGCTGACGTAGTCGGTGCAGAAGACCTGATCGAGCGCATCCAGGGTGGATGGGTCGATTTCGACGCCGCAATCGCGACTCCTGATCAGATGGCCAAGGTCGGCCGCATCGCCCGTGTCCTCGGACCGCGTGGCCTGATGCCGAACCCGAAGACGGGCACCGTCACGGCGGATGTCACCAAGGCTGTCAACGACATCAAGGGCGGAAAGATCAACTTCCGCGTCGACAAGCAGGCTAACCTGCACTTCGTCATCGGCAAGGCATCGTTCGACGATGAGAAGCTGGTGGAGAACTACGGCGCAGCCCTGGACGAGATCCTGCGTGCGAAGCCCTCGTCGGCCAAGGGCCGCTACGTGAAGAAGATCACGGTCTCGACCACCACCGGTCCGGGCATCCCGGTGGATCCGAACCGTACTCGCAACCTCCTCGAGGATGCTGCAGACGCGTAAGCAGTCCGCATACGAACAAGAAGGCCGGCAGGGATCACTCCCTGCCGGCCTTCTTGTCTGTTTCGGGAGGGGAGTGATCCCCGCCGGTGGTATCGGTCCAGCGGTGGTATCGATCTAGCGGTGGCATCATCGGGTGTATGCACGAAGCGTTCCAGTTCCTCGGAAATTTCTGGTGGCTGCTGTTCGTTTTCGGCGGCACCATCGGTGGGGCGCTGAAAGGTATCGCGGTTGCCAACGAAAGGCGGATCGAGCGCCGGCAGGAGCGTTTCCGGCTCAAACAGCAGACCAAGGTCGCCATCGCCCAAGCCAACGCACAACATCACGCCGACGAGGACACACAGCGTCGCGAGCTGGCGAAAGCCGTCGAACAGCACGACGAAGTCGACGCAAGATGGTTCTCGTACGAGCTCGACCCGGTCACGCTGCTCGACACCCCGATGATGACGGACATGCGCGAGCCGTTGACCGCCGATTTTCATCGAGCCAAATACCGTGCCGATCTCTTCCGACCAGGCAATCCGGAGACGATGATCGGTAACCAGCAGGCACAAACCGAGTACCGCGAGTCGGTGCACGCTTACGCGATCGCCTTCGAAATCGCGGAAGCGGAAGCCAAACGCCGCCGACGCAGCGGCTTCACCCTCGTCGAACAAGAGCGTCTGGTACGAGCGTAGCGTCTGTTGCGACTGGCCATGGACGAGGGCGCGACGCCGCAGGAACGTCAGAGCGCGTACAGGAAGGCCCACAAGGAACTCGAAGGACTGCTTGTCTTGCCGGATCGTGCTCGGGCGGAGATCGAGCACAAGATCGCCAGGGCTATAGGTGCGTGAAGAAGCGGGGCGTGACGAACCCGATTTGGTTATGCAGCGAGCAGTCAGGTAGTCTTCGACCCGGAGTTCAGTGCTGGATATGAACTTCACCCCAAAATCATGTTCTACCCAAGACCGTTGGTGATTGCGCTCAGTGATGAGTGTGGTTGAAAGTCCGGGAGTGCCCGGCGGCCCACGTAGGTGAACGAGGTAGGGGGATAGCTTGATGTAGTGGTTCTACAGTTTGCCTGGTTATGCACTGCTTTGCGTTGCATCGTTACGCTGATTCGTAAGCCTCTTCTTCATGTTTCCTCTGTACGCCCCGTGCGCTTGCGCCGGGGCGTTTTGCATGTCGCGGGTTGTGTCTTCTCGGGTTCATCCCCGATGAGGTGCAGCGGTTCCTGAGTGGGACAACGACTGTCACGAGAGGAGGCGAAGTATGGCAAAGCCTGAGAAGGTTTCCGCAGTTGCGGAAATCACCGAGCAGTTCAAGGGTTCGACCGCCGCTGTGGTCACGGAATACCGTGGCCTTTCGGTTGGCAACATCACGACACTGCGACGCGCTCTCGGAGAAGGTGCCACCTACTCCGTCGCCAAGAACACCCTGGTCAAGCGTGCCGCCGCAGAGGCTGGCATCGAGGGCCTTGATGACCTGTTCGTTGGTCCGACCGCCATTGCATTCATCAAGGGCGAACCGGTCGACGCTGCGAAGGCTCTGAAGAACTTCGCTAAGGACAACAAGGCGCTCATCATCAAGGGCGGCTACATGGACGGCGCTGCGCTGTCCGTGGAAGAGGTCAACAAGATCGCGGATCTCGAATCCCGCGAAATCCTGTTGGCAAAGCTTGCCGGCGCGATGAAGGGCAACTTGGCAAAGGCCGCAGGGCTTTTCAATGCTCCCGCTTCGCAGTTTGCCCGTTTGGCTGCTGCACTGCAGGAGAAGAAGGCCGCAGAAGGCGGAGCCGCAGAGGCCCCCGCAGAGGCTGCCACCGAGGCTCCGGCCGAGGCCGAAGCCGAAAGCTGATCCGCACCCGCGCATCACTGCTATAACCCCGCCCGGTCGCGGATCAGCGACATGGGACTTACAGGAAGGACCGCCACAATGGCGAAGCTCAGCACCGAAGAGTTGTTGGACCAGTTCAAGGAGCTCACCCTCCTCGAGCTCTCGGAGTTCGTTAAGGCATTCGAGGAGACCTTCGAGGTCACCGCTGCTGCTCCCGTCGCCGTCGCCGCTGCAGGCGCACCGGCTGCCGGCGCAGAAGCTGCTGAAGAGCAGGACGAGTTCGACGTCGTCCTCGAGTCGGCTGGCGACAAGAAGATCCAGGTCATCAAGGTCGTCCGTGAGGTCGTTTCCGGCCTCGGCCTGAAGGAAGCCAAGGACCTCGTCGAGAGCGCTCCGAAGGCCATCCTCGAGAAGGTTGCCAAGGACGCCGCAGAGGCTGCCAAGGAAAAGCTCGAAGCTGCCGGCGCAAAGATCGTCATCAAGTAAGACGGTTTTCCCGCTGCTCTTCGCGAGTAGTAACGAAGAGGGCCACTCCCCACGGGGAGTGGCCCTCTTTTTTTGAACTTTTTTCGCGGGCGATATGTCGGAATCCATGCAGGTGGGAGGGGTGTCCGAACTAGGCTGTGACCTGAATTATGCTTCTTCCCTACTCGTTAGTAGTATTCGCAGTCACGGGTACCACTCCCATGCGATAGAGTGACCCAACCCACACGGGTGCATGCATGCAACGGACGTCGCGGAGGTAATGGTGGGAGTCGAGGTAGCGGTACAAGGACTGACAAAGTCTTTCGGGTCGCAGAGGATTTGGCAGGACGTGTCGTTGACACTTCCCGCGGGTGAGGTCAGTGCACTGCTCGGGCCTTCGGGTACCGGTAAGTCGGTGTTCCTGAAGTCCCTGATCGGACTGCTCCGCCCTGAACAAGGCTCCATCGTCATCGACGGCACGGACATCCTGCAGTGCTCCTCCAAGGAGCTCTACGAGATCCGCAAACTGTTCGGCGTTCTGTTCCAGGACGGCGCTCTGTTCGGCTCGATGAACTTGTACGACAACATCGCCTTCCCGCTTCGTGAGCACACCAAGAAGTCGGAATCCGATATTCGCAAGATCGTGATGGAGAAGTTGGATCTCACCGGTCTGGTCGGCGCCGAGGACAAGCTCCCCGGCGAGATCTCCGGCGGTATGCGCAAGCGTGCCGGTCTGGCGCGTGCACTCGTTCTCGACCCCGAGATCATCCTCGTCGACGAGCCTGACTCCGGTCTGGACCCGGTGCGTACGACGTACATCAGCCAGACACTGATCGACATCAACGCGCAGTCGGACGCGACGATTCTGATCGTCTCGCACAACATCAACCTCGCGCGCACGGTGCCGGACAACATCGGCATGCTCTTCCGTCGCCAGTTGGTGATGTTCGGTCCTCGTGAGGTTCTGCTCACCTCGGACGAACCCGTCGTCAAGCAGTTCCTCAACGGAACGATGATCGGTCCGATCGGTATGTCGGAGGAGAAGGACGAGGCGCAGATGGCGCACGAGCAGGCGCTCGTCGACGCCGGTCACCACGCTGGTGGTGTCGACGACGTCGAGGGCATCGTGCCGCAGATGAAGGCCACCCCCGGAAATCCGGAGCGTCAGGCTGTTCGTCGTCGCCAGGAGCGCGTCCGCCAGATCATGCACACCCTCCCAGCTAACGCTCAGGCGGCAATTCAGGACAGCCTGGACGAGGTTGACGGAACTGGGCAGTACGATCCCCAGTACGCCGAAGCGAGCGGCTATCAGGGGGAGTGGAACGACAACTCGCAAGACACGCAGGTCATTCCTGCATACGAGGGCGATCCCTACGGAAACACGACACACGGGCAAGGGTAGGCATATCGGATGGGGGTTACCCGCAACTCGGTTCTGAGTCCGGTCAACGGAGCATTAACTCAGGCCGGAAACATCGTCGAACTGTTTGTCGACGTCGTCAGGAATACGTTCCGGCGTCCATTTCAGTTCCGTGAGTTCATCGAGCAGGCCTGGTTCATCGCCAGCGTGACGATTTTGCCGACGGCATTGGTAGCCATTCCTTTCGGCGCCGTCGTCTCACTGCAGACCGGTTCGCTGATCAAGCAGTTGGGTGCAGAATCGTTCACCGGCGCTGCCAGCGTCCTGGCGGTGATCCAGCAGGGTAGCCCTCTGGTGACAGCGTTGCTGGTCGCCGGTGCGGCCGGATCGGCCGTGACGGCCGACCTCGGTTCACGAACCATCCGCGAAGAGATCGACGCGATGGAAGTCCTCGGAATCAATCCGATTCAGCGCCTGGTGGTTCCGCGAGTACTCGCGATGGTGCTGATCGCTGTACTGCTCAACGGACTGGTGTCCGTGGTCGGTATCGCGGGTGGCTACTTCTTCAACGTGATCCTGCAGGGCGGTAACCCCGGTGCCTACATCTCGTCGTTCTCAGCTTTTGCGCAGCTACCGGACATTTGGAGCGGTGAGATCAAAGCCGCGGTGTTCGGTGTCATCGCTGGTGTGATCTCCGCGTACAAGGGACTCCACCCGTCCGGTGGCCCGAAGGGCGTCGGTGAGGCGGTGAACCAGGCCGTCGTCATCACGTTCCTGCTGTTGTTCTTCGCCAATCTGATTCTGACGATGGTGTACCTCCAGATCGTGCCGGCGAAGGGATCTTGACCTAAATGACCATCGCACGAGGCCGCGGCGATCAGTTCCTGCTGAAGAGTCGCAAAGTAGCCAGAATTCCAGTGAACGCGTTGGACCGCGCGGGCGAGCAGATGTCGTTCTACGCGCGCGCCATCGCGTGGACCCCGCGTACCCTGCATCGGTACCGAAAGGAGACGCTTCGACTACTCGCCGAAGTGACCTTCGGTAGCGGTGCGCTCGCAGTGATCGGCGGAACCATCGGCGTCATCGCGATGATGTCCGGATTCACCGGTGTCGTCGTCGGCCTCCAGGGCTTCGCCGCTCTGGAGCAGTTGGGTAGCTCGGTCCTGACCGGCTTCCTCTCCGCATACGTCAACACCCGTGAGATCGCTCCGATCGTTGCGGCTCTTGCGCTCTCGGCCACGGTGGGTTGTGGTTTCACCGCTCAACTCGGTGCCATGCGTATCTCCGAAGAGATCGACGCATTGGAGGTCATGGCAGTTCCGTCGGTGCCGTTCCTGGTCACGACGCGCATGATCGCCGGCTTCGTCGCCGTCATCCCGCTGTACATCGTGGGTCTGCTTGCGGCGTACCTCGCCTCGAGAGTGATCAGTACGGTGTTCAACGGGCAGTCGACGGGCTCGTACGACCACTACTTCAACCTGTTCCTGCCACCGCAGGACGTGCTGTACTCGTTTGCGAAAGTCCTGGTCTTCGCCTTCGTGCTGATCCTGATCCACTGCTACTACGGTTTCCACGCCTCGGGTGGTCCCGCAGGCGTGGGCGTGGCCGTCGGCCGCGCTGTTCGCGCCGCCATCGTGACGATCGCCGTTCTCGACTTCTTCCTCAGCCTCGCAATCTGGGGCACCACGACGACAGTGAGGGTGGCCGGATGATCGAGGCTCCGTCAGTCCTGCGCCGCCGTGTGCTCGGACTCGTGTTCTTCGTGGTGTTGGCCTTGTTCCTGGCCTTCACCATCGGAACTTTCAACAAGACGTTCAAGGACGTCGTGAAGATCGACCTCGTGACCGACACCGTCGGAAATGCTTTGCCGCCCAACGCGGACGTCAAGGTCCGCGGGTTGCTGGTGGGCGAGGTGCGATCCGCGTCGACAAAAGACGGCCAGGTCACGTCGGTCCTCGCGATCGAACCGGACAAGGCTGATCTGATTCCGTCCAACGTCACGGCGCGTCTGCTTCCGAAGACGCTTTTCGGTGAGCGATACGTCTCCCTGATCATTCCGGAGGGAACCACCGCGACCCCGATTTCCGCGGGAACGGTGATTCACCAGGACAAGAGCGGTAACGCTGTCGAGGTCGGTGACGTTCTGGACGGGCTGCTCCCACTCCTGCAGGCCATTCCGCCGCAGGATCTGGCGAACACTCTCGGGTCTCTCGCTCAGGGCCTGACGGGCCGCGGTGCCGAGCTCGGTTTGACCGTCGATCGTCTCGAAGAGATCTTCCGCGGCGTCAACACCGAACTACCTGCCGTGCAAGAGGATCTGCGTAAGTTCGCGGACTTCTCCCAGACGTACTCGGACGCTGCGCCCGATCTGGTCAACGCTCTCGACAATCTGCGGACCACGGGTAACACGGTGGTGCAGAAGCAGGATCAGTTGCGGACACTCCTTGCGTCGCTCACCGCGACCTCGTCGAACACAGCAGCATTCCTTGAGACGAACTCGTCCTCGATCATCACACTTGCCGCGGATTCGACCGAAGCGCTCCAGCTGTTGGCGCAGTACTCGCCGACGTTCGGGTGCACGTTCAAGGGCTTCTCGGACACCGCTCCGGAAGCGGCCAAGATTCTCTCCACCGACGCGCCCAATCCCGGTGTGCGTGCCAGTATTCAGATCGTGAACCCCAAGGGCCGCTACCTGCCCAACCAGGACGAGCCCCGGCTCGTCGACAACCGCGGCCCGGTTTGCTACGACAACGTCACCGAGCCCGGCCGCCCGTTCCCGCAGTACCCCGGCGGGTCGTACGGTGACGGTTCCTACCAGGTGCCGTCCCGCAACCCAGGACCCGCGACCATGGAATTCCTGCCCGCACCCGAGGGCTCCGGACCGCAGCTCTTCTCGACCAACAACAGTGGTCCTGCACAGCAGGCCGGCTACGCGGGCTCGCGACTCGAAGAGGATACGTTGAAGGTGATCTACGGACAGGCCAACGGTGTTGCGCCGGACGACGTTCCGGCGTGGACCACAATGGTCAGTGCTCCGGCATTCGCCGGTGCGGAGGTGAGCGTCCAATGAGAGGACTCGCAGCTCCGCTGACAAAGCTCATCATCTTCGTGGTGGTCACCGTCCTGGCGACAGGATTGCTGGCGGCCAGTATCGCCAACCTCGGAGGCGGTGGCGGTACCAAGTTCAACGCCGTCTTCTCCGACGTCACCTCGCTGAACGAGGGCGACGAGGTACGCATTGCCGGAGTTCGTGTCGGGCAGGTCGAGAAGATCGCCATCGTCAACGACAACCAGGCCGAGGTGCAGTTCTCGGTGTCCGACCGTGACTGGTTGCCGGCAAGTTCCATCGCCACGATCCGGTTCCGCAACCTGGTGGGGCAGCGGTACATCTCCCTTTCACAAGGTGAAGGTAGCCAGGGCAAGAAGATCACCGGCGGCGACACCTTGCCGTTGGCGCAGACGCGTCCGGCGGTCAACCTCACGACGCTCTTCAACGGGTTCAAGCCGCTGTTCACCACACTGAGCGCCGACGACGTCAACAAGCTGTCGTACCAGATCATCCAGGTCTTCCAGGGTGAGTCGGGCACCATCAGTGAGCTCGTACGCAACACCGCGAGCCTGACCAACACCGTTGCCGACAAGGACGCTGTCATCGGCGCGGTGATCAAGAACCTCAACGACGTTCTCGACACCGTCAACGCAAATGACAAGAACCTCGATTCGCTGATCGTCAACACCCAGCAACTGGTCACCGGGTTGGCCAACGAGCGTGGTGTGGTCGGTTCGGCCGTCACCTCACTCGCCGGCCTGACCGACGCGACGGCCGATCTGCTCGAGCCGACAAGGCCGTCGATCCAGGGCTCGATCACGGCACTCAACACGTTGGCGACCACACTCAACCGTCGTAGTGACGACGTGAATGCGGTGCTCGAGACCTTGCCGGTCAAGCTCGACAAGCTCGCTCGCGTCGCGAGTTACGGTTCCTGGTTCCAGTTCTACCTGTGTGGAATCGACATCGTCGCCGGTCCCGGACAGTCTGCGTCGCTGAATCTGCCCACCGGCCTGCCGACGGTCAACCAGCCGATCTACACCAACGCGGCCACGCGATGCACTCAAGACGGTATGAGGGAGTTGCAAGGTCGATGAGTAAACGTCGCAGTCCGGCAATGGCCGGAGCCATCGGTATTTTCGTGGTGCTCTTGGCCACGTTGTCAGCGTTCTTCCTCGATTCGCTTCCATTCGTGGGGGCAGGCTCGTCCTACTCCGCGGAGTTCTCCGAAGCCGCTGGGCTCAAGCCCGGCAACGAGGTTCGTATCGCCGGAGTGAAGGTCGGAAAGGTCACCTCCGTCGATCTCGACGGAGATCGCGTACTTGTCGATTTCAAGGTCAGCGACGCGTGGGTCGGCGATCAAACTTCGGCATCCATCCAGATCAAGACGATTCTGGGGCAGAAGTACCTCGCACTCGATCCGCGCGGAACCGACAACCTCGATCCCAAGGACCGGATTCCGCTCGAGCGCACCACGTCTCCGTACGACGTTGTTCAGGCTTTCTCGGCCGCGGCGGACACGGTCGGCGACATCGACACCGACCAGTTGGCGAAGAGCATGGAGACCTTGTCCCAAGCCTTCTCCGAGACACCTGGCGACGTGCGAGCCTCGCTCGACGGTGTCAGCCGGTTGTCCCAGACGATCGCGAGCCGCGATCAGGACTTGCAGAAGCTTTTCGACGCGACCGGGAAGACGTCACAGATCCTTGCCGATCGCAACAAGGAATTCACGCAGCTCATCCGAGACGGCGGACTTCTGGTGCAGGAGCTCAACAATCGTCAGCAAGCGATTTCGCAGCTCCTCACCGGAACGCAGCGAGTCTCGCAGCAGCTCACCGGTCTCGTTCGTGACAACGAGGCGGCAATCGGGCCGGCGTTGACGCAGCTCAACGGCGTCATCGACATCTTGAAGGCCAACAACGAGAACTTGGACAAGGCACTGAAGCTCTACGAACCCTTCATTCGGCTGTACGCCAACGTGGTCGGCAACGGCCGTTGGTTCGACCAGGTCGTCGTGAACCTCCTTCCGCCGGGTCTGCCGGATATTCCGGGCTACCGTGACCCCGTTCGTACGTTGGGAGGCAACTGATGGCTGATACTGCCGAAGCCGGAAGCAGCTCCAAGAAGCGCTCGATTGCGATCATCGCCGCTGTTCTGATCGGGCTACTCGTCATCGGTGGCGCGCTGTGGTGGGTGTTCACTCGCGCTGGAACGACCAAGATCACCGCCTACTTCGACAAGTCGGTGGGTATCTACGACGGTTCCGACGTTCGTGTTCTCGGTGTCAAGGTCGGTACCGTCGAATCCGTCGAACCTCAGGGAGATCAGGTCAAGGTCGAGTTGCGTGTCGACCGTGGGATCGACATCCCCGCAGGCGCCAGTGCCGCACAGATCACGCCTTCGGTGGTTGCCGATCGCTACATCCAGTTGACACCGGTCTTCACCGGCGGCGACAAGATGGCTAGCGGCGCGGTCATTCCGATCGAGAAGACTGCGACGCCCGTCGAGGTCGACCAGCTGTACTCCAGCATCGACGAACTCGCGTCGGCGCTCGGTCCCGAAGGTGCCAACAAGAATGGTGCGTTGTCCGATTTCGTCGAGACGGGCGCGGCAAACCTCGAGGGCAACGGCGAAGCGTTGGGGGACAGCATCACCAACCTCTCGGATGCCGCACGGACACTGAACGATTCGCGTGACAACATCTCGCTGACCATCAAGAACCTCGATACGTTCGTGGGCGCTCTCGCGGCCAACGATCAGCAGGTGCGTCAGTTCAACACTCAGTTGTCGGACCTGACCGGATTCTTGGCAGGTGAACGCGACGATCTCGGTGCCGCCCTGAATCAACTGTCGATCGCACTCGGCGACGTCGCGAAGTTCGTGGCGGACAACCGCGATCAACTGGTCCAGACAACCGAGGGCCTCGTCGAACCGACACAGACATTGGCGAACAACAAGGAAGCCCTGGCCAACACGCTCACCATGCTCCCGTTGGCGATCTCCAACCTGGTCAACTCGTACGACGCCGAATCAGGTGTGCTGGCTTCACGTCTGGCGTTCCCTGATCTTCAGAACCCGGCCGGAGTGCTCTGCAAGTTAATGGACCTCGGCAAGCTATTGCCCGGTGATCCGCGGTTCGAGGCGTTGGGACGGCAGATGCAACCGGCAATCGACCAGTGCGCAAACGTCGCAGCGATGACCGACGCTGCCAATCAGGCTGCAGGCCTGAACCTTCCCTTCGGCATCCTTGCCGGTTCCGAACGACAGATGCAGGTAGTTCCGGGCACTGTGCCCGGCGTCGTGTCACCGCGGCTGACCAGTGGAAACGGGGAGGGCGAGTGAAGCGTTCATTGATAGTCGGCGCCGGATTGTGCGCTGTCCTGATCTCGGCAACCGCCTGCTCGTCCGAGGGCATCTACGCGGTCCCGCTTCCCGGCGGTCCTGATGTGGGATCGGATCCGATGCACTTGACCATTCAGTTCGACGACGTGCTGGACCTCGTTCCGCAGTCTGCTGTGAAGGTCGACGGCGTTCCCGTCGGTCGCGTCGACGACGTGTCAGTCGGACCGGACGGATGGACTGCCGACGTCGGCATCATCCTCGACTCGTCGGTTGATTTGCCCGCCAACGCAATTGCCGCGGTCGAGCAGACGAACCTGCTCGGCGAGAAGTTCATCCAACTGTCGGCCCCGCCGTCCGGACCGGACTCTGCGAAGCTGGCCGACGGAGATCTGATCCCGCTCGATCGCACCAGGCACGCCACCGAAATCGAGCAGGTTCTCGGCGCGCTGTCGCTGCTGCTCAACGGCGGCGGTGTCGGCCAGTTGCAGCCCATCGTCGAAGAACTCGGGGCCGCGTTCGACGGCCGCGAAGGCAAGACGAGAAGTCTTCTGGAGCAGGCGAACACACTCATCGGTGGACTCAACGAGCAGCGTGACGACATCACGCGCGCCCTCGACGGACTCGACGTGCTGTCGAGTCGAGTCAACGATCAGAACGAGAAGATCGGCAAGATTCTCGAGGAACTGCCCGTTGCGACACAGGTTCTCAACGAGCAGCGTCCGCAGCTGACGCAGATGCTCGCTCAGGTGGATCGACTCGGAACAGTGGGAACCGACGTTCTCACACAGTCCAAGGACGATCTGATTGCTGACCTTCAGGCTCTCCGTCCGACGTTGCAGGCGCTCGCCGATTCCGGTGACGACTTCGTCGGGGCACTTCCTTTCCTCCCGACATTCCCGTTCCCGGACGGCGTCGAGAAGATTGCGCAGGGTGGCTCCGTGAACCTCTTCCTGAGCGTTGACCTGCAGATCGGCAATACTCTCTCGGGTCTTGGTGTCGGACAGGGCGAACCGGAATACCGTCAGCCGAAGTTCGGCAATCCCAAGCCGGTCGTCGATCCGTCCAACCCGTACTACAACGGCAACGGACCGCGCCCGGGTTGGCCGACGGTGTCACTGCTGCCGATCGCTCCGATCCTGCCGCAGATTCCCGTCGTCGCCGGTCTTCCCGCCACAACGGCGGGTGCCCCGGCAACCCCGGGTCCGGCAGCGGACCCACTCAATCCCATCCAGGGAATGCTGGAACAGTTCGGAATCGGTGGTGATGGACAGTGAGATCAGCTCTGGTCAAATGGCAACTCGTGGGCTTTGTCTTGGTTGCGCTTCTGGGTCTCATCTACGTCGGTGCCAAGTACGTGCGTCTGGACAACCTCATGGGGTTCGGGCAATACACGGTCAAGACCGAACTGGCCACGTCCGGTGGAATTTTCACGAACGCCGAAGTCACGTATCGCGGCGTGCCCGTCGGGCGTGTGGGCGACATGTCGTTGACCGAGGACGGAATTCAGGTCGACCTGAAGATCGACAACAGTGCTCCGGAGATTCCCGCGTCGGCCCGTGCAGTCGTGGCTAACCGCTCCGCCATCGGCGAGCAGTACGTCGACCTTCAGCCCGATACCGATCAGGGACCTTTCCTCGAGGACGGATCGGTGATTGCGGTGGGGGACACCACAACTCCCATCCCGATCGAGGATGTCCTGACCAGTGCCAACGGCTTGGTCAAGTCCGTGCCGGTCGACGCACTCCACACCGTCGCCGTCGAACTCGGTGCTGCGTTCAACGGCAAGGGTGAGGACATTCAGGTCCTGGCCGATTCGTTGTCCGGCCTCTCGCAGTCCGGTCTCGATACCCTGCCTCAGACACTTGCGCTGATTCGCAACAGTGAGACGGTACTGACGACGCAGTCGGATCAGTCCTCCGCGATCAAGCAGTTCAGTACCGATCTCGATGCTGTCACGGCGCAGTTGCGGACCAGCGATCCGGACATCCGACGCTTGATCGACAACGGCATTCCGGCCAGCGATCAGATCGGTGCCCTCATCAACGAGGGCGGTCCGAGCCTGACGACCGACCTGACCAATCTGGCGGCCACCACCAAGACGCTTGCGCCTCGAACGATCGCGCTGCAGCCGTTCCTGATCTTCCTACCGGGCCTGGCTGCTGCCGCACCGACGGTTGCTCCCGGCGACGGAACGGTCCATCAGGGCTTGGTGCTGGAGACCAACAATCCGCTCTCGTGCACGGTGGGTTACGAAGGCACGATGGCGATCCTGGACGAGATGAAGCGTCAGAATCCCAATTTCGACGACACCCAGCAGGACTTCCCGCTCAACACGGCAGCGTCGTGTGAGGTGCCGCTGGGCAGCGAGACGGGTGTCCGCAGCGCCAACCGTGTGATCTATGCAGACCCCGACACGATCCAGCCTTGGGACTTCAAGCCGAAGGTTGATCCGGACAAGTTGAACCTCAACCCGATCGCGACGCAGTTGGCGCCGATGCTCGGAGTGACACCGAAGTAGACCGATCCGAATGTGATCGAGTTTGTGCAGTTCAGGCTACTGAGTTGTGGCAGTTGACGATTCGCGGCCAGAGGCTGGGCAAAACAGGTAAGTAGGGTAGTGAGTGTGATTCAGAGAAACAGTTCCCCGCAGTCCGGCGGGCCCGAGCAAGTTGAAGCGGGAACGCCGACGACCGGCAAACCGAAGGGGCTGACAGCGTCTCTGATTGCGGTCGGTGTCTTGCTTCTGGCGGCAGTGGTTGCGCTCGGTGTGTTCGGCGTCCCGTACGTTCGGGCGCTCACCACCGACCGCACCACCGCCGAGATGCGTGACGACGCGTTGATCGGTGCGCAGCAAGTCGCGATCAATCTCAACAACGCGGACTCGGCCAATCTCGACCAGTCGATCGAAAACATGCGTTCTTCGGTGACCGGTGACGAGATGACGACGTATCTGCAGACCGTTCAGGATTCCATCACCGACGAATTGCGTAACTCTGGCTCGAAGGCTGACACCGAAGTTGTGCAGTCCGCTCTGACCGAACTCAACACCGATGACCGGACCGCCACGGCTCTGGTCGTCGTTCGAGTGACCACGACCCAGGGCAACCAGTTCGTCAAGAACCAGCTCGGGATGCGGCTCGGGATGGTCGAGGTCGACGGGGTCTGGAAGGCGCAGTCGGCCGATCCGGTCGGATCGCGGGTCGATCTCGGCTCCGGCACCCTGCCGGCTGCCGACGGCTCCACGCCGGCACCTGGTGCGTCGCCCGCCCCCGGCTCGGGGACCGAAGCACCTGCATCCAGTGCTCCTGCACCGACAACCGAGGGCGGTGATTCCGGTGGCCAGTAGTTCTACGAACCTGCACACCGACATCCCTCGAAGGAGAAGCGCGTAATGCCACCCAAACGTCGTACCGGCGGACCGTCCTCCCCGCAGAACCGTCGGCCGAAGATCGCGGGAAGCGCTCGCTCGCTCAACGTCCCCGCGGGGACGTCCGATTCGGATCCGGTCGAGCCCACGATCGAGCAGCCGGAAGCAGCGACCCCGGAAGCAGCGACCCCGGAAGCAGCAGCTCCGGATTCAGTGACACCTGAATCAGCGAAGCCGAACCTGACCAAGGCGCAAGCCTCCGGTGCCGAGCCGGCGAAGTTTGAATCCGACGCCCCTGAATCCGACGCCCCGGAATCCACACCAGGCCCCGATCTCACCAAGCCGGCGAAGACCGTCGCTGCCGAACCGAAGGCCGCTACCGAAGAGTCGAAGGCCCCCGCTGCCCCGGAGGCGGACGCGGGGGAGTCGGCGACAACCTCCCCACCATCCAGGGCCGGCTGGCGCCTGGTCGCGATCCTGGGGGCAGCAGCGGTGATCGTCGCGATCCTCGCGGGCATCGCCTTCTTCAAAGTCGGCGCGAAGACGGACGACAGCGCCTGGGTGGACGAAGGCGCGACGGCTGAGGTTCTCCGCGTGACGCCGTCGGCGTTGGCCGCAGTCTTCACGTTCTCACCCGACACGTTCGACGCCGATTTCGACAAGGGCGTCCAGGGCTTGAATCAGTCGATGCGTGACCAACTGACGCAATACAAGGACACGCAGAAGGCCGGCGTCGAACAAACGCAGACGGCAACGACCGCTGATGTCCCGCTGATCGGGATCACGCGACTCGAGAAGGACCGGGCACAGTTGCTCGCCCAACTGAACGTCAGCTCGACGCAGAACGGCGTGGCGGCAGACTCTCGCTCCGGAATGGTCATCGTGAGCCTGGAGAAGCAGGACGGAAACTGGCTGATTTCTGAGATTCGCGACCAGTAGCCCCTGCTTACCAGCGCGAAGATCTGGACCGACGCACGATGTCGGTCCAGATTTTTCGTGTGTGACGCCGTTGCTCGCTACACTTCCGGTGGCAGTGTTCGAATGCAGGCGACGAATGTTCGAATGCTGCGACACGCGCTCTCGCCCTTGACGGGGCGGTCCGCAAGGTCCACTCTGATCGGTGAACATGCACGGACGAGTGATCGGCAGTCTCACGTCAGTATCTGAATCAGACCCTCAGCTACACCCGACTCGACATTTCCTGAGTAAGGGTGTACTTTTGGACGTTGCGCTGGCTGCCTCCTGTCCACCCCTCGTCTCAACCGCTGCGAAGTCAAGTACTTCTTGCTTTCTGCGACGGGTTTCGTTCGGGTTGTAACCAGCGAAATTCGAAGCAGATACAGCGGCGGTCGCAACAGCACGGAGCGGCCCGCGTGAGGTGCTGGAAGGACGCATCTTGGCAGTCTCTAGCCAGACCAAGGCAGTTTCCGGAATCCCCGGAGCCCCGAAGAGGGTTTCGTTCGCGAAAGTTCGCGAACCCCTCGAAGTTCCCGGGCTTCTTGACGTACAGACAGATTCGTTCGAGTGGCTGATCGGCGCGCAGAGTTGGCGTGAACGAGCAGCGGCACTCGGCGACAATGCAGTGTCCGGTGGTCTCGAGGACATCCTCGCGGAGCTTTCTCCGATCGAGGATTTCAACGGCACTATGTCGCTGTCCTTCTCCGACCCTCGATTCGACGAGGTCAAGGCCTCGACGGACGAGTGCAAAGACAAGGACATGACCTACGCGGCGCCGTTGTTCGTCACCGCGGAGTTCATCAACAACAACACTGGTGAGATCAAGAGCCAGACGGTCTTCATGGGAGATTTCCCGATGATGACCGACAAGGGCACCTTCATCATCAACGGCACCGAGCGTGTGGTCGTCTCGCAGCTCGTGCGTTCCCCCGGTGTGTACTTCGACATGAGCGTCGACAAGAGCACCGAGAAGGATCTGCACAGCGTCAAGGTGATCCCCGGTCGCGGTGCATGGCTCGAGTTCGACGTCGACAAGCGCGACACCGTTGGTGTCCGTATCGACCGCAAGCGTCGTCAGCCTGTCACCGTCCTGCTCAAGGCACTCGGCTGGACCACCGAGCAGATCACGGAGCGCTTCGGCTTCTCCGAGATCCTCATGGCCACGCTGGAGAAGGACAACACCGCCGGTACCGATGAGGCGTTGCTCGACATCTACCGCAAGCTGCGTCCGGGCGAGCCCCCCACCAAGGAGAGCGCGCAGACTCTGCTGGAGAACCTGTTCTTCAAGGACAAGCGCTACGACCTCGCTCGCGTGGGTCGTTACAAGATCAACAAGAAGCTCGGCCTGAACGCGGGTCAGCCGATCGTTGCATCCACGCTCACCGAAGAAGACATCGTCGCCACCGTCGAGTACCTCGTGCGTCTGCACGCAGGTGACACCTCGATGACGGCTCCGGGCGGCGTCGAGGTTCCCGTCGAGGTCGACGACATCGACCACTTCGGCAACCGTCGTCTGCGTACGGTCGGCGAGCTCATCCAGAACCAGATCCGCGTGGGCCTGTCCCGCATGGAGCGCGTGGTTCGTGAGCGCATGACCACGCAGGACGTCGAGGCAATCACGCCTCAGACGCTGATCAACATCCGTCCCGTCGTCGCTGCGATCAGGGAGTTCTTCGGAACCTCCCAGCTGTCGCAGTTCATGGACCAGAACAACCCGCTGTCGGGGCTGACGCACAAGCGTCGTCTGTCCGCCCTCGGCCCGGGTGGTCTGTCCCGTGAGCGCGCCGGCCTCGAGGTTCGTGACGTTCACCCGTCGCACTACGGCCGCATGTGCCCGATCGAGACCCCGGAAGGCCCGAACATCGGCCTGATCGGTTCGCTGTCGGTCTACGCACGCGTCAACCCGTTCGGTTTCATCGAGACCCCGTACCGTCGCGTCGTCGACGGACAGGTGACGGATGACGTCGACTACCTGACCGCCGACGAAGAAGACCGCCACGTAGTCGCGCAGGCCAACTCGGCCATCGACCGCGAGGGTCGCTTCACCGACTCGAAGATTCTCGTCCGCCGTAAGGGTGGCGAGGTCGAGTTCGTCGCGTCCTCCGACATCGACTACATGGACGTTTCGCCGCGTCAGATGGTGTCCGTCGCTACCGCGATGATTCCGTTCCTCGAGCACGACGATGCAAACCGTGCCCTGATGGGCGCGAACATGCAGCGTCAGGCTGTCCCGCTGGTTCGCAGCGAGGCGCCTCTCGTCGGAACCGGCATGGAGCTGCGTGCAGCTGTGGATGCCGGCGACGTCATCATCACCGAGAAGACCGGTGTCGTGGAGGAGATCTCCGCGGACTACGTCACGGTGATGGCTGACGACGGAAGCCGCAAGACGTACCGGATGCGCAAGTTCGCGCGTTCCAACCAGGGCACGTGCGCCAACCAGCGTCCGATCGTGGACGAGGGACAGCGTGTCGAGGCCGGCCAGGTTCTGGCCGACGGTCCTTGCACCGAGAACGGTGAGATGGCGCTGGGCAAGAACTTGCTCGTCGCGATCATGCCGTGGGAAGGCCACAACTACGAGGACGCGATCATTCTGTCGCAGCGTCTCGTGGAAGAGGACGTCCTGACCTCGATTCACATCGAGGAGCACGAGATCGATGCCCGCGACACCAAGCTCGGTGCCGAGGAAATCACTCGCGACATCCCGAACGTCTCCGACGAGGTCCTCGCCGACCTCGACGAGCGCGGCATCATCCGTATCGGTGCCGAGGTTCGTGACGGCGACGTGCTGGTCGGAAAGGTCACGCCGAAGGGCGAGACCGAGCTGACCCCCGAAGAGCGCCTCCTTCGCGCCATCTTCGGTGAGAAGGCTCGCGAGGTTCGTGACACGTCCCTCAAGGTTCCTCACGGTGAGACCGGCAAGGTCATCGGAATCCGCGTGTTCTCGCGTGACGAAGACGACGATCTGCCTCCCGGTGTCAACGAGTTGGTCCGCGTCTACGTGGCACAGAAGCGCAAGATCCAGGACGGCGACAAGCTCGCCGGCCGCCACGGTAACAAGGGCGTCATCGGCAAGATCCTGCCGCAGGAAGACATGCCGTTCCTCTCGGACGGCACGCCTGTCGACATCATCTTGAACACGCACGGTGTCCCGCGTCGTATGAACATCGGTCAGGTCTTGGAGACCCACCTCGGGTGGATCGGCAAGACCGGCTGGAACATTCAGATCGCGTCCGACGGTTCTCGTCCCGACTGGGCTGCGACCCTGCCGGAAGAGATGCTGTCCGCTCCGGCCGACTCGAACATCGCCACCCCGGTGTTCGACGGTGCGAAGGAAGACGAGCTCACCGGTCTCCTCGGCGCGACGCTGCCGAACCGTGACGGCGAGCAGATGGTCGGGCCCGACGGAAAGGCCACCTTGTTCGACGGCCGCTCCGGCGAGCCGTTCCCGTACCCGGTTTCGGTCGGTTACATGTACATCATCAAGCTGCACCACTTGGTCGACGACAAGATCCACGCTCGTTCGACCGGTCCGTACTCGATGATCACGCAGCAGCCTCTCGGTGGTAAGGCCCAGTTCGGTGGCCAGCGCTTCGGTGAGATGGAGTGCTGGGCGATGCAGGCCTACGGCGCGGCTTACACGCTGCAGGAACTGCTGACCATCAAGTCGGACGACGTGGTCGGTCGAGTCAAGGTGTACGAAGCCATCGTCAAGGGCGAGAACATCCCCGAACCCGGCATCCCCGAGTCGTTCAAGGTGCTCCTCAAGGAGCTCCAGTCGCTCTGCCTCAACGTGGAGGTGCTGTCCTCGGACGGCGCGGCCATCACGATGGCGGACGGCGACGACGAGGACTTGGAGCGGGCCGCAGCGAACCTGGGCATCAACCTGTCCAGGAACGAAGCTGCGACGGTCGACGACCTCGCGAACTAGGTTTCGGTCCCCGGGTTGCTCTTGAAAGAGCAGCCCGGGGGCGTAGTTCACATTTGAATTGGCAGTCAGGTTGCCGGGTGACCGGCAACCGTAACCCCAACGGGGAAAGGAAGTTACGTGCTCGACGTCAACTTCTTCGATGAACTCCGCATTGGCTTGGCCAGTGCAGAGGACATCCGCAATTGGTCCTACGGCGAGGTCAAGAAGCCGGAGACCATCAACTACCGCACGCTCAAGCCCGAGAAGGACGGCCTCTTCTGCGAGAAGATCTTCGGCCCCACTCGGGACTGGGAGTGCTACTGCGGTAAGTACAAGCGTGTCCGCTTCAAGGGCATCATCTGTGAGCGCTGTGGCGTCGAGGTCACTCGCGCCAAGGTTCGTCGTGAGCGCATGGGTCACATCGAACTGGCCGCACCGGTCACGCACATCTGGTACTTCAAGGGTGTTCCGAGCCGTCTCGGTTACCTGCTCGACCTGGCTCCGAAGGATCTGGAAAAGATCATCTACTTCGCTGCCTACGTCATCGTCGGCGTCGACGAGGAGCTCCGTCACAACGAGCTGTCCACCCTCGAAGCCGAGATGCAGGTCGAGAAGAAGACCGTCGCAGATCAGCGCGACGCCGATCTCGAGGCACGTGCGCAGAAGCTCGAAGCCGACATCGCGGAGCTCGAGGCAGAGGGCGCGAAGTCCGATGTCCGCCGCAAGGTCAAGGACGGCGGCGAGCGCGAAATGCGTCAGCTCCGTGACCGCGCGCAGCGTGAGCTGGATCGTCTCGACGAGATCTGGACCACCTTCACCAAGCTGAGCGTCAAGCAGCTCATCATCGACGAGCTGCTGTACCGCGAGCTGGTCGACCGTTACGGCGAGTACTTCACGGGTGCGATGGGCGCAGAGTCCATCCAGATCCTGATGCAGAACTTCGACCTCGACGCCGAGGCAGAGTCTCTTCGCGAGACCATCCGCAGCGGCAAGGGCCAGAAGAAGCTGCGTGCTCTCAAGCGCCTCAAGGTGGTTGCGGCTTTCCAGACCAACGGCAACTCGCCGATGGGCATGGTCCTCAACGCTGTTCCGGTGATTCCGCCGGAGCTTCGCCCGATGGTTCAGCTCGACGGTGGACGTTTCGCGACGTCCGACCTCAACGACCTGTACCGCCGCGTCATCAACCGCAACAACCGCCTCAAGCGACTGATCGACCTCGGTGCTCCCGAGATCATCGTCAACAACGAGAAGCGGATGCTGCAGGAGTCGGTCGACGCCCTGTTCGACAACGGTCGTCGTGGACGTCCGGTCACCGGACCGGGTAACCGCCCGCTGAAGTCCCTGAGCGATCTGCTCAAGGGCAAGCAGGGTCGTTTCCGTCAGAACCTGCTCGGTAAGCGCGTCGACTACTCGGGTCGTTCCGTGATCGTCGTCGGTCCTCAGCTCAAGCTGCACCAGTGTGGTCTGCCCAAGCTGATGGCTCTCGAGCTGTTCAAGCCGTTCGTGATGAAGCGTCTGGTCGATCTGAACCACGCGCAGAACATCAAGTCGGCAAAGCGCATGGTCGAGCGCAAGCGCGTCCAGGTGTGGGACGTCCTCGAAGAGGTCATCGCCGAGCACCCCGTGCTGCTCAACCGTGCACCTACGCTGCACCGTCTGGGTATCCAGGCATTCGAGCCGCAGCTCGTCGAGGGCAAGGCCATTCAGCTCCACCCGCTGGTGTGTGAGGCCTTCAACGCCGACTTCGACGGTGACCAGATGGCTGTTCACCTCCCGCTGTCGGCAGAGGCTCAGGCCGAGGCACGCATCCTGATGCTGTCCTCGAACAACATCCTCTCGCCTGCTTCGGGTCGCCCGCTCGCCATGCCGCGTCTGGACATGGTCACGGGTCTGTTCCACCTCACCCGTCTCGACGAGGGTGTCACCGGTGAGCTCATTGCTCCGACCAACGACGAGGCAGAGCAGGGCGTGTACTCCTCGCCCGCCGAGGCTCAGATGGCGGTCGACCGCGGTGCTCTCTCGGTGCAGGCTCAGATCAAGGTGCGTCTGACGCAACAGCGTCCGCCGCGCGACCTCGAGAACGAACTGTTCCCCGAGGGCTGGAACTACGGTGACGGTTGGACCGCCACCACGACACTCGGCCGTGTGCTCTTCAACGAGCTGCTTCCGGCGGACTACCCGTTCGTCAACGAGCAGATGCCGAAGAAGCGCCAGGCGACGATCATCAACGATCTCGCCGAGCGGTACCCGATGATCGTGGTTGCACAGACCGTCGACAAGCTCAAGGACGTCGGGTTCTACTGGGCCACCCGTTCGGGTGTCACGGTCTCGATTTCCGACGTGCTCGTGCCGCCGGAGAAGCCTGCCATCATCGAGGACTTCGAGGCTCAGGCCGACAAGATCGAGAAGCAGTACCAGCGTGGTGCTTTGGACAAGAAGGAGCGCAACAGCGCTCTGGTCACCATTTGGCAGGAAGCGACCGACAAGGTCGGCAAGGCCATGGAGGCTCACTTCCCCGACAGCAACCCGATCCCGATGATCGTGAAGTCCGGCGCAGCCGGCAACATGACTCAGGTTCGCTCGCTCGCCGGTATGAAGGGTCTGGTGACAAACCCGAAGGGTGAGTTCATCCCGCGTCCGATCAAGTCTTCCTTCAAGGAAGGCCTGACCGTTCTCGAGTACTTCATCAACACGCACGGTGCTCGTAAGGGTCTGGCCGATACCGCACTCCGCACCGCCGACTCGGGTTACCTGACCCGTCGTCTGGTGGACGTTTCGCAGGACGTCATCGTCCGCGAGGTCGACTGTGGAACAGAGCGCGGCATCGTCACCACGATCGCCGAGAAGCAGGCCGACGGCACGATGATCCGCGATGCTCACGTGGAGACCAGCACGTACGCCCGTACCTTGGCGGCCGATGCAGTCGACGCGAACGGCACCGTCATCGTCGAGCGTGGCCACGATCTCGGTGACCCCGCCATCGATGCTCTGCTCGAGGCCGGCATCACGACGGTCAAGGTCCGCTCGGTCCTGACCTGCACCACCGGCACCGGCGTTTGTGCCACTTGCTACGGCCGCTCGATGGCCACCGGCAAGCTGGTCGACATCGGTGAGGCTGTCGGTATTGTCGCCGCTCAGTCGATCGGTGAGCCCGGTACCCAGCTGACCATGCGTACCTTCCACCAGGGTGGTGTCGCAGGAGATGACATCACCGGCGGTCTGCCGCGTGTCCAGGAGCTGTTCGAGGCACGTGTGCCCAAGGGCAAGGCTCCTATCGCGGACGTCACCGGTCGGGTACAGCTCGAAGACGGCGATCGTTTCTACAAGATCACCATCGTTCCGGACGATGGCGGCGAAGAGGTTGTCTACGACAAGCTCAGCAAGCGTCAGCGTCTGCGCGTCTTCAAGCATGCTGACGGTCGCGAAAGCCTCTTGGCTGACGGTGACCACGTCGAGGTCGGACAGCAGCTCATGGAAGGTGCTGCCGATCCCCACGAGGTCCTGCGAGTCATGGGTCCGCGTCAGGTTCAGATCCACTTGGTCAACGAGGTCCAGGAGGTGTACCGGAGCCAGGGTGTGTCGATCCACGACAAGCACATCGAGGTCATCGTGCGCCAGATGCTTCGTCGCGTGACGATCATCGATTCCGGTGCCACCGAGTTCCTGCCCGGTTCGCTCACCGAGCGCGCCGAGTTCGAGTCGGCAAACCGCCGCGTTGTCGCCGAGGGTGGCGAGCCCGCAGCCGGCCGTCCGGTGCTCATGGGTATCACGAAGGCGTCGCTCGCGACGGATTCGTGGCTGTCCGCGGCATCGTTCCAGGAGACCACTCGTGTCTTGACCGATGCGGCTATCAACTGCCGCTCGGACAAGCTGATCGGTCTGAAGGAAAATGTCATCATCGGCAAGCTGATCCCTGCCGGTACCGGTATCAACCGTTACCGCAACATCCAGGTTCAGCCCACCGAAGAGGCACGCGCCGCTGCTTACGCAGTGCCGTCGTACGACGACCAGTACTACAGCCCGGACGGCTTCGGCCAGAACACCGGTGCTGCAGTTCCGCTGGACGACTACGGCTTCAGCAACGACTACCGCTAGTCGGGTAGTCGCATGTGACGACTACCGCTAAGCGCTAGGTCGTGAGAAATCCCCCGCCTGAATCAGGCGGGGGATTTCTTCGTTTCGGAGGTGCGGTTTTCAGGAGTTACTACCGCTGAGATCTGGGATGACGATCTCCTGGACGGCCCACTTGTTGCCGTCGGGGTCGGCGAAGTAGATGAATCTGCCCCAAGCCTGGTCGTCGATCGGGCTGATGTCGATGCCGCGGCTCTTGAACTCGCGCTCAGCCTCTTCGATGTCCTTGACCACCACCTGCATGCCGACGACGGAACCGGGGTCGGCGTCGGTGATTCCCTTGCCGATGCAGATCGAGCAGGCAGAGCCGGGTGGGGTCAACTGGACGAACCGCAGGTCCTCGCTGACCGTGTGATCGTGGTCGGCATTGAAGCCGAGGCGGACGTAGAAGTCCTTGGCGCGGTCGATGTCGGTGACGGGAATGGCGACCAGTTCGAGCTTGATGTCCATGACGTGCCCTTCATGTGATGGTGTATTCCGGCGACAGGTCCAGTGTTGCGGGTATTGCGGTCAGAAACGGTCCTCGTTCGGCGTCCGGATGAAACTTTCCGAATTCCTTGTTGCTCCGAGAGTGCTTCTCTCACTGCTCGACCGATCCCGAACCAGGAGCGGATACCCCGACTCCGCAGCTCTGACGCATTCGCTCGAACGCGCCACCGACGCCGACGCTCTCGGCTACCACCGGTTCTGGGTCGCCGAGCATCACGCGGTGCCGGGGATCGGGAGCGGTTCGCCGGCAGTACTGCTCGCCGCGATCGGCGCACATACGCGAGATATCAGGCTCGGAAGCGGTGGGGTAATGCTGCCGAATCACCAACCGCTGATCGTCGCCGAGCAGTTCCTGATGTTGGAATCGCTGTATCCCGGGCGAATCGATCTCGGTCTCGGCCGATCGCTGGGATTCACGGAGCCTGTTCGTCAGGCACTACGCCGCAGCAAGGATGCTCCGGACACGTTTGTGTCGGACCTGGACGAGGTGAGGCGCTACCTGGACGGCTCCGCCGCAGTGACGGCACGGCCGGCGTCGCAGACCGGGGTGCCGATCTTCGTGCTGGCGACGCGCGCAGGTCTGAAAGTGGCAGCGCAGCTGGGGCTTCCGGTGGTCGTGGGTGGGCCGATACTGGGAATCGGTAGCACCGATCGGGTGGATGCGTTGGATGAGTACCGCCGAGCTTTCCAGCCCACCGACACGCACCCCGAACCCTATGTGGTGGTTTCCCTCGAGGTGGCGGTTGCCGATACCACCGAGGCGGCCCGTGAGTTGCTGATCCCGGAGGCGTACGCGCTCGCAGAATCGTCACGGACGGGGGAGTTTCCGCCGCTCGCGTCGCCGGACGAGATCAGGCGCGCCCCGCGCAGTGATCGAAACGCCAGGCGCGTCGAGTCGTTCACGGCGTCGGCGCTGCACGGGACGCCGGTCGAGGTGAAGCAGCAGCTTCACGATCTGGCCGAGCGGACCGGTGCCGACGAATTGCTCGCGTCCACGTCGACGTACGACCGTGACGCGCTTGCACTTTCGGACCGACTGCTGCGTGAGGTGATCTAGTGGTGTGGTCGATCTAGCGGGGTACGTGAAACTCGAGCAGCGTCGCGACGGAGTCGTCGAGTTCGGTCCACGGCACCGGTACCGAGAGGACCGCGATCGCCGAAGTCGGGAACTTGTCCCGGATACGTTGGGCCGCTTCGGAGTTTTCGTTCGACGCCAGATCGAGGGCAGTCCACGGGATCCCGGGTTCGTGTCCGACGATCAGGAGTGTTTTGACGTGGTCCGACGTGGTGCGCGCAGCTGCGATCACGTCGGCGGGTGAGCCGCCGTAGATGGACTTCTCGAATCCGGCGGGCGCCTCGATACCCGTCGAGGCAAGGGTTTCGACGGTCCGCCGGGAGGTGGAGCACAGAACGGCGTCGACGGGCGGGACGTTCTCGCGGATCCATTCGCCGCCGATGCGGGCCTCGCGCAGGCCCCGTTCGGCGAGTGGACGCTCGTGATCTCGGATGCCCTCTGGGTAGCTGGACTTGCCGTGTCGCATGAGGACGAGGGTGCGGTGGTCGGCCATGCGTTCACGGTATCCGCTTTATGCCCGTCAGTCCGGTTACTCTGGATGGTCAGGACCTTGAAGGAGGTTTTCGATGGCCGGTAAGAAGCTCGATCGAACTAATGCCCGAACCGCACTCGAGGTGGTACGCGAAAGCCCCACCATCGCGTTCATCACCGTTGCCCCGGCAGTGGTCGTGTTCGGCGTGGTTTGGTGGCTCTTCGGTTTCTGGGCCGCGATTCTTCTTGCGTTGGTGTTCGGTGTCGCGGCTGTCGCGACCCAGAAACTGCGTTAGAGGGCGCTCACCTGCGCAACTGCGCGGAGCGCTTCGCCGACCAGGAACCAGACCGTGACGGTCTTGTCGTCGACGCGACTGCGCAGGACGACGTCGTCGCTGGAGACGATGGGGGAGAGGTACTCGATCAGCGCTCGATGCGGAACGGTACGCAATTCTGTGCGAGCGCTGAGGACCTCTTCGACCGCTTGCCAATAGACGGCGTTGTTGACGTGGTCGAACGGGTCGATGTCGGTGGCGCGCAGAGCGAACGGCGCGTCGAGAACACCGGCGTCGTCCACCTCCGGTGCGTTCTCGGCGAGGACACGCTTCCACTTCAGGCGATGCTCGTCGGTGGATTCTTCCAACGGCCGCATGAAGTCGTCACTCATCCGGGTGGGCATGCCCGACTCGGCGCTGATGTTGATCCAGAAGCCTTCGGTTTCCATCAGCGCGCCGTTGCTGCCGTCGAAGCGCACGCGCATGTTCGCCCATCTCGTGGAGAAGCCGGAGCACCAGCGAGTCATGGTCAACTCTTCCGGCCAGATTGCCGGCCGGACGACGTCGACGACGGTGCGACGCACTATCCAGAGCGGGTGTGTGTCGATGGCCCCGGCGGCCTCGATGTTGTCGTTGCCGATGTCCTGCAGGTAGCGGGCGACGGCGTCGAGCCTGACCTGTTTGGCGACGTCGATGTCGCCGGTGCGTACCGGGCGGGACTTGACGAAGATCGGTCCTCGGTCTGGCTGCTGCGCGAGCGTGAGATCTGGGTTCACGTGAGATTCCTGTTCGCTGGAGTGAGCCGATTCTGTCAGGCTTTTCAGCGAGTGGCGATTATCTGCTTTCCGCAGCCGGAGCCGTCGACCATACGTGCCACGGCGACGGCGGTGTCGGCAAGGGAATGAACGGAGTCGATCACCGGGGTGACGAGGCCTGCGTCGATCATCTGCGTCAGGACCTCCAGATCGTCGGCGTTCTCCGAAGCCATCAAAGACCCGAGCTTCTGAGATACGAACGGAGACAAACACAGTGCGCGGATTTGGCGATCGATTCCGCCGAGCCACCGTCCACCGTTCTCGCCGCCGACGATGACGAGAGTTCCGGTGCGTGTGAGTGCTCGTCGTAGGTCTCGCAATCGGCGGTTGCCGCCGGTGTCGATTATGACGTCGTACCGATGCGACCCGTCGGTGACGTCCTCGCTTCGATAGTCGAGAACCTCGTCGGCTCCGAGAGCGCGGACGGTATCGATTTTCGATGCGCTGCATACGCCGGTGACGTGCGCCCCGAGGGCTTTGGCCACTTGGACCGCATAGATTCCGACACCACCGGATGCACCGAGGACGAGGACGGATTGCTCCGCCTCCACGTGACCGTGATCGCGCACCGCTTGCAGTGCCGTCAGGGCGGAGACCGGTACCGCTGCCGCTTGCGCGAACGACAACCGGGCAGGTTTTGCGGCAATCTTCGATTCGAGCGCGCACGCATATTCCGCAAAAGAACCGACTGCGATCCCGTACACCTCCTGGCCGACTGTCACGCGGGTAACCGAACTGCCGACGGCTTCGACGCGACCGCAGACGTCCAGTCCGCGTACCCGGTTCTTGGGTGCGCGCAGTCCAAATCCCGCGAGGCGCAACGGATATGGCAACCCGGCCATGAGGTGCCAGGCCCCTCTGTCGACAGACGCAGCCTCCACGCGTATCAGCACTTCGTTGTCGGCGACGGTGGGGCGCGGAATGCGATCGAGGTAGAGAACGCCGGCTTCGCCGTAGCGATCCTGCACGACGGCGGTCATCAGTTCCTGTGCCATGCGAGTCTCCGTTCGTCGATTACTTACACCGTAAGTATGACACTTACGGTGTAAGTTCTGTCAATGTGGAGAAGCGCGCGAGATTGACCCGGGACGACGTCGTAGGCGGTGCCGTCGCACTGGCCGATTCCGTGGGGATCGACTCGATGACGATGCGCAAACTGGGGACGCAACTGGGCGTCGAGGCGATGTCTCTGTACAACCACGTGTCGGACAAGGGTGACCTGCTCGACGGAATGGTCGACGCGGTTTTTGCCGAGATCGACCTGCCGACGCCGGGACGCCCATGGCGAACGGAACTTCACGCGCGAGCGGTTTCCACTCGTGCAGTATTGGGGAGGCACCCGTGGGCAACTCCGTTGATGGAGTCTCGAACGACCCCTGGTCCCGCGACGTTGCGTCACCACGACGCAGTGATCGGGACGCTACGCTCCGCCGACTTTCCGGTTTCCCTTGCTGCGCATGCCTTTTCGATCATGGATGCGTACATCTACGGCTTCGTGCTGCAAGAGGTGAGCTTGCCGTTCGAAACTGCGCAGGAGACGACGGAACTGGCGAACGCGATCATGGGATCGTTCGAGAGCGGTCAGTATCCGCACCTGGCCGAGTTGACCACCGAGCACGTGCTGGCGCCGGGATACAGCTACGCTGCCGAATTCGCTTTCGGTCTCGATCTGATTCTCGACGGACTCGAACGACTGCACATCGGGAGTGAACGATGATCTGACGTGAGTACCGGGTTAAGGTCGAGAAAAACCGGGTTACCGGTCCAGATTTCAGATGTCCCGAATTTCAGATGTCCCGAAGAGGAGCTTTCTGTGCGCGCAATGGTGGTTACGGAACTGACCGGTCCCGAAGGAATTGTCGCGCAGGAGGTTCCCGAGCCCGCAGCCGAAGGTCTGGTCCTCATCGACGTGAAGGCCAGTGGCGTCTGCTTTCCTGACCTACTGATCACCTACGGCAAGTATCAGATCCGGCCGGAACCGCCGTTCATTCCCGGAGCGGAGATATCGGGCGTCGTGGTCTCCGCGCCCGAGGGTTCGGGCTTCGCTCCGGGTGATCGTGTTCTGGCGGCCGCATATCTGGGCGGCTATGCGGAGCGGATCGCAGTCAACCCGGCGCAGGTACTTCGAATTCCGGACGGACTCGCATTCGACGAGGCGGCTTCGCTGATCATCAACTATCAGACGATGGAGTTCGCGCTCGCTCGTCGCGCAAAGATCGTCGCGGGGGAGACGGTGGTTGTACTCGGCGCTGCGGGTGGCGTGGGAACGGCAAGCATTCAATTGGCGAAGGCGCACGGCGCCCGGGTGATCGCGGTAGTACGACGCGAGGGCGTCGAGGACTTTCTTCGTGAGCTCGGTGCCGACGAGGTTGTCGCCCTTGCCCCGGGATGGGGAGAGCGGATTCGGGAACTGACCGACGGCGTCGGCGCTCAGATCGTGGTGGATCCGGTGGGCGGCGACGCGTTCGACGACGCGGTTCGTGTTCTGGCACCCGAAGGACGGCTTGTGGTGATCGGATTTGCCGGCGGCGGTATCCCCGAGGTGAAGGTGAACCGCGTGCTGTTCCGGAACATCAGCATTGTCGGGGCGGCGTGGGGCGAATTCACACGCACCAATCCCGAAGCGGTAGCCGAGGTGCACGCATCGTTGGTCGAGCACGTCCGAAACGGCCTGCGACCCCTGGTCAAGGCACGGTATCCGCTCGCGGACGCTGCGGTTGCCCTCGCTGATCTCGAAAGCGGCAAAGTTCTCGGAAAGGCCATTTTGCTGCAGGAATGATGTCGGCAACGTGATGGTGCTCACCAAATAATAAGTTGCAACATGTTTTCATTTGGGCAATAGTTGCAACCGCACTACCATTTGCCAGGTGATCGCTTCCGATTCTGATGACCTGTTTGGAGCACTCGACGAGTTGTTCACTCGCCTGATGAGCGCCGGTGATTCGGAGTCGATCGATGCGTTGATCGAGCTGGATCTCTCGTTCTCTCAGGTGCGTGTGCTGTTCGTACTTGCGCAACGTGATGCGGCGATCCCGATCAACGAGGTTGCCGAGGAGCTTCGGCTCTCGGTGGCAGCTACGGGACGAAACATCGACCAGCTCGTGAACATGGGCCTGGTCGATCGCCGTGAAGACGAGCGGGACCGGCGCGTCAAGCGGGTTTCCTTGTCGGAGGCCGGTCGTAAGGTGACGACCAACCACATCGAGTGCAAGCGCGGCCAGCTTCGCGAATTCGCGTCGCGTGTTCCTGAGCCAGAGCGGATTCGTTTGTTCGAGGCTCTCAAGCCCATTCTCGCGGGTGACTATCTGCGAGCACTTAACCAGGAGACTTCGCGATGACATCGCCGAACGCGCCGGCACCGGCGTCCGACAAACTTGACGGGGCGGTCCTCAAGATCGCTTCCGTGGTGGTGCTCGGCGCCATCATGTCGATTCTCGACGTAACCGTGGTGAGCGTCGCGCTCACCACCTTTGCCGAGGACTTCGAAACTTCGTACGCCACCGTCGCGTGGACGATGACGGCCTACACCCTCGCTTTGGCGACGGTCATTCCGGTTACCGGTTGGGCTGCCGACCGTTTCGGCACCAAGCGCCTCTACATGACGGCCCTGGTGCTCTTCGTGCTCGGTTCGGTCGCCTGTGCGATGGCGTGGGACATCACCTCGCTCATCGGCTTCCGTGTGCTCCAGGGCCTCGGCGGCGGCATGTTGATGCCGCTCGGTATGACGATCATGACCCGGGCCGCCGGTCCGGACCGTGTCGGTCGTGTCATGGCAGTTCTCGGTATCCCGATGCTGCTCGGTCCTATCGGCGGCCCGATTCTCGGTGGTTGGCTGATCGAGGCCGCGAGCTGGCACTGGATCTTCCTGATCAACTTGCCGATCGGCATCATCGCTCTGGCTGCTGCGTTCATCATTCTGCCGTCCGACAAGGCGAAGCCTTCGGAGTCCTTCGACTTCCTCGGCATGATCCTGCTGTCACCCGGCCTGGCGCTGTTCCTGTTCGGTGTGTCGTCCATCCCTGAGGTCGGAACCGTCGCGTCCGCTCGGGTTCTGGTGTCGGCCGGTATCGGTCTGGCACTGATCATCGCCTTCGTGTTCCACGCGCTCAACAAGGATCACCCGCTGATCGACCTGCACCTGTTCAAGAACCGTCAGTTGACCACCGCCGTCATCACGACGTCGCTGTTCATCGTCGCGTTCATGGGCGCCGGGTTGCTGTTCCCGAGCTACTTCATTCAGGTCGGCGGTCACACCACGCTCGCTGCCGGATTGTTGATGGCTCCGCAGGGTCTCGGCGCTATGGTCACCATGCCCATCGCTGGTCGACTGGTCGACAAGATCGGCCCGGGCAAGATCGTCCTGACCGGTTTGCCGTTGATTCTGATCGGCTTGGGTGTGTTCACACAGGTTGCCTCGGATTCCCCGACGTGGCTGCTGATGGGTGCCTTGTTCGTCATGGGCCTCGGTATGGGTTGCACCATGATGCCGCTGATGACCGCAGCTATCGTGACGCTCTCCAACGAGCAGATTGCTCGCGGCTCCACCCTGATGAACATCGTTCAGCAGACCGCAGGTTCGATCGGTACCGCCGTGATGTCGGTGGTCTTGACCAACCAGCTTCTCGATCGTGGCCTCGACACGACGATGGTCGGTGCGGCCTCGCACATTCCGACCGAACCGGGAAGTCCGCAGGAGTCTGCTGCGAATTCGATTCTCAGTGCGGCGTCGGATGCCTTCGGTAACACCTTCCTCGTTGCCACTGTGCTGATCGTCCTGACCCTCATCCCGGCGTTCTTCCTGCCGCGGAGCAAGACCACCAGGCCGGTGGCCGAGGGCGAGACGGCAACGCCGATCGTTATGCACTGACCGCTTTTCGGTAGATCGTTCGTCCAGGTGAGGGCGGCACACATCTTGTGTGCCGCCCTCACCTTTTTGCCGTGGAATACAGCTGGATGGTTGAATGTTTGATCAGTTACATGCAAACGAATGGATCTAGTTCGCGGAGGAGCAACCATGCAGTTCGGAATCTTCACGGTCGGTGACGTCACCACTGATCCCACGACGGGTAAGACCCCGACAGAGCACGAGCGCATCAAGGCCATGACGACCATCGCCAAGCACGCCGAGGAAGTCGGTCTCGACGTCTTCGCGACCGGCGAGCATCACAACAAGCCGTTCGTGCCGTCATCTCCGACCACGATGCTCGGATACATCGCGGCCCAGACCGAGAAGATCACGCTCTCCACGTCCACGACGCTGATCACCACCAACGACCCGGTGAAGATCGCCGAGGACTACGCGATGCTTCAACACCTCGCCGAGGGGCGCGTCGATCTGATGATGGGTCGCGGAAACACCGCGCCTGTGTACCCGTGGTTCGGCAAGGACATTCGCGCCGGAATCCCGTTGGCGCTCGAGAACTATCAACTTCTTCGCAGGCTGTGGGACGAGGAGGTCGTGAACTGGCAAGGGGAGTACCGCACACCGCTGCAGGGATTCACGTCCACTCCGCGCCCGCTGGACGGCATCGCTCCGTTCGTGTGGCACGGGTCGATCCGCAGCCCCGAGATCGCGGAGATCGCGGCGTATCACGGTGACGGATTCTTCGCGAACAACATCTTCTGGCCGAAAGAGCACTACATCGAGCTGATCAATCTCTATCGCCAGCGTTACGAGCACTACGGCCACGGGTCCGCGGATCAGGCGATCGTCGGCCTCGGCGGTCAGGTCTTCATGCGCAAGAACAGTCAGGACGCGGTCAAGGAGTTCCGTCCGTATTTCGACAATGCCCCGGTGTACGGCCATGGACCTTCCCTCGAGGAGTTCACCGAGCAGACCCCGCTGACGGTCGGTTCCCCCGAACAGGTCATCGAGAAGACCTTGGCTTTTGCCGATTTCTTCGGTGACTATCAGCGCCAGCTGTTCTTGATGGATCACGCAGGACTGCCGCTCAAGACAGTGCTCGAGCAGCTCGATCTGCTCGGTGAGGAAGTTGTTCCGGTTCTGCGCCGTGAGTTCGCGGCCCGACGCCCCGCCCATGTGCCGGACAACCCGCCTACTCACGCGTCGATGAAGGCGGCTCGTGAGGCAAGCAGTGTCACTGCCTGACGCACAACAGCCAGAGGCTCCGGTCAGCACCACCGAGCTCGCCACCGACGCCTGGGAAGCCTTGTTTCGCGCCCAGGTGTCGGTGATGCGGCGGCTCTCTGCCGACGACGTCTGGAATCAGGTGTCAATGCGCGAGTACGACGTGCTGTTCACGCTCAGTCTCGCGCCGCGGAACTGTCTGCGCCTGCATGACCTGAATCGGGAGATTCTGTTGAGTCAACCGTCGCTCAGTCGCCTGGTGGAGCGGCTGGAGGGCGAAGGCTTGGTGTCCCGAAGCGTGGATCCACTCGACCGCCGCGGCACGATCGTGCAACTCACCGAAGCGGGTGCAGCGCTGCAGAAATCAGTGGGTCGCCGTCATGCGGCAAGTATTCGCCGCCATGTCGGACCGGCGTTGGACGCGGACGAACTTCGACTGTTGGCCGAATTGTGCACGCGTCTGCGTCTCGCGCAGGCATGACTAGAGGCAGGATGGACGATATGAGCAACCTCGAAGCGCAACCCGTCGAGCAGGAATGCGAAGGCCATCCGGTCGAGAGCGAGATTCAGATTCTCACCCCGCGCGACGTGCCGCTCGGCGGCCCGCGGGCAATGCGAGTACGACGCACCCTCCCACAACGCGAGCGTTCGTTGATCGGAGCGTGGTGTTTTGCCGATCACTACGGTCCGGATGACGTCGGCTCTGGTCCGGGCATGCATGTGCCGCCGCATCCGCACACTGGATTGCAAACGGTCAGTTGGCTGTTCACCGGAGAGATCGAGCACCGTGACAGCATCGGTTCCCATGCGATGGTGCGACCGGGTGAACTGAATTTGATGACGGCCGGGAGTGGGATCGCGCACTCCGAGGTGTCAACGCCGAACACCAAGGTTCTGCACGGGATGCAGTTGTGGGTGGCGCTTCCGGATGCGGCACGCGATACCGCACCCGCATTCGTTCACTACCGGCCCGAGCCGGTGACCACCGGCGGCGCCACGCTCAGTGTGTTCCTCGGTTCGCTCGCCGGTGACACATCTCCGGTGTCGACGTTCACCGAATTGTTGGGCGCAGAGGTGATTTTGGATCCTGGCGCCGAGATCGCCCTCGACGTCGATCGTTCACATGAGCACGGCGTAATCGTCGATCAAGGATCGGTAGTGCTACGCGGAACCACCGTCGGCTGGGCCGAGTTGGGTTATCAAGCAACGGGTTTCGGCAAACTGACATTGCGTAATCCGGGATCCGAACCGGCTCGACTGCTACTTCTCGGCGGTAAACCGTTGGGAGAGCAGGTCATCATGTGGTGGAACTTCATGGGCCGCACCCACGAAGAGATCGTCGAGTATCGACGCAAGTGGCAGGCCGAGCTTGGCTCCGGATTCGACGGCAGCGTCCCGGACCAGCGTTTCGGCGTCGTGCCGGGATACGACGGTCCGGCGCTCCCGGCACCCGAGTTGCCGAACAGTACGTTGCGGCCCCGAGGCTAGTCGTTGCTCTTGCTGCTACCGGCCGCGAGCGTCGTCTCGATCAGGCCTGCTCGATGTCCTGGTGGGCCTTCGCGAGCATCAGGTAGCCGGCGCCGTTCGCGGTGATACCGGCCTTTTCGCCTTCGGAGAGTTCACGTTTGACCTTGGCGGGCACACCGGCGACCAGCGATCCGGGCGGGATCTGCATTCCCTGAGACACGACGGCACCGGCCGCGATCAGCGATCCCGAACCGATGTGCGCGCCGTTGAGCACCACGGCGCCCATGCCGACGAGCACGTCGTCTTCGACGGTGCACCCGTGCAGCACCGCGTTGTGGCCGACCGAGATTCGTTCGCCCAGTACCGCGGGGAACGTCGGGTCGGCGTGAACCGTGCAGTTGTCCTGAATGTTGGTGTCAGCACCGATGGAGATCGATTCGGCGTCGCCGCGCAGGACTGCGCCGTACCAGATGCTGGCGCCCGCAGCGATGGTCACCGCGCCGACAACGGTGGCGTTGGGTGCGATGAACGCACTTTCGTCGATCTGCGGGGTGTTACCGAGAACGGTGGCGATGATCGGGTTGGTCATGGTTCTCCTGTGCGTTGGAATGACGTGCTCTGACGGTACCTGGACTATTTCGGCGTGGACTTTCGATTCATGACAACAGTCCCGACACCCGCGGTCACCACCAGTCCGACGGCGACGAGTGTGAAGGCGTCGAGCGATTGCCCGATCACGAGAACTCCGGCCAGTGCAGCCGCAGCGGGTTCGAGGGCGATGAGGACGGCAAAGACCTTCTTGGCCAGCGAGCGTAGGGCCCACATCTCCAGGCTGTACGGAATGACGGACGAGAGGATGGCGACGGCCGCGCCGGCGGCGAGCATCTTCGGATCCAGCAGTTCGCTTCCGCCGGAGACGAGGCCGAACGGTAGGGTCAATACGGCCGCGACGATGCTTGCGCCGGCCAAACCGTCGGCGCTCGGGAGGGTCGCAGCGAGATGGGAACCGGCCACGATGTAGCCGGCCCACGCAGCAGCGGCGATCAACGCGAACATCACCCCGACCGGGTCCAATCCGGATTCGCCGTGATCTCCCAACCCGAGCAGCAGCACTCCGCCGAAGGCGAGCAGCACCCACGCTCCGTCGGCCCATCGACGAGACAGCACTGCGGCCAGCGTCAACGGTCCGAGAAACTCGATGGTGACAGCGGTGCCGATGGGCACCGTGTCGAGGGCGAGGTAAAAGGCACCGTTCATGACGGCCAGCGCGATACCCAACGCGAGGATGCCTTTGCGCTGCCGGTTCGACCACCTGCTCCATCTCGGGCGGACGATGACGCCGAGGATGATCGCGGCGATAGTCAGTCGCAGCGTCGTCGCTCCGGCCGGCCCGATCTGTGAGAACAGCGTCGTCGCGAATGCCGCTCCGAATTGGAGCGAAAGTATCGAGGTGAGGACTGCACCGACCGGCAGTAGCTGACTGCCGGCCTTCATTCTCCGGTGAACTCAGGTCTACGACGTTCGAGCATCGCGGCGACGGCTTCGTGGTGATCGCGAGTGTGATGCGCGATCGACTGCATGGCGGCGGAGAGTTCGAGCAGGCTCTCGAGGCTTTGGTGCTGGCCTTCACGGAGCAGTTTCTTGGTCATGCGGAGTACCTGCGGGGGATTGGCTGCTACTCGCGCTGCCAAGGCGTGCGCGGCGGAGAGCAATTCTTCGGGATCGGTGACCTGCGAGATCAGCCCCCAGTCGAGTGCCTTGGCGGCGTCGATCGGTTCGCCGGTGAACGCCATCTCGGCGGCGCGGGCGTTGCCGATCGCGCGGGGGAGCAGCCAGGCTCCGCCGTCGCCGGGGATGAGTCCCACCTTGACGAAGCTCTCGGCGAAGACCGCCGCCGTCGACGCGATGCGGAGGTCGCACATGAGCGAGAGGTCGCAGCCCGCTCCGATAGCGGGGCCGTTGACGGCTGCGATGGTCGGGACCTCACACGTGTACAGAGCGAGGGGAATGCGCTGGATCCCGTGCCGGTAGCCCTGGCGGATCTCGCCGGGAGCGCCACCGAACATGCCTTCCTTGTCTCGCATGTGTTTGACGTTGCCGCCGGAGGAGAAGGCCGACCCGGCTCCGGTGAGGATCACCGCGCGCACACTCTGATCTCGGTTTACTGCGGTGACCGCGTCTTCGAGGGCCTCGATCATGTCGATCTCGGAGATCGCGTTGCGGGTGTCCGGGCGATTGAGGGTCCAGGTGACCACGTCGCCGGTTCGTGAGATGAGTACGGCGTCGCTCATGGGTGCTCCTGTTTGATCGATGGTGCAGGGTCGGTGATCGGTTCCGCTCAGTCTCTCACCACAGGATTTCGCAATAACAATCATTCATGCTTGATTTTTATAACCTCGAGTGTGATGCTGGTCGCATGGCCGAACTTCAGACGTTCATCGATGACTTGCGGGCCGAAGGCGAGAGCCTCGACGCCCTGGTTGCAGATCTGCCCGAGGAGAAGTGGGCGACATTGACGCCCGCGGAAGGGTGGACCATCGCCCATCAGATCGGGCACCTGCACTGGACGGACAGTGCAGCAATCCTGGCGATCACCGACCCGGACGGGTTCGCGGAGCAGTTGAAGGCGGCGTTCGTGAATCCGGCGGGGTTCGTCGACGACGGCGCTGCCGAGCAGGCCGCCCGGCCGCCCGCAGAGTTGCTCGCCGATTGGCGGGCGGGGCGCACTGCTCTCGTCGAGGCGCTCACCGCTGCCCCGGCCGGCACCAAGTTCCCCTGGTACGGCCCGCCCATGGGCGGTGTCTCCATGGCAACTGCGCGGTTGATGGAGACGTGGGCACACGGACAGGACGTCGCCGACGCTCTTGGCGCCGAACGAGTTCCGACGTCGCGCATCAAGAACATCGCTCACCTGGGTGTCCGCACGCGGAACTTCGCGTACTCGGTCAACGAGAAGACGCCACCCGCCGAGGATTTCCGGGTTGAGTTGACGGCGCCCGACGGCTCGATCTGGACCTGGGGGCCGGAAGATGCGACGCAGAAGGTGACGGGGCCGGCGTTGGATTTCTGCTTGCTGGTCACTCAGCGCGCCAACCGCGCCGATCTCGATCTGGTCGCCGACGGCGGCGACGCGGACGAGTGGCTCGGGTTCGCGCAGGCATTTGCGGGGCCCAGCGGTGAGGGACGAGCTGCCGTCGGATCCAGCGGTGAGGGACGAGAATCGAAGGTGGACAAATGAGTTCGGTGCGGATCGGCAACTGTTCCGGTTTCTACGGCGACCGCGTCTCGGCGATGCGCGAGATGCTCGAGGGCGGCGAACTCGACTACCTGACCGGCGACTACCTTGCCGAACTGACGATGTTGATCCTCGGCCGCGACCGGATGAAGGACCCGTCGCTCGGCTATGCGAAGACGTTCCTGCGGCAGGTGGAGGACACCCTCGGCCTCGCGCTCGACAAGGGCGTGAAGATCGTCGCGAACGCCGGCGGCCTCAACCCGGCCGGACTGGCCGACGCGCTGCGCGAGGTCAACGCCAAGCTGGGTTTGAACGCGAAGATCGCTCACGTCGAGGGTGACGATCTGGTCTCCCGCGCCGACGAACTCGGACTCGGCTCCCCGCTGACGGCCAACGCGTACCTCGGCGCCTGGGGCATCGTCGAAGCATTGTCGGCCGACGCCGATGTCGTGGTCACCGGACGTGTCACCGATGCGTCGGTGATCGTCGGTCCGGCCGCTCATCACTTCGGTTGGAAGCGAGATGATTTCGATCAGCTGGCCGGTGCTGTCGCGGCGGGTCACGTCATCGAGTGCGGCACCCAGGCCACCGGCGGCAACTACGCGTTCTTCACCGAGATTCCCAATCTGGGCCGCCCTGGCTTCCCGATCGCCGAGATCGCCGCGGACGGCTCGTCCGTCATCACCAAGCATGTCGGAACGGACGGCGAGGTGAGCGTCGGCACCGTGACGGCGCAGCTGCTGTACGAGATCACCGGCGGACGCTATGCAGGCCCGGACGTGACCACCCGCATCGACAACGCAGTGCTCACCCAGGAAGGTCCGGATCGGGTGCTGATCAGCGGCGTCACGGGCGAGGCTCCGCCGCCGCAGTACAAGGTCTCGCTGAACACACTGGCCGGGTTCCGCAACGAGGCCACGTTCATCCTCACCGGTCTCGACATCGAGGCCAAAGCGGATCTGGCAAAGGGGCAACTCGAATCCTGGCTGACGAAGAAGCCGGCCGAATTGGTCTGGACCCTCGCTCGCACGGATCATCCGGATTCCGATACCGAAGAAACTGCGAGTGCGTTGCTGCGCTGCGTGGTTCGCGATTCCGATCCCACGGTGATCGGGAGGCCATTCTCCGCGGTTGCGGTGGAAATGGCACTTGCCAGCTACCCAGGCTTCTCGCTTACCGCGCCCCCGAGCAACGGCCAACCGTACGGAGTGTTCACCCCCGGCTACGTCGACGCGGGATCGGTGCCTCACATCGCCGTGCTTCCCGACGGCACTCGGGTGGACATCGCTCCGTCGACGCTGACGCAGGACCTCGAACCTGTCGATGAACCTGAGCGTCCGGAGCCCTTGCCGCCACAGTCGTCGCTTTCGGCACCACTCGGCACGATCGCCGGCGCTCGAAGCGGCGACAAGGGTGGAAACGCCAACGTCGGCGTCTGGGTTCGCACGGACGATCAGTGGAAGTGGTTGGCGCACACCCTCACCGTCGAGAAGCTCAAGGAACTACTGCCTGAAGCGGCAGAGTTGACAGTCACTCGCTACCAGCTTCCGCACCTTCGTGCTGTCAACTTCGTGATCGAGGGAATCCTCGGTCAGGGTGTGGCCTCGCAGGCGCGGTTCGATCCGCAAGCCAAGGGAATTGGCGAATGGTTGCGCTCGCGCCACGTCGACATCCCGATTTCGCTACTCCCCACATCTGACGAGAAAGAGGACTCACGGTGACCGTGTGGACCACACCGGAAAGGCTTGCGCTTCGCGAGACCGTACGCGGATTCGTGAACCAGGAGATTTTGCCGCATCTGACGCAGTGGGAGCGTGACGGTGAGATCCCGCGCGAATTGCACCGCAAGGCAGGCGCTCTGGGTCTCCTCGGGGCCAGTGCTCCCGAATCTGCGGGCGGTGAAGGCGGCGACGCCGTCGACTCCATCGTGATCTGTGAGGAGATGCACCAGGCTGGTGCGTCTGGCGGATTGTTCGCCTCACTGTTCACCTGCGGTATCGCCGTACCGCACCTGATTGCCGCCGGCGACGAGGCCCAGATCGACAAGTGGGTCAAGCCGACTCTGCGCGGAGACAAGATCGGCTCGCTCGCCATCACCGAACCCGGCGGCGGCAGCGACGTCGGACACCTGACAACCACGGCCAAGCGCGACGGCGACCATTACGTCGTCAACGGCGCCAAGACGTTCATCACCTCCGGGGTTCGCGCCGACTTCGTCGTCACCGCAGTGCGCACCGGCGGCTCCGGGGCCGGTGGCGTCTCTCTTCTCGTGATCGAGAAGGGCACACCGGGATTCACGGTGTCACGCAAGCTCGAGAAGATGGGGTGGCGCGCGTCCGATACCGCGGAGCTGTCCTTTGTCGACGCCCGGGTTCCGGTGGAGAATCTGGTCGGGGCAGAGAACAGCGGCTTCGCGCAGATCGCGCAGGCATTCGTCTCCGAGCGTGTCGCCCTCGCCGCGCAGGCGTATGCCAGCGCGGAGCGATGCCTGGAATTGACGCTCGAATGGTGCCGTGCCCGTGAGACGTTCGGCCGCCCACTGATCAGCCGCCAGGCAGTGCAGAACACCGTCACCGAGATGGCCCGCAAGATCGATGTGGCCAAGGTGTACACGCACTCGGTGATCGAGCGATACATGGCCGGTGACGGAGATCTGATCGCCGAGGTGTGCTTCGCCAAGAACACGGCCGTCGAAACCGGTGAATGGGTTGCCAACCAAGCGGTTCAGCTGTTCGGTGGCCTCGGGTACATGCAGGAAAGTGAAGTGGAGAGGCAGTACCGGGACATGCGAATTCTGGGAATCGGTGGCGGTACCACCGAAATCCTCACCGGCCTCGCAGCCAAGCGATTGGGGTATCAGTCATGAGTGTCATCCGGTCCACGCTGGACACCAATTCCGAGGTGTACAAGACCGCAACCTCGACCATGAACACCAAGCTAGCCGAGATCGAGGTCGAGCACGCCAAGGCGCTGGCGGGCGGCGGTGAGAAGTACACCGAGCGGCACCACAAGCGGGGAAAGCTCTTGGCGCGTGAACGGATCGAACTTCTCCTCGATCAGGATTCACCGTTCCTCGAGGTGTGCCCCCTCGCCGCCTGGGGAAGCGATTTCCCGGTCGGGGCCAGCACCGTGGTCGGTATCGGCGTCGTCGAAGGCGTCGAATGCCTGATCGTCGCCAACGATCCCACCGTGCGCGGCGGCACCAGCAACCCGTGGACGCTTCGTAAGGGTTTCCGCGCCAACGACATCGCCATGCAGAACCGCCTGCCGGTGATCTCCCTGGTCGAGTCCGGCGGCGCAGATTTGCCGACGCAGAAGGAGGTGTTCATCCCGGGTGGGCGTATGTTCCGTGACCTCACGCAGCTCTCCGCCGCCGGAATCCCCACCATCGCACTGGTCTTCGGCAACTCGACGGCCGGCGGCGCGTACATTCCCGGCATGTCCGACCACGTCGTGATGATCAAGGAACGCTCCAAGGTGTTTCTCGCGGGTCCGCCGCTGGTCAAGATGGCCACCGGTGAGGAATCCGACGACGAGGCACTCGGCGGCGCCGAAATGCACGCCCGCAAGTCCGGGCTGGCCGACTACTTCGCCGCCGACGAGCAGGATGCGATCCGCATCGGGCGCTCGATCGTCAAGCGACTCAACTGGACCAAGAAGGGGCCGGCGCCTCGCGCCGAGATCATCGAACCGCTCGAGGATCCGGAAGAGTTGCTCGGCATCGTTCCCGCCGACCTGAAGATCCCTTTCGATCCGCGTGAGGTCATCGCCCGCATCGTCGACGGTTCCGACTTCGACGAGTTCAAGCCGCTCTACGGGTCGTCTCTCGTGACCGGCTGGGCGGAGCTGAACGGCTACCCGATCGGCATCCTGGCGAACGCCCGTGGAGTTCTCTTCAGTGAGGAATCCCAGAAGGCCACACAGTTCATCCAGCTGGCCAACCGCTCCAACACGCCGTTGCTGTTCCTGCACAACACCACCGGCTACATGGTGGGCAAGGAATACGAGGAGGGCGGCATGATCAAGCACGGATCGATGATGATCAATGCGGTTGCCAACTCCAAGGTTCCGCACATCTCCATCCTGCTCGGAGCGTCGTACGGCGCTGGTCACTACGGCATGTGCGGGCGCGCGTTCGATCCGCGATTCCTCTTCGCCTGGCCCAGTTCCAAGTCCGCCGTCATGGGCGGTGCGCAACTCGCCGGCGTCATCTCCATCGTGGGACGCGCTGCCGCCGAGGCGCGTGGCCAGGTCTTCGACGAGCAGGCCGATGCCGGCATGCGCGCGATGATCGAGAACCAGATCGAGGCCGAGTCACTTCCGATGTTCTTGTCCGGGCGTCTCTACGACGACGGCGTCATCGACCCCCGAGACACCCGCACCGTGGTGGGAATGTGCCTGTCGGCCATTGCCACCGCCCCGATCGAAGGCACCGAGAACTTCGGCGTCTTCCGTATGTGAGGCACGCCGTGACAATCACTTCAGTACTGGTCGCCAATCGTGGCGAAATCGCCCGCCGTGTCTTTGCGACCTGCCGCAAGAACGGAATTGGCACGGTAGCGGTATTTTCCGACGCAGATGCCGACAGCCCGCACGTCGCCGAAGCCGACGCCTCGGTTCGGCTGCCGGGTAACACACCTGCCGAGACATACCTGCGGGGTGAGCTGATCATCGCCGCCGCCAAGGCCTCGGGCGCCGACGCGATTCACCCCGGATACGGATTCCTCTCCGAGAACGCGGAGTTCGCGCGCAGCGTCATCGACGCGGGACTGACGTGGATCGGTCCGCCCGTCGAATCCATCGAGCTCATGGGTTCGAAGGTCGAGTCCAAGAAGATCATGGACGCCGCCGGAGTGCCGGTGCTTTCCGAACTCGATCCTGCCGCTGTGACTGAAGCTCATCTGCCGGTGCTCATCAAGGCGTCGGCCGGCGGCGGTGGACGCGGAATGCGTGTCGTTCGTGAATTGTCGGCGCTGGACGGCGAGCTGGAAGCGGCTCGGCGTGAGGCGCAGTCCGCATTCGGCGACCCGACGGTCTTCTGCGAGCGCTACCTCGAGACCGGTCGGCACATCGAGGTTCAGGTCATGGCCGACCGACACGGCGGCGTGTGGGCGGTGGGGGAGCGCGAGTGCTCGATCCAGCGTCGGCACCAGAAGGTCGTCGAAGAGGCACCGTCGCCGCTCGTGCAACGCATCCCGGCGATGCGCGACAAGCTTTTCGATGCCTCTCGACTCGCCGCCAATGCCATCGGCTACGAAGGCGCAGGAACCGTCGAGTTCCTCGCCGACGAAAAGGGCGACTTCTTCTTCCTCGAGATGAATACCCGTCTGCAGGTGGAGCACCCGGTCACCGAATGCACCACCGGACTCGATCTGGTGGAGCTGCAATTGCAGGTCGCTTCGGGCGACGCGCTCCCAGGCGAGCTGCCGCAGATCCGCGGGCATTCGATCGAGGTGCGTCTGTACGCCGAGGATCCCGCGAAGAACTGGCAGCCGCAGAGCGGTACCGTTCACCACATCGAGTTGCCCGGTGACGTGGCAGAATTCAGTGTCCTGCGTGAGCAGGGCGTTCGCCTCGATTCGGGCGTCATCGACGGCAGTGTCGTCGGCGTCCATTACGACCCGATGCTGGCCAAGGTCATCTCCTACGCGCCGACGCGAACGGCAGCTGCGCGCCTGCTCGCATCGACGCTCGCGCGCACCAGGATTCACGGCTTGCGTACCAACCGCGACCTGCTCGTCAACGTCTTGGCCCATCCGGCCTTCATTGCCGGAGATACCGACACTGCCTTCTTCGAGACTCACGACCTCGAGAAGCTGTCAACACCTCTGGCCGACACGGACGCCGAAAGACTCTCGGCGCTGGCGGCGGCACTTGCCGATGCCGCGCACAACCGGGCGTCGGCCCGCGTCATCGGCCGCTTGCCCAGCGGGTGGCGCAACCTGCCGTCGCAGCCGCAGAGCAAGAGCTATTCCACTGCGTCGGGCGATTACGACGTCCGCTACTCCCTGAGTCGAAGCGGCGTACTGAGTGCAGAGGGCTTCGACGACGTGAGCCTGGTATCGGCAACTGCGACCCGGGTAGTGCTCGAGCAGAGCGGAGTTCGGCGTTCGTTCGACGTGGCTGCCTACGCGAGTGAGATTTTTGTCGACTCCTCGCTCGGACCCGTCGCGTTGACGGCAGCACCGCGCTTCGTGGATCCGTCGGCGGAAGTCGCTGCCGGTTCGTTGCTCGCTCCGATGCCGGGATCGGTCATCCGCCTCGGCGCCGCACTCGGTGACACCGTCACCGCCGGCCAGCCGATTCTGTGGCTCGAGGCCATGAAGATGGAGCACACTGTCACCGCGCCGACTGCCGGTGTCCTGGTAGAACTTCCGGTCGCCGTCGGCCAGCAGGTCGAGGTCGGATCGGTACTCGCACGTGTGGAAGAACCCGCTACAGAAGAGGAAGCATGATGAGTTTCATCGAAACCGAAGAGCAGAAGGAACTGCGGGCATCCGTTTCCAAACTGGGTGAGCGCTTCAACTACGTCGACTACGTGCTGCCCAAGGCGCGCAAGGGTGAGCCGCTCACCGAATTGTGGAACGAGGCGGGCAAACTCGGATTCCTGGGCGTCAACCTGCCGGAGGAATATGGCGGCGGCGGTGCCGGCATCTACGAACTCGCGCTGGTGCAGGAGGAACTGGCAGCGCAGGGTGCCGGTCTGCTCCTGGTTGTGGTCTCGCCGGCCATCTGCGGCACCATCATCGGTAAGTACGGCAGTGCGGAGCAGAAGCAGCAGTGGCTACCCAGCCTCGCCGACGGCTCCAAGATCATGGCGTTCGGAATCACCGAGGCCGACGCAGGTTCCAACTCTCACCAGATCACGACGACTGCTCGTCGCGACGGCGAAGACTGGATCCTGAGCGGCAACAAGATCTACATCTCGGGCGTCGATCAAGCTGATGCGGTCCTCATCGTTGCGCGCACCGAGGACTCCAAGACCGGCAAGCTCAAGCCCGCTCTGTTCATCGTGCCCACGGATTCTCCCGGATTCGTGAAGACGCAGATGGAGATGGACATCATCGAACCAGACCACCAGTTCATCTTGTTCCTCGACGACGTGCGCCTGCCGGCCGACGCTCTGGTCGGTGAAGCTGATGCCGCTCTGATGCAGTTGTTCGCCGGCCTCAATCCGGAGCGCATTCTGGGTGCGTCGATGGCGATCGGTATGGGCCGTTACGCCCTCAACGCTGCGGTGAAGTTCGCCAACGAGCGAACGGTGTGGAAGACGCCGATCGGTGCGCACCAGGGTATTTCGCATCCTCTCGCGCAGGTGAAGATCGAGCTCGAACTCGCCAAGCTGATGATGCAGAAGGCCGCGGTGCTCTACGACAGCGGTGACGATTTCGGTGCTGCCGAGGCCGCGAACATGGCGAAGTACGCGGCCGCCGAGGCCAGCATCAAGGCACTCGATCAAGCGATTCAGACGCACGGCGGCGCCGGTCTGACGAAGGAGTACGGACTGGCTGCCATGCTCGGCGCGGCACGTATCGCCCGCGTTGCCCCGGTCAGTCGCGAGATGATCCTCAACTTCGTCTCGCAGCATTCCCTCGGTCTGCCGCGGTCTTACTAGACGGTCCTACTGAAGAGGAGACTCATGACGGATCAGGACAAGCCATACGTACGGTACGAAGTATCAGGCGGTGCTGCCACGATCACTCTCGACTCACCCCACAACCGCAACGCGATTTCGACGCGGTTGGTCACGGAGTTGCAGGCGGGGTTGACGTCGGCTGCGGCCGATCCAGCGGTTCGGGCGGTAGTGCTCACCCACACCGGTGGAACATTCTGTGCGGGAGCCGATCTCAGTGAGGCTTCGGGGTCGTCCGCGTCACCGGAGGAAGCCGTCAAGGAGCGCGGCCGGGGGATGCTGACGCTCTTGCGCAGCATTCTCGAGCTTCCCAAGCCGGTGATCGGGCGCATCGACGGTCACGTCCGGGCCGGAGGCATGGGTCTTGTCGGGGCGTGCGACATCGTCGTCGCCGGACCGGCGAGCACCTTCGCGGTGACGGAATCGCGATTGGGTTTGGCAGCATCCATCATTTCGCTCACGGTCCTGCCGCGGCTCGACCAGCGATCCGCGAGCCGCTACCTGCTCACCGGAGAGAAGTTCGGCCAGCACGAGGCCGAATCCATCGGACTCGTCACCTCCGCGTCGCAAGACACAGGGGAGTCGATCACCGAACTGCTCGGCACTTTGCGCCAATGTTCACCGCAGGGGCTGGCGGAATCGAAGTGGATCACGACGCGTTCGGTCCTGGCCGGATTCGACCGGGACGGCGAGGAGATGATCGCGCAGTCGGCTCGGCTGTTTTCCTCTGACGAGGCTCGTGAGGGCATGATGTCTTTCTTGCAGAAGCGTCCAGCGGCCTGGGCGCAGTAGAAACTGCGCAGCTGGGACACAGAAGCGCTGGAACACAGAAGTAGAAGGGATGGCGGCGCGATGACTCGAGAGCCCAAGCAGGACCGAAGTCGAGTCACGCGCTCCCACCTGCTCGAAGTGACGGTGGAGTGTCTCGCCGAACTCGGATGGAGCGCAACGACGATGAGCGTCGTCGCGCAGCGTGCCGGGGTGTCCAGAGGTGCGATGCAGCACCACTTCCCGACTCGTGAGGACCTCATCACCGCGGCGCTCGAGGTGATGTTCGACGCCCGGATGGATCAGGCGCGAAAGGAATCGACCGACCTTCCGGTGGGTGCCGGACGAACCGAGGCGATCATTTCGCGGCTGGTCGAGTACTACACCGGGACTCTGTTCAAAGCAGCACTGCAGGTGTGGACGGCCGCCGCCTCCGACCCCGACCTGCGTGCCCGCGTACTGCCCCTCGAGGAACGATTCGGGCGCATCGCGCACCGCATGGCCGTCGAGAGTCTGGGTGTCGACGACTCCGATCCGGTGACGCATCGCTTGGTACAGGCGACACTGGACCTGGCCCGAGGGCTAGGGCTGGCAGACGTACTCACCGACGACTCGCGTCGGCGCACCGAGGTGGTCAAACAGTGGGCGGCGCAATTGGATTCCACGCTGGTTCGGGTACCGGTCACAACCCCCTGAATCGGTAGCGGGGCGTGTGTCGGGGGCCACCGAGAAGTACAGTCGGCTCCATGGCCGCGCGCACTCTCACTTCGATCGGGACTTCGGTATTGGTCTCGGCTGCCGTGCTCTCGGCGGTGGTCGGCTGCAGCTCCGACGACGGGTCCGCCGACCGGCCGGGCGACGGCGCCAGTTCGCCGTCGCTCGCACCCACCGATCCCGGTCCGATGTTCGCCGAATGCGGCTCGGTGACCGACGAAGAAGTTGTCAACGCCTTCAATCTCGGCACGTTTGCGACGACGACACGCAACGGCGTCGGTTGCCAATGGGAGGTCGCCGGTTCGAATGGCCCGAGCGTCAGTTTCTCCTGGTACCGCGGAAGCCCGATCGGCCGCGAAAGGGCAGGGTCCGACCTGCTCGGACGTCCCGCCGACGACATCACGATCGGTGGTCACCAGGGCTTCATCGCGTCCACGGCGGGTTCGCTGTGCGAGTTGGGTATCGCGTTCGGCGGAGACTTCGTGCACTGGTCGATCACCTACGGCTTGCTGCCTCCGACCGCTGATCCGTGCACGGTTGCACGGGATCTGATGGAAAAAACAGTTTCGAGGGCACAGTGAGGTTCGAGGGCACACTGAAGAGCGCAAGGATCGGACTCGCCCTGGCGGGGTCGATGGTTCTACTCACGGGCTGCGGCTCGGTGGTCACCGGGACTCCCCGCGCGGAGGGCAGCTACCGCGGTAGTGACAGCCAGGAATTCGCGAACGTCCTCCAAGAATGCGAAGCGGTCACCGACGAGCAGATCGCCGGCGCCGTGGGTGCCGACGCCGTCGGTCGTGGGTTCTTCGGCGCTATCTGCCGCTGGGACGGCATCGGGGCCGCGGGTCCGATCAAGATCACCTTCAACTGGTTCGAGACGGGCACCCTCGATCACGAGCGCGCTGCTTTCGAACATCTGGGATACGTGGTGGCGAAGATCGACATCAACGGCAGTAGCGGGTACCAGGTTCGCCAGCCGGCCGATCCGCAGAGTTGCGGGGTGAGCGCGAGCGCGCCGGCCGGGGGAGTGTTCGGGTGGTGGGTCACCGAGCCGCAAGGCGGAGCGGATCCGTGCGAGGCTGCGGCAAAGCTCGGCGGGTTGACGTTGAACCGCAGTATCTGATCGGGACCGATCCGGCTGTGTGGTCTGCGCATGCGGCCAGATTGTCTGGTCAGAGCATGAGGTCACTATCACCGTGGCCTCGCTTTGACCTTGTGGCGCGCCGACAGGTATCGTTATGGGTCGTGTCCGGCATGCCCGGGCCGATCTGTGTGCCTAGCTAGGTATTGCCGTGCGCGCGTTCGAGCAGATTTTGCTGATGAACGAGCATCCGGCTGCCTGTGTGGGGGTATGCGACACGCCCGACCTCGGGGGTGGTGCAAGGTGCGAAAGTGCTGAGTACAGACTCTGGGGTGGGTGAGGAGCAGCAGCTCTCTTGCTCCAACTGCTAGATCCCTAATTTCAGAACAGCCACGTTTTCGAACGGCCCGAGTTCGCTCGAGCAGTCTGTTCGTCACAAGAAAGCCGGTAAATGCCAACCATCAACCAGCTGGTCCGCAAGGGTCGCCGCGACAAGACCGCCAAGGTCAAGACGGCAGCTCTCAAGGGCAGCCCGCAGCGTCGTGGCGTGTGCACTCGCGTGTACACCACCACCCCCAAGAAGCCGAACTCCGCGCTCCGTAAGGTCGCACGTGTTCGCCTCACGACTTCGGTCGAGGTCACCGCGTACATCCCCGGCGAAGGTCACAACCTTCAGGAGCACTCCATGGTGCTCGTCCGTGGCGGTCGTGTGAAGGACCTCCCGGGTGTCCGTTACAAGATCATCCGCGGCTCCCTCGACACCCAGGGTGTCAAGGGTCGCAAGCAGGCACGCAGCCGCTACGGCGCCAAGAAGGAGAAGAGCTAATGCCACGTAAGGGCCCCGCTCCGAAGCGCCCGCTCATCAACGACCCGGTTTACGGTTCCCCGTTGGTGACGCAGCTCGTCAACAAGATCCTGCTGGACGGCAAGAAGTCCACCGCAGAGCGAATCGTGTACCAGGCTCTCGAGCAGGCACGCGAGAAGACCGGCACCGATCCGGTCGTCACCCTCAAGCGCGCCCTGGACAACGTCAAGCCTGCACTCGAGGTTCGTAGCCGCCGCGTCGGTGGCGCCACCTACCAGGTGCCGGTCGAGGTTCGTCCCGGTCGTTCCACCACGCTGGCACTGCGCTGGCTGGTCACCTTCTCGCGTGCACGTCGTGAGAAGACCATGGTCGAGCGTCTCGCCAACGAGCTCCTCGATGCCAGCAATGGCCTCGGTGCAGCTGTGAAGCGTCGCGAAGACACTCACAAGATGGCCGAAGCCAACAAGGCATTCGCCCACTACCGCTGGTGATGTAAAGCGTCGGAGCAACTGCCATCGGGTGGGGCTCCGACGCTTGTCGCCGTTGGCGACCTGATCATCTCGCCGGTTTCCGGACGCAGGTGGCCAGGTTCGCCTCGGCAGAGACATAATTGAAAGACCATGGCCTTGACGGTGGAGCACACCGGATACGGCCGACACCCGAAAACCAAGCAACGAGCGGGGAAGAAACCTGTGGCACAGGAAGTGCTGACTGACCTGAACAAGGTCCGCAACATCGGCATCATGGCGCACATCGATGCCGGCAAGACCACCACCACCGAGCGCATCCTGTTCTACACCGGTGTCAATTACAAGATCGGTGAGACGCACGACGGTGCGTCGACGACGGACTGGATGGAGCAGGAGAAGGAACGCGGCATCACGATCACGTCTGCCGCCGTGACTTGCTTCTGGAACAACAACCAGATCAACATCATCGACACCCCCGGCCACGTCGACTTCACGGTCGAGGTGGAGCGGTCGCTGCGCGTGCTCGACGGCGCAGTTGCTGTCTTCGACGGTAAGGAAGGTGTCGAGCCGCAGTCCGAGCAGGTTTGGCGTCAGGCTGCCAAGTACGACGTTCCGCGTATCTGCTTCGTCAACAAGATGGACAAGATGGGCGCGGACTTCTACTTCACAGTCCAGACCATCATCGACCGTCTCGGCGCGAAGCCGCTCGTTCTCCAGCTGCCCATCGGCGCTGAGGACGACTTCGACGGCGTCGTCGACCTGGTCGAGATGCGCGCCATTACCTGGCGCGGCGTGGTTCCGACCGGTGCACTGCCGACCATCGAAGAGATCCCCGCGGACCTCGCCGAGAAGGCTGCAGAGTACCGCGAGAAGCTGCTCGAAACCGTTGCCGAGTCCGACGAAGCTCTCATGGAGAAGTACTTCGCAGGTGAAGAGCTCACGGTCGAGGAGATCAAGGGCGCCATCCGCAAGATGACGGTCGCTTCGCAGCTCTACCCCGTGATCTGTGGCTCCGCGTTCAAGAACAAGGGCGTTCAGCCCATGCTCGACGCGGTCATCGATTACCTGCCGAACCCGTTGGACATCGGCGAGGTCGTCGGCCACAAGCTCGGTGACGAAGAAGTGGAGATCACTCGCAAGCCGAGCAAGGACGAGCCGTTCGCGGCTCTCGCCTTCAAGATCGCCGCTCACCCGTTCTTCGGCAAGCTGACCTTCGTTCGCGTGTACTCGGGTCGTCTCGATCCGGGCCAGCAGGTGCTCAACGCGACGAAGGGCAAGAAGGAGCGCATCGGAAAGCTTTTCCAGATGCACGCCAACAAGGAGAACCCGGTAGACGAGGCTGTAGCCGGCCACATCTACGCAATGATCGGCCTCAAGGACACCACCACCGGTGACACCTTGTGCGATCAGGCGAACCCGATCGTCCTCGAGTCGATGTCCTTCCCGGCACCGGTCATCCAGGTCTCCATCGAGCCCAAGACCAAGTCCGACCAGGAAAAGCTGGGTGTCGCCATCCAGAAGCTGGCCGAAGAGGATCCGACCTTCTCGGTCGAACTCGACGACGAGACCGGTCAGACCGTCATCGGTGGCATGGGCGAACTCCACCTCGACATCCTCGTCGACCGCATGCGTCGCGAGTTCAAGGTCGAGGCCAACGTCGGCAAGCCGCAGGTCGCTTACCGCGAGACCATCACCAAGAAGGTCGAGAAGCACGACTACACCCACAAGAAGCAGACGGGTGGCTCGGGCCAGTTCGCAAAGGTCATCATCGCTCTGGAGCCTTTCGTGGGCGAAGACGGTGCTACCTACGAGTTCGAGAACAAGGTTTCCGGCGGTCGTATCCCGCGCGAGTACATCCCTTCCGTGGATGCCGGCGCGCAGGACGCGATGCAGTACGGTGTTCTCGCCGGCTACCCGCTCGTGAACCTGAAGCTGTCGCTGCTCGATGGTGCTTACCACGACGTCGACTCCTCGGAAATGGCATTCAAGGTTGCCGGTTCGCAGGCATTGAAGGAAGCCGCCCGCAAGGCCGGCCCCGTCATCCTCGAACCCATCATGGCTGTCGAGGTCACTACGCCCGAGGACTACATGGGCGACGTGATCGGCGACCTCAACTCCCGCCGTGGCCAGATTCAGGCCATGGAGGAACGCAGTGGTGCCCGTGTCGTCAAGGCGCAGGTTCCGCTCTCGGAGATGTTCGGCTACATCGGTGACCTGCGGTCCAGGACTCAGGGTCGCGCGAACTTCTCCATGGTGTTCGATTCCTACGCAGAGGTTCCCGTGAACGTTGCGAAGGAAATCATCGCCAAGGCGACAGGCGAGTAAGCGCAAGCAAGCTCCCCAGCCCGCGCCGGTAAGCGACCTCGGTTTCTTCCGGCACGAAGCACGACCAAGTAACAACCAACCGCACTGCTGCATACGGCAAGCAACAACAGTCCAGGAGGACACAAAGTGGCGAAGGCGAAGTTCGAGCGGACGAAGCCGCACGTGAACATCGGCACCATTGGTCACGTCGACCACGGCAAGACCACGACGACGGCGGCCATCACCAAGGTTCTCGCGGATGCATTCCCCGACCTGAACGAGGCTTCGGCCTTCGATCAGATCGACAAGGCTCCCGAGGAAAAGGCTCGTGGCATCACGATCAACATCTCGCATGTTGAGTACCAGACGGAAAAGCGCCACTACGCGCACGTCGATGCACCGGGTCACGCCGACTACATCAAGAACATGATCACCGGCGCAGCTCAGATGGACGGCGCTATCCTCGTCGTCGCAGCTACCGATGGCCCGATGCCCCAGACGCGCGAGCATGTCCTGCTCGCTCGCCAGGTCGGCGTTCCTTACATCCTCGTCGCCCTGAACAAGGCCGACATGGTTGACGACGACGAGATCCTCGAGCTCGTCGAGATGGAGGTCCGCGAACTGCTGGCCGCTCAGGAATTCGACGAGGAAGCCCCCGTCATTCCGATCTCGGCACTCAAGGCACTTGAGGGTGACCCGAAGTGGACGCAGTCCATTCTCGACCTGATGGCTGCTGTCGACGAGTCCATCCCGGACCCGGTCCGCGAGACGGACAAGCCCTTCCTCATGCCCGTCGAGGATGTCTTCACGATCACCGGCCGTGGCACCGTTGTCACCGGTCGTATCGAGCGCGGCTCGGTCAACGTGAACGAGGAGGTGGAGATCGTCGGCATCAAGGAGACCTCCACCAAGACCACCGTCACGGGTATCGAAATGTTCCGCAAGCTGCTCGACTCGGGCCAGGCCGGCGACAACGTCGGACTGCTCGTTCGTGGCATCAAGCGCGAAGATGTCGAGCGTGGACAGGTTGTCGTCAAGCCGGGCACCACGACTCCCCACACGGAGTTCGAGGGCCAGGCATACATCCTGTCGAAGGACGAGGGCGGCCGCCACACCCCGTTCTTCAACAACTACCGCCCGCAGTTCTACTTCCGTACCACGGACGTTACGGGCGTCGTGACGCTGCCTGAGGGCACCGAGATGGTCATGCCCGGTGACAACACCGAGATGTCCGTCAAGCTCATCCAGCCTGTCGCCATGGACGAGGGCCTGCGCTTCGCAATTCGCGAAGGCGGCCGTACGGTCGGCGCCGGCAAGGTTGCCAAGATCATCAAGTGAGACTCTTGTCTCGCTAGCTGATTCACAGCACTAGGAAAGGCGCTCATTCCCTTCGGGGAGTGAGCGCCTTTTCTGTGTCTGTTTGCTTCTTACCTACTTGGTGGCTTCCACCCGGTCGAGATGCAACAGAACCTGCACTGCGACGGGTGAGCCGTCGAGGCTTCGTCTGGTTGCACCGGCGATGCGTTCGGCCGAAGCGGTGAATCCGGCGACGTCGATCGCCGGGTCTGCGGTGACGACAATCGACAGCGTCGGCAGGCCGCGATCGATCGTCGCTTTGCTTCTGGTGTTTCGCACGCCGCTCAGTTGGGTGAGTTCGGCAGCTACGCCGTCTGCAACGGGTCCGAGATCTACGCTGACGTCGGTACCGGATTCGTTGTGCCGCAATGTGACTGCGCTCGTTCGGCGCCGGCGAAGGTTCAAGTACAAAAGCCCGAAACCGGTGACGACACAGAGAACAAAGGTGCCAGAGAGGACCCAGTGCCACCAAGGCTGCTCCGGAAGGCCGAAGAGGACTTCACGATCAAGTCGTGACACCCAGGTTCGAATCAGCGAGGCACCCGCGTCCCACGCGATGGCGTATGCGCCGGCCGCAAGCAGCGCGATTCCGACAATGAGGACGATGGTCCGATCGACCGCGGAGATCCAACGGTTCACGAGACGTCCTTTCGTCGGACTGCGGCTTCTCGTCGTGCGGCGGTTTCTCTCACGACCACCGAAAGTTGCAGTGGCTGCTGCAGTATCGCGAGGTGAGGCCGAACGGCTGCATCGACGGCCGCGGCAAGTTCGGTCCGATCGCCGCCGGTGGATTCGACGTGGACTTTGACGTGTTTGCGGTCGACGCTGGTGTGGGCCGAGCCGACGCCGGGAACGATCGCTGCGAGGCTACTGCACAGACGTGCAATGTCCGTCGGCCGCATCCATACCGTCGATGCGCTCGGGTTACCCAATGGGACATGGGTTTTCGCGCGGCGTTTGATCGCAGACATAATCAGGACCACGCCCGCGACGACGGCGGCGATTGCCACCGGAAGCAGCCACGGTTGCCAGTGCAGACGCGACGTCCATTCCACGGAGTTTCGGATCCAGGGTGCCGATTCGAAAGTTCCACGGTTGATGAACCATTCGCGGGAGACCACGAACGCGAGCGCGAGCAGGCCGCAGGCGATGACGACCGCGGAGACCGCGGCGGCCGGGTTCGCGGAGGGAACTCGCGGTGCAATCGGATCCGAGAGCGCCTCCTGTGCAGGGTCTTCCGCGATCTTGACGCCGGAAACGCAGGAATCGTCGGTGCCCTCGGTTGCCGCGATCATGACGTTCATGTCATGGAGGGGCAGGCCGGTCAGCGACTCGACGCTGCGTCCGACTTCCGCTCGCACGCGCCCGGTCAGTTCGGTGACCGAACACGGCCAGGACACGGCGAGGAAGAGGTTGATGGCGACGGCGTCGCTGCCCATCGAGATGTCGGCTCGCGGAAGGTCGCGTCCGGTCAAGCGGGTCAAACCGCCGGACTGGCGGACCACTCCCGGTACGTTTACCGCTGCGGCCGTGGCGATCTTGGCCATCGCCCGGTCCTTGATGACCAGCGAACCGCGTAGGCCGGGATCGGCTGCCGCGCTCGAATCAACTGGCTCAGCCACGGCCACGGCTTCGAAGGATCGCGCCGAGATCGAGATGTCCGTCGCGGTGCGCTCCGATCGCCATACCGGCGGCGCCGAGCAGGACTGCGAAGACGAATCCGCTGAATCCACCCATGATTCCGGCGAGCGCGAGGAGCAGACCGACCAGCAGTCCGACGGTGGTGCTGTTCATGTCAGTTCCCTTCTCGAATGTTCGGTGCAATGTCGGTAACGGTGGAAGGCTCGGTGTCTACATTCTCGGAGATATCCGGCAGGTACCCCGCTGTCGACAAGTCTCCGACGGTGACGTCGACCGGTACGTCGACCAACTGCGCCACCACAGCTCGGACACGTTCGGCGACGCTGCGAACGTCGGCCGGGTAGTGAACGGAAATATGTACCGCACAGGAGTTTTCGTCGACGACGACGCCGGTGATTCGGCGTCCTGGGAGGTAGGTTCCCACCTCACCGAACTGCCCGCCGTGCAAATCTGCCACTTCCGGGATCGCAAGAACGGCGTCGGCAACAACCTCGGCCGCGTCGATCTCGCGGCCGGCGTCGGCGGTACTCACTGAACCCTCGGCTTGGCTTCCGGATCGGTAGTGCCGCTGCTCTCGGCATCCTCGAAGAGCATGACGTCGAAGACGGTGATGTTGACCTCGGTGACCTCGAGACCCGTCATGCTTTCGACTGCGGCAATGACGTTTCGGCGGATACCTACCGCCAGTTCGTGGAGTGCGACGCCGTACTCGGCGACGATTCCGATGTCGATGGCGGCTTGTTTCTCGCCCACCTCCACCGCCACGCCCTGGGCGTGGTTGACGCGCGCGCCCGGTATGCGGTCGCGAAGTGCCCCCACCGCACGCGCTGTGCCCCCGCCGACGTCGTACACGCCGTTGATCTCGCGGGTCGCGATACCGGCGATCTTGGCGACCACGGCGTCGGCGATGATCGTCTTGCCCTGGGTGCTGACTAGTTCCGCGCCACCGTCAGCGCCGAATCGGACGCTGTTCTTTTCACTGGAATCGCTGGTCATGGGGGCTCCCTGCTCATGTGTCAGTGCGTGCGTCTGAAGTACTTACAACTGTAGTGACTGGTCGGTGGCCATGCGGGATGCACCACACCTACTCCGGCATTTCGTATGGCAGAGTCGGAGGCAAATAGTGACGGCGTTCATAGTGGGCGCTGCAAGTGACGTGGGTCGGACAGGGTGGTACGTGGTGGCACGGATAGTGATCGTGGGTGCGGGTTTGTCGGGACTGCGGACCGTCGAGGAACTACGACGAGCGGGTTTCGACGGCGAGTTGACGCTCGCCGGTGGGGAAACGCATCTGCCTTACGACAGGCCTCCGTTGTCGAAGGAAGTGATCCGTGGTGACAAGGACGAGACAACGCTGCGCCCGGCCGAGTTCTACTTAGAGAACAAGGTGGACCTCAAGCTCGGTTCGCCGGCAACCTCGGTGGACACTGCTGCCAAGTCCGTGGCGTTCGCAGACGGATCCACCCTGGACTACGACGAGTTGATCATCGCGACCGGACTGACTCCGCGTCGGATCGCCGGCCTTCCGGAGCTGTCCGGAGTGCACGTTCTGCGCTCCATCGAGGAGGCGTTGGCCCTTCGCGCCGACTTGGCTCCCGGCAAGCGCGCGTTGATCGTCGGGGCCGGCTTCATCGGTTGTGAACTGGCCGCGAGCATGAAGTCTCACGGCGTCGACGTCGTCCTGCTCGAACCCCAACCGACACCGCTGGCATCGGTGCTGGGCCCTGTCGTCGGCGCTCTCGTCGAACGTCTACACCGGAACGAGGGCATCGACGTCCGCGTCGGCACCGGCTTGACCTCGCTGTCCGGTGAGGGAGCGGTTACGGCCGCGACCTTGAGCGACGGTTCGGAGATCCCGGTCGACGTGGTGGCGATCGGAGTCGGTTCGGTGCCTGTCACGGGCTGGCTCGACGGTTCGGGGATCGAACTCGACAACGGAGTGCTCTGCGACGGCGTCGGCCGCACCAGCACCGAACACGTCTGGGCGGTCGGCGACGTCGCGTCCTGGCAGATCGGTGATCGACGCAAGCGTGTCGAACACTGGACCAACGCGGGAGACCAGGCCAAGATCCTGGCAGGTGCGATCACCGGAACGGGTGATCCGGATGCGCCGGCGCAGGTTCCGTACTTCTGGAGCGATCAGTACGACGTCAAGATCCAGGCTCTGGGGACCGTCGCACCCACGGACACCGTTCACATCGTCAAGGACGACGGCCGCAAGTTCGTCGCCTACTACGAGCGTGACGGTGTGTTGGCCGCTGTCGTCGGCGGAGGTAGCGCGGGAGCCGTGATGAAGATGCGTGCAAAGATCGCGGCCGGCACGCCCATCTCGGACGTGTTGGAGTCCACACCAGCCTGAACGGATGAGGCAGGACCGGTTCCGAGACGATAGATTTGTGCGGTGATCGTTGCACTCATCGACTCGGGACTGGGCCTGCTCCCTACCTCTGCGTGGCTCAGACGCCTGCGCCCGGATCTCGATCTGGTGCTGTCCCTGGATCCGGACGGCGCCCCCTGGGGCCCCAAGCCGGAGCCGTGGGTCATCGACCGGGTCCTCGGTGCGGTGCGGCGGAGTCTCGATCGTGGAGCTCAGGTCATCGTCCTACCTTGCAATACCGCCAGCGTCACAGCGCTGCCGCACGTCCGCGAACTCGTCGGACCGCAAGTGCCCGTCATCGGAACCGTGCCCGCGATCAAGCCCGCTGCCGCCGCGTGCGATTCGGTGGCGATCTGGGCGACCGCCGCTACAACTGCCAGCCGGTACCAAGCCGATCTGATCGAGCAGTTCGGCAACGGCGCAAAGGTCGTCGGGGTGCCGTGCCACGGCCTGGCCGATTCGATAGATCTCGGTGAGCGCGCAGCCGCACTTGCTGCCATCGATTCCGCGGTTGCCCGAACACCGGACGACGTCAGCGGCGTGGTCCTCGGGTGCACCCACTACCCACTGCTCGCCGACGAAATCGCAGCGCGGTTGCCGGCCGGCGTCACACTCTTCGACAGCGCGGAAGCCGTTGCACGACAGACTTTGCGGCGGATCGACGGGCTCGGCGCCGCGGGCGTGGGATCGGGAACCGTCGAGGTATTTGTGAGCGGGAGGCCGGGCGCGCTACCGCCCAGCGCCGAAGCCTTCGACGCCGGGCGGTTGTTGGGCGCGATCAAAGCCTGATTCAGCAGCTCTGTCCCTGATTCAGCAGCTCTGTCAATGGGCAGCTACGCCGCCGTGACCCCCGTGATGCATCCGCGCACTCATCACCGGCATCGCACTCACCGCGACCACAACTGTCAAGGCCCCGACCACCCAGGCTGTCCACGACGCACCGCGCAGAGCGTCGTAGTTCATGACCCAGGGTGAAATGAACATCAAGACGCCGAAAACGCCCATCGCGTAATCCGCCATGGCCATGTCCGGACGTGCCATGTGCGCCAGACCCGACAGTGCAACCAGGACACCCAGGACGACGAGTGACCACATTGCCCGATCGGTGGTGTCGAGCCACATCGGCGAGAGAGCCGCAAAGACGCCGAGAACCACCGCGACGGCATCTTGCATTCGATTCCACGACTTCATGACGAGACCTCCAAAGACGAGAGTGTGTCCACCTGTAGTACACGCCCGCGGCAGATCGAGATCAACTCTCCGCCAATTGCATTCGCGTTGCAGTTAGAGGCGATGTGGAGGCTCGAATATCAAGATTTGTGACCATTCGTCCGGATTGCCACGAGCCCGCGCGGCGCGCTTGCCGCGATATGTCCCGAGAGTGCCATGAGGGTGAGGGTGGTGAATGCGATAGCGGCGGTGATCATGGGTGGTCCTTTCACTGACTGTCCTCGAGTGTCGTCTGCCGACCTGTGGCCGAGCAGGGCACACGGTGTGAGGACGCTGAGAATCGAAGAGTCAGCGCGGGCGACTCGTGAGAAGGTTCTGGGGTGACGCAATCGAGTGCCCAGGACGTGATCGAGCAGTTGGCCGATCTCGCGGATCCCGCCGATGCCGTCCACCTTCAGCGGTTCTTCAAGACGGGGCCGGGGGAGTACGGCGAGGGTGACGTCTTCATCGGAGTGCGAGTGCCGAAGACGCGTTCGGTGGTGAAGAAGCATGTGGGCCTCGCGTTGCCTGAAATACGCCTCCTTCTCGACAGCGACGTTCACGAGCACCGGTTGGCCGGGCTGCTGATCCTGGTCGCTCAGTTCGAAAAAGTCAGTCGCCCAAAATTTTTCGACGACGAGAGTAGTGCCCGCATCGCCGACTTCTATCTCACCGCTGTCGAGGACGGGCGGGTGAACAATTGGGATCTCGTGGATTCGTCGGCCGGACAGGTTCTCGGCGGCTGGCTGTACGACCGAGATCGCCGGCTGATCTTCGAGCTTTCCGATTCGGGTGACCTGTGGCGACGGCGGGTTGCGCTGTTGACGACGTACGGCTTCATCACGCGCGGCGACGCGTCGACCACGCTCGAACTTGCCGCACAGGTGCTGGGTGATCGACGGGACCTCACTCAGAAAGCCATGGGGTGGATGCTGCGGGAGGTCGGCAAACGGGTGGATCGGGATCTGTTGACCGGGTTCCTCGAGGAGAATGCCGCAAACATGGGACGCACGGCGCTGAGCTACGCGTGTGAGCACTTGACCGCAGACGAGCGAGCGCACTTCCGAGCGGCCCGCTAGACGACTACCGCTCGGTAGGTTGTGGGACGATTCTCGGTATGCCCGCCACCCGTGTCGAGGCGTCTCGAATTGTGACGATCGGTTCACTGATCGCTGCCGGCGTCGCAGCTCTGTGTTATCTCGTGTACTCCGTTCGAGCCGTCGAACCCGTTGATTTTCTCGTCTACCGCTACGCCGCCCAGGCATTTGCCGCAGGCTCGAACATCTACGAGAGCAATCTTGTCGGCCCGTTGATCGTCGACGAGGGCATGCCGTTCACCTACACCCCGTTCGCGGTGATCTTCCTCTGGCCGACTGTTCTCTTCGACTGGTGGACTGCCTATCTGCTGTGGTCGGGGTTGTGCATCGCGGCCGTCGTGTGGACGGTCGCAAGGTTCACTCCCGCGCGCGTCCCGAAGCGGCCCCTGGTCATGGCGGCATTGGTCCTGGCCGTGTCGGTGACGCCCATCGTCAGTGCACACATCTCCTTCGGGCAGGTGAACCTGGTGCTGATGGTGCTCGTCCTGTTCGACGTGACCCGCCGGGAGGATTCGAGATTCGGCCGATGGATTCCACGAGGACTTCTGATCGGCGTCGCGGCCGCGATCAAGCTGACGCCCGCTCTGTTCGTCGTCTACTTCGTCGTGACGAAGCAGTGGCGGCTCGCGATCTGGAGTTCGATCGGATTTGCCGCGTCAACGGCCGTCGCAGTACTGGTCGACCCGGCCGTCAGCTGGACCTTCTGGTCGGACGTCGTCTGGAATCTCAGTGATCGGGTGGACTTGAGCGGGCAGGCGATCGCGAGTGCCGGCAACAGTTCGCTGCAGGGTGGACTTGCGGCCCTGGGCACCTGGACGGCGGCGCTGACGATGCCGTTGACCGTGCTGTGCGCGGCGGCAGCGCTCTGGGTCGCCCGAGATGTCTATCGCGTCGGGCGTGCGTTTGATGCGGCGTTGGTGATCGGATTGAGTGCGCCGATCCTGTCGCCGATCAGCTGGATACACCACTGGGTGTATCTCGTGCCCGCTGCAGTCACGGTTCTCTTTCGGCTTCGATCGCCCCTGCAGTTCGGTGCCGCAGCACTGGGGTTGGCGCTCGTCTACTGCGGGCCGAGTATGGGGCAGCAGTTCATCGAGACGTCGCCGCTCCTGCTGCCGTTGGGGTTGGTCCTTCGTGAGGGTTTCCTGATCGTGACCGTGGTACTGATTCTTGCGCTGTGGCGGTTGCCTACAACGGCGCCGGAGTGGGTTTCGGAGTGTGGATCGGGCGGCTCAGGAGATGACTCGGAACATGACAATTCCCCCGATTCCGCAGGGAATCAGGGGCCGTCATGCGTGGAAGCAGGGCTTAGAACTCGATCTTCAGGTGATCGGTGATCGGCTTTGCCTGGCAACCGAGGATGTAACCGTTCGCCACGTCCTCGGCGTCGAGGATTTCGGAATTGTCCATCTGAACTTCGCCTTCGGTGACGGTGCAGGCACACGAGCCGCACTCACCTTCCTGGCAGGAATACGGTACGTCGAGGCCCTTGGCGAGCATGATGTCGACGAGCGTCTGCTTGCGCGGCCAGACGAGGGTGTGGGTTTCACCGTCCAGTTCGACCTCGACAGTCGCGGCGTCGGCTGCTTCCTCGTCGGAGACCTCGGCTACCTCGACGTCGCGGAACGGGTCGCCGGCGAGTGAATTGAAGACCTCGGCGTGAACCTGCGTGCGGGGCATGCCGGCCTCTGCCAGTGCCTTGTGGACGGCGTCCATGAAGGGGCCGGGGCCGCACATGAAGGCTTCGTACGAGACAAATGGCTTGGCCAGCGTCGCCAACTGTGAGACGGCGGGGAGTCCCTGCACGGTCTCGATCCAGTGGACCACGGTGAGGCGGCCGGGGTGTTGCGCTGCCAACTCGCGAAGTTCGGCGCCGAAGATGACGGACTTCTCATCGCGGTTGGCGTAGATCAGCACGACATTGCCGCTGCCCTGTGTGAGGGCGGACTTGAGGATCGAGATCACCGGAGTGATCCCGCTGCCCGCGCCGAAGAGCAGGAAGTCGTGATCGAGCGACTTGGGAGTGAAGACACCTGACGGCGGCAGCACTTCGATGGTGTCGCCGACCTGGAGCTTGTCGCACAGCCAGTTGGAGCCGTAGCCGTCGACGGTTCGCTTGACGGTCACCTTGGGGGCGTCGTCGGTGAAGGGCGAACTGGCCAGGGAGTAGCAGCGCGCGACCGAGCCGGTCTGATCGCTCGGGATGCGCAGGGTCAGGAATTGACCGGGCTTGTAGTCGAACTTGTCCTTCAGTTCTGCGGGAATTTCGAACACCAGCGACCGGGCGTCGGAAGTCTCTTCGATGACTCCGGACACGGTGAGTACCGCCGATCGCGAGCTGTGCGGTACCTCGACTGTCGTCATCGCGAAGCTAGTCCTCTCGTGAAGCTGGGTAAAGCGCAGGTCAGTGAAGTGCAACATCTAGAACGTGTTCTAGTTCAATGTTAGCAGTGATGAAAAGCTACTGGGGATCGTAGTCGCCGAGCAACACGTTCCCGATCAGCGGGAACCACCTCGGTCTGATCGGGCCGTCCTGGCAGTCCGGGGTGGGGCCGACCTGCCCGAACGGGCGGTTCGCGGGCGGCGTCCGGGCGGTTGAGCTGCCGAAGCCTGTGCACGGGCTGTTTGTCGGTACACAGTGGAAACCAGGTGAGACGTCGGTCACAAAGAATCGGCTCGAATCCCTCCCGCAGTCACATTCGTGCACATCCCCGAGGAGATACCGATGGCTATCGAGCTCAACCAGATATGGGACTTTCCCATCAAGGAGTTCCACCCCTTCCCGCGCGCCCTGATGGGTGTGGGCGCTCACGACATCATCGGGGTGGAGGCCAAGAACCTCGGCTTCAAGCGCACCCTTCTGATGACAACCGGTCTGCGCGGTTCGGGCATCATCGAGGAACTGGTCGGCAAGATCGAGTACCAGGGTGTCGAGGTCGTGCTCTACGACAAGGTCGAGTCGAATCCCAAGGACTACAACGTCATGGAGGCCGCGGCTCTCTACCAGAAGGAGAAGTGCGACTCGATCATCTCGATCGGTGGTGGTTCGAGCCACGACGCCGCCAAGGGTGCTCGCGTCGTGATCGCACACGACGGTCGCAACATCAACGAGTTCGAGGGCTTCGCCAAGTCCACCAACAAGGAGAACCCGCCGCACATCGCCGTATCCACCACGGCCGGAACGGGTTCCGAGACGTCGTGGGCATACGTCATCACCGACACGTCGGACATGAACAACCCGCACAAGTGGGTCGGCTTCGACGAGGCGACCATCGTGACGTTGGCGATCGACGACCCGCTGCTCTACTACACCTGCCCTCAGCACTTCACCGCGTACTGCGGCTTCGACGTACTCGCGCACGGCAGTGAGCCTTTCGTGTCTCGTCTCGATTTCGCCCCCTCGCTCGGTAATGCGATCTACTCGGTCGAGTTGGTCGCGAAGAACCTGCGCGAGGCTGTCTTCGAGCCGCGTAACCTCAAGGCCCGCGAGGGAATGATGAACGCGCAGTACATCGCCGGACAGGCCTTCAACTCCGGCGGACTCGGTATCGTTCACTCGATCTCGCACGCGGTCAGTGCCTTCTTCGACAGCCACCACGGTTTGAACAACGCCATCGCGTTGCCGCGTGTGTGGGAGTACAACCTGCCCTCACGGTACGAGCGCTACGCCCAGTTGGCCGGCGCACTCGGTGTCGACACTCGCAACCTCACCACGGTTCAGGCCGCAGATGCTGCCGTCGAGGCTGCCATCCGTCTGGCCAAGGACGTCGGTATCCCCGACAACTTCAGTCAGGTTCGCACCGATTCGTATGCGAAGAACCAGATGAACACCAAGAAGTACGAGGGTCGTGGTGATGTCATCAAGGGTGACGAGAAGACTGTGCGCGCCATCTCCGAGCACATTCAGGACGACTGGTGCACCCCGGGTAACCCCCGTGAGGTCACCGTGGAGTCGATGATCCCGGTTGTCGATCACGCGATCAACAAGTCGTACTTCTAGCAGGGCCTCCGGCCCCGTGCGCGCTTAAGGAGTCCAGAGACTCCTTAAGCGCGCACGGGGGCTGTGCCCCTATCGAAAGGTGTTCCATGTCCGGTCGCAGTTTCTCCAGCGGAATCGAAGTGAAAGATGCTCTGCGAGAGCAGGACTACATTGCCGATGACGAGTTCGCGGTAGTCGTTCATCTGGCGACGGCGCTGGGACGTCCGCTCCTGCTCGAAGGGCCGGCGGGTGTCGGCAAGACGGAACTGGCGAAGTCGCTGGCTGCGATCGGTGGACGCAAGCTGGTGCGTTTGCAGTGCTACGAAGGGCTGGACGACAATCGCGCCCTTTACGAATGGGACTACGCGAAGCAGCTCCTGCACGTGCAGATGCTCCGCGACCGGATCAGTGATCAGGTCTCCGAGTTCGACAGCGTCGCCGAAGCGTCGAAGTTTCTGGCCGATCAGGATTTCGGATTGTACTCCGAGAACTTCTTGTCCGTGCGGCCGCTGCTCGAAGCGATCCTCTCACCCGAACCGGTGGTGCTACTGGTCGACGAGGTGGACCGCACCGAGGAATCGATGGAAGCGTTGCTGCTGGAGATCCTTGCCGAACAGCAGATCACCATCCCCGAGGTCGGCACGTTCGTGGCCCGATCGCAGCCTTGGGTCATCTTGACGTCCAACGACACTCGCGAGCTCTCGCCGGCTCTCAAGCGTCGTTGTCTGCATTACCATCTCGGCTATCCGACATCGGAGCGTGAACGCGAGATCGTCACGGCCCGAGCGCCGGAGGTCGATGCGGCTACGGCCACCGAGGTTGTCGAATTGGCTCGCATCCTGCGTGATCTCCCGCTGCGCAAGAGCCCGTCCATCTCTGAGGTCATCGACGCGGCCAGGGCGGCAACAGTGCTGGCGGCCAGCGGATTCGACACCGGTTCCGACGCCAAGGTGCGCGACATCTTGCTGACGGCGTTGCTCAAGTACTCGTCGGATGTGACGCTGGCCAAGGAGCGATTCGACGGAAAGCTTCTCGAATCACCGTCGCGTGAGGGTGATGAACCGATCGAGCGAGCAACTGTGGCAAGCAAACCCGCCAACACGACGACGGCCGTGTTCCGGGGAACCGGCGGACGCGACCCCCATCAACAGGGAATCCGCGGCGGTAGCGGAATCCGTTCGACGCGATGACGACGCTCGGTGGCCTCGCCGTGTGGCAGCCGTCGTTTGTTCTCGACGTGGTGTCCGCGAGTTTCGGCCGATTGCTGAGGGCGGCCGGAGTTTCCGCGTCACCGGCCGAGGTCATCGAGGTTCGGCGTGTTCTCGCGATGGTCGGCGCTTCGGATCGTGAGACGTTGCGAGCGTGTCTTCGGGCAGTGTGCGCCAAGTACTCTCACGAGCAGGCCGGTTTCGAACGGGCGTTCGACGCGCTGTTCCGGCCGGCCGCAGGCAAAGCGCACGCCGAGCGGATGGCTTCGCGAGCCGAGGTGGCGGACGGTCTGCCTACCGCGCTGGGGATCGACGAGGATCAAGAAGTAGGCCGATACGCCGAGTACAACGAGCGCGCGGCCGAGGTCGGCGACTATTTCGACACTCCGGAAGCGGAGAAGGGGTTCAACCCGCACAAGGACGACGACGATGTGTCGATGACATCCAGCGATGCGGAACTGTCGGTGGATACCGGTTCGGAGACCGGTCGACGGGGAGTCAGTTACACGGTCGACGTGGACCGTGCGGCCTCGGCGGTGGTCGGTGACCTCAGTACCAGTGTTGCTGCAGCAGTGGTCGGTTCGCTGTCGTGGGACGATCCGACGTCGATACTGGCCTGGTTGGACGCATACGACCCGAGCAAGGCGTATGCGGACGTCTCCGACGACGGGCCGCTGACGCAGGCGCAATTGAATCGGCTCGTGGAGGCGGTCGAAGCGTTTGTGCAAGCGCTCTCGGCCGCTGCGCTGGCCGAATCCGCTCCCGATGCGCCCGACAGCGAATCTGCCGCGGGCGCAACGCACAACGACATAGAACTCGCGTGTCACGAGGTGCTTCGGCGGATGAGAGGTCCGTCCAGGCCGCGCCCCCGTGAGCGCTCTCGTGGGCATCTCGACATGCGCCGCACGGTGCGTTCGAGCCTGCGCACCGACGGGATACCCTTCCATCTGGTCGTGAAAGCTCCTCGCCCCGATCGTGTTCGGCTGCTTCTGATCGCAGACGTGTCGCTGTCCGTGCGGCCCATCACTGCGTTTACTCTGCGGTTGGCTCAGGCAATGCATCGGCGAGCAGACCGTTGTGAAGTACTCGCATTCGTCGATCGTCCGGTGGACGTGACCGACACACTTCTCGCCAGTAGTGGTGACGGTGCACTGGCCGCGGTGCTCGCGCACCCGGGCCTGGATCTGGAAGCCAGCAGCGACTACGGGCGGGTGCTGACAGAATTGTTGGACGAGCACGGAAACACCTTGAACTCGCGGACTTCCGTCATCATCGTGGGTGACGGTCGATGCAACGGCTTGCCTCCGCAGGTGGACAAGCTGGAAGAGTTACGACGCAAGGTCCACCGTCTGGCTTGGATCACGCCGGAACCACAGCGTTACTGGAACCAGGCGTCGTGCGCGATGCCGGAGTATTCGGAGATCTGCGACGAGGTTGTTGTTGCCCGAGATGCCGCGCAACTGATGACCAAAGCAGCCGAACTGGGGCACGCACTTCGCTGATGTCACTGCAATTCACCGATGTCATTGCGCGATCCGTCGTGAACTAGTTTGGTCTCATGACCAAAATCAGGGGATCGATCTGGCGACCGATCGCGGCGCTGACAGTGCTCGGCTCCGTGTGTGGGCTGGTGGCGCTCGGCGTGTTTCAGTGGTGGTGGAACTCGTTGGCATCACCTCACATTCTCACCGGCGGATCCTATCGGGAGCCGTTTGCCGAGCCGACATACACTGGACCCGATTTCATGGACATCTTTCCGGCAGAACCTGCCCCGTGGTTGTATTCCGGATTGGTTCTCGGACCGACTGTGGTCGGCTTGCTCGGCGGGATCGTGTTCGTGGTGTTCGTCAGGTGTATTCGCACGCAGAACCGCGCGATTACACCTGACGAATCATCAGAGCGCTAGCAACGCCCGCGAGCCAAGGCGAGGGTCCGCCAACGGGCGTAGCGCCAAGCGCAGGAGGACCAGGGCGTTGTCGTCGCCGGTGATCCTGTTGACTTTCAACGTATTGCACTCGACGCACTGGTGAACGAGCATCCATTCACCGTCTTGCCGTACCGACAGGGACAGCGCCGCCATTGCGCCTCTGCACTGTTGTGCTCGGTCGCCGGGAATACGTCCATCGACGTGTCGGCTTGCCAGACAGTTCGGGCAGTGGTTCCGATGGGCGGTGCCCGGGGCCGCGGTGGGGATATCCAAACGGCATGTGAGACAACGGAAACTTGATCCTGGCTCGCCGCCGATTCCGTGCAGTACATGCTTGGTGCGTTGCGGTGCCCGCCGCGAGCGGGTGCTGGGATTCCTACGTGGCATCTGCGTTCCCACCCCTCACAAGTCGCCGAAGGCTTCGAGCGGGAAGGGCGGTTGCGCGAGTGGCCGCACTGCCATCCTCATCAACAACAACTGGTTGTCGTCTCGGCTGACGGGGTTGGAGGTGAGCTCGAAGCATTGTGCGCAGCGGTGGATGATCATCCAATCGCCACTACGCAGCACCGCGATGGAAATGGGGGCCATCCGCATTCCGCAGTCTGACGGCCCACCTTCCACCTGGTCGAACAGGTGTCGGGAATGCAGGCAACTGGGGCAATGGTTTCGGCGATCGCCGTCGGGGCCGTGCGTCATGACGGTGAGCCCGCACTGAACGCAGGAGAAGGTGTCGGTTTTCGAGTTGGAATTGTGTGATCGAGGCACTGGAGAACTCCTAGCTGAGTGAACAAAGCAGGTAGGAGCAGGCCGAGGGGACCTCGCGCTGTCAGTCCGTCGTTTGGAATCAGGCTTCGGGGGTCAGCAGGTGATCTCGAGGATTGCGGACAGAGCAGGGGCGAGAGGCGCGCTCGGCGCGGGCTGGGTCATAAACACCTTCTGGATCAGTACTACCGGCCGCTCTGGCCGAACCCGAAAGTACAACGGGAACTGATCGCCGCGCCAACTATTTTCCGGAGACGCCGTACCTGCCCGAATGGGTAGGTAAGTGCCTCTCCTTCGGTGGGTGTGCCCCGACCGCCGTCCGCGTAGGCTCGGGGCCAGCGATTGTAAGGTGGATCACACCAATTGGTGCACATGATGGCTGGTGCACGTGAGAGCTGATGCACTGGGAGCGACGGATGCGGAATCCCGAGCGGAGATCTCAGCGCAGCGAGAGGAGAGTGGGGTCGTGTCCGTGGCTTATCCGGATGCTGTGAACCACGGTGTTCATCGCCGCGGCACTGCTGCTCGACTGGTCAAATTTCACGCCCCCGAGATCGTCTTCGGTATCGGTTCCCTGGTCGAGGCAGCACACGCGACTCTGAGGTTCGGCGGGTTCCGACCGTTCCTGGTGACCGATCCCGGTCTGATCGACGCGGGATGGGTCAGCGAACTGGAAGGCCATCTTGCCGAGCAGGGGTTGACCGCGACGGTGTGGTCAGGGCTGACGCCCAACCCCAAGGACTTCGAGATCGCGGCCGGATTCGAGGTGTACCAGGAAGGCGAGTGCGACGTCATCATCGCGCTCGGCGGCGGTTCCGTCATCGACGCGGCAAAAGGGGTCGCCGTCCTCGCTGCCAACGGCGGCAACATACTCGATTACGAGGGTGTAGATCAGGCGACAAAACCGATCCCGCCGTTGGTGATGGTTCCCACCACGTCCGGCACCGGCGCGGACGTGTCGCAGTTCTGCATCGTCACGGACACGACCCGCGGCACCAAGATCACCATCATCGGCCGGGCTCTGGTCCCCGATGTGACGGTCATCGATCCGCGGTTGCTCACGACGATGCCCGAGTGGCTCAATGCTGCAACGGGATTGGATGCACTGACGCACGGTATCGAAGCCTTCGTCTCGCTGGCGCACAATCCGTTGACCGATCATCACGCGCTCCGCGCTGTCGGGTTGGTGACCGAGAATCTGGTGCACACGATCCAGGACCCGATGGAGATGGAAGCGCGGTCGGTGATGGCGCAGGCGAGCCTCGAGGCCGGGTTGGCGTTCACCAACGCGATACTCGGCGCCGCGCACGCGATGAGCCATCAGGTGGGCGGCATGCTCGACCTGCCGCACGGCGTCATCAACGGAATTCTGTTGCCCCACGTCATCCGCTTCAATTCCACGACGGACGCTGACCCCTTTGTTGCCATCGCTGCGGCACTGAGTCTTCCCGAGCAACACGGCACCCCGGAGGAAGCAGCGCTGGCGGTGGCCGATCGGGTCGAACGGCTCGCGCGTGAGGTCGGCGTGCCGAAGGGGCTGGGGGAGTTGGGTGTTCGCGAGGAAGACCTGAGTAGGCTCGCCAGCTTCGCGTTGCTCGACGCCTGCATGTCCACCAATCCCCGGGAAGCGACGCAGGAGCAGATGGTGGCGTTGTTCAGAGGTGCCTTGTGAAGATGGACGCTGTGAAGATGGGCGCTGTGAAGAGGGACGCTGTGAAGTGGTGGAGGCGATGACCGCGGACCTGTCCAGGCTCACCGGATTGCGGTCGGGCAAGAGTTCGTTCTACCCGCAGTATCGCGGTGCGGCCGAGCGACTCGAACGCGTCGTACATGCGTTGGAGTTGATCTCGCGGGCTTTGGTGCGCACCGTCGAGGGCCCGGAAACCCTGGTCTGCGCGGTCGCGGAAGCTGCCCGCGCTCACCTGAGTGCCAACTGGATAGTCTTCGCCTTGGCCGACGGGACTTTGCCCGACGCCGGGCCTCGGCGATTGGTCCTCGGTCCGGATGCGACGCCGTTCCTGGTCGACAATGTGGAGGGCCCACCGCTTCCGGAGGATGTCGTCGAATGCCTCGACGACATCCGTTACGGCAGAATCGAATCCAACTCGGTGATCGACGCGCACTACGCGTTTGTGCCGATCGTGCTCGGCGGTGGTGTGGTCGGCGCCTTTGCTGCCTGGACGCCGGCCAACCGGACGCTCGATACGACGGACGGTGCCGTGCTCAGTATTCTGGCCAGCCAGACTGCTGTGGCCCTGCAGAATTCGGCGCTCTATCAGCGCGGACAGTTACTGCTCGAGCGTGCCGAAGATGCGTATGCGGAGGCCAATCGCACGGCGGCCGATCTTGCGGTGCGCAACAGCGAATTGGAGTCCACTCAGCGTCAGTTGGGAGTGGCGCACCGGCATCAGGTGGTCGACGACGAACGTCACCGGATCGCCCGCGAACTTCACGACAGTGTGACGCAAGCGGTGTTGTCCGCCGGCATGCAGATCGAGGTGTGCCGCAGCGACATCCCGGAGGCGGAGCGCAGTGAAAGACTGGACTTGGCAAAGGATTTGACCAGGCGGGCAGTCGAGCAGCTTCGTTCGGCGATTTACGCTCTCAATCATTCCTCGGACGCGGACAGGACGTCGCTGCCAGAGATGCTCGAGCAGCTCGGCGTGGTTCACATGCCCGACGAGTTGGCGGTCAGCGTTCGCGTCGGCGGTACCCCGACAGAACTTCCGGGCGATGCGGAACACGCCCTTCTACGGATCGCCGGGGAAGCCCTGTTCAACGCAGCGGTCCATGCTCACGCGAATCGGGCGGTACTCCGTCTGACCTATCGGGCGGACTCCGTGTTGCTGTCCGTTTCCGACGACGGTGACGGTGACCCCGCCAGGATGCGGCTGATTCTCAAACTCGCAGCCACCAACGATCTCGACGGCCGCCACCGCGGTCTTGCGAACATGCAGGCGCGAACCTTGGAGTTGGGTGGTGCGCTGGAAGTGCGACGGGCTCGGATCGGTGGGATTCAGATTCTCGTGCGACTACCACTGCCGCTCGCCTCGGGCATTGAACACTCGGGCATTGAAAACTCGGGCATGGAAAACCTTTGCTCTACAACTGAAATCGAGAGCGAGGAATCATGACCACTGCCCGCCCCGTCGTCACCCGTGGAGCGTCGCCGGTTCACAGTTCGGTTCACATAGTCCTGGTCGACGACCACGCGATACTTCGGCAAGGGCTCCGCTCGGTGCTCGAGCGCGAAAGCGACCTCGAGATCGTGGGGGAGGCGTCGTCCCTCGCCGAGGCGCTTGCCGTCGTAGACAAGGTCGGGCCGGACATCGTCCTGATGGATCTCAAACTCTCCGCAAGCTCCGACTACGAGGGGCTGACCCTCTGTGGCCAATTGTCGTCAGCGCATCCTGGGCTCGGACTGTTGGTTCTCACCACCTTTCTCGATGATCAACTGGTGGTGCGAGCGGTGCACGCAGGTGCTCGCGGCTATGTGGTCAAAGACGTCGACACCACCGAGTTGGTGCGGGCGATCAGAGCGGTCTCGCGAGGCGAGAGTGCGTTCGATTCTCGCAGCGCATCGGCTGTCGTCCGTTCGCTCAACGGACAGTCGGCAACCAAGGAACGATTGACCGATCGCGAGCTAGAGGTACTGCGGCTTCTCGCAAACGGCTTGTCCAACATCAAGATCGGTGAGCGATTGTATATCTCACCGACCACTGTCAAGTTTCACGTCAGCAACATCATGCGCAAACTCGAGGTGAGCCGACGAGCGGAAGCTGTCTACGCCGCGAGTAAGCAAGGTCTGATCTAGCTTCGGCCGGAGACCGTCCAGGCGCGTAGTGCCTGATGCTGGACGACGAGCACACTCGCTCGAGTCGTGCGGAGAGTTGACGCGGTCATGTCGGCAGTCAGACCGACTGCGATTCGAAGTACCAGAACCTCACGTTGGTCGTCGGTCAGGCGACGTGGGCGTTTGAATCGCCCGTCGATGTTGCGTGACTGAGGAATTGCCGCAATTCGTTGCGAGGCCAACTCGTACGCACATGTCTCGATCCGTGTGTCGGCCGAGATCGTGTCGGACATTCGTGTGACGACGTCCAGGGTGCATTGGTGGGCGAGATCGTCGGCGAACGCTGCGACAGACGTTCCGAGAAGTCTGGCGCGATAGTAGAGAACGACGCGAGGGTGCAGCCGGGCCAGGAGTTTCGAGAGTGCATGGTGATCGCCGGCGAATGCTTCGGCGGCGGTGCGATTCAACGAAATCGATTGTTCACAGGTTTCGGGTGAAGCGGTGTGTGCGAGGGGCGGAGTCGGTGAAGTGTTCGCGCCCCTGATCGACAGCTTCATCAACAACTCCTCGGGTACACCGCACTTCACCATGCTGGACCGAGAATTGAGGTACCCCGCCGAAATTGCGGGTAAACCTGAAGTTACCTGCCAGGTGTCCGGTCTTTTCGCCGGGAGCGCCAGTCCGCGAGCATGCGCGGCATTTCCGCGGCCATGAAGTCGAAGAAGTCGCGCAGATCGGCCATCCGATCACCGGCCATGGTTCCTTCGCCGAGGACCTTGATCCCCTCGTCTGCAACTGCCGAGACCTGATAGAGGGAGGACTGTTTCGTGACAAACGCGTCGGCCCACATCTCGACGCTGACGCAGTAGTGCTGACGTCTCGACCCGGGGACGGCCACACGCTCGATCAACCCGACTTGCTGGAGGTATCGGACGGCTCCGGAGATGGCAGCGGGGCTCACTCCCAACCGAGATCCGAGATCTCCAGGTGTGGACGAGGGTGTTTCGCTGGTCATCAACGCGGCCCAGACGCGGGCGGGCATCGGCGGAAAACCCATGTCGCTCAGCACGAGTGAGAGTCGCTCGACATAGTGTCGGCTCTCGTCCGGGACGACGGTATGGCTGGTGTCGGTCATCGGAACCTTTCGATCTTTCCTTCTTTTCTATCTTCACACATTTGTGAAATCGGCGTACGGTCAAATTCATGGGTGCGGCAATTTCAGTGAAAAGCCTCGTCAAGACCTTCGGTACCACCCGCGCGCTGGACGGCCTCGATCTCGACGTCTCGACGGGTGAAGTACACGGATTCCTGGGGCCGAACGGCTCCGGAAAGTCCACCACTATTCGTGTGCTTCTCGGCCTGCTCCGCTCCGACTCCGGGGACGCAACCGTCCTCGGCGGCGATCCGTGGCGAGACGCCGTGACTTTGCATCGACGGCTCGCGTACGTGCCTGGCGACGTGAATCTGTGGCCCAACCTCACCGGTGGGGAGGCGATCGACCTCTTGGCCGGTCTGCGCGGTGGTCTGGATCGAAAGCGGCGCAGCGAGTTGCTCGAGCGCTTTGAGCTGGACCCGACCAAGAAGGCGCGTACGTACTCGAAAGGTAACCGGCAGAAGGTTGCACTCGTGGCTGCCTTTTCGTCGGACGTCGACCTTTACGTCCTCGACGAACCGACATCAGGACTCGACCCGTTGATGGAAGCGGTATTTCAGGACTGCGTCGAGGAGGTGGCTCACGCCGGGAAGACGGTTCTGCTGTCGAGCCATATCCTGGCCGAGGTAGAGGCATTGTGCGATCGCGTGAGCATCATCCGCGACGGGCGGACGGTGGAAGAGGGAACACTCTCCGAACTCAGACATCTCACCCGCACATCCGTCTCGGCGGAGACGGTGCGCCCGATCGGTGGACTCGACGGACTCGGCGGTGTCCACGACGCGGTAATCGACGGTAACCACGTCACCTGCGAAGTCGACAGCGCACAACTCGGGCCACTCATGAAGTACTTGGTCGGCTTCGGGATCGTGGCGCTCACTTCCACTCCACCGACGCTCGAAGAACTCTTCTTGCGGCACTACGGTGACGAGCGGGCCAGGGAGACTTCGGTCCACCTGCGGGCCGAGACCGGAGTATTGCCATGACCGTTGTTGCCGAAGCCGCTCCACCGGTACCGGCGTCGGCAAGTCAGTTCACCGGCACGCGCCGACTGGTTCGGTTGGCTTTGCGACGGGACCGGATCCAGCTTTCCGTGTGGGTCGTCTCGATCGTGCTGTTCATGCTGCTCGTCGTCGCCAGTGTGACCGGGCTGTACACGACACCCGAGGAATTGCGAAACATCGCAGTCAGTTCCGCGGTATCGCCGGTGGCGCTGGCAACCAACGGAATCGTGTCCGGCGATTCGCAGGGCGCGATAGTCGCCAGTCAGTCGGTGCTCGTGTTCGCGTTGGTGGCGGCATTGATGAGTACCCTTGCGGTGGTTCGCCATACGCGACAAAATGAGGAGACCGGCCGTGCCGAGATGATCGGTGCGGCGGTGGTAGGTCGGCGAGCGCTCCTGACCTCCGCGTTGATTGTCACGGTCGGTGCGAATGTGGTTCTGGCACTGGGAATTGCACTGGGATCGATCGCCGTCGGCCTGCCGGTCGGCGGTTCGCTCGCACTGGGCGCGTCGATCGGCGGTACCGGAATCGCGTTTGCCGGAGTGGCGGCAGTGACGGCGCAGATCACCGACGGTGCTCGTACGGCCAACGGGTTGGCGGGCGCCGCGATCGGTGTTGCCTTCATGCTGCGCGCGATCGGTGACGTCAACAGTACGGTCGTCGACGACGGAACTCGCGTGGTGAGCGGTTGGTTGTCGTGGCTCTCACCGATCGGGTGGGCACAACAGATCAGACCTTTCGACGACGACGCCTGGTGGATCCTGTTGTTGCTGATCGGATTTGCGGCTGCGCACGTGGTGGTGGCGTTTGTTCTCATCGACCATCGCGATCAGGGAGCGGGACTCGTTCAGCCCCGACCCGGCCCGCCGGCCGCGGCATCGTGGCTACCGTCGGCTTGGGGTCTGGCGTGGCGCATGCAGCGAATGACGATGTTCTGGTGGATCTTTGCCGTTGTCATACTCGGATTCGCCTACGGCGCTGTGGGCAACGAGATCGACGCGATGGTGGGATCATCGCAGCAGACTGCGGAGATGTTCGAGAAACTCGGTGGCGGCGGTACGGATCTGGTGGATTCCTACTTGGCCACCGCACTCGGTCTCACGTCGATAGTCATCGCGGCATACTCGGTCCAGAGTCTTCTCCGGATGCGGGGTGAGGAAACGTCGGGACGGCTCGAACCGTTGCTGGCAACCTCGCTGTCGCGGCGGAAGTGGATGCTGTCCCACTTGGGGGTGGTTGTCGGCGGTGTGATTCTCGCGCACGTCTTGATGGGTGCGTTCACCGGATTCGCCTTCGGGCTCGTCACGGATGACATCGGCGGCAACACACTTCGGATGACCGGCGCGGCGTTGGCATATCTGCCTGCGGTGCTTGTCGTCGTGGGGTTGGTGTCGTTGGCTTTCGGACTGTTTCCGACGTATGCGTCGTCCCTCTCCTGGGGAATCTTGGCGGCATGCATCGTGCTCGGGCAACTCGGTACGCTGCTGAAACTTCCGCAGATAGTTTTGGATCTGTCACCCTTCACCCACGTACCGGGTGCCCCCGCCGAGCCTGTGACTGTTCTACCCCTGCTTGCGATGATCGTTGTGGCAGTTGTGCTTTCGATCGTGTCGCTTGCCGCATTCCGGCATCGCGACATTCAGATGTAGTAGAGCTGAACTCAACGCAGAATTCTGCGAAGCTGACGCGCCTTCGCAGCGAGACGTCCGGTCGAGTCGAATAGTTCGGAGTCGTCGACGCAGAGAGTGTCTGTCGCCCAGGCAGTCCCGTGGCGCAGGCGATACCACGGTGACAGTGATTGGGGTTCTGCCGTGATGTGCTCCGGCATGAAATGCGCGGTGAACTCGATGGTCGGAATGGCCACGGGCATCGTCAGTGTCGCGAACAGTCCAGGTGGAAGTGCATCGAGCAGGACCGCCGCACGCTCCTGCGCCGTGAAATCGAGATCTGTGAGCAGGCGGATCCAGACGTCGAATTCGGGGGAGTCGCCACCGGCGAACGGCCTCGCCGAATTGATCGGCCGAATGTCGAGGTGCTGGGCGAACGGCACAAAATCCACCGGGATCTCCAGTGGCGGCAGGGTAGACGGGTCGGCCGAACTCGGCTCGACTCCGGGGGCGGACAGCGTCGTGACTCCTGTGTCGCGGGCTAGTCGAACGAGAGCGGATCCTGCACCGGTCAGCGTGACGTGGCAACTGACGGTCCGCCCGCCCCGCATCTCGCCGACAGTCAATTCGGCCGGCCCCGGAGGGACGGGGCGGTCCAGGTGCGCCGTGACTGCCAGCGGTTCGGCTCCGGACGCGTCGGCGGCAACTCGCAGCATCCGTGCTACGGCAAGTCCGCCCTGAATGCCGTCGAAACTTCGCCAGCTGGAGTCGAATTCGGTGTGATGACGCGCTGCGTCGGTCGACGGCACGGCCGTCACCGATGCCTGACTAGTAATTGCCATAGTCAGCACACTAGATGCTGACTATGGCAATGGCAAGCTAGGGTCTATTCGGGAGTGCTGGACGACCCACCGAAGAGCATGTAGATGAGGATCTGAAGAATGCCGAGAGGATTGATCTCGCCGAGGCTGCTCATGTGTGAGGAACTCCTGATTGCGGGGATGGGTAGTGTTGCGTCGCAACGTCACTGAAAGTACGGCAATTCAGACAGTGTGGTGTGGAATTTACCGACAATTCACTGTCCGCGAGTCGGGCGGCAGTGCAGGTAGGCGTCGGTGACCACGTCGAGAACGCGATTGCCGTGCGCATCGACCAGTTTTGCCGTGATGGTGACCAATCCTCGGGAGCGATTGTCGAACACGACGTTGTCGACGGTGGCCTTTCCGCTCAGGGTGTCACCGGGGCGCAGTGGACGCAGGAAGCTCACGTCGCGCATGGTCTTTCCGGCGATCACGTTCCATTGGTCGTAGAGACTGGCAACCACCAACTTCTGGCAGATCGACAGGGTGTGCAGGCCGCTGGCGATCAATCCACCGAAAACGCCGGACGCAGCGGCTTCCTTGTCGATGTGAAACCACTGGGGATCCCACTGGGTTGCGAACTCTACGATTTCTTCTTCGGTCACCGAATACGAACCCAATGGGATCACTTGGCCGATCTCGAGATCCTCGGCGAACACTGTGCGTTGGTGAGGGGCGGCCGAATCGTTCATGGTTGTGCAAATCTCCTGCGTGTTCCGGGTGTACTCGGAACATACTCCCGCAGTGTGTTCGAGTCGGTCTCCGGTGTCGTCGGCTATTCCAGGGTCACTAGAATCACCACATGGTTGACGACGCGAAGATCGAGCCGAGAGCGCTGGCAGGAACGTGGCACTTCGAGCGCGACATCGTCGACCGCCTTTCCGGTTCCACCAAGCAAGTCTTCGGAGAGACCACCATCGCCAACGCCGGTGACGGTCGAATGCGCTGGTACGAGAGCGGCACTCTGCGCGACGGCGATCTGGAACTGCCCGTGTTCCGGACTCTGTTCATCGCAGAGCGGGGCCTCGAGTGGGCTGTGACATTCGAGGACGGCAGAGAGTTTCACGACTGGGCGCCAGGGGAGGAAGTCGAGCACCTGTGCGGTGCGGATACCTACCGCGGGCGAATCGACGTCACTGCCGGCGATCGATCGGCCTGGACTGTCGTCTGGACCGTGACGGGGCCGAGCAAGGACTACACGATGACCACGCATCTCACCCGGCCCTGATCACAGCGTTCGCCAGTTATTCGACGCCGATCGTCACCTCGGTGGACTTCACGAATACTGTTGCAGCTTGGCCTGGTTCAAGGTCGAGATCCAGCGCGGCGTCGCGGGTGATCGACGAAGTCACGATCTGGTTCCCGCCGTCCAATTTCACCTTGACAGTTGCCATGACGGTGCCGAGGTTGACCTCGGTGATGGTGCCGGTGAGTTGATTTCGTGTGGACAGTCGCATCTCTGAACTCCTGTGCTCTCAAGTAGGTGTACTTCGACCCTAAGCTGCCGGGCCTGTGGAAACCCAGCGATTCCGCAGGTGCGGACATGCAAGCGAGAGAGTTGCGCGGATGATGTCGGCCGGCCGAGGTAGATTCCGGTCATGACTGAACCTGTGAAGGGCCCGGCGTCGTACTTTCCGTCGATCGAGAAGAAGTACGGTCGGCCGATCGGTGAATGGCAAGAGCTGATCCGAAGCTCAGAGCTCACCAAGCACATGGAATTGGTGACTTGGTTGAAGTCGGAGCACGGTATGGGCCATGGTCATGCGAATGCCCTTGTCGCGCATACGTTAAAAGAAGGCTAGTTCGCTTCAAGCGGCAGTAGCGTCCAGCACCAACCAGCCGCCGTGATGCTCGAATACCTCGAACGGCACACCGGTCTGCCGGCCGACTGCGCGCAGCGACTCGAGATCGAAAGTGCGGATGTGGCCGTGGCACGCGGTGGCTTCGTCTTCGAAGGGGACGGCAATGACGACCCGTTGACGAGCGATCCGGAGCGCCTGCGCGATCACGGCTTCGCCCACTGAGTCGTCGACGTGCTCGAGGAGATGAATCGCGGTGACGGTGTCGGCGCTGTTGTCCGGAGCCGGCACTTCACCCGCGTCGCAGATCACCGTGTCGATCTTGATGCCGAGTTCGGGGGCTACCGCGTCGAGCAGGATCATCGTCCCGGGCAGGATGTCCGTGGCGGTCACGTCCATTCCGGCGCGCGCGAGCCGCAGGGGCAGGAAACCGAAGCAGGACCCCAGATCGAGCACGGAACCACGAACCAGTTCTTCGGCTTTGTCGTGGATCGGTGCGAAATCCGCAGTGCCGTCCAGTAGTTCGGCAAGCGAGTTCCGGTAGTAGGTGGTCCAGGATTCGAGAGCACCGTCCACAGTGGAGCGAACCAGACCGACCATCGTCAGCTCGAATTCGTCCTGACCGAACTCCGCGTCCTGAATCGACGAGGTAACTCCGGCGACGAGGCGCTCGCTCAGATCGGCCGGACTGAGGGAGTGCCGGACGTGGAGGCGACCGCCTCGACGATCGAGCGAGATCGGTCCGGAATCGACGCGTTCGACGGTGACATGCCCGAACGACCACAAGCCCGGCGTCGAGGGTGCCAGTGAATCCAGGACCGGTTCGTTTGTGGTGGTGGACATGATCACCTTTCTGGGGTGGTGATGCTTCTCGGGTAGCTGATGCTTTCTCAGGTGCTGATGCCGGTCCGCAGGGCCTGCGTACCTGTTTTCAAGAGTTCCGGTAGCTCGAGTGAATCGTCGGTGAGCCACTGCTCGTACGCCGACATGGCCACCCCGAGCAGAAGATAGCCGACGGTGCGTGGGCCGTGATCGGTCGGTTCGAGATTCATTCGTCGTGCGACGTAGTCGGCGACCACCTGCCGCCACCCTTCGTACATCACCACAGAGTATGCCTGAAGCGTCGGAACTTCGAGGATCAATTCCATCCGTTTGCGATGTACCGCAGTCTCTTCCGGTGGGAAGGTGTTGAACGTCAACAATGCGGATTCGAGTGCGTCGACCAACGCGATGTCGGCGGGCAGTGAATCCAGGTGCTCGCGCATCTCGCCGAGATGTCCGTCGAAGTCTCCCCAGGGAACGGCGTTCTTGGACGGGAAGTAGCGAAAGAAAGTCCGACGCGCGATGCCGGCGGCGTCGGCTATCTGGTCGACGCTCACCTCGTTGAAGCCGACTGTGGAGAACAGCTCGATGCCGATCGTGCTGATTCCCTCCTTCGTTGTGGAGGGGCGACGACCTATCCGAGCGGACGGTTTCTTGCGGCTACGCATACTTTTTTCGCTCCATGTGTGTCATTCTGCACTCGATGCCATTACAGTGGTGAACCGAGTCACAGTGAAGTCCCACTAGTGACCACCAACTCCCAGGTTGGAAGTCTGATCTACAGACTTCCAGACGGAGTGCGAACGCAGGAGGAATCCATGTCAGATCGTGACAACAAGGCGCTCGAGAACGACCTCGTCGAGGAGTCCCTCGTGGAGGAAGTTTCCATCGACGGCATGTGCGGCGTGTACTGACCGTGTCTGCTTTGGATCTCGACGCGGGGTGGAAACTCCACCCGCAGGTAGCGCTTCGCCCCGAACCTTTCGGGGCGTTGCTCTACCACTTCGGAACGCGCAAGCTCTCGTTCCTGAAGAACACGACCATCGTTGCGGTGGTCAAGGCGTTGCCAGACCATCCTGATGTCCGGTCCGCACTGCGTGCGCAAGGCATCGAAGATGACGCGGCTCCCCAATATGCCCGTGCGCTGAGCACTCTCGCCGATTCGCACATGATCGTGCCTGTCTGAGCCAGACGCTCGCCCCCACGTGCGGAACAGCCCTTCTGCACGTTCGCCCGCTTCATTTCTTCGCGAGGACACAGCCATGACCTCAGTTCTTGAACAGCCATCCCCACCCGCCAAGGTGGGTCGCCTCGTCGATCAGTTCGAACTCGGACTCGACGCCCCGATCTGCCTGACGTGGGAACTCACCTACGCCTGCAACCTGTCCTGCGTGCACTGCCTGTCGTCTTCGGGTCGTCGTGACCCCAACGAGCTGAGCACCGAGCAGTGCAAGTCCATCATCGACGAGCTGCAGCGTATGCAGGTGTTCTACGTCAACATCGGTGGCGGCGAGCCGACGGTACGCTCCGACTTCTGGGAGCTCGTCGACTATGCGACGGACCACCAGGTTGGTGTGAAGTTCTCCACCAACGGCGTGAAGATCGACAAGAAGGTCGCCGCACGGCTCGCGGCCAGTGACTACGTCGACGTGCAGATTTCCATAGACGGTGCCACTGCTGAGGTCAATGATGCTGTGCGCGGGCCTGGTTCGTTCGCTATGGCCGAGCGCGCTCTCGCGAACCTGAAGGAAGCCGGCTTCAAGGACGCCAAGATTTCGGTGGTCGTCACGCGGCACAACGTCAGTCAGCTCGACGAGTTCAAGGCTCTCGCCGACAAGTACGACGCGACCCTGCGCATCACTCGCCTGCGTCCTTCGGGCCGCGGCGCCGACGTGTGGGACGACCTGCACCCGCGTCCCGAGCAGCAGCGTGAGCTCTACAACTGGTTGGTGGCCAACGGTGAGGGCGTCCTGACGGGCGACTCGTTCTTCCACCTCTCCGCGTTCGGCGATGCACTGCCCGGTCTCAATCTCTGTGGCGCGGGCCGTGTCGTGTGCCTGATCGACCCGGTCGGCGACGTGTACGCGTGCCCGTTCGCGATTCACGATCAGTTCCTCGCCGGAAACATCGTGAAAGACGGTGGATTCCAGGAAGTCTGGCAGCACTCGGACCTGTTCGAAGAGCTGCGCTCACCGCAGACCGGTGGTGCCTGCAGCAAGTGCAACCACTACGACTCCTGCCGCGGTGGCTGCATGGCGGCCAAGTTCTTCACCGGACTGCCGATGGACGGTCCTGATCCCGAGTGCGTCATCGGAAACGGTGAAATGGCCTTGGCCGGCGCGGGAGAGATCCCCAAGTCCAGCGTCGACCACTCACGTTCCGGTCAACGTAAAACCCCGCGTGCATCGGTGCCTCTGACACTGATGATGCGTCCCCCCGCCAAGATTTGTGACGAAAACCCGCTTGCGGGAATGTAAGTAGCCTTTCCGGCCACTTGCGATACGAGAGGTTTGACTGATGGCAAAGAACGCATTCTTCGAGACCGTCGCCGAAGCACAGCGACGTGCGCAGAAGAGGCTCCCCAAGTCCGTATATGCGGCGCTGGTGGCCGGATCCGAAAAGGGTCTGACCGTCGACGACAATGTCGCGGCCTACAGTGAGCTGGGTTTCGCTCCGCATGCGGCCGGCTTGCCGAACGAGCGGAACATGGCCACCACCATTATGGGGCAGGACATTTCGCTTCCGGTGATGATTTCGCCGACCGGTGTGCAGGCAGTGCACCCCGACGGTGAGGTAGCGGTAGCTCGGGCGGCCGCAGCACGGGGAACGGCGATCGGCCTGAGTTCTTTTGCCAGCAAGTCCATCGAAGAAGTTGCAGCGGCCAACCCGCAGGTGTTCTTCCAGATGTACTGGGTCGGCAGCCGCGACGTGCTCCTGCAGCGTATGGAGCGCGCTCGCGCCGCCGGTGCCAAGGGCCTGATCATCACCACCGACTGGTCCTTCTCGTACGGCCGCGACTGGGGCAGCCCGTCCATCCCCGAAAAGATGGACCTCAAGGCGATGTTCCAGTTCGCGCCCGAGGGCATCATGCGCCCGAAGTGGTTGTTGGAGTTCGCCAAGACCGGCAAGATCCCGGATTTGACCACCCCTAACCTCGCGGCTCCGGGCCAGCCGGCACCGACGTTCTTCGGCGCGTACGGCGAGTGGATGCAAACTCCGCTTCCGACGTGGGAAGACATTGCTTGGTTGCGTGAGCAGTGGGGCGGGCCTTTCATGCTCAAGGGCATCATGCGCATCGACGACGCCAAGCGAGCTGTCGACGCCGGTGTCTCCGCGATTTCCGTCTCCAACCACGGTGGCAACAACCTCGACGGCACCCCCGCGCCGATCCGCGTACTCCCGGGTATCGCCGAAGCCGTGGGCGATCAGGTGGAAGTTGTTCTCGACGGCGGCATTCGACGCGGCGGCGACGTGGTCAAGGCACTCGCTCTCGGAGCCAAGGCCGTCATGCTGGGACGCGCCTACCTGTGGGGCCTCTCGGCAAACGGTCAGGCCGGTGTCGAGAACGTGCTCGACCTGATGCGGATGGGCATCGACTCGGGACTGATGGGCCTTGGCCACGCGTCCATCACCGAACTGAGCCCGGCGGACCTGGTGATTCCGGAAGGCTTCACCCGCACGCTGGGTGCGAGCTGAATCTCCGGCTCTGATCGAGCTGTGACTTGAGCCTTCACGAACACACAACCCTGGCCGGACGCACCGTCCGGTCCAGGGTTGTTTTCGGTCCGCACGAGACCAATCTGGCTCTCGGTCGCGAACTTTCGGATCGGCACCGCGCGTACTACCAACGCCGCGCCGAGGGCGGTGGCGGGATCGTCGTCACCGAAGTGGCGTCGGTGCTGGACAACGACTGGCCGTACGAGCGGGCACCGTTGGCATCGGAGTGTGGCCCCGGGTGGCGGTCGATCGCAATTGCGTGCGCTCCCTACGGAACGTTAGTGCTTGCCGGTCTCGGTCATACCGGGATGCAGGGTTCGAGCGCATACTCACAATCGGTGCTGTGGGGACCGTCAAGAGTGGCCGACCCGGTGACGCGCGAGTTGCCGATGGCAATGGGGCAGCCGGAGATCGACCAGCTGATAACCGGCTTTCGTGAAGCGGCGGCGCTGGCGATCGCTTCGGGAATGGACGGAGTGGAAATCGATGCCGGCCCCCGAAGTATTCTGCGGCAATTCCTTTCGGGCCTGACCAACACTCGACAGGACCGATACGGCACTGATCGCGCTGCCCTTCTTCGTGAGGTCATCTCGGGAGTGCGGGAGCAACTCGGACCGGATCGCGTCGTCTCCTTGCGGTTGTCCTGCGACGAGGAAGCACCGTGGGCGGGATTGACACCCGATCTTGCAGCAGGCTTTGCGCGTGAAGTATCTCCACTCCTCGACCTCCTTGTCGTCGTCCGAGGTGGACTCTATTCGGCTGACCGGTACCGTCCCGATTTTCACTGCTCGACGAACTTCAACTTCGCCCTGTGCCGTGAGATCAAGGCCGCGGTCTCGATTCCCGTTGTCCTGCAAGGGAGTGTCGTTGATCTTGCCGACGCTTACGCCGCGCTGGAAATTGCCGAGTTCGTGGAGATGACGAGAGCCCAGATCGCGGACCCTGATGTGGTCGTGAAAGCCGCGCGCGGCGATCGTCCGCGGCCGTGCGTGCTCTGCAATCAGACGTGTCTGGTGCGTGATCCTCGCAATCCGCTGGTGACCTGCGTCGGAAATCCGAGCGCCGGTTTCGAGACGGTGGACCCCGATGAGCGAGAGCACATTTCGACACCGGGATCCGTCCTGGTTGTGGGCGGTGGCCCCGCCGGAATGGAAGCTGCACGGGTCTCGGCGGCCGGAGGGCACTCGGTCACACTGGTTGAGAGTTCATCGCAGTTCGGCGGCATGATCCGAACTTTCGCGCGAGGTGACGGCCGCGGCCGGTTCACACTCCTCGCGCAGTGGCTCGAGGACGAATGCCGTCGAAGTGGGGTGACGATGCGAACCGGGGTGGCGATCGACGCCCCGGATCTCGACGACGCACGCAGTCGGGGCGAGTTGGTTGTGGTTGCCACCGGTAGTGCTGCGAGGCCACCGGCATATCCGACCGACGACTCGGTTCGATGGCTCGATGCATCGGAAGCCCTCGAGAAACTCACTTCGGTGGGGCCGGGCCCGGTAGTGCTGGTCGATCCGCTCGGTGGACCGATCGCGGTGGCGCTCGCAGAAGCACTCGCGGCCCAGGGCGTCTGCGCGTCGATTGTGACCCCGGACAGCATCGTCGGTTCGAGGCTCGGTGTGAGTGGGGATCTGGTCGGCGCCAACACGCGCATCCAGCAGGCCGGGGTCACCAGGGTGCTCGCGTCCCGTGTCATCGAAATCGCCTCAGGGGTCGTCTGCGTCGAGCACGTCCATACCGGCGAGCGGTCACAGCTCGAGTGCGAAGTGGTGATCGACTGCTCGCCCCGTCTGCCGAACGAAACCCTGAATGAAACCGGGAGTATCCGGGTGGGGGATGCGGTTGCCCCGAGAACTGTTCTCGAATCCATCCGCGAAGGGCGCTTTGCAGGGTTTACTACTAGAACGAGTTTCAATTCTGCAGAGAGGGCTATCTCATGACACAGGGTTCAGTTCGTTCGCTCGAAGGCCGCGTTGCTTTCATCACCGGCGCAGCACGCGGCCAAGGACGTGCGCACGCGGTCAAGATGGCTCGCGAGGGAGCGGCGATCATTGCGGTCGACGTGTGCGCGTCGGTGGCGTCGGACAATTCCTACGAGGCAGCAACTTCCGAGGACCTTGCCGAGACTGTGCGTCTGGTCGAAGGGGAGGGTGGGAAGATCCTTGCTCGCGAGGTCGATGTCCGTGACGGCGCAGCGCTCGCCGCGGTGGTCAAGGATGGCGTCGAGCAGTTCGGGCGTCTCGACATCGTGGTAGCCAATGCCGGCGTCTGTAACTGGAATCGATTCTGGGAAATGTCGGACGAGCAGTGGGAAACGCTGATCGACATCAACCTGACCGGAGTCTGGAAAACCCTCAAGGCATCGGTGCCGGCGATCATCGAAGGTGGGCGCGGTGGATCGATCATCGTGGTCAGTTCGGTGGCCGGACTCAAGGCGCTGCCCGGACAGGCGCACTACGCGAGCGCCAAGTTCGGTCTCGTCGGTCTGACGCAGGCCGCGGCAAAGGAACTGGGGGAGTACAAGATCAGGGTCAACTCGATCCACCCTTACGGAGTAAATACGCCGATGGGGGTCGACCAGGGCGCACTCGAGGTATTTGCCAAGTTCCCGCAGTACCTTCCCAACTTCACTCCGATCCTCTCGGACATCGCTTTTGCCGAACCTGACGAGATTGCCGATACCGTTCTGTGGCTCGCCGGTGACGGTTCACGCACCGTCACGGCAAGTCATATCGCGCTCGATCAAGGAAACTCCAAGGTCTGATGACGCCGTACCCGCGCCTCTTCGCGCCACTGCGCCTGGGCAACCTGACACTCCGCAATCGGGTCGTATTCTCCGCACACCTGACCAATTACGCGGAGAACGGGTTGCCGACGGAGCAGCACGCGAGCTACTACGAGGCGCGGGCACGCGGCGGTGCGGGTCTGATCATCACCGAGGAACACTCGACGCATCCTTCGGATCGACCGTACGAGAAGATGATTGCAGGCTATCGGCCCGAAGCGATCGAGGGGTACCGGCGGATCACGGACGCCGTTCATGCGCATGGTTCGTCGATTCTCGCGCAGATCAATCACAATGGCGGTCAGGGCGCTGGAACCTATTCGCGATTAGCGCTGTTGGCGCCGAGCGCGGTCGCCGATCCGTTGTTCCGTGAGGTGCCCAAGGCCGTCGACGACGCGGACATCGCCGAGATACTCGCAGGGTTCGCTCTTGTTGCGCGCAACTGCGTCGCCGGTGGCTTCGACGGCGTGGAATTGCAGGCGTCGCAGTCGTCCATCGTGCGCGCCTTTCTCGCACCCTCGACGAACCTGCGCACCGACCGTTACGGCGGAGGCGTGGCAGATCGTGCGCGTTTTCTGCTCGAGGTGCTGGGGGTGCTTCGTGAGGCCGTCGGCCCGGATCGTGTGCTCGGCGTGCGCCTGAGTGGATACGAAGGAACGCGGGGTGGGATCGAACTGTCCGACGCGGTAGCCACCGCCCAACTCATCGAAGCCGACGGTCGTGTCGACTACATCAACACCACCGTCGGAATGGCAACGGAAACACTGCATCTGGTCGAAGCGTCGATGGCTGTACCCATCGGCTACGCCAACTTCGTCCCGTCTGCGATCCGGGAGGTGGTCGATCTTCCAGTGGTCGGCGTCGGCCGTTTCAAGACGCCTGAGCAAGCTGAAGCTGCGCTCGCGGGCGGTGTGTGCGATCTGGTGGGTGTGGTTCGTGGGCAGATCGCCGATCCGGATTTTGTGAACAAGGCGCGTGCCGGTCAGTCGGTGCAGGTGCGAACCTGCCTGTCCTGCAACCAGGAATGCGTCGGGCGGATGGGTCTGGGTCGTTGGTTGGGGTGCACCGAAAACCCGCGCGCTGGTCGAGAATCGGTCCCACTGCCGATGCCGCGGCGACGAGGTCGCTCTGTGATGGTGGTCGGCGGCGGCCCGGCCGGCCTGCAAGCTGCGGCCACCGCGGCCCAGCGCGGTCATGCGGTGACGCTGTTCGAGCGTGAACGAAGACTCGGTGGACAGATTCTCACCGCCTCGGTGGTCCCCGTTCGCCGAGAGCTCGCCGACCTCGTCCGAAATCTCGAATCGGAGTGTCGCCGAAGCGGTGTCACGATCGAGCTGGGTGCTCGAGCTGATCTCGCGATCGTGGAGGAGCGCGCGCCCGACGTGGTCGTGATCGCAACCGGAGCGCGGCCGGTGCGCCCAGCGTGGGCGGGTGGATCCGAGCGTGTGGTGGGTGTTCGAGACGTTCTCGACGGCAAGATTTTGCCGAGTGGAACGGTGCTTGTCTACGACGAGTTGGGATTCCATCAAGGTACGTCGGTGGCGGAGTTCCTCGCTGATCGAGGCTGTGCGGTCACGATCGCGACCAACGGCATGGTGGTCGCGCAGGACTTGAGCATCACCCTGGATTTCGAGGCGTGGAACCGCCGGGCGTTCGAGAAGTCGATCATGCAACGGACGGATCTGATGGTGACTTCGGTGAGCAGTGGAGCCTTGCCGCTCGTGAGCTTGCTTCACCTTCCGACGGGTGTGGTCGAGGAAGTAGCGGTCGACTGGGTGGTTTTTGTAACGCAGCAGGAACCTGTCGACGAGCTATGGAATACGTTGCAGGGAAGTTCTTTCGAGACTTTTCGAATCGGTGACGCTCTGTCGCCGAGACGTTCGCATGCCGCGGTCATTGAGGGTCATCGAGTTGCGTTGTCGATGTAAGTCGTCCGTTATGTCTCTGGTTATCGAAAGTATGTTCGATTAAACTTTGAGCATGGACAGTCGCGAAGCGTGGCAGCTGGATGGTGAGGGCCTCAAGGGTGAGGTTCTGGATCTGGTGCGTGTCCGGCACGAGTTGCAGTCGCGGATGGTGTTGTTGATCGTGGAGATGTTTTCCCGGGAGACTGTGGTCGGGAAGGGTTTTCGGGCGATCGCGCAGTGGTTGCACGGTTCGACGAATCTGGAGATCGGTGAGTGCAGCCTGCTGGTCAGTCTGGCGCGGTTACTGTTGCTCGAACCTGTTGTGGCGGACGCATTCCACCGTGGCGATGTGGATGCGTTGAAGGCCCGACAGGTGGCGTCGTTTTGTCAGCATCCACCCAAGAACATGACCCCGGCGGATGTCGACAAGGCCCGCGGGATCCTGCTCGACCTGGCGTCGAAGAACATCGCCGATTGTGATGCGGTGCGGGCGGCGATCCGGCGGATCGAGAAGCAGTACGGAAAACGCGAAGACGGCGTCCCGGTCGGCGAGGATTCGGAGCGCAACGAGTTCTACGCCTCGAAAGGCTTGTACGGGCGGGTCAGCGTGAAAGGCGATCTGGATGCCGTGAACGGGGCCCGTCTGATCACGTTGCTGTCGAGTCTGTCGGCTCCGACGCCGGAGAAAGACGGCGTCAAGGACACTCGCACTCCGGCGCTACGACGGGCGGACGGGTTCTGTGAACTACTGCGGCGGTATGAGCGGGCGGGGTTGGGTCCGATCGAGGGCGGGGTGAAACCGCACATCACGGTGACTGCTTCGGCGAAGGACATGACGGACCTCAAAGCCTTGAAGGATCTACTGCCGTCGACGGAGGAACTCGGGTTCGCGTGGACGGATTGGGTGGGGCCGATCAGTATCGACACCGCGCGGATGTTGGCGTGCGATTGCACGGTCACCCGAATCCTCCTGGACGAGAATGGTGTTCCACTCGACTGCGGCAAGGAAGCAAGGACCGCGACGGTTCCGCAGCGGCGGGCGTTGGCTGTGCGTGATGGTGGGTGTGCGTTTCCGGGGTGCGGAACACCGTCGGGGTGGTGCGATGCTCACCATATTGTTCACTGGAATGATGGCGGCCCAACGGATCTCGGCAATCTGATCTTGTTGTGCGGTCACCATCATCGGACACTGCACCACACCGAGTGGCGGGTCGAGATAGGCCCGGATCGGAAGGCGGTGTTTTATCCGCCGATGTCTGTTGATCCGTATCAGCATCCGATCGGTGGGAACAGTCCACCGACAGCGGCGTGAACCTCCACAACTGAATACGTGAGCACCGGGGCACAACGATGCCCCGGCGTATTCGCATGCTGTGTTTCGGAGGGTGACTGTTTCGGAGGGTGGCTGTTTCGGAGGGTGGCTGTTTCGGGGGTGGCAGAGTCGGGGGCAGGCTATACATGAGCGATGAAACGCAAGGGACCGTTCTGGGATGTGGTCAATGGGGATTCCCCGCCCTCGCCGGCAGCGACATTACTTGGTTGGACGCTTCGTGCGATAGATCCTGAGTCCGCGACGATTGAAGTGGGATTCACTCTCGACGTGAGGTTTACGAATCCTGCTGGGCACATTCAGGGAGGTTTCCTCGCTGCGATGCTTGACGACACTCTTGGTCCCGCATTGGTGGCCACACTCGACCACGACCAGTTCGCGCCGACAGCGTCGTTGCATGTTCAATTTCTCGAGCCTGCCTTCCCCGGCGCATACATCGGGCGTGGCCGTGTCGTGAGGCGTGGTGCGTCCCTCGCTTTTCTTGCAGGAGAACTTCTGACCGAATCCGGAACTGCCGTCGCAACAGCCAATGCCACCACCACAATCCGATCGATTCGGGTGGACCCGAGAGCTCGAGGATCTGTGCACAATACGATCGGGGGATGAGTTTTTTGCGTGACCTTGCTGCCATCCCGAGCCCGGCGCTCGAGGGCACTGCGCTCACCGTCGTAGTCCCGGTCGGTTCTTTCGAACAACACGGTCCGCATCTGCCTCTCGATACGGACACTCGGATTGCGAGAGCAGTCGCGCAGGCTCTGCCCGACGTCGTCGTGGCCCCGGCCGTCGAATACGGGGCGAGCGGAGAGCACGAAGGTTTTGCCGGCACTGTCTCGATCGGTGCCGAGGCTATGGAAATCGTCGTAGTCGAGTACGGAAGGTCCGCATTCCGGTGGGCGAAGCGGGTGCTGTTCGTCAACGGTCACGGCGGAAATGGACCCGCCTTGGCCAAAGCAGTGGCACTTCTACGGTATGAGGGGCGTGATGCCGCTTGGGCGCCGTGCGCTGTTCCGGGTGCCGACGCGCATGCCGGGCACACTGAAACGAGCCTATTGCTGCACCTTTCGCCCGATTTGGTGCACATGAGCCTTGCTGAGACAGGAAATTTGTCTCCTATCTCAGACCTGATGCCAGGAATGCGTTCGGGCGGTATGGTCGCTGTGTCGCAAAACGGCGTTCTCGGCAATCCAGTCGGGGCTACCGCCGAAGACGGCGCATACATCTTCGGTGAGTTGGTAGGACGCGTGACGGATGGACTGGCCCGGTGGGAGCCTGGTCCAGATGGGAGGCTTCGGTGACGACCACGACCGAGTGGGGGCGGACGGTCCACCTGCGACGGCTTTCGAGGCTGCGACGAGTTGCAGCACGACGGGCTACGTCCCTTACGATCATCTGATGCGACCAGCAAGACTCCCCGACGGCTTCGGCATTCGGTTGGACCCCAAGGTGCGCACGTACTCGGGTGGCCGGGTACTCATCGGCGGATCTCCGACGCGGATGCTCAAGCTGGCTCCGACGGCTGCGGCGATGATCGGTGACGGCTTCCTCGAGGTAGTCGATCAGCAGAGCGCCGCGGTTGCTCGACACCTACTCGATTCGGGTGTCGCGAATCCTCGTCCGATGTCGACGCCGTCCGCTGCGGATGTCACCGTCGTGATTCCGGTCAAGGACAACCAGGCCGGCGTCGAACGCCTATTGCCCGTCCTCAAGGATCTGACCGTCATCGTTGTCGACGACGGTTCGGAAGTGCCGGTGGAACCTCGGCGCGCCTGCCCGGGCACCGGCACCATCACAGTAGTGCGGCACGAGAGCGCCCGCGGACCCTCGGCAGCGCGAAACTCGGGATTGCGTTCGGCTCAAACACGTTTCGTTGCCTTCCTCGACTCCGACGTCATCCCGCGTGCCGGTTGGCTCGAGCTGATGTTGGGTCACTTCAGCGATCCAGGGGTTGCCCTCGTCGCGCCCCGCATCGTCGCCCTCGATCCATACGGGACGGCGCTGGCGCGGTACGAGAACATGCGATCGTCTCTCGACCTCGGACGCAAGGAAGCTGCGGTGAAATCGGGCAGTCCGGTCGCCTATGTCCCCAGCGCCGCCGTGATCGTCCGGCGCGACGTAGCGCTCGAATGCAACGGGTTCGACGAGAGCCTCGAAGTAGCCGAGGACGTCGATTTCTGCTGGCGCCTACAGGCAGCGGGTTGGCGCCTACGATACGAACCGGTAGCGCACGTCGCTCACGATCATCGAGTGCAGTTCGACAAGTGGTTCGCCAGGCGTGCGTTCTACGGGACGGGTGCGGCGCCGTTGGCTGCCAGGCACGAGGGTTCGGTTCCGCCGATGGCGATGTCGTTCTCGACGCTCTTCGCATGCATCGCCGCCGCAACACTGACACGTTCCGGTCTTGCCGGCGCTCTCGGCGCTTTGCTGTTCACCGTCTACCGGCTGCGAAAGATGTTCACCGGTCTGAGTCAGCCCACCCGGATCGCGGCCATCCTCACCGCGCAAGGGTGTGTCGGCGGATTCTGGCAACTCGCATCGGCGATGTGTCGTCACTACTGGCCCGTGACGCTCTTGGCGGTGATCGCCTCCCGTCGAATACGACGACTGGCCGTCGCAGCAGCCGTCGCCGAAGGGTTGGTGGACTGGTATCGCCACCGTGAGCCAGGCGGACTGGGACCGGTTCGGTACGTCTTCTTCAAACGAGCAGACGACATCGCTTATGGAGCCGGACTCTGGCGTGGCGCATTCGACGCCCGCGACTGTGCGGCGCTCAAACCTCGAATCACCAAGTGACAGAAGCCGACTACGCAGATTTTCTGGTTGTCGGTGGTGGCACGTGTGGCTGCGTCGTCGCAGCCAGGCTCAGTGAAGATCCATCCGCCACGGTGATGCTCCTCGAATCGGGAAGCGGATACCGTTCGGCGCTCGAACTTCCGGACGTCCTGAGTGATCCGTACCGACTGCCGGTCGGACCTGCGAGCGAATACACGTGGACGTATCCGGTCGAGTTGACACCGCGTCGGGCTTCCACGATCGCGCGCGGGCGGACGCTCGGTGGGTCAGGGGCTGTCAACGGCGCGTACTTCACCCGCGCAACTCGCGCCGATTTCGAGAACTGGCCGAGTTCGTGGCGATACGACGACGTATTGCCGTACTTCAAGAAGTCCGAATCCGATCGTGATTTCGAGGGCGAGTTCCACGGGAGCGGCGGTCCGATCCCGGTCGAGCGGCGAGCGTGGGAACAACTGCATCCACTGAGCGGTGAGTTCCAGGCCGCAGCACTCGCAGCTGGTTTTCCCGACGACGTCGACAAAAATGCGCCTGACTCGTTCGGCATCGGCCGGGTGCCGCTGAACGTATCGGATCATCGTCGGATCAGTACTGCGGTCGCCTATCTGATGCCGGTGTTGCACCGCCCGAATTTGCGGGTGGAATCCGGCGTGAACGTCATTCGCATCGCGTTCTCGGGAACCCGAGCGATCGGGGTCGACGTACTCGACGGCGGTAACGTCCGGCGCATTCGTGCCGACCACGTGATCGTGTGTTCGGGTGCGGTGGCGACGCCACACATTCTCTTGAATTCCGGCATCGGTCCGGCGGAACAACTTGCAGGGCAAGGAGTTTCCGTCATCCTCGACCGGCCTGGCGTCGGCCAGAACTTCGTCGACCATCCGGAAGTGCTGCTGCCGTACCATTTTTCGACGCCTCGCACGATTCGATCGCAGACTCCAGTGCTGGAGACGGCCCTCAATCTCGCCGAACTCGAAATCCGTCCGTACACCGCATCTTTCACAGACTTGGTTCCTGGTGTGCCTCGCATGGATCACGGCGTCGGGGTGGTCCTCATGGCGCCGCGCAGTCGGGGAAGTATCGAACTGGCATCGGGGGATCCCGCTGGGGCGCCGCGTATTCGATACAACTACGTCGCGTCGGCGCACGATCGAGCCGCCATTCGGGAAGGGATGCAGATCGCCGAGAACCTTCTCGAGTCGATCGCGGAGACAGGATTGATCGACCGCCCCGTTGTGGAGTACACCGACGAGTGGATCGAATCCCGACTCGGTACGTCGTTACATATGTCCGGTAGCTGCGTGATGGGGGCCGAGTCGGACCCGTTCGCAGTCGTCGATGGTCGGTGCCGTGTGATCGGTGTGCAAGGGCTCAGTATTGTTGACACGTCAATCCTGCCGACGATCCCGACTCGCGGCCCGCACGCGACCGCGGTGATGGTCGCGGAACGAGCAAGCACCATCCTGCTCGGTGACGAGTGACCACGAGCGGCAACAGGCAGGTGCGGACAGGCAAACCGAATGGTCGTTCTCGCCGATGAGTTGTGATCGGCGTTACAGTGGTCCACGGAGCGGAGGAACGCAAAATATGGCACGTGAACAGGCTGTGTCCGGCAACCCGTGGGTGGCGGTCAGGCCAGGCGATGACGTCGCGTTACTAGCGCGGCGACTTTCGTCTGCCCATCAGTCGTTCATCGATGCCCGGGGCGTGCCCGGCCAAGGACTTACCGACGACTCCCATGTCCGTTCGGTCGTGCTCGAATCCTGGATGCGGAGCCGCAACAAGGGAGTAAATCCCGACGTTGTCGGCAACCCTGAAATGCTCGAAGGGCTCGAGCTCGAAAAGTATCGATCCGCGCATCCCATGTCCCTGATACGTCCAGTGATCCGGAAACTGCTGGTGGAAGATGCTGCCGAGACCGGCTTGCTGATCGCGATCAGTGACGCACACGGTCGACTGCTCTGGGTAGAGGGTGACAATTCGGCGAAGGACAAGGCGTTGTCCATGAACTTCGTCGAAGGCGCCGACTGGAGCGAAGATCGTGTCGGTACCAACGCGCCGGGAACGGCGCTTGCTCTCGATCACTCCGTACAGATCTTCGGATCCGAACATTTCAACCGAACCGTGCACGACTGGAGTTGTTCGGCCGCACCTGTCCACGATCCCACCACTGGGCAGATCCTCGGCGCCATCGACATCACCGGTGGACCCAGGGTCGCGGTTCCCGAAGTGCTGTCGCTGATCCGTGCAACTGTTGCTGCCGCCGAATCAGAATTGCGATTCCACCTCTTGAACTCGCCCATCCCGCTCAGTGCCACGGCTCCACGCCTCGAGACCTTCGGTGCAGGCCGGCCGACGTTGGTTCGCGGCGGCGACCGAATCCCGATTTCGCAGCGTCACGCCGAGATTCTCCTGCTGCTCTCCGAACATCCGGAGGGTCTCAGCTCCGACCATCTTGCGGTCCTGCTCGACGAGGGTGAACTCGACGCAGTGACCATTCGCGCGGAAATGTCGCGGCTTCGTAAGGTTTTCGGCGCGGACCGGCTGGCGTCGCGTCCCTATCGAATCATCACGGAGTTCACGACAGACGTCGGCGACGTGCGGGCAGCGTTGGACCGCGGCGACGCGGCGACGGCGATGAAACTGTATTCGGGCCCCGTGCTGGCCGGCTCGGCCTCTCCCGGTATCGAAGAGGTACGGGAAGAACTGCGCACCAGGGTGCAGGCGGCTCTGCTGCGTGGAGGTGACGCCAACCTTCTGGCCCGGTGGACCACATCCGTACACGGCCGCGAAGACTCCGTCGTGTGGGAGGCCTACCTGTCCACGTTGGATCCGCAGTCTCCGCTGTATTCGCAGGTCCAAGCAAGGATTGATCTCCTCGACCGCCAATTGGGCATCTGAGAACCATCCGCATTTCTCACACGCAACGTACTTGCAACGTTGCAACTCCTAGTGTTGTGAATCACACCCCACCGGGGGGTGGGATTGCAGTCACCGATTTGGTGGGTGCGCCCAGGAAGAACACGTTTACATAGGAGCTTGCAATGACCGTGTACGCCCGCCCAGGTACCGCCGACGCGATCATGTCCTTCCAGTCTCGATACGACAACTGGATCGGCAACGAATGGGTTGCTCCGGTCAAGGGTCAGTACTTCGAGAACCCGACACCGGTGACCGGACAGAATTTCTGTGATGTGGCTCGGTCCACCGCAGAAGACATCGAGCTCGCTCTCGACGCAGCGCACGCAGCAGCTCCGGCCTGGGGCAAGACCTCGGTCGCCGAGCGCGCGATCATCTTGAACAAGATCGCTGATCGTATGGAGGAGAACCTCGAATCGATCGCACTCGCCGAGTCGTGGGACAACGGCAAGCCGATCCGCGAGACCCTCAACGCCGACATTCCGCTCGCCATCGATCACTTCCGTTACTTCGCGGGAGCTATTCGCGCACAGGAAGGTTCGCTCTCGGAGATCAATTCCGACACCGTGGCCTACCACTTCCACGAGCCGCTCGGTGTAGTCGGCCAGATCATTCCGTGGAACTTCCCGATCCTCATGGCCGTGTGGAAGCTTGCGCCCGCCCTCGCTGCCGGCAACGCCATCGTGCTCAAGCCTGCCGAGCAGACACCCGTCTCGATCCTGCACCTCATCGGCATCATCGGTGACCTGCTGCCTGCCGGTGTTCTCAACATCGTCAACGGCTTCGGCGTCGAGGCCGGAAAGCCGCTGGCGTCGAGCCCGCGAATCAAGAAGATCGCGTTCACCGGCGAAACCACCACCGGGCGCTTGATCATGCAGTACGCATCGCAGAACCTCATCCCCGTCACCCTCGAACTCGGTGGCAAGAGCCCCAACATCTTCTTCTCCGACGTTCTCGCCTCCAACGACGACTACCAGGACAAGGCGCTCGAGGGCTTCACGATGTTCGCCCTCAACCAGGGCGAGGTCTGCACCTGCCCGTCGCGTTCGCTGATCCAGGAAGACATCTTCGACGAGTTCCTCGCGATGGCAGCCATCCGCACCAAGGCTGTGCGCCAAGGAGATCCGCTCGACACCGACACCATGATCGGCGCGCAGGCCAGCAACGACCAGCTCGAGAAGATCCTCTCGTACATCGAGATCGGCAAGGCCGAAGGCGCCAAGGTCATCACCGGTGGTGAGCGGGCCGAACTCGGCGGAGACCTGTCCGGCGGCTACTACGTCCAGCCGACGGTCTTCACCGGCAACAACAAGATGCGCATCTTCCAGGAGGAGATCTTCGGACCCGTCGTCTCGGTCACCTCGTTCAAGGACTACGACGAGGCCATCGAAATCGCCAACGACACCCTCTACGGTTTGGGTGCCGGAGTCTGGTCCCGCGACGGCGGTGTTGCGTACCGCGCAGGCCGCGACATCCAGGCCGGTCGCGTCTGGACCAACACATACCACCAGTACCCGGCACACGCCGCGTTCGGTGGATACAAGCAGTCCGGCATCGGCCGCGAGAACCACCTGATGATGCTCTCGCACTACCAGCAGACCAAGAACCTCCTGGTCAGCTACGCCCAGAAGGCTCAGGGCTTCTTCTGATCGACCCCCGGCACCCGTGAGCCCCTCGCTGCGGGTGCCGGTGAGCACGACTGCAACACGCACACCTGCACAACAACACGGAGGTTGGAATGAGCGCCACGGTCACACCCGATACCGGCGCCGTTCCACCCCGGTTGGTGACCACCGCTGGGGCGGCTGACCTCCTGCGCCGCCTCAGCGGGACTCACGGCGAACTGATGATGCATCAATCGGGTGGATGCTGTGACGGCTCCGCCCCGATGTGTTATCCCTCAGGGGAATTCATCGTCGGAGACCGTGACGTACTACTCGGAATTGTCGACCTTCGGCTGGCTGTCGGAGAGATTCCCGAAGACCTTCCCGCCGGAACGGACGCTGTACAGGTCTGGATTTCCGGATCACAGTTCGAAGCCTGGAAGCACACCCAGTTGGTTCTGGACGTCGTGCCCGGGCGAGGCAGTGGATTCAGCTTGGAGTCTCCTGAAGGATTCAGATTCCTCAGTCGAGCAAGGGCATTCACACCGGAAGAGAACGAAGCACTCAGCGCGTCGAGCATTCTCGTTGGCGCCGATTGGGAAGCGGGCATGCGGCCTTTGCCGCCGACGGTTCCCCAGGTGGTCGCCGAGGCCGTCGATGCCTGCCCGGTGCCGGGTGCGGCCCGCCGGGCCTGAAGAAACGCGGGGGCCGACCACATGACAGCCAGTTAACAGCGCGGTCATCTCCAGGCGACCTTCTCCGTACATCGCCCACATACCGTTCATTTCACACGACGCATCCACCGTGCGTCGTCTCATTCTTGACCGATTCAGAGGATGGACATGTCTCTTTCCGACCACGCAACCGGCAAAAACGCCGGTGCCGCGGGTGCACACCACGACGGCGCCGACTTCCATGCGGAAGACAATTCGTATCTGGAGAAACGAACACTCCGAAAGGGAACAGCAGGGTGGGTGCTGCTTGCGGGGTTGGGCGTCAGCTATGTGATTTCCGGTGACTACGCCGGCTGGAACAACGGTCTGGCCGAAGGCGGTTTCGGTGGCCTTCTCATCGCGGCTGTCGTCATTGCGGGTATGTACCTGGCAATGGTGCTCGGCATGGCCGAGATGTCGTCGGCGCTTCCGGCCGCGGGCGGTGGGTACACGTTCGCCAGACGGGCTATGGGGCCCTGGGGTGGATTTGCCACCGGGACAGCAATTCTCATCGAGTATTCGATAGCACCCGCGGCGATCGCGACGTTCATCGGTGCGTACGTCGAGTCCCTGAACCTGTTCGGGATCACCGACGGGTGGTGGGTGTACCTCGCGGTGTACGCGATCTTCATCGGAATTCACCTCACCGGTGCCGGTGAGGCACTCAAGGCGATGTTCATCATCACGGCCATCGCACTGGTCGGCCTGGTCGTGTTCGCGGTTTCGGCTGTCGGCCTTTTCGATTCGTCCAACCTCACCGATATCGCCGTCGACACCAGCGCCGTCGGATCGTCGTCGTTCCTGCCGTTCGGTGTGCTGGGAATCTGGGCCGCCGTGCCCTTCGCGATCTGGTTCTTCCTTGCCGTCGAAGGTGTACCGCTGGCCGCCGAGGAAGCACGGGAGCCGGAGAAGAACGTCCCGCGCGGCATCATCATCAGCATGTTGATTCTGATCGTCACAGGCGCAACGGTCCTCTTCCTCGCTACGGGCGCGCTCGGTGCCGACGCCCTGTCCACCTCCGGAAATCCGCTCGTCGAGGCGTTGGGGGACAGCGGAGCGGCAAAGGCGGTCAACTACATCGGGCTTGCCGGTCTGGTGGCGAGCTTCTTCTCGATCATGTACGCATATTCACGTCAGACGTTTGCTCTCTCACGTGCCGGCTACCTGCCGAAGAACCTGTCGGTGACCAACAAGCGCAAGGCACCCACTCTTGCTCTCGTCGTTCCCGGAATCATCGGCTTCGCGCTCTCGCTCACCGGTGAAGGTGCGATGTTGCTCAACATGGCGGTGTTCGGCGCGGCCGTCAGCTACGTCCTGATGATGGTGAGTCACATCGTCCTTCGCAAGCGTGAGCCGAACATGCCGCGCCCGTACCGCACTCCCGGTGGTGTCGCCACCACCTCGTTTGCACTCGTGATCGCAGCAGTGTCCGTGGTGGCAACCTTCCTGGTGGATCCCGTTGCAGCACTGCTGACGTTGGTTGCCTTCGGTGTTCTCATGGCGTACTTCGGTCTCTACAGTCGCCACCACCTTGTTGCCAACTCGCCGGACGAGGAGTTTGCTGTACTTGCACAGGCGGAAGAAGAATTGGGATGAGTCGCGGGATGGCCAAGTATCACCAGCAGGTATCCGGAACCAACTACTCGTTCGACGATCTCGTCGATCTGATGGCGAAGGCGACACCGCTGCGCTCGGGCGACGAGCTCGCCGGTTGTGCGGCAAGCTCCGACGCCGAACGTGCTGCTGCCCAATGGGTTCTGGCTGACCTTCCCCTGACTGTATTCCTCGAGGATCTTGTGGTTCCGTACGAGGACGACGAGGTAACTCGGCTCATCATCGACAGCCACGATCGCCTGGCCTTTGCACCGGTGGCGCACCTGACCGTCGGCGGACTGCGAGACTGGTTGCTCGAGACTGCGTCGGCGCCGGAAGCTTCCGCACGCTTGTCTGCCGTCAGTCCCGGGCTCACCCCGGAAATGGTTGCCGCGGTTAGCAAGATCATGCGCAATCAGGACCTGATCGCTGTCGCCAAGGCAATCACGGTCACCGCGGGGTTCCGTACGACCATCGGTCTGCCTGGACGGTTGAGCACTCGACTGCAACCAAATCATCCGACGGACGATCCACGCGGCATCGCGGCGGCGACACTCGACGGTCTCCTGATGGGATGCGGCGACGCCGTCATCGGTATCAACCCCGCGACGGACTCTCCCCAGGCCACCTCGGATCTGCTCCACCTGCTCGACGACATCCGTCAGCGCTTCGAGATCCCGACTCAGTCGTGCGTGCTCTCGCACGTGACCACCACGATCGGACTGATCGAATCGGGAGTACCGGTCGATCTGGTTTTTCAATCGATTGCCGGCACCGAAGGCGCCAACTCCGGTTTCGGAGTGAACATTCCGCTGTTGCGCGAGGGCAACGAGGCCGGGCGTTCGTTGAACCGCGGAACGGTCGGCAACAACGTCATGTACCTCGAGACGGGTCAGGGGTCCGCCCTCAGTTCAGGGGCGCACTATGGCACCGGCGGAGCCCCGGTCGATCAGCAGACACTCGAAACTCGGGCATACGCGGTGGCACGTGATCTCGAACCGCTACTGGTCAACACGGTGGTCGGCTTCATCGGCCCCGAGTATCTCTACGACGGAAAGCAGATCATTCGCGCGGGCTTGGAAGATCACTTCTGCGGAAAACTGCTCGGACTGCCGATGGGCGTGGACGTCTGCTACACCAACCACGCCGAAGCCGATCAAGACGACATGGACAACCTCCTCACCTTGCTGGGCGTCGCCGGCGCTGCGTTCGTGATCGCGGTTCCCGGCGCCGACGACGTGATGCTCGGCTATCAAAGTCTGGCGTTCCACGACGCGCTGTACGTACGGAAGGTCCTCGGTTTGCAGCCCGCCCCGGAGTTCGAGACCTGGCTCCACAATCTGGGGATGACCGACGCAAACGGTCGGGTTCTTCCGATCGACGCCGAAATGTCGCCGCTGCGGGCTTTGACGGTGAACTCATGACCGAAGATCAGGCTCCGATCCTCGATTTCTGGGGTCCACTGCGCAAGACCACACAATCGCGTATCGGATTGGGTCGCGCCGGTGATTCGTTGCCCACCAAGCGGGTTCTCGAATTCAAGGCAGCGCACGCCGCCGCTCGCGACGCGGTCCACGAGCCACTCGATTCGCAGACGCTTGTCAGTCGGGTCGAAGGGGTGGGTATCGGGGCGCCGGTGGTGGTCGCGAGCAGCGTCTCCACCCGCAGCGAGTATCTCCGGAGGCCCGACCTGGGGCGCCAGCCTGCCGACCTGAGTGCGATCTCGAGTTCCGACAAGGAGATCGGGTTCATCCTCGCAGACGGACTGTCGCCGCGCGCGCTGATGGACCACGGCGAACAACTCCTGTCCGCGTTGGTCACGGTGCTGGGGGAGCGGTATTCCATAGCGCCGCCCGTGATCGCCACGAACGCGCGTGTGGCACTGGGCGATCACATCGCCGCCGCGATGGGAGTGCAGACGGCGATCGTCCTGATCGGCGAACGTCCAGGGCTCTCGGTGGCGGACAGCGTCGGGATCTATCTGACTCACCTTCCACGCGTCGGTCGCACCGACGCGGATCGAAACTGCATTTCCAACGTCCACCCACCCGAGGGGCTCGGATACGAGCAGGCCGCTCGTGTCGTCCTGGGGTTGGTGGCGGGAGCGCGCCAGTTGGGCCGCTCCGGCGTCGACCTCAAGGACACCTCTCGCGCCGACGCCGTTGCGTCGGGAGAAGTGCTGACGCTCGATTAATTGACAGCTGCACGGCATACCCGGGTCGATCGACACTCGGGTGTGCCGTCGTACCCGAATCACGACGAAAACGAGGGAATCGATGTTCCGTTCGCTGCATGCCCGCGCCCTGTGCGCGTTGGCCGTAGGTAGTGTTCTGTTGAGTGCAACTGCTTGTAGTCCAGCCGAAAGTGCTCCGAAAGAGGATGCGGCGCAGGGTGGTTCATCCTGCGCGCCACTGGATTCAGGTCTTGTCTGGTACGGCGACAACCGAACGAAGCTGGACTCCATGATCGCGGAGTTCGGGACGTGCGGTGCTGCAGGTGATGTCGATGAGGGTGCTCCGTTGGCACTCTTCGACTGGGACAACACAGTTGTCAAGAACGACATCGGAAGCGCCACTGCATTCTGGATGATCAAGAACAACAAGGTGTTACAGCCTGCCGGAGGGGACTGGGCAACCACCAGTCGCTTCATGACGCCAGCCGGCGCTGCCGCACTTTCCGCCGCCTGTGGCTCGGAGACCGCGCCGGGACAACCGTTGGCAACCAGCACCGACGTCGACTGCGCCGACGAGATCGTTGCGGTACTCGAAGAGAAGACTCGCGACGGGCAGGCCGCATTCGACGGTTACGATCATCGCCGGACCAAGGCCGCGTACGCGTGGGCCGTGCAGTTGATGGCGGGGCACACCGAGGACGAGATCACCGAGTACGCGCGCGCCGCACGCGCCGAGAATCTAGCTGCCGCAGAAGGATCCGATCAGATCGTCGGTACGACGGAAGTCGACGGTTCGGTGCGGTATTACGCGCAGATCGAAGATTTGGCGAAATCCCTCGGCGCTCATGGATTCGACGTGAGGATCATCTCCGCGTCGGCCGAACCGGTAGTTCGAGTCTGGGCGGAACAGCTGGGATTGGACGCCGATCACGTGATGGGTGTGCGGCCGATTATCGCGGACGGTGTTCTGACCGGGCATCTGCGTGGATGTGGTGGCGTTGCGGACGGCGACGACTCGGTCATTCCGTACATCGACGGCAAGCGGTGCCAGGTCAACGAGGTTGTCTACGGGGTCCAAGGGCCTACGGCGTTCGAGCAGTTGGCCGCCGATCGGCGTCAGGTATTTGCTGCCGGTGATTCTGTCACCGATGTGACCTTCCTCGGAGATGCGACCGGTGCGCGTCTGGTGATCAACCGAAACAACCCTGAACTGATGTGCAACGCCTACGACAACAGTGATGGAAAATGGCTGGTCAACCCTATGTTCATCGAACCGAAATCCCAGGCGGATGCACCCTATCGTTGCTCGACCGACGCGTACACCGACGAGGCTGGGGCCAAAGGCGCCGTCACTCGCGAGGACGGCAGCGTGATTCCCGATCAGGTCGATACCGTCGCCTGACAGTCAGCTTGCTGCGGCGACTTCACAACGATCGATCAGCGTGTGATCTGATTCTGTCGAGCCCTTTGTCGGGCTGCGGAAACCCTTGGGTGTCCGCTGAGATGCTGGAGCCGCAGAGGCGGCACGTGAGTAGGAGAAATCGATGGCCTTCGCTGGCAATGTGGACGAGTTGGCGCTGCTCCAGGCAGTACGTCTCAAGGAGCGGGTCGGTGCGGTCGTCCTGGCCGAGCACCTGGGCGTCAGCGCGGCCTCCGGTCAAGCTGCGTACGACGCACTTGTCGCGCAGGGCAAAGCGGTCGAAGCGGAAGACGCCATCAGCCTGACCGACAAGGGTTTGGCAGAACTCGAAGATCAGCTGGACGCGGAGCGGGTTTCGATCGACGAGGACTCCATCGGCGAGGTGTACGAGACTTTCCTGCCTCTGGACGAGGAATTCGTCGCGCTGATCGGCAGTGCGGACGCGGATTCTCTTGCGGAGCTGGATCGTCGAGCGGCAAACCTCTTCGACGATCTGTCAGCGTTCGTTCCGCGGTTGTCCCGCTACCAGGACCTCTTCTCGGATGCTCTCGCGAAAGTCCAAGCGGGGGAGTCCAAGTGGATCTCGGAACCGATCATCGACTCCTACGCCACGGTGTGGGGAGAGATCCGTCAGGAACTGTTCGGGGCTGCCGGTAAGGCTTGATCCGTAGCTTTGGATTTTGACTCCGCTCAGCGTGGGTCGCCCGATTCGTGAGAGATGAATCGTGCGGCCCACGTTGTGTTCGAGGTCGTGAAACTCGTTACCATTGCATACAAGTCGTGACCGGGGTCACTCTTACCCTCTTTCGGGGGTAGTGCGGGGGTGAGCCACATCACTACCTTTCCTCCTATCGACGGTGATGCCCACAGGGCGTCACCACGGGACCACGGAGGAATCGAGTGACCACAGTCTCTCCCACAGGCGGCACCAGTGCCGCCGGCGCCGGGGGCGCGAGTGCCGCAGGTGCGACGCAACCCGCGCAGACCACCAGCGTGCGGCGCGTCGCTATCGCGAGTTGCATCGGCACGACCATCGAGTTCTACGACTTCTTCATCTACGGAACTGCTGCGGCACTTGTCTTTCCGACGGTGTTCTTCCCCGCACTCGGTGCCACCGCGGGAACGGTTGCATCGTTCGCGACCTTCGCAGTCGCCTTCATCGCCCGGCCCGTCGGCGCAATGTTGTTCGGACACTTCGGCGATCGCATCGGTCGTAAGAAGACTCTGATCTCGACGCTCCTGCTCATGGGCATCTCGACGCTGCTGATCGGCTTGCTGCCCGGTGCGGCAACTATCGGTGTCGCCGCTCCGATCATCTTGGTGCTCTTGCGATTCGGCCAAGGCTTCGCGGTCGGTGGTGAATGGGCAGGCGCAACCCTGCTTACCGCGGAATACGCTCCACCAGGCAAACGTGGTCTGTATGCGATGTTCCCGCAGCTCGGCCCCGCAATCGCCTTCGTGCTCTCGAGCAGTACCTTCCTCATCACCGGCGCTGTTCTCGGCGATACCAACCAGGCATTCCTCGATTACGGCTGGCGTATTCCGTTCCTGTTCTCCATCGTGTTGGTCGGCATCGGCCTCTACATGCGACTCGCTATCGAGGAGACCCCGGTCTTCAAGGCGGAGCAGGCAGAGCGCGTCGCAGAACAGAAGAACGAAGCACCTCGCACCCTCCCGTTCCTGGATGCCTGGCGGTTCCAGACCAAGGAGATCCTGCTCTCGGCCGGCGCCTTGGCTTGCCTCTTCGCGTTCTTCTACATGGGCACGGCATTCCTCACGAGCTACGGAACCAAGACTCTCGGCTTCTCCCGCCCGTTCGTCCTGTCGGTCGGTATCGCTTCCGCCTTCGTTTTCGGTGCGGCGATCATCGTCTCCGCTCTCTACTCGGACCGCATCGGGCGCCGCAAGGTCATCATGATCTCGTGTGGTCTGGCCGTCGTCTGGGCTCTCGTGCTGTTCCCGCTCCTGGACACCGGAACGCCACTCGCGTTCGTCATCGGAATGTTCGGCACGCTGATGATCTTCGGAATCGCCTACGGCCCCTGCGGCGCGCTGCTTCCGGAAATGTTCCAGACCCGCTACCGCTACACCGGTGCCGGCCTCGGCTACAACCTCGCCGGAGTGCTCGGTGGCGCCGTGCCGCCGCTGATCGCCGCACCGCTGGCCTCGGCCTACGGGAGCATGGCCATCGGAGTCATGCTGGCGATCCTGGGTGTGCTGAGCCTGATCTGCACCTGGGCGCTCGTCGAGACCAAGGATCACGCGCTGTAACCACTGTGCGCCTTTATTAACCGCCGGCGGTTAATAAAGGCGCACAGCAGGCGGGTGGGGTGTCCGGACTTCAGACAGTTACGGCCACCCCACACCGGGAAGTATGTCGTGCATCACACCGAATCGAGTAAATTCGTAGATGAGAGGGTCCGCTGCGGCGGCCCCTCTCATAGGTGCCTGAACAGGTAACCGGAGAGGACAGAACACATGACTACCCCGCTGCCCAGCTATACGTCCGGAGTATGGGATGGACCGATGCTGGGCGACACCATCGGAGACAACCTGGATCGCACGGTTGCCGCGCACGGTGACCGTGATGCGTTGATCGACCATGCCAGCGGTCGACGATGGACGTACCGGGAGTTCGCCGAGCAGGTGAACGGGCTCGCTGCCGGACTTCTTTCCCGTGGTGTGGGGAAGGGCGATCGGGTAGGGATGTGGGCTCCGAACTGTCCGGAATGGACGTTCACGCAGTATGCGACGGCGAAGATCGGGGCGATCCTGGTCAACATCAACCCGGCGTACCGCTCGCACGAGTTGCAGTACGTGCTCGAGCAGGCCGGGATCACGACACTGGTGTCTGCGGCGAGCTTCAAGACTTCGGATTACGCGTCGATGATCGAGACGGTGCGGCCGCAGTGCCCCGATCTGACGTCGGTGATCCTGCTCGGTTCACCCGAGTGGGACTCAGTGCTTGCAGACGGGTTGGCGGCGCAGGCAAACGATCCGGCTCCGCTCGCCGCTGCCCAAGCCGCATTGTCAGCCGACGACGCGATCAACATCCAATACACCTCGGGCACTACCGGTTTCCCGAAGGGCGCGACGCTCAGTCACCACAACATCCTCAACAACGGCTACTTCGTCGGCGAGTTGTGCCACTACAGCGAGGTTGATCGGGTGTGCATCCCGGTGCCGTTCTACCACTGCTTCGGCATGGTGATGGGAAACCTTGCGTGCACCAGTCACGGTGCTGCCATGGTCATTCCGGGTCCAGCGTTCGATCCGCGGGCTTCGCTCGAAGCCGTTCAGGCCGAAAAGTGCACATCCCTCTACGGCGTTCCGACGATGTTCATCGCCGAGTTGGCGTTGCCGGACTTCGAGAGCTTCGATCTGTCGTCCCTTCGCACCGGCATCATGGCGGGCTCGCCCTGCCCGGTCGAGGTGATGAAGCAGGTCATCGATCGCATGGGTATGGCAGAGGTGTCCATCTGCTACGGCATGACGGAGACGTCGCCGGTATCGCTGCAGACTCGTTCGGACGATTCGATCGAGCAGCGCACCGAAACGGTCGGACGGGTGGGGCCGCACCTCGAGATCAAGATCGTCGATCCGGCAACCGGATTGACGGTGCCGCGCGGTGAGCCTGGTGAGTTGTGCACACGTGGGTACTCGGTCATGCTCGGCTACTGGGAGAACCCGGGGAAGACCGCCGAGGCGATCGACGCTGCCAGGTGGATGCACACCGGAGACATCGGAGTAATGGACGAGGCCGGGTACGTCGCTATTACCGGACGCATCAAGGACATGGTCATCCGCGGTGGTGAGAACGTCTATCCGCGTGAGATCGAGGAGTTCCTCTACACCCACCCCGATATTCTCGATGCTCAGGTCATCGGTGTGCCCGATGCAAAGTACGGCGAGGAATTGATGGTGTGGGTCCAGATGCGCGAAGGTGCAGACGATCTGGACGCCGATTCGGTCCGTGCGTTCTGCACCGGCAAGCTCGCGCACTACAAGATTCCGCGGTACGTCCACGTCGTGGACGAGTTCCCGATGACAGTCACGGGCAAGGTCCGCAAGATCGCGATGCGAGAACAGGCAATCGAATTGATCGGTCAGGCCTGAGAGTATGTCCGCGAACCCAGGGGAGCGTGAGCCGGTACGCCCCGAGATCGCGCTCTCCTGGAAGCGTTCTCGGCTCAGTGGCCTCGACCCGTCGTCGGCCATCGCCGTGGACACCGAGGAGCAGGACGGCGAGTCTCGTCTGCTCCGGGCCGCCGCACCTGTGCTCGACGAGGTTTCGCAACAGATCGCGGGCACCGGGTTCTGCGTCCTGCTGGCCGATCGGGACTGCCGAGTGGTCGCCTCGGTGTACTCCGACAGTCGAGTCGAGCGGACGATCGAGCGGTTGGGCGTCGTCAACGGTTCACGCTTCGGCGAGGAGCACGCCGGCACCAACGCGCTCGGGACACCGCTCGAGGTCGGACGGAGCGTGGTGATCCACGGTGACGAGCACTTCCTCGACAGCCTCAAGGGATTGAGCTGCTACGGCCAGCCGATTCTGCATCCCGTCACGCGTCGCGTCGAGGGAATTCTCGACATGACGGGCGTTGTCTCGCAGGCCAACCCGTTGTTCGCGCCATTCCTTGCGCGTGCGGCCGCGGACATCGAGAAACGGCTGCTCGAGGGCTCGAAAGCGTCGGAGCAGCGGTTGGTCGACGCATTCCAACGAGTTTCGCATCAGCGCCACATTGCCGTTGCGGCCATCGGCGACGACATCCTGCTCAGCAACCGGACCGCCCTGGACCTGCTGGACACTGCCGACCACGTATCGCTCCGATCCTTGATCGCCGACCTCAACCCGGATCAATCACGATTGGTGACAGTCGAATTGGCGTCCGGTGCGCTGGCGCGAGTTCAAGCCGACCGTATTTCCGGGGCAGACGGCGGAGCGCTCTTCCTGGTCGAACCACTCCAGCGCGAACGGGCGCCGATCCGTAGAACACATGAGCGGGCCCCGTCTCCGGGTGAACGACTGCGCCGAGACTTGATGCGAGCGCGGACTGGTTCTGCCGCCGTGGCGATCTCGGGTGAGGCGGGTTCCGGCCGAACCTCGGCAGCATCCGACGTCGTCGGCAGCGTCGACGCGAGTTGGCTCGATGCCACGCGTATCGCATTCGACGGACGTGAGCAATGGGTTAACGATCTTGTGCGAGCCGCCCGTAAGCGTTCGGGCATCGTCGTAATCGAACAGGTGCAACTTCTTCCCGACTCGGTGTTGCCGCTGGTTGCAGACCTGATCGACGCCAGTGCCGAGGGGCCGCGGATCGTGCTGACCAGCGGCGCGGTTCCGGATTCACCGCCGACCATCGCATCGCTCATCTCGCGTTGTACTTCCAGAGTTGTCATCGCTCCACTGCGTGAGCGACAGGCAGAGATCGCCGAGTTGGCGCAGGCGATGCTGGAAGGGATCTCGCCCGAACTGAGGTTGACCGCCAGTGCTACCGAAGCGCTGGCGGCGGCCAGTTGGCCGGGCAATCTGGCCGAGTTACGCGTCGTGCTGCATTGCGCCTCAGGCGATCGCTCCAGCAACCGCATCGACGTCGCCGATCTGCCCGAGGACTACCGCACCACTACCAAGGTGTCGCGGTTGGCGGGGCGGGAGAAGGCCGAGCGTCAGGCGATCATCGGAGCGTTGAAAGACTGCGGCGGCAACAAGGTTCACGCGTCGGCGCAGCTCGGAATCAGCCGAAGCACTCTCTACACGCGGATGCGGGCGCTGGACATCACTGTGTAGTTCGCTGTCCGATTCCAGTTGTACAAAGTTCGGACAGTTAGCACCCTCGGAAGCGCGGAAGTATGGCGTGCATCACATTCGCACCTCACTACTTCAGGGGAGTTTCCGATGACGGCAGTAGCCGAACACACCATCAGTTCCGCGGTACAGGGTTTCCTGAACGGACCGAAGAAGCTCTACATCGGCGGCGAATTCGTCGACGCCGCTTCGGGCCAGACGTTCGCGACATACAACCCGGCTGACGGACAGAAGCTCGCAGACGTGGCACACGGACAGGCCGAAGACATCGACCGCGCGGTGCGCGCCGCCCGCACGGCCTTCGAAGACGGCCCCTGGTCACGTATGAAGGCAAACGAGCGCGAGCGGATGATCTGGCGCGTCGGCGACATTCTCAGTGCCCGCGCCGAAGAGTTCGGTCAGCTCGAAGCTCTCGACAACGGCAAGTCCGTTGCCATCGCCACTGCCGTCGACGTGGCTTGGGCCGCAGACGTTTTCCGCTACTACGCGGGCTGGGCCACCAAGATCGAAGGCAGCACCGTCAACGTGTCGATGCCTTTCTCTCCGGGCGGCGAGTTCCATGCATACACGCTGCGTGAGGCGATCGGCGTCTGCGGACTGATCGTGCCGTGGAACTTCCCGCTGCTCATGTCGTCGTGGAAGCTCGCACCCGCGCTCGCTGCCGGCAATACCGTGATCCTCAAGCCCGCCGAGCAGACCCCGCTCACCGCTCTTCTTCTCGCAGAGGTATTCGAAGAAGCCGGCTTCCCGCCTGGCGTCGTGAACATCGTTCCCGGATTCGGCGATGCCGGTGCTGCACTGTCCGGCCACGACGACGTCGACAAGGTCGCGTTCACCGGTTCGACCGAGGTGGGCAAGAAGATCGTCGACGCCGCCAAGGGCAATCTGAAGAAGGTCACGCTCGAGCTCGGTGGCAAGAGCCCCAACATCGTGTTCGCCGACGCGGATTTCGATTCCGCGGTGGAGGGTTCGCTCAACGCGTGGTTGTTCAACCACGGACAGTGCTGCGTTGCGGGCACTCGCCTGTACGTCGAGGACACCATCTTCGAGAAGTTCACCGAGGCCGTCGCGCACGCAGCGAGCCAGGTCAAGATCGGACCCGGCCTCGATCCCACCACCCAGCTCGGACCGCTGGTCTCGCAGGAGCAGTTCGACAAGGTGACCGGCTACCTGCGTGAGGGAATCGCCGACGGCGCACGTGCACTCACCGGCGGTAACCGCTGGGGCGATCAGGGCTACTTCGTCGAGCCGACTGTCTTCGTTGACGTCAAGCCCGAATTCTCCATCGTTCAGGAGGAGATCTTCGGACCCGTCGTGGCAGCGCTGCCGTTCAACGCGGACGACGGACCGATCACTGCCGCAAACGATTCCATCTACGGCCTCGCTGCCGGAATTTGGACCCGAGACATCTCCAAGGCGCATCGCACGGCAAAGCGTCTGAAGGCCGGCTCGGTGTGGATCAACCAGTACAACGGCTTCGACACCGCGATGCCCTTCGGCGGATACAAGCAGTCCGGCTGGGGCCGCGAGCTCGGCGCTTCGGCCATCGATCTCTACACCCAGACCAAGGCCGTCAACATCGCCCTCTGACCGACCCCATCGCTCATTCTCTCGTCCGACAATCAAGGAGATCACCAGTGAAGACCAAAGCTGCTGTACTGCTCGAGCCCGGAAAGCCTTTCGAGATCATGGAACTCGATCTCGACGGCCCGGGTGTGGGTGAGGTACTGATCAAGTACACCGCTGCCGGACTGTGCCATTCAGATCTGCACCTGACCGACGGTGATCTCCCGCCGCGTTATCCGATCGTCGGCGGACACGAAGGCTCGGGCATCATCGAAGAGGTCGGCCCTGGCGTCACGAAGGTCAAGCCGGGCGACCATGTCGTGTGTAGCTTCATTCCGAACTGCGGCACCTGTCGCTACTGCTCGACCGGTCGTCAAAACCTGTGCGACATGGGTGCCACCATCCTCGAAGGCTCGATGCCCGACGGTTCTTTCCGTTTCCACGGCAACGGTCTGGACTTCGGCGGAATGTGCATGCTCGGAACATTTTCCGAGCGGGCCACCATCTCGCAGCACTCGGTAGTCAAGATCGACGACTGGCTTCCGTTGGAGACCGCAGTGGTCGTCGGTTGCGGTGTGCCGTCGGGCTGGGGCACCGCCGTCAACGCCGGTAACCTTCGCGCCGGTGACACCGCGGTGATCTACGGCATCGGTGGTCTCGGCATCAACGCGGTCCAGGGGGCTGTTTCGGCTGGCTGCAAGTACGTCGTGGTGGTCGATCCGGTTGCTCTCAAGCGTGACACCGCACTGAAATTCGGTGCCACGCATGCCTTTGCAGACGCCGAGAGTGCGGCTGCCAAGGTAAACGAGCTGACCTGGGGACAGGGCGCCGACGCTGCGCTCATCCTTGTCGGCACCGTCGACGAGGATGTCGTCAGTGCAGCGACGGCAGTGATCGGTAAGGGTGGCACCGTGGTGATCACGGGTCTCGCCGATCCCGCCAAGCTGACCGTTCACGTGTCGGGTACCGACCTGACCCTGAATCAGAAGACGATCAAGGGCACGCTGTTCGGTTCGATGAACCCGCAGTACGACATCGTGCGACTGCTGCGTCTCTACGATGCCGGTCAGCTCAAGCTCGACGAACTGATCACCAACACCTACAGCCTCGAAGACGTCAACAAGGGCTACCAGGATCTGCGTGACGGCAAGAACATCCGTGGCGTGATCATTCACGACAAGTAAGACAAGTGCTGTGCGCCTTTATTTAAACCCGGGGGGGGATAAACGCGCCCCCCCCAAATTAGTTGGCGGGGCCCAAAAAAGGGACAAAAGGAGT
>NZ_JBSGVT010000005.1:0-337720 GCF_053608585.1 Rhodococcus sp. NPDC055024
CAATCTAATGTTTAACGTCCGCTTCTTTAATATTTTAAAATACCCTGGGGATCAGCGCAGACCGAGGAGGCTCCGCAGCTTTCCACTCTTACGCTTACGTGCGATGGCGCTCTTGAGACCGCTACGACGCCCGGTCACGGGATCGACAGTCGACGTCGGATCGCCGTCGAACATCCGCTCCGACGCCGTCTCGGGCGCATTGTCGACGGTGTCCTTGAGGTACTTGTTGGGCAGCGACAGCTTGGCGATGGTGCGCCACGACTTGGCGTACTGCACGGCAAGCGGGCCCGTCGTGTACGGCAGGTCGTACTTGTCCGCGAGCTGACGCACCGTGACCGCGATGTCCTTGTAGCGGTTACTGGGCAGATCAGGAAACAGGTGATGCTCGATCTGGTAGCTCAGGTTGCCCGTCATGAAGTCCATGAGCGCGCTGCCCTCGATGTTGGCGCTGCCGAGCATCTGGCGCAGGTACCACTGAGCCTGCGTTTCCTTGTCGATGTCTTCCTTGGTGAACTTCTCGGCGCCGTCCGGGAAGTGGCCACAGAAGATGACCGCGTTGGTCCACACGTTCCGCAGGGTGTTGGCGGTGAAGTTGGCCGACAACGTGCTCTTCCACGCCGGGCCGGTGATGGCCGGGTAGATGACGTAGTCGCGCAGGACCTGCTTGCCGATCTTCTCGCCGACCTCACGGAGCTTGCGCTGCGTCTCTTCCTTGTCGGCGCGGCCCTTGGCCACCTTGCCCAGCTCGAGGTGCTGAGCAGCGATGCCGTACTCGAAGAACAGGGCAAGCAGGGTGTTGTAGACCAGGTTGCCGGCGTTGAAGGGCTTCCACCGCTGATCGCGAGTGACGCGGAGGAGCCCGTATCCGACGTCGTCGTCCATTCCGAGGACGTTGGTGTACTTGTGATGCAGGTAGTTGTGGGTCTGCTTCCAGTGCGCAGACGGGCCGGTGACGTCCCACTCCCACGAGGTGGAGTGGATCTCCGGGTCGTTCATCCAGTCCCACTGCCCGTGCATCACGTTATGCCCGAGTTCCATGTTCTCGATGATCTTCGAGAGCGTCAGCAGGCCCACTCCGGCGAGCCACGCCGGACGGCGACGGCTGGCGAAAAGCACTGCGCGGCCGCTGATTTCGAGCGAACGCTGCAAGCGAATGACGTTGCGCACGTAGCGCGCGTCCTTCTCGCCGCGCGACTCCTCGATATCGCGACGAATCGCGTCGAGTTCGCGGCCGAGCGCCTCGATGTCAGCGTCCGTGAGATGTGCGTATTCCTTGACATCTGCAATCGCCATGGAAAGCCTCCTAGCAGTGAGTTAGGCGCAAAGTAGTAAGTGCAGAACGATCGTGATTTTGAATCGTTCAGATCAACTGCACCTACTGTAGCGTAACTTACGGCACCGTAGGTTAGGTTTTTCCCGATGTAACCTATATCACTTCCGGCGCTTCGGCATGCGGGAACGGGCCTGCGACTTGAGTGCAGTCAACAATCCCAGACGCTTACCGGTGACCGGATCGGTACGCAGGTCCTCGACCATCGCCATGGCTGCATCCCGGAACCCTGAGTCACGGAAACGTAGTTCCGAGGACGTTTCCGGAGCATTGTCCGAGGTCGCAGTGAGCCACTTGTCCGGCAATGCCAGCTTGTGGATCGTGCGCAGTGCCAGAAGGTACTGCTTGAAGAGCGAACCGGTGGTGTACGGGAGATCGAACTTCTCGCACAGCGCACGCATCTTCACGGCAATCTCGGGGTAGCGGTTACTCGGCAGATCAGGGAACACGTGGTGCTCGATCTGGTAGCTCAGGTTGCCACTCATCAGACCCATGAGCTTGCCCGAATTGAAGTTCGCGCTTCCGAGCATCTGGCGCAGGTACCACTCGTGCCGAGTCTCCTGCTCGAATTCGGCAACTGTGAACTTCTCGGCGCCGTCCGGGAAGTGGCCACAGAAGATGACGACGTACGCCCACAGGTTGCGCACGAGATTCGCGGTGGCATTGGCCGTCATGGTCGACTTCCACGCCGGCCCCGTCAGCGCCGGGAACAAGATGAAGTCCTTGCCGACCTGACGAAAGATCTTGCGCGCGAAGTCTTTGTTCGCCTGCGAGTTCAGTTGCCCCTTTTCCGCGCCCTCCAACTCGGCTGCCGCCGTGAGGTCGTGCAACGCGATACCCCACTCGAACGTGGCCGCCAAGATCACGTTGGCGATCGGCTGGAAGAGGTTGATCGGCTTCCACGGCTCGTCACGCGTCATACGCAGAATCCCGAAACCGAGATCCTCGTCCATCCCTACGACGTTGGTGTACGTGTGGTGCTGGTAGTTGTGTGCGCGCTTCCAGTGCTCGGAAGGACCGGTCTGATCCCACTCCCACGAGACGGAGTGAATCTCGGGATCGTTCATCCAGTCCCATTGCCCGTGCATCACGTTGTGCCCGAGTTCCATGTTCTCGATGATCTTCGACAGGCTCAGCAGGGTTGTACCGACCAGCCACGCCGGTCGATACCGACTGCCGAACAGCGCGATACGCCCGCCGAGCTCCAACGCGCGCTGCACGCGAATGACGCGACGAATGTAGCGGGCGTCCCGGATTCCGCGAGAGTCTTCGATGTCGAGTCGAATCTGATCGAGTTCACGTCCGAGAGCTTCGACATCGGCCTCGGTGAGGTGCGAAAACTCTTTGATATCGGTGATGGCCACCGTGGTCCTCCGTGTGCCTAGAAGCTATGCGTCCAGCGTACAGTCGCCCGCGGCGGCGGAGATGCACGTCTGGATGCGCTCGCCCTCCGCGTGCTGTTTCCCCGAGCGTAGATCGATCGCATGACCGGCAACGAGAGGTACGACACACGTCTGGCAGATGCCCATGCGGCAACCGAACGGCATCAACGCACCGGACTGCTCGCCGGCCTCCAGAAGCGTCGTCGCGCCGTCGACGGTGATCGTCTTACCCGACTTCTCGAACGTGACCGTGCCGCCGTCCGCCGAAGCGTCGATGCGAGATACCGCGAATCGCTCCATGTGGAGGCGATCCTCGATACCTTCCGCCTTCCAGACGTCTTCGAGTTCGTCGAGCAAAGGAAGCGGTCCGCACGCCCAGGTGTGGCGCTCGCGCCAATCGGGGCAGACCGTGTCGAGAGAGCTGAGTTTGAACTTTCCGTCACGCCGTGTGAGTTGGACGTGGCTGACGAAGTCCTCGTGCTCGACGTGCAGCGCCGTGAGTTCGTCGGCGAACATGACGTCGGATTCCGTCGGAGCCGAGTGGATGTGCATGACGTCGGGTAATTGACCGCGACGGTTCATCGTCCGCAACATGCCCATGACCGGAGTGATGCCACTGCCCGCGGTGATGAACAGGATCTTCTCCGGCGGCGGATCCGGCAAGGCGAAGTTGCCGGACGGCGTGGCCAGTCGAACGATGGTTCCCGACGGGACCGCGCCACTGACGAGGTGACTCGACAGGAAGCCCTCGGGCATGGCCTTGACCGCGATGGAGATGCGCTTGTTCTCCCAGTTGGGCGGAGAAGTCAGGGAGTACGAGCGCCAATGCCATCGACCGTCGATGTGGAGGCCGATACCGATGTACTGCCCCGGCTGGTAGTTGAAGTCGAATCCCCAACCCGGCTTGATGACGATGGTCGCCGAATCTGTGGTCTCGGGCCGCACTTCGACGATCTGACCACGCAGTTCGCGGGCCGACCACAACGGATTTGCGAGGTGGAGATAGTCGTCCGGAAGCAATGGTGTTGTCAGCCGAGCCGCCGCACCGCGAAGCAGATTGAGCTTCGACCGCGCTGCCGGAACTACCGACGCTGCCGGTGCCTCGATCCAGTCCTTCAGACCCATCAGACCTCCACCTCTCACCTTCCGAACCCACTGCCTACGGTACCGTAGGTTATCAGGTTACGGTACCGTAGGTTACTTCACGGTAAGCACATTCACAGCAGGTCGAGCAAGAACGGCAACTCCTGCGCGGCGTACCACGCCAACTCGTGGTCCTCCGCGTCGCCGAGCGTGAACTCGGCATCGGCATCACCGAGATCCGCCGCGTCGACTATGCCAGCAGCGCGCTCGATGTCCGATTCTGCCTGTTCGAGGTCGACATGCACAGATGCAACCTGAGCCATCGTGACGGGACCTGCCAGTCGAACTACCGAATCGTCGAGATCGGGCCGCAGTTTCACGTCGGCATCGTCGACGTCGGCAGCGACGACGGCGCGCCGGAAGGTGACGTCACCCTCGGTTCCGGCGATCAACCGCAGCGACGCACGCGCAGCCTCACCCATGGCGACCTCGGCCAACTCGTCGTCGTCCCCCGCCGCATACGACTCACGCAGCGTCGGGGTGACCGCAAAAGCCGTCCGGCTCATCGGGTCGAACTCCTGATCTGCGACCAACTTCTGCAAAATCTCGACCGTCGCCGGCACGTACACCCTCATGAGACCACCTTCATGCTCGTTCGTCCCTGCTCGTTCGTTCGTCACCGACTCGCATCCGTCAATTCCTCGAGTGACTCGAAGATCAGCGAACGAACGACGTCGACGTCCGACATCGCGTCACGGTCGGCATTCAAACCGTAGTAGACATTTCCGTCGTACGACGTCAGGGCGATGCTGAGTGTCTGATTCTTGAGCAGTGGCGACACCGGATACATCTCCAGCATCCGAGCCCCGCCGAGGTAGAGCGGGAACTGCGGACCCGGTGCGTTGGTGATCATCAGATTGAACATTCGCTGCGAGAGACTGCTGGCCGCGCGTGAACTCATCGCATGCAGCGTCGCCGGCGCAAACCCGGACATCCGCACCATCGTCTGTGCGGTCACCCGCCTGCCTTGGCGTGCGAACGCCTCCGTCGCATGCGCAACGTGCGAGAGCCGAACCACCGCGTTGGGTTCACCGACAGGCAGGTCGATCAGGAACGAGGAAACATGTCCCGGCGCCTGCGGATCGTCGACGTCGGGACTCTCGGGGCCGTCCGTGTAGACCGACATGGGAACCATCGCCCGCACGATGGTCGCCTCGGTCACCGGTTCGCCGCGCGAGAGCAGCCAGTTCCGCATCGCACCTGCGATGACGGTCAGGATCACGTCGTTGATCTCGCACCCGTACCTCGCCCGAATACGTCGATAGTCTTCGAGAGACGTCTTGGCCACCGCAAGGCGTCGATTGCGCGAGATGGTGGCGTTGAGCGGGCTCGACGGGGCCACCTGCGTCGCCGTTCGGACCACTTCTGCAAGTTTTCCGAGTGCACTGACCGCCTCGGTCACAGACGTCGTCACGTCGTTGAACGTTGCGCGCGCCCGTGCGATCCCCTCCCCCGGGCTCGTCACGAGATCTGCCAGTGCACTGACCAACAAGCTGGTGTCGCTCGGCGGCCTGGCCGGCATCCACAGTTCCTCTGGGCCGGGCGCTCGATTCTTCTCCGGATCGAAGATCACCTGGCTGATCTCGGGAGCCGCTTCGCCGTCGACCAACGACGAATGAGACTTCGTGAAGATGGCAAATCTGTTTCTGGTCAGCCCCTCGACCAGGTACATCTCCCACAACGGCCTCGTGCTGTCGAGCGGTCTGGACGTCAGCCGGGCGATCAGATCCATCAGCTGTTCATCGGAACCGGGCTTCGGCAGAGCCGATCGGCGTACGTGATAGGTGATGTCGAAATCCGAGTCGTCCACCCACACCGGGCGGGCCAGACCGAACGCCACCTCTCGAACCCGCTGGCGGTACCGCGGAACCGATCCGAGCCGATCTTCGACCAGACGAAGCAATTCCTCGTGATCGATCCCGTTTCGCAGTTGCCTGAAAATCCCCAACGAGCCGACATGCATCGGCGTCGTCCCGGCTTCGAGGAAGTAGAAAGCCGCGTCCTGAGTGGTCAGTCTGTTCACCATGGCTTCGTGTCCCCTCCTTCGCCCAGATCGAACAGAATCGACAATTCCTCGATCGTCGATTCCGAGCCGACGTGATGGACGCCGACCATCCCGACGGCCACCGCCGCGCGCACGTTGACCTCGAGATCGTCCACGAAAACGAACTCCCCCGGGTCGACGCCCAACCGACTCGCCGCCAGCAGATAGATCTCGGCATCCGGCTTCGCCATCTCCACGTCACCGGACAGGATCACGTCGTCGACCAAGACCCCGTCGCCGAGATCCCGCAACCACTGAGCACTGTCGCCGCCGGGATCGTTACTGACGATTCCCGTCACGATTCCGCGGGCCCTCACAGCGCGCACGAGCGCGCTCAAGCCCTCGAGATCCGATCCCGGACCGAACAGCACGCCACCGACATCCAACAGAAGTCCCCGCACGCCATCACCCTAAGTCGCGATGGTGATCACGGCGACATCTCGAGCATTTCGTGTCATGCTTCTCACCATCGCTCGGGGGAGCGAAAGTCCGAGTCGGCCAACTCGGACGCACGATCATCCGGGGGGATGTCATGGAGCAGGACTGCAAAATTGTTCTCGAGCCGGCACCACAATTCGAGCCTCACGCGCACACCGTCGTGCTGTCGCGGCCGCAGTGCCGACCAGACCTGACGCAATGCCGAACAGACCGAACGCTGCGTCGCCCGCGAAAGACGCCACACAACGGAACATCGCCCAGTACCGGGTTCACTCACGCTCCGGAACCGCGGCTGGCAGGTGCCGACATCTTCTGGAACCGATCACTGCGTCTGGTTCTCGAAACCGTCGACCGACGACGAAATCCACGCCAGCTCAGCGGCGTACTGACGCCGAGCGTCCTGGAAGTTGTTGCACGACTTTACACTTCAGACTCTTCGGCCCGAAAGATGGGCGGCGCAGCCGTTCACCGCACCCACGTTCAAGCGGTTTCGGAGAGTGCCGCCGAAGTCTGTGCGACGTACACACGAGGCAAGCAGACATTTGCCGTCGCAGGTCGGATCGACCACGCCGACGGAACAGGCTGGACGGTCACCGCACTACACGTGGTGTAACCGTCCAGCCTGTCGAGCACTACCTGTACTGCAAACTCAGCGCTTGCGCTTGGACTTCGGAGCTCGGTTGCTCTTCGACTGCGTCCGCGCTGCTTCACGACGTTCGCGACGCGAGGCCGCACCGTCACCGGAGTCGACGGCCGAGTCGCGGGTTGCCTTTGCCTTGCCGTCCTCGTCCGGGCCGGTGTACGTCAATCGTGACGGACCTTCGTCGTCAAGGCCCTTGGCGCGCAACGCCGTCGGGGCAGCAGTCCCGGTTGCCTTGGCCGCGGCTTCCTGCGTCGGGAGCGGCTTGGGCGCCGTGGCAGAAGCCGCAGCAGCCGAGCCCGCCGTGACGGAAATTCCGCTCGCGGGCTGTGCCGGAGCTGCCTCGACCTGCAGGTTGAAGAGGAATCCGACGGACTCTTCCTTCAGTCCGTCGAGCATGCCGATGAACATGTCGTAGCCCTCGCGCTGGTACTCGACCAGTGGGTCACGCTGTGCCATCGCACGCAGGCCGATTCCCTCCTTGAGGTAATCCATCTCGTAGAGATGCTCACGCCACTTACGGTCCAGGACCGAGAGGAAGACACGACGTTCGAGTTCACGCATACCGTTTTCACCGGCGATCGCGTCGATCTCGGCTTCGCGCTTCTTGTACGCCGCGTGGGCGTCTTCGAGCAGCGCGGTGCGCAGGTCGTCACGGCTCAGGTCGCTGTTGATACCTGCACCGTCCTCCCCCGCCAACGCCTTGTGATCGATACCGACCGGGTACAGCGTCTTCAGCGCCGTCCACAGCTGCTCGAGGTCCCAGTCCTCGACGTAGCCCTCCGCGGTGGCGCCGTCCACGTAGGCGGTGACCACGTCGGTGATCATCTGCTCGACCTGGCCCTCCATGTCCTCACCCTCGAGGATCTGGCGGCGCTCCTTGTAGATGACCGTTCGCTGCTGGTTCATGACCTCGTCGTACTTGAGGACATTTTTGCGAATTTCGAAGTTCTGCTGCTCGACCTGCGTCTGAGCGCTCTTGATGGCCTTCGAGACCATCTTGGCTTCGATCGGGACGTCGTCAGGCAGGTTGAGGCGCGTCATGATCGACTCGAGTGCCGAACCGTTGAAGCGGCGCATCAGCTCGTCACCGAGCGAAAGGTAGAACCGCGATTCGCCGGGATCACCCTGACGTCCGGAACGACCACGCAACTGGTTGTCGATTCGACGCGATTCGTGACGCTCGGTGCCCAGGACGTACAGGCCACCGGCATCGCGGACCTTCTCCGCGTCTTCCTTCACTTCAGCCTTGACCTCGTCGAGGACCGCGTCCCAGGCTGCCTCGTACTCGTCCGGCGTCGTCACCGGGTCGAGGCCCTTCTTGCGCAGCGCGATATCCGCGATGATGTCCGGGTTACCACCGAGCACGACGTCGGTACCGCGGCCGGCCATGTTGGTCGCGACGGTGACCGCACCGGAGCGGCCGGCCTCGGCGATGATGGTCGCTTCCTTCTCGTGGAACTTCGCGTTGAGGACGTTGTGGGCAACGCCACGCTTGGTGAACTGCTTGGACAGGTACTCCGAGCGCTCGACGCTGGTGGTACCGATCAGAACGGGCTGGCCGTTCTCGTGGCGTTCGACGACGTCGTCGACCACGGCATCGAACTTGGCTTCCTCGGTCTTGTAGATGAGGTCGCCGTTGTCGACTCGGACCATCGGACGGTTGGTCGGGATCGGGATCACGCCGAGGGTGTAGGTCTGGTGAAGCTCGGCAGCTTCCGTCTCGGCGGTACCCGTCATGCCCGACAACTTGTCGTACAGACGGAAGTAGTTCTGCAAGGTGATGGTGGCGAGGGTCTGATTCTCGGCCTTGATCTCCACCTTCTCCTTGGCCTCGATCGCCTGGTGCATGCCCTCGTTGTAGCGGCGACCGACCAGCACGCGGCCGGTGAACTCGTCGACGATGATGACCTCGCCGTCGCGGACGATGTAGTCCTTGTCCTTGGTGTAGAGCTCTTTGGCCTTGATCGCGTTGTTGAGGTAACTCACCAACGGCGAATTCGCGGCTTCGTACAGGTTGTCGATACCGAGCTGGTCCTCGACCAGTTCGACGCCCGCCTCGTGCACACCGATGGTGCGCTTGCGGATGTCGACCTCGTAGTGAACGTCCTTCTTCAGCAGCGGCGCGATGCGGGCGAACTCGCTGTACCACTTGCTGGAGCCGTCGGCCGGGCCCGAGATGATGAGGGGGGTTCGGGCTTCGTCGATGAGGATCGAGTCGACTTCGTCCACGATGGCGAACGCATGGCCACGCTGGACCAGGTCGTCCAACGAATGCGTCATGTTGTCACGCAGGTAATCGAAGCCGAACTCGTTGTTGGTGCCGTAGGTGATGTCCGCTGCGTAGGCGACGCGGCGCTCGGCCGGCGTCATGCCCGAGAGGATCACGCTGGTCTCGAGGCCGAGGGCGCGGTGAACGCGGCCCATCCACTCGGAGTCGCGCTTGGCGAGGTAATCGTTGGTCGTGACGACGTGAACGCCGTCGCCGGCGATCGCGTTGAGGTAGGCCGGAAGAACCGAGGTCAGGGTCTTGCCCTCACCGGTCTTCATCTCGGCGACGTTGCCGAAGTGCAGGGCCGCGCCACCCATGATCTGCACGTGGAAGTGCTTCTGATTGATCACGCGCCACGACGTCTCACGGGCCACGGAGAAAGCCTCGGGCAGCAACTCGTCGAGAGTTTCCCCGGCGGCGTAGCGCTCACGGAACTCGGTGGTCTTGGCTTTGAGTTGCTCGTCTGTCAGGCCTTCGACATCGGGCGACAGAGATTCCACATGCTCGGCGATGTGCTTGAGCCGCTTGACCATGCGACCTTCACCAACACGGAGCAGCTTCGATAGCGACAGCGACGGCACAGTCTTCTTCGTCCTCAATCTTCGGCGACAGGGGGTCACACACTGAAAATCCGGCCGGGGTCCGAAAACTCCGGCCGGATTCCATGGTAGGCGCTACCGGCGGCGAGCGAGCAAACCCACCACCGATTGGGTCATGTCAGGCGGATCAATCCGTAGTCGAAAGCGTGACGACGGTAGACGACGGACGGCTTGTCCGACTCCTTGTCGTGGAAGAGAAAGAAGTCGTGTCCGACCAGTTCCATCTCGTAGAGAGCGTCGTCGATGGTCATCGGCTCGGCTGGGTGATCCTTCGTGCGGACCACGCGTCCCGGGCCGTCGTACTCGTCCGGTTCTTGACCGTTCAGCGAAATGTCCGGTGTGACTCCGAGTGAGTCTGCGTCGACGAGAGAGGCGGTTGCCTCCGCGACGGACACCGGTCGCTTGTCACCGTAATGGACCTTCTTGCGGTCCTTGGTTCGACGGAGGCGACTCTCGAGCTTGTCGATCACCGATTCGAAGGCGGCGTAGAAGCTGTCTGCGGACGCTTCGGCTCGGGCCACCGGGCCTTTACCTCGAGCGGTGATCTCGACGCGCTGGCAACTCTTGGCCTGTCGTCGGTTGCGTTCATGTTGGAGTTCCACGTCGAAGTGGAATATGGAGGGGTCGAAGTGTTCGAGTCGCGCCAGCTTTTCCGAAACGTAGATTCGGAAGTGATCGGGGATCTCGACATTTCGTCCCTTGACTACGACGTCGGATCTCGGAGCTGCGGCATTCTCGGAACGCTCGATGGTGGCGTCCTCGATGAAAAACGAGGCTTGCGAAGGGGTCGTCACTCGTACCTCCCAATTACGGCCCCGCCCCACGGTGGGCGGCGGCAAATTCTGCAAGTACCGAGAGGGGATCCGCCCGGCACCAGTATCGAAGTACCACCTCCTACCAGTATTTTCGGGTGTGCCGCCGACGCTAGTACGTAACGCGCGCGAGTGCCACTGTTCCAACGAAATTCATCTAAGCCCCTGCAAGTACGAGCACGACAGTTGTCCGAATCCCACTGAGCGAGAGAGCCCGAACCGACTCTGCCGCAGTCGCTCCCGTCGTCAGGACGTCGTCGAGCAGGACGATGGCGCTGTCCCCCGCAATGGAACGGATCGCAGTGGTGTCGAGAGACACATGACCGTTCACATTGGTCACTCGGTCGGCCGCGGACAGTCCGACCGAGTCACGTACGCCTCGCGTCATCCGGAGAATCGGACAGACTTGTATCGGGCGCCCCTCGACACAACCGGTTTCCCACGCTTCCACTCTGCGCTTGGCTCGCACACTTTCAGCTATCCGGCGAACCGGGTCACCTCCGCGAGATCGCGCCGCCCGGGCGCGCGTGGGAGCCGGAACCAGGACGATTGGCGCACGATTTCCGCCACCGAGCTCGCCCCACCGTTCCAGCATGGCCAGTGCACCGGCCACAGCGGCCCCCAGAGGCATCGCGAGATCGCGGCGACCGCGTTCCTTCATCGCGATCACACTGCGACGCCTGGGGCCGTCGTAGCGGCCGAGTGCCCACACCGGTACGCCCGGATCGACGCGCGGACTCAGTTGAACCGGATGGTCGCTCAGCAGCTCCGCGCACTCACGACACCACAGAGTCCCGCTGCGGGCGCACCCACCACACTCGCGTGGCAACAACAGATCGAGCAGGCCGGCACCGAATTTCTTGTCCCCCATGGCCGAATCATGAATGAGAGCACCGACATGAATGAGAGCACCGACAAGTCAGCCAGGTAGAACCGGAATCGCTTTCTGTCCGGTCAGCACAGTCACTTCACGCCAACGACGATCGCCTGCAGGGTCGTTGTTGTTCAGTTGGAACACCGCACGCGCGTCGGCGACGTACTCGGTGGTCGGCGAGGCATCCACGGAGGTGACGGGAGCGGTCAGGTTTCCACTCGGCAGCGCGTCCATTCGGGAACCGTCGATCGCAACCTGGACGACCGGTATGTCAGCGCCACTGCGTGCGATGACGATGGTGTCGCTGTTGCTCCAGTCGAGTGAGAGCGCGGTGCTTCCCAAGCCAGAGGCCACCGCGCGTGGACTCGTCAGGGCGTAGACCCCGCTGGCGGTGCGCACGACCACAGCCAGGTAAACCTTGCCGTCGATGATCATCGCGGCTCGCACGCCGTCGCGCGAGAGACGCAGTTCGGAGATCGTGGAACCGACCGACGAGAGGGCCCCGACGTCGACATTGGTGACCGACACTCGACCTGTCCCGGGTTCGCGGACGACCCGAACGACGGTATTGCCGTTCACCGCCGCCCAGACCGCGTTGTTGTCCAACTCCCACGAAGGTCGGGTAATGGCGCTGCCTTCGAGTACCGGAACGGAACCATCGCCGTATGTCCCGAGTGACAAGTCGAACCTGGTGCCTGGATCCGGCCGAGCGGTGTCCGCAACGGCTGCCACCAACTTGCCGTCCCGTGAGAGAGCAGCCGCCGTGAGGTTGCCCGCGTTGCCTGCGAAACCGGGCACCGGAGTCGCCTCCTGCTCGGTGACGCTCACCAGTGAACCGTTGCGCAAGGCATGCAGTCCGACGGTCGCACTGGTGGTGGCCAGCGGGTTGGTGGATGCGACGTCGGCAGTGGTCCAGCCGTCCGCATGAGCGGCGTCGAGTGGTTCGCCGTCGATCTCCAGAACGTACGGCCCCGCGACATCGGCATTGGCGAGCGTCCAAATGACCTGCGCTGCAAACAATCCGCGAGTCGCAGCATCCATCGGGTTGTCCAGGCGGAAGTTGATGCGCACGCCACCGAGACCGACTCCGACCTGCCCAGGCTTGCCGTCGGCCTTGGTGATCGGACCTATCACCGACACACCGTTGCCGAGCTCGTTTCGTACGGCCGGTGCCAGCGCCGCCTTCGGTCCGTCGATCATCAGACCGATCAACTGAGCCGCCACCTGGTCCTGACCGCCGGAGATCCAGCGAAGGTCGGGGACGACTGTCTGACTCGTCGGGTCGAGGAAGAACAACGACTTCCGCTGATAGGCGCCGAGGAACTGTGGGCGTTCCATGATCACGCCGGGAGGCAGATCACTGATCCGCCATTCGCCGTCGGTCAACGTCAGCGTCATCCTCGCTTCGAAGCTGCCCTCTTCGGGAACATACAGCCCGCCCGGGTCGAGGCGACCGACCTTGTTCACACGAATCGTGTAGACGGCTTCGGTGCTGGTTCGAGAAACCGAGAGCACGTCGACCTTGTCGACGATGACAGCGCTGGACGCGTCGTCCCAGCGCGCCGACGCGTCTTTGGTGAGGTACTGACGTGCTGCGGCATGCCGGTTGGACGGGTCGGTACTCGCCTTGACGAAGTCGCGTACCAGTAGGTCCGGCTCTCGCCCCGAGGCCGGTGATTCGACGGACGTCCCGGGCACGGCAGTTGCCAGAGTTCCGATTGCCTGCGGCGACGAGGACTCCGGCAAACTGGCGCACGCACCGGTCAGCAACAGCACGCTGAGCGTGGTTGCAAGAAGTCCCAGACGACGGCGGGTTCCGATCATGATCGATCACCACCGTTGGACTCGTTCCGTGAGTCCGGTTCGCGCGGAGTCGGCAGTGACGACGTGACCTCGCCGACGGTATCGGCGACGATGTCGGCTTCGCTCGGCGTGCGCACGAATTTGGTGGTCGTCGGCTTGAGCGGCAGCGGACTCGACACGACTTTCTTGCCGCGGGTACGCGAGAGCGTCAGCCGGAAGCAGGCGCCGACTCCCGGTTCGCCCCAGGCCTCGAGCTTGCCGTCGTGCAGATTCGCGTCTTCGACGCTGATCGCGAGGCCGAGTCCCGTGCCACCACTGCGGCGGACGCGGGACGGGTCCGAGCGCCAGAACCGGTTGAAGACCAATTTCTCCTCGCCCGGCCGCAACCCCACGCCGCTGTCGCGGACGATGAAGGCGAGGGCATTCTCGTCGGCGCGAAGGCGAAGCAGAATCGGCTTTCCCTCACCGTGGTCGATGGCGTTGGCCAGGAGATTTCGCAGGATGCGTTCGACGCGGCGCGGATCCACATCTGCCATGACCGGCTCGTCGGGCATGTCCACGATCAGTTCGGTGCCGGATTCGCGGGCGAGATGGCGAACCGTGGAGACCGCCGCTCGCGCACACATCCGCACGTCGAGTTGTTCGGACGCCAACTCCGCGACACCGGCATCGTGTCGGGAGATCTCGAGGAGATCCGCCAGGAGCCCTTCGAACCTGTCCAGTTCGGCGACAAGCAGTTCCGACGACCGGCGCAGCATCGGGTCGAGGTTCTCGCTGCCGTCGTAAATCAGGTCGGCGGCCATTCGGACCGTGGTCAGCGGTGTGCGGAGTTCATGGCTGACATCGGACGTGAAGCGTTTCTGGAGACTGCCGAACTCCTCGAGCTGGGTGATCTGTTTGGACAGACTCTCGGCCATCTCGTTGAAGGACATGGCCAGGCGCGCCATGTCGTCCTCGCCGCGGACCGGCATTCGCTCCTTGAGTCGGCCGTCGGCGAAACGCACCGCGATTCGTGAGGCCGATCGAATGGGGAGCACGACCTGCCTGGCAACCAACAGCGAAATCGCAGCGAGGAGCACAAGCAGGACTGCTCCACCGATCAGCAGGGTGCTTCGAACGAGCGACAGACTCCGGTCTTCGCTGGCGAGCGGGAAGATCAGGTACAGCTCGAGACCCGAGATCGACGACGCGGTGGGACTGCCGATGATCAGCGCGGGACCGGAGTAACCGTTCGGATTGGACACCGTCGCGAATTGGTAGCTGATCTGGCCTCGCTTGACGAACTCGCGGAGGTTGTCCGGGATCTGCTCCACCGGTCCCGAACTGGTGGGCTGGCGCGGCCCGTCCCCTGGGACGATCAGTACCGGGTCGAAGGTACCGGCAGACCCGGAGGCTTGGCCCGAGGTCTGGTTTCTACGACTCGTCAGTCCGGACGCAGCGCTTTCCAATTGGACGTTGAGCGCCGTCGAATCGTCGACGCCCGCGAGTTGGTCTTCGACGATGCCGCGGGCACGGTCCATTTCCTCGGTCGCTGCGGTGATCTTCGTTTCCAACAGCCGATCGGTGATCTGGCTGGTGAGCACGACACCGAGAATGACGATGACGATCAGAGACAACGTCAAAGTCGAGACGACCACTCGCAACTGGAGCGAGCGTCGCCACGTGTGCGCGAGGGTGTTGCTCATCGAGTGACACCACCGCAGAAATGGCGTCAGCCGTCGGTTGAGACGACGACGCCACCTGGAAACTCCGCTCACGGCGGTCCGGCCTTGTAGCCGACCCCCCTGACCGTCAGAACCACTTCGGGATTCTCGGGATCAGTTTCGACCTTGGCGCGCAAACGCTGAACGTGCACGTTCACCAGACGGGTGTCGGCGGCGTGGCGGTATCCCCACACCTGCTCGAGAAGGACTTCACGGGTGAACACCTGGCGCGGCTTGCGCGCCAATGCGACCAGCAGGTCGAATTCGAGTGGTGTGAGCGAGATCTGCTCGCTGCCGCGGCTGACCTTGTGAGCCGGAACGTCGATCACGATGTCGGCGATGCTCAGCAGCTCCGCGGGCTCCTCTTCGGTGCGGCGCAGACGAGCGCGCACCCGCGCCACCAATTCCTTCGGCTTGAACGGCTTCATGATGTAGTCGTCCGCACCGGATTCGAGGCCGAGCACGACGTCGACGGTGTCGGTCTTGGCCGTCAACATCACGATGGGCACACCGGAATCTGCACGCAGAACCCGGCATACGTCGATCCCGTTCATTCCGGGAAGCATGAGATCGAGCAGGACGAGATCGGGGCGAGTCTCACGCACTGCCGCGAGCGCCAGGGTTCCGTCGCCTACCACGTAGGGATCGAAACCCTCACCACGCAGCACGATCGTGAGCATCTCGGCGAGTGCCGTGTCGTCGTCGACAACCAGAATCCTTGGTTTCATATCCCTATCGTTGCATCTCGGAGCGATGAATCAGACCGTTACGAGGCCGTGCGGCGTGCCGCGTCTTTCCCTCTACTGTGCCGGAAAGTTCGAATCCCGGCTGCAAGGGTGACCGATCACGCGAAATCCGCGAGCCTGCGCGCCAGGTCGGCCGGGTCCGTCTCCGGCCCCACGATCCACCAGGGTGAGACCCAGTCCGTCGCTGCCAACTGGGTGTACAGCTCACCGGTTCGGGCCTGCAGACCGCCGTCACGCTCGTATGCGTCGAGCTGACGCGACGCGTCCTCGGCCTCACGGGAGCGGGCGCGCTGCTCGGCGAGCGCTACCGGGACTTCGAGGTACAACTGCAGATCAGGAGAAGGGAGAGCGAGTCGGCCCAGCTCCAATTCACGGACCCAAGCGACCATCTCGCCGTCCACACCCTGATGCACCCGCGCCGCGTTGTAGGCAGCGTTGGACGCCACGTAGCGATCGAGGAGAACAATGTCGTTGGTGGACAACAGTTCCGAGATCTGACCCGCAGCACCGGCGCGGTCCAAGGCGAACAGAACTGCCATCGCGTTCACGGACTCGGCCAGGTCTCCGTGTGAACCTTTGAGCGCCTCGGCCGCCAGATCCGCGTGGATCGACTTTCCGTACCGCGGAAAATCCAGAGTCGCGATCGACGTGCCGCCGCTGCGGAGTTCGCTCTCCACTTTGCCGATCAACGTCCGCTTTCCAGCTCCGTCGAGGCCTTCCAATGCCACCAGTGTTCCCACGGCGGACAAGCCTATCCCCCGGCCTGCTTGCGCAGACCGGGGGACGGCGGGCACTACATCCTCAGCGATGAATCACCGGGTCAGTAGCGGTAATGCTCCGGCTTGTACGGGCCTTCGACGTCGACGCCGATGTACTCTGCCTGATCCTTGGTGAGCTTGGTCAGCGTGCCACCGAGTGCCTCGACGTGGATCTTGGCGACCTTCTCGTCGAGGTGCTTGGGGAGGCGGTAGACCTCGTTGTCGTACTCGTCCGGCTTCGTCCACAGTTCGATCTGCGCGATGACCTGGTTGGAGAAGCTGTTGCTCATCACGAACGACGGGTGGCCCGTCGCGTTGCCGAGGTTGAGCAGGCGGCCTTCGGACAGCACGATGATCGAGTGTCCGTCGGCGAACGTGAACTCGTCGACCTGCGGCTTGATGTTGATCCGCGTGACGTCGCCGGACTTCTCGAGGCCGGCCATGTCGATCTCGTTGTCGAAGTGTCCGATGTTGCCCAGGATGGCCTGGTGCTTCATGGCCTTCATGTGCTCGAACGTGATGATGTCCTTGTTACCGGTGGACGTGATCACGATGTCGGCCCAGCCGATGGCCTGCTCGACCGTCTTGACCTCGAAGCCGTCCATGAGCGCCTGAAGAGCGTTGATGGGGTCGACCTCGGTGACCGCGACGCGAGCGCCCTGGCCGCGAAGTGCCTCGGCACAACCCTTGCCGACGTCTCCGTAACCGCAGACCAGCGCAGCCTTGCCACCGATCAGAACGTCGGTGCCGCGGTTGATGCCGTCGAGCAGCGAGTGGCGCGTGCCGTACTTGTTGTCGAACTTGCTCTTGGTGACCGAGTCGTTGACGTTGATCGCGGGGAACGTGAGTTCACCGGCAGCGGCAACCTGGTACAGACGCAGAACGCCCGTGGTGGTCTCCTCGGTGACGCCCTGGACGGACTCGGCGATCGCGGTCCACTTGCCCTTGTCGGACTCGAGGGACTGACGCAGAAGTGCAAGGAAGACCTTGTACTCGTCGGAATCCTGGTCGTCGTCCGTCGGCGGCACGACGCCGGCCTTCTCGAACTGTGCGCCCTTGAGCACCAGCATGGTGGCGTCGCCACCGTCGTCGAGAATCATGTTGGCAGGCTCACCCGGCCAGGTCAGCATCTGCTCCGCTGCCCACCAGTACTCCTCGAGGGTTTCACCCTTCCAAGCGAAAACCGGAACGCCCTTGGGCTCTTCCGGGGTGCCGTGCGGACCGACGACGATAGCGGCGGCAGCGTGATCCTGCGTGGAGAAGATGTTGCACGAAGCCCAGCGCACCTCGGCACCGAGCGCGGTCAGCGTCTCGATCAGAACTGCGGTCTGAATGGTCATGTGCAGCGAGCCGGAAACGCGAGCGCCCTTGAGCGGCAACACCTCTGCGTATTCGCGACGAAGCGCCATGAGGCCGGGCATCTCGTGCTCTGCCAGACGGATTTCCTTGCGACCGAACTCCGCGAGCGAAAGATCTGCAACTTTGAAGTCGATGCCGTTACGGCTCTCGGCCACGGGCGTTGTTGAAACTGAGGTCGTCATCTGCCTCTCCTGGTTGACGTGCATACTCTGCACAAGCCTATCGGTGCACAAGGCTATCGGTTAGACGCCCTCTCCCGCCCGCCCCTCTACTGCGCGGTCCTCTCCTGCCCGGCCCGCGCGCGCCACATCGATGAACGGTCCGAGCAAAGTACCCAGATCCTCCGCGACCGAAGCTCCGGACTCCGGCGGCATCGAAATGTAGCTCAGCCCGAGGCGCGCAATCGCCCTCGCCAGAATCCCGGCATCAGCAGGTGACGCTTGAATCCACCCTCGCTGAAAACTCTCCGCAAGCCGCGACGACGCCCGCTCGATGATGACCGCACTGTCGGTGGTGATCAGGCGAAGCAGGTCCGGCTTGGCCTCACCGGTGAGCAACGAGATCACCAGCGGGTCGGTGGCACTGGAGGCGAAAAACGACCCGAAGCCTGCCATCAATGCCTCGACTGCACGCCCCTCGTGCGCCACCATGGCCTCGTCCACCGCGTCGACGAAGCCGTCGGCGAGACGGAGCGCGTACGCCTCGGCGAGCCCTTGCCTCGAACCGAACTCGTTGTAGAGCGTCTGACGGCTCACACCTGCGTGCTTGGCCAGAACCGTCAGGGTCACCTCGGACCAGTCGCGTTCGGTCAACAATTCTCGCATCGAATCGAGCACCGAGGTACGCAGCAGCAGTCGCGACGCTTCTTTCTGCGGCAGGCGGGTGGGCGTCGAAGTCATGGTGACGACATTACCGCCGCACCTAGGTCCGTTCGACGCCGACGCATCTCACTGCCGCTCGACCTCAACCATGAAGAAGTCGCTCTTCGCCGCCCCACAGTCGGGGCAACTCCAGTCTTCGGGAATGTCGTCCCAGCGAGTCCCCGGTTCGATACCGTCCTCCGGCCAGCCGACCGCCTCGTCGTACTCGAATCCGCATTGCGCACACTGATACAGCTTGTAGTCGTTCATGATTCACTCCCCGCCGTTTCCGGAATCGGATCGAAGTCCAGCTTTTCCCTCACGCCGCAGTCCGGGCAGCACCAGTCGTCCGGAACGGCATCCCACGGCGTTCCCGCCGGAAACCCTTCTCGTGGTGCACCCTTGGACTCGTCGTAGACGTATTCACACACCGGGCATCTGTAGCTGCTCATCACGCTGCCCCGTATCGGGCAAGGATACGATCACGCTTGGACGGCTGAACGTTGACTCGGGTGATGTCACCGTCGTAATGGGCAAGCACTTTGGGGTCCATGACTTTTCGCCACAACGGCGGAACGTAGGCGAGCATGATCATGCTCGCGTACCCGCTGGGCAAGTTCGGTGCACCGTCCATGCTTCGTAGCGTCTGATATCGACGCGTCGGGTTCGCGTGATGGTCACTGTGACGCTGGAGGTGATACAGGAAAATGTTGGTGCAGATGTGATCGCTGTTCCAACTGTGCTCCGGCGCAGCGCGCTCGTACCGCCCACTGTCCAAACGGCGACGCTTCAGTCCGTAATGCTCGAGGTAGTTGACCGTTTCGAGCAAGCAGAACCCGAACACGGCCTGCAGCACCAGGAACGGCAGCACCGAGAGCCCGAAGACGGCGACGAGGACACCGAAGAGCACAACGGACATCAACCACGAATGCAGGACGTCGTTGCGAATTGTCCACGGCTTCTTACCCAGTCGATCCAGTCTGGCTTTTTCCAGTGACCACGACGAGCGCAGAGATCCCCACACACTGCGCGGGAGGAAGGTCCAGAAACTCTCACCGAAGCGAGACGACGCCGGATCCTCGGGAGTGGCGACACGTACATGGTGTCCGCGATTGTGCTCGATGTAGAAGTGGCCGTAAAACGACTGCGCCAGAGTGATCTTCGACAACCAGCGCTCGAGATCGTCCTTCTTGTGACCGAGCTCGTGTGCGGTGTTGATCCCGATTCCCGCGACACAACCGATACTGATCGCCAGACCGATCTTGGAGATCAGCCCCAGTCCCCCGTCGATTCCGAGCCAGGACAGGTCCGTCGCCGACCAGAGATAGCAGGCCAGGACCAGGCTGGCCAACTGGAACGGTATGTAGATGTACGTGCAGTACCGGTAGTACCTGTCGTTCTCGAGACGCTCCATCACCTCGTCGGGCGGATTCTCGCCGTCGGGGCCGAAGAAGATGTCGAGGATCGGGAGCAGGATGTAGACGAGCAGTGGCCCGATCCACCACCACACCGGCGAGACCGCATTCCAGCCGAGGCTGTTGAACAACGCGACCAATCCGACGGCGATGAAAACCGCCGTCGGCGGCACCAGGCCGAGCAGCCAGAGATACCTCTTCTTGTCCCGCCACTGCTCCGGCGGGAGCGTCTGCCCGGAGTGCGAGTTCACGTGCGTCGACACGGTCTACCTCCTCGATTCGGACCGACTCGGCAACTGTGAGTCAGTTCACTATGAGGTAGACAGTACTACTTGATTTGTACATGTGATAGACAAATAGCAAACTTTGTACAATTACTCTATTTCGCCGCGTTCACGCTTTCCGATCAACGAATGCTGTCTGCTGTAGGCGAAGTAGATGACCACACCGAGGGCCATCCAGACCACGAACCTCATCCAGGTCTCCACCGACAGGTTGAACATCAACCAGAGACACGCGAGTACGGCCAGGATCGGGACCAGCGGGACCAGCGGCACCCTGAAACCGCGGGGTAGGTCCGGCCGCGTCCGACGAAGCACGAGAACCCCCAACGACACGAGAACAAACGCGAACAGCGTGCCGATGTTGACCATTTCCTCGAGGGTTCCGATCGGAAACACTCCGGCGAGCACCGCGACCACAACGCCGACCAACACGGTGATCCGCACCGGCGTTCCGTGTTTGCCGGTCGGCGCTAGGCGTCGCGGCATCAGACCGTCGCGTGCCATCGCGAAGAGCACCCTGGTCTGACCGAGCATCAGCACCATCACCACTGTCGTCAGGCCGGCCAACGCACCGAACGAGATGACGTTTTTCGCCCACGTGATGTCATGGAAGGCGAATGCCGTTGCCAGGTTGGAAGTATCGCCCTCGAGTTCGGTGTATTTCACCATCCCCGTCAGCACGAGTGTCACCGCCACGTACAGAACCGTGACGATCAGGAGAGAGCCCAGGATGCCGCGTGGCAACGCCTTCTGCGGTTCCTTCGCCTCCTCCGCCGTCGTGGCGACGACGTCGAAGCCGATGAACGCGAAGAACACCAGACTGGCTGCCGCGAGCAATCCGTACCACCCGAACGTGCTGCCACCGGCCCCCGTCACGTACGAGAACAAGGACTGGTGGATGCCCTCCCCCGTCGATCCCGGTTCAGACGGAGGAATGTACGGCGAGTAGTTGTCGGTGTCGATGTAGAAGAGACCGACGATGATCACCAGCAACACCACCGCGACCTTGATCGCCGTGATCACCAGCGAAACCCTCGACGAGAGTTTGGTTCCGGTCGCGAGCAGCACCGTGATGACCACGATCACGAGCACCGCTCCCCAGTCGAAGGAGATCGGCCCCAACTCGACGATCGGACTCCGCGAGCCCATCACTTCGCCGAGGTACAGCGACCAGCCTTTTGCGACCACCGAAGACGCCAAGGCGAATTCGAGGATGAGATCCCAGCCGATGATCCAGGCGACGAATTCGCCGAACGTCGCGTACGAGAATGTGTAGGCGCTCCCGGCGACCGGCACCGTCGATGCGAACTCGGCGTAGCACAGCGCTGCAAGTCCGCAGGCGATGGCGGCAATGACAAACGCCAGGGAGACCGACGGCCCGGCGACATTTCCCGCCGTCCGAGCCGTGAGTGTGAAGATGCCCGCGCCGATGACCACCGCGACACCGAACACGGTGAGATCCCACGAGTTCAGTTCTTTCCGGAGTTTGGTTTCCGGTTCATCCGTGTCCTTGATGGACTGCTCGATCGATTTCGTTCGAAACAGCTTCGACCGTCCAGATCCGGCCTGCTCGTCCTTGACAGCCATTGCCGCCTCCTTGCTGGGGACCAGCAGGTCCCGCTATGGGCAAGTAGAGAGATGGCATCAGCCTAAGCCCGCAAGCGCGGCTTTGTTCAGGGTTTGTCGGGAGCCTGTAGATCTGTCCCAGGTCGATCTGTCCTGAGACGATCCAGGTCCGGCTCGAGGTAGATCACCCGCGCCGCAGGTACGGCAGCGCGCACGCGAGACTCGGCCTCGTCGATCGCCGTCGCCACATCCGAGATCGTCGATCCGATCGGCACCGCAACCTTGGCAGCAACAAGAATTTCCTCGGGACCGAGGTACTGCGTCTTGCAATGAATGACGCGTTCGATACGAGTTCCGTCGACCAGGGCGTTCAGGATCAGTTCGGTCTCCACCGCCGTTGCGCCCTCACCGATCAGCAGCGACTGCATTTCGATGATCAGAATGATCGCGATGATGCCGAGCAAGACACCGATGCACAGAGTTCCGATGCCGTCGAAGACCGGATTTCCGGTCACCATCGTGAGGCCGACGCCGCCGAGTGCAAGGACCAGACCGATCAATGCGCCGGTGTCCTCGAGCAGCACAACCGGAAGTTCCGGGCTACGAGAGGTTCGGATGAAGTTCCACCACGACGCGTTTCCCTTGAGCGGTCGTGATTCCTTCGCTGCGGTCCGGAAGCTGTAGCCCTCCAGACAAATCGCGATGACAAGAATCGCAATTGCCACGAAGGCCGAATTGAGTTCTTCCGGATGCTGAATCTTGTGGATACCTTCGTAGATCGCGAACAGCGAGCCGAGGGTGAAGAGCACCAATGCCACGACAAACGAATAGAAGTATCGGTTGCGCCCGTAGCCGAACGGGTGCAGTTGATCTGCCTCACGTTCTGCCTTCTTCTGTCCCAGGAGCAGCAACCCTTGATTGGATGTGTCGGCCACCGAGTGCACCGATTCGGCGAGCATCGACGACGATCCGGTGATCAAGAATCCGGCGAACTTCGCTACGGCAATTCCGGCGTTGGCTGCGAGAGCCGCCAGAATTGCCTTCTTGCCACCGTGAGCCGACACACGCTCTCCTAGTTCCCGACTACTGCACTGAATACCTGCGCAGTCGGAGTCCGTGCGCTCAGGTGTATCGCGGGCTCGTCGGCCGCGATCCACGCCGCCCGGCCCCGATCGAGATCGAGAGTGTCGGCGCCGCACGTCGCAGTGACCGCGCCGTCGGTGCAGATCAGAATCCGCGGGCCGGAAGAATCGACCACGAGGTCGGTGGAATTCGAGTCGAACTCCAGACGCGTCAGACGAAATTCGGGCGCCGGCGTGAGGTACTCGTACCGTCCTGATCCTGCTTGACCCGATCCTGGTGCCGGAGCCGGATCGAGCACTTCGATGTCCGCCCCGACGAAGTCCAGAACCCTCAGCAGTTCGGGCACGTCGACGTGTTTGGGCGTCAGTCCCCCGCGTAGCACGTTGTCGGAGTTGGCCATGATCTCCACCGCGAGTCCATGGAGATACGCATGGAGATTGCCGGCAGCGAGGAACAGTCCCTGTCCGGGCTCGAGTGTGACGCGGTTGAGCAGCAGGGCCGCCAGTACGCCTGCGTCGCCGGGGTATGCCTCGCTCAATTCCAACGCGGTGCGGATCTCGGTCACGAATTCGGCGTCGTGATGCGCGACGTAGGTGATGCACCCGGCAAGCACGGCAGGGAGCAATGTCCCGAGCACCGTGGACGGCAGCGTGATCCACGTCGTGAACAACGCCCGGAGCCCGTCGGAATCGGGTTGGCCTTCGAGCAGACCGATGTACGGCTCCAACTCGTCGACGGCCAGAGCGCGCAGTAGCTTGACGGTGCGCGTCGGCTCACGGAATCCGGCAAGAGCTTCGAATCTGCTCAGCGCGACAACGAGTTCGGGCTTGTGACTGCCGTCCTTGTAGTTGCGAATCGGCGATTCCATGGGAACGCCGAGAGCGTTCTCACGACGAAAGCCCTCGTCGGCTTGAACCGCACTGGGATGAGCCTGAAGCGACAGTGGTTCTTCCGCCGCAAGCAACTTGAGCAGGAACGGGAGTCGCTCACCGAAAGCCTCGAGGTTCTCACGCCCGAGTTCACGCTCGGGTTCGCGGTGCAGGACCTCGAGCAACGACTCGCTTCCGGATTCGGTGATCACGCGCGCCGGGTCACCCGGATGCGCGCCCAACCACAACTCCGCTTCGGGATGATTCGACGGGGTCGCGAGGCCGCGCAGTTCGGCAATTGCCGTTCGCGAACCCCAGGCATAGGAACGAAGTGCACCTTCGAGTTCACGCACTTACTTCGCACCACCCGTCAACTGCACGTACGCCGCAGCCATGTCTACTCGAGACGCCAACACGAACACCTGCTCCATCTCCGATATCACCACGTTGGTCTGGTCTTCGTCTGCCGCCACCACCAGATCCGCGTCGGCCAGTGCGTCCATCCGCCGTTTCGCCTCCCCGCGCGTGGATTCGGTCGCGAAAACGAACGCCCGCGCCGGCGCGGTCGGCAGTGCGCCGTCCAGTTGCGGATCGTGAAAGAACGGGTCGTGGAAAACCGAATCACGCGAAGCTGCGTCGGGCGCGAACAACGCTCGTGCCGAACGGATCACCTCCGACATCTCGGCGGCAGCGGCGTTCAGGCCCGAGCTCATCAGCGAAACACTCGAAAACTCTGCGAGTGCTGTTGTCACGGAACCACTTCCACACAGAACGACGCGTCGACCGCTCATTCTGGTGGCCAACGACTTGGCCGGGTTGTGGAATACCTCGTTGGCCGGCCCGTCCCGCAACGCTTCCGCGTCAACCGCGTCGGCGATTCGACCGAGCACCGCCGAACGGTCCTCGATCGATCCCTTGCCCTCGATTTCGGCGGCAACCGCAAGGAAAACGGCGAGGAACCGCGTCATCGTGTGCCTCGGCGAGGCGTAGAGCCGCGGCGGCAACGGCATGGTGCGCCCGGCCGCCACAGCTCGCATGGGCCCCTCGTCCGGAACGGCGACAACAACTTCGGCGCCACGGCGAACGGCACTGTCGACCGATTCGACCAGGCGTGGATCACCGGCATCGTCACCGGCGACGACGATCACGTCCAACGGTCCGGCCCACGACGGCGTCCGGTCGAGCACAATGAGCGGACACCCGATCGAATCTCCGACGAGGGCGAGCGCGATCCTGGCTCCGTGTCGAGCGCCACCGGCGCCGGCGATCAGCACGACGCTGCGCGGGCGCAGACCGGCCAGCCGAGAGATCACACCCTCGCCGACGGCCGACGCGGTGGCTCGAATCTGTGCGCCCCCCATGGCTACAGACCGCAGTAGCCCCTCCGAATCGGCAGCCGACAAACCCTCGCTGTCGTCGAGGTCGAGAAGCGGCATCGGCGCTGTCATCTCACCGCACCCCCTTCTCCGTTAGCAGTTCCCGCACCATCCAGCATTCCAGCTCTACGCGGTTCGTGGTGGCAAAGCCTTCGTTCCCGACGCCGTCGTTCCCGAAACAGTCCCCCAACTATCCCAGGGCTTCGGCTCACCGACAAACCGATCAGACTCGGATTCAAGCCCGGACGATCGCCAGAATTTCGTTCACCAATGCGTCGACATCGGCGGACGTGGGTGCTTCGACGTTGAGTCGCAGCAAGGGTTCGGTGTTGGACGCGCGCAGGTTGAACCAGGCATTTCCCTCGAGGCTTACCGTGACTCCGTCGAGGCGATCCACCGACTCGGTGCGGTCCGCGAATGCTGCCAGTACGGCGGCCGTGCGATCGGCTGCGTCCGCCACCGTGGAGTTGATCTCGCCCGAGGCCGCGTAGCGCGTGTACTCCGCCATCAACTCCGACAGCGGGCGGTCCTGCTCGCCCAGCGCAGCGAGTACGTGCAACGCCGCGAGCATGCCGGAGTCGGCGCCCCAGAAGTCGCGGAAATAGTAGTGAGCGGAGTGCTCGCCACCGAAGACGGCACCGGTCTCGGCCATCTCCTGCTTGATGAACGAGTGGCCGACTCGGGTACGAATTGCGACGCCGCCGAGTTCTTCGACCAGTTCGGGCACTGCCCGTGACGTGATCAGGTTGTGGATGATCGACGCGCCCGGTTCCTTCGCGAGTTCACGCTTGGCGACGAGTGCCGTCACCGCGGACGGCGAGACTGGGTCACCCTTCTCGTCGACGACGAAGCAACGGTCTGCGTCACCGTCGAACGCCAAGCCGATGTCTGCACCGGTTTCACGCACGTAGGCCTGCAGGTCGACGAGGTTCGCCGGATCGAGCGGATTGGCTTCGTGGTTGGGGAACGTGCCGTCGAGCTCGAAGTACAGCGGGAGAACCTCGAGAGGCATCGGCCCGAATACGGCCGGAGAGGTGTGTCCACCCATGCCGTTGCCTGCGTCGACTGCGACCTTCAGCGGACGCAACGCAGCCAGGTCGACCAATCCGCGTAGGTAGCTCGCGTAGTCCTCGAGGACGTCCTTGGTGCTGGCGGTGCCTGCCGGCCCGTCGTACGCGGGCACACCCGAAACGACCTCGGCGGAGATGATTGCGAGACCGGTGTCCTGACCGACCGGCTTGGCGCCGGCCCGGCACATCTTGATGCCGTTGTACTTGGCCGGATTGTGGCTCGCTGTGAACATCGCGCCCGGGCAGTTCAGCAAACCGGATGCAAAGTAGAGCTCGTCCGTCGACGCCAATCCGATGTAGACGACGTCGAGCCCTTGAGCGAGCACGCCGTCACCGAAAGCCGAAGACAGTGTGGGCGACGATGCACGCATGTCGTAGCCGATCACAACCGTCGTGGCGGCGCCGGCCTCGTCGCGGACCAGACGGGCGAACGATGCACCGACGTCGCGGACAAAATCTTCGTCGATCTGCTCACCGACCACGCCGCGCACGTCGTACGCCTTGATGATTGCAGCAACCGACTCGGCTGTTCGCCCCACTGAAAATCTCCTTGTGCATGCACCCTCACAGACGGGAACGTCCGGGCGCGTAGCGTCCGGAGATTCGCAGTACTCGGGTGTGGAAGTACTCGGTCGAGCCTAGCGTCTGCGGCGACGAATCTCGCGTCAGTTGGACGGGTCGGGCAGAACGCGGAGGTGTCCACGACGCCCTGTACGGGCAGTACTCGGAGCTGCGGGACGTATGTCCTCATCTGCGTCGACGTTGGACTTGCTGCGATCTCCGAGACCGGCTTCACGTACAGCTTCGGCCAAAGCGGTCAGATCGTCTTCGTCGGGAGTGCTCGACGCGAATCCGCCTTCGTGGCGGACGAGTTCCCAGCCCTTCGGGGCAGTGATTCGCGAGCCGTGCGTGTCACACAAATCCCACGAATGGGGCTCGGCGACGGTTGCCAGCGGCCCGACAACCGCAGTGGAGTCCGAGTAGACATACGTAAGCGTCGCGACGGCGGGGTTCTTGCACCCGGGGCGGCAGCAGCGACGCAGAGATCTCACAGGTACGGAGCCTAGCCCTCCCCACGTCCGGAACCTACTCGGACACACCGAGCAGTTTCTTCTGTCGTAATCTTCACGGCATGCCACACGCTCGCCGCCGACGCTCGGTCACCACTCGTTCCATCGAGCGACACGGCCGTGGCCTGCGCGGACCGCTACTTCCCCCGGAGGTGCCCGCACGGCGTACCCGGGCCGAGAAGTTCGATCTCCTGGTGCTCGACGCCTTCTCGCCAGTCGACCTCGCTTGGCACGACCGGTTGACGAAACTCGACATCGCAGTCGACGAAGTCCCGAAGATTCACGCGCACGATCCGGAGTCCGTGACGTGGCCACCGGAGGTCATCGCAGACGGCCCGGTTCCACTGTCACGACTGATTCCGGCCGGAATCGACCGTCACGGAAATACCACTCGCGCAAGAATTGTGCTGTTTCGCCGCCCACTGGAGCAGCGTGCGAAGGATCCGGAAGAACTCACGGATCTGGTGCACGACGTGTTGGTCCATCAAGTCGGCACGTATCTGGGCGTCGACCCACAGGTCATCGACCCCACACTGCCCGACGAGGACTGATACTGCCCGACAAGGACTGATACTGCCCGACGAGGACTGACGCACTGTCAGACGAAAAAAACTGATGTCACACGAAGATGTAAATCCACACGAAGAACAAAACAGTCGTTGCTTGACCTGCAATTCCCCGTTGCAGGTCAGACTTTCGAAGACCGCCCGTCAGCCCCGACGCTGACAGAACCGATTCAGCAGCAGATCAGATGATCCCCCGCTTGAGTCGCCGACGCTCGCGCTCGGACAACCCTCCCCAGATTCCGAACCGTTCGTCGTTCGCGAGCGCGTACTCGAGGCACTCGTCACGAACTTCACAACCGAGGCAGATCCGTTTTGCTTCCCTCGTCGATCCGCCCTTTTCAGGAAAGAACGCTTCGGGATCGGTCTGCGCGCAGAGAGCACGCTCCTGCCACTGATCCTCGATGGTGTCGAACAATTCTTCGAAGCCGGTGACGAGACTCAGCACTGGCCGAGTACTCATACCGTCGAACTCACTGCTGCAGGCACCTTCTGCTGCGCCTGCTCGGGAATCGGTCTGCGGTTCGTCGCTTACTGTCATTGCGAGAGAACTGATCTCGACATTTTCATTGGGCATCGTTCCGCCTCCTCACCTGTAATAGCGCAGAATTTTCACTCCATCTTCAACCCCACCCCGTCGACCGTTCGAAACTGTGTTCGAAACCGGCCCCGCTGCAAGTGAACTCACAAGTAGCGGTTGGAATGACACATTTGAGATTACACACGTCCAGCGTGTCGCGGTCAAGCTAAACGAGATGAATCCATTAGTATTCCGGCCCCCAATTGACGGGACCTTCTGCCCGCCAGACACGACGACGCGCCGACCGCCTAGGCTCTGTTGTCGTGAACGTGACTGTATTGGTTGGCGGCGTCGGCGGGGCCCGTTTCCTTCAAGGTGTGCAAAATGCGCTCGGAATCGTCGGTGGTGAATCCCTCGAGAAATACGAAGGCCCACATCGCATCACGGCCGTCGTCAACGTCGGGGACGACGTCTGGATGCACGGTCTGCGTATCTGCCCCGATCTGGACACTTGTATGTACACACTCGGCGGCGGTATCGACACCGAACGCGGGTGGGGGCACGCCGGCGAAACCTGGAATGCGAAAGAAGAACTCGCGGCATACGGAGCGAAGCCGGATTGGTTCGGCCTCGGAGATCGCGATATCGCAACACATTTGATTCGCAGCCAGATGCTCCGCACGGGATATCCGTTGTCCGCGATCACCGAAGCGTTGTGCAATCGCTGGAATCCAGGTGTCGCACTGCTTCCCGTGAGCGACGACCGCAGCGAAACACACGTTGTGATCACCGATCCGGAAGACGGTGAGCAGAAGGCGATTCATTTCCAGGAGTGGTGGGTACGCCATCGAGCACAGGTGGAAACTCACAGCTTCGCTCACGTCGGCGCCGAGCAGGCCAAGCCCGCGCCAGGGGTGGTCGAGGCGATCGACGGTGCCGACATCGTGCTGATCGCACCGTCCAACCCCGTCGTGAGCGTCGGCGCGATCCTCGCGGTGCCCGGAATTCGCGGAGCCCTGCGAACCACTGCAGCGAAGGTTGTCGGGCTCTCCCCCGTCATCGGCGGAAAACCGTTGCGCGGCATGGCTGACGAGTGCCTCGACGTAATCGGGGTCGACACGACTTCCGAGGCGATCGGTCGCCACTACGGAGCTCGTTCGATCAACGGCATTCTCGACGGCTGGCTCGTCGACGAAGGTGACACGGCCGACATCGACGGGGTGGACGTGCGAAGCATCCCACTTTTGATGACCTCCCCCGAAGAGACCGCAAAAATGGTTCGAACGGCTTTCGAGATCGCCGGAGTCGAACTGTGACCGAACCCCGAACCGAAGCAAGCCGCGACAGAAATCACTCCCCCGGCGATCACTCCCCCGGCGCCGCAATCGAAATCATTCCCGTGCTCGGCCTTCCCGAGTTCCGGCCCGGAGACGACTTGGCCGCCGCTGTCGTCGACGCGACGCCGTGGATCGAGAACGGCGACGTCGTTGTCGTCACGAGCAAGGTGTTCTCCAAAGTCGAGGGTCGCATCGTTTCCTCGCCGACCGATCCGGAAGAGCGCGACGCAGCGCGGCGCCTCCTGGTGGATCAGGAAGCCGTTCGCGTCGTGGCGCGCAAGGGCCGCACTCTGATCACCGAGAACAAACTCGGGATCGTGCAGGCCGCATCGGGCATCGACGGCTCCAACGTCGACGGTGCCGAGCTGGCTCTGCTCCCCGTGGATCCTGATGCAAGCGCTGCGGGTCTGCGCGCCCGGATCCTCGAGAGCACGGGCAAGTCCGTCGCCGTCGTCGTCACCGACACGATGGGTCGCGCGTGGCGCAACGGGCAGACCGACGCCGCAATCGGTTCGTCCGGCATTCCGGTCCTGCACGGCTACCTCGGAGCACAGGACAGCCAGGGCAACGATCTGATCGTCACCGAGATCGCGATCGCGGACGAGATCGCCGCCGCCGGCGATCTGGTCAAGGGCAAGCTGGGCGGCGTTCCCGTCGCCGTTGTTCGCGGGCTTCGGTTCGAGGACGACGGTTCGAGCGGTCAGGATCTGATCCGCCGCGGCCCGGACGATCTGTTCTGGCTGGGCACCGAGGAGGCCACGGTGATGGGCCGCGGCCAGGCCCTGCTGCTGCGTCGGTCGGTTCGGCAGTTCGCAGCTGACCCCGTCGACGCGGAGATCATTCGCAGCTCGATCGCCGAGGCACTGACCGCTCCCGCACCGCACCACACGCGACCGGTTCGATTCGTGTGGCTGCGTACCGAGTCCGTCCGCTCGGCTCTCCTCGAGAAGATGCGGGAGCAGTGGGCCGCCGATCTTCGCGCCGACGGTCGCAGTGACGAATCCGTCGAGGCCCGAGTTGCACGCGGAAACATCCTGTTCGACGCCCCCGAGGTCGTCATTCCCTTCTGCGTGCCCGACGGCGCACACAGTTACCCGGATGCCCGACGTACCGCAGCGGAGTCCACGATGTTCACGGTTGCCGCCGGCGCGGCAGTGCAGGGCCTGCTGGTCTCGCTGGCCACACGCGGCGTGGGAAGCTGCTGGATCGGCTCGACCATATTCGCCGCCGACCTCGTACGTGAACAGCTCGATCTCCCGGCGGACTGGCAGCCACTCGGCGCGGTCGCAATCGGGCACCCACTCGAGCCCCTGACTCCGCGCACCGTCTCCGCCCCCGGGGACGCGTTGGTGGAGTTGTAAGTCATGTCAGCCGAATCGCTGCACGCCTCGGCCAAGGGCGTTCTGGAGGACTGGGCGACATCTTCCGAAGCGGACGAGTCACTGCGGCACACGATGCTCGCGTTCCTCGATTCGGCTCCGGACGGATGCCTTCGTCGCCATGCACCGGGACACATCACCGCGTCGTCGCTGGTTCTCGACGAGAGTGGCTGCCACGTCCTGTTGACCCTGCATCCCAAGGTGGGCAGGTGGATTCAGCTCGGCGGTCATTGTGAGCCCGACGACGAGACGGTGGTCGATGCGGCCTTGCGTGAAGCTCGCGAAGAGTCAGGTATCCACGACGTTCGGATAGACGCGGACCTACTCTCCGCCCACACACATCCGATCACGTGCTCGCTCGGGGTTCCGACTCGCCATCTCGATCTACGGTTTCTTGTTGTGGCACCGGACAATTCGCATATCGTCCGGAGCGCGGAGTCCACCGACCTCCGATGGTGGCCGGTGGACGCGCTGCCGCCGACTGCCGAACGCGAGACCATCGACCACCTGGTCGCGCTCGCACATCAGCGCAAGAATCAGGACTGAATCGGAGAAAGCTCGGGTTGCTTGGCGCTGACGCCGTCGCCCGAAGACGTTCCCTTCACTCGCCGAGCTACCCACGGCACCAAGAACTCTCGCGCCCATTGACGATCCTCGCGGCGAGTTTCGGCTTTGGTGAGAACCGGCGCCGGTCCCAGATCGGGTGGAATCAATCCGTGTTCGACGCCCAGTACGTCGAGCACCCGCGTCGCCATGTTCTCGTGCCCGGCGGGCGACATGTGCAGTCGATCCCAGTCCCACATCCGAAGGTCCTGATATTCGGAGAATCGCCAGAAGTCGACGAGGGTCGCGCCGTGGCGGTCCGCCACCTCGCGAACAAGCTCGTTGTAGATCGCCAAGCGTCCGCGGAGCTTGCCGAAGAAGGCGGACCATCCGGTGTCGTACGCGGTGAACATGAGAACCCGCGCGCCGGAAGCCGTGAGCTGGCCGATTGCCGAATCGTAGCGGGCGACGACCGCGTCGATGTCGAGCTTGGGACGCATCATGTCGTTTCCGCCGGCGTAGATGGTCACCAGATCGGGCTTCAACGCCAGAGCGGGTTCCACCTGCTCGTCGATGATCGGTCCGAGTAGGCGACCACGAATCGCCAGGTTGGCGTAGCGGAACTCGGGGTTGTTCACCGCCAACTGTTCGGCCACTCGGTCTGCCCACCCGCGCAGACCGTTGGGGAATCGTTCGTCGGCGTCGCCGACGCCCTCGGTGAACGAGTCACCGAGGGCAACGTAACGGCTCGGAAGAGAAGTCATACCCGCCAGTATTCCAGTAGGTCAGCTAACGATCACACATCTGTGCTGAAGCGCACGCCACCGTCCGGCAGCGTCACGCCCGGCCACACGCGCGCGCCGCGCAACAATTCGCACCGCGCACCGATGTCCGCGCCGTCACCGATGACGGCGTCGCGGACCAGCGCTCGGGGTCCGATACGGACGCCGAATCCGAGGATCGATCGCTCGACCACCGCACCGGCTTCCACTACGGCGCCGTCGAAGAGAATCGCACCGTCGAGGCGCGCACCTGCGCCGACTTCTGCGCCTCGACCGACAACCGTGCCGCCGATCAGGACGGCGCCGGGTGCGATTCCGGCTCCGGGGTGCACCAACGACTCGCCGCGCGGACCTTCGAGAGCGGGTGAGGGCGCGATACCTCGCACCAGGTCGGCGGAACCGCGGACGAAGTCCTCGGGGGTTCCCATGTCACGCCAGTACGACGAGTCGACGTGGCCGAACACCCGCTTGCCCTCGGCAAGCAGATTCGGGAACACCTCGCGCTCGACCGACACCGGTCGTCCCTCGGGGATCTGCTCGATGATCTCGCGCTTGAAGACGTAGCAGCCGGCGTTGATCTGATCCGTCGGCGGATCCTGGGTCTTCTCCAGGAATGCCGAGACTCGTCCGTCCTCGTCGGTCGGAACACAACCGAATGCACGTGGGTCTCCCACGCGAACCAGATGCAGGGTGACGTCGGCGTCAGTCTTCTCGTGGGTCTCGAGAATGGCGTTCAGGTCTGTGCCACCGAGCACGTCACCGTTGAACACCATGACGTTGTCGCCGCGCAACTTCGGGAGCACGTTGCGAATTCCGCCACCGGTGCCCAGCGGTTCGGTCTCGAAGACGTAGTCGATCTCGAGGCCCATCTTGGAGCCGTCGCCGAAGTAGTCCTCGAATACCTCTGCCTTGAAAGACGTTCCGAGCACCACGTGCTTGATACCGGCCGCCTCGATACGGGCGAGCAGGTGTGTCAGGAACGGCAGGCCGGCGGTCGGAAGCATCGGCTTGGGCGCAGACAACGTCAACGGACGCAGCCGAGTGCCCTTGCCACCTACCAGGATTACGGCGTCGGTCGGATTCGGATCGGACATCATTTTCCCCCGTGGTTCGAAACTGATGGGTTGTCGGTCGAGTTGTCGGTGCGAGCGCGCTCGCGGACAGCAGAAGCTACGGCGATCTTTGACCGCACGGCCAGGCCACTGCGCAAGGCAAGTCGCAGCGGAGCCTGCCACCAGTGCGGATGGCGATCGGCCTGGAACTGGTAAGCGCTCCGATGATGGGCCGGCAACATCAGCTCCGGATGACGGCCTGCCGCATGGCCTTTGGCGTGGGTGACAGTGGCCGAGGGTACGAAGACGTTGAGCCACCCGGCTTTTCCGAGGCGGTCACCGAAATCGACGTCCTCCATGTACATGAAGTATCGCGAGTCGAAACCGGAGATGGCATCGAAGGCGTCGCGCCGTACCAGCAGGCACGAGCCGGAAAGCCAGCCCACTGCGCGCTCGGTGACGGCCTCGTTCTCTTGACGGTACCGAGCAGTCCACGGGTTTTTCGGCCACACCGTGCCGAGCAATGCGTGCCCGACGCCCGAGGTGATGTCGGGCACGGTTCGCGCCGACGGATAGACGCTGCCGTCCGGTTCGAGGACCTTCGGCCCCAGTGCACCGGCCCTTGGCCACCGATTTGCCGCGGCGACCAATTCGTCGAGTGAACCGGGTGCCCATTGGACGTCTGGATTGGAAATCACGACAAATTCGATAGACGAATCGATCTCCGCCACAGCCCGATTTATCGCTCCGCCGTAGCCGATGTTTCCACCGGTTCGAAGCAGACGAACATGCTCGTACTTGGCATCAGCGGCCTCGGGGGCGCCATCGGTCGACCCGTTGTCGGCCATGATGACCTGGGGTTTTTCTGTCGTCGCCACGGCGAGCGTGCTCAAGAAATTCTCGAGATGCTCGCCTGGCGAGTAGGTCACCGTTACCACGGCCAGCTTGGGACTCACGCCGGTCAGCCTAGCCGTCCGCGGGCACTGCCCCGAACAAAGCTCACGCCAGAGCGGCGTGCAGAGCCTCTCGCCACGGACGCAGCGGCGTCATTCCCGCGGTAACCCACGCGCGCTCGGACAAGACCGAATACGCCGGGCGGGGAGCAGGGCGCACGAAGTCCGCGCTGCTGCACGGCCGCACCCGAGCCGGGTCTGCGCCGATCTCCTCGAACACAGCGCGTGCCAACTCGTACCAACTTGCCTGCCCACCATTGGTCACGTGGAATGTCGACGAACCCGTGAAGTCCCGCAGCGCGAGTTCGACGATCCCGCCCGCCAGGTCGAGACTGTAAGTAGGTGACCCGACCTGATCGTCCACGACGTTCACGAATTCACGTTCGGCTTCGAGCCTTCGCATCGTGGCGACAAAATCCGAGCCGACACCGGAATACACCCACGCGGTACGGACAACCGCCACGTCTGCCCCGGACTCCCGGACAGCTACCTCGCCTGCCAGTTTCGTTCGTCCGTATACCGTCGCCGGACCGGTCGCTGCGTCGACGTCGTACGGTGTGCTCGCGTCGCCGGGAAACACGTAGTCGGTCGAGACGTGGATCAACCGCGAACCCACCCGCGCACAGGCTTGCGCGAGATTCCGCGGTCCGATCTCGTTGACGGCCTTCGCCGCCTCCTGGTCGGTCTCGGCGGCGTCGACGGCCGTGTACGCGGCGCAGTTGATCAGCACCGAGCCGGGCGAGACGAATTCGTCGACGGCATGGCTGTCGGTGATGTCCAGCTCGTCGGATCCGACGGCCGAGACGGGAAGACCCGCCGAGGTAGCGAGGGTTTCGACACGGGTCCCGAGCTGCCCTCGGGCGCCGGTGAGCAGGATATTCGTCACACGGTTCAGTCTGGCACGCCGCGTCGAGGTACCCGCGGCCGAGCATCGGACCAGTAACCTGAAGGAGTGTCCCACCAGCAACCGCAGCGCCGCGCGCGTCCACGACCTGCGCCGATTCGGACCAAGACGAGCCCGGCTCGCATAGCGGTCGCGGTACTCTCCGTGCTCGTACTGCTGGTCACCGGGTTCGCATGGCGGGGTGTGGACTCGTTGAGGAGCAGCCTTGCCACAGCCAGCGGCCTCGGCCTCGGTGGCGGCAAGGACGGAGCCATCGACATTTTGATGGTGGGAACCGACAGTCGCACCGACGCTCACGGCAACCCGCTCTCACAAAGCGAGCTCGACTCGTTGCGCGCTGGTGAGGAAGTTGCGTCCAACACCGACACCATCATCTTGATCCGCGTCCCCAACGACGGAAGTTCCGCTACCGCGATCTCGATTCCCCGCGATGCGTACGTCAACGTCCCCGGTATCGGTATGTCGAAGATCAACGCTGCGTTCGGTGCCACCAAGGAAACCGAGCGACTCAAGTTGGTCAACAACGGGTCGTCCGACAGCGACGCCGACAAGAAGTCGACGGAAGCCGGCCGGACCGCGCTCATCGGAGCCGTGGCGAATCTGACCGGAATCACCGTCGATCACTACGCCGAAGTCGGTCTACTCGGATTCGTCCTGCTGACCAACGCAGTGGGCGGAGTCGACGTCTGCCTCAACGCGCCGGTCGACGAACCGATGTCCGGCGCCAATTTCGCAGCCGGGAAACAGACCCTCGACGGCGCCGACGCGCTGAGCTTCGTCCGTCAACGACACGACCTCCCCCGCGGCGACCTCGACCGGATCGTGCGCCAGCAGGTGTTCATGGCGTCCCTGGTCAGCAAGGTGCTCAGCGCAAAAACACTCAGTGACCCCGGCAAGCTCAGTCAGCTGACCTCGGCCGTTCAGCGTTCTGTCGTGATCGACGACGACTGGGACATCATCGAATTCGCCAAGCAGTTGCAGAATCTGGCCGGCGGCAAGGTGCAGTTCGAGACGATTCCCGTCCTCGACATCAACGGCATGACCGACTACGGAGAGTCCATCGTCAAGGTCGATCCCAAGGCCGTCAAGAAGTACATCGCCGGATTGGTCGGCGCCGACAGTGAGGACACAGAGGAGACGTCCGAGGCACCGACCACCGTGAATGCGTCCTCCATCACGGTCGACGTCGCAAACGCCAGTGACATCGCAGGATTGGCCAGTGGGGTCTCCGAGGCCTTGAGCGCCCTCGGTTACAAGCAGGGTCAGGTCGGTAACAACACCGGAGCGGACGTCACCGAATCCACGGTGTTCGCAAAGTCCGCGGACGACGACGCTGCACTCGCAGTCGCCGAGGCACTCGGCGGCCTGACGGTCAAGGCCGATTCGTCGCTGTCCTCCGGCAAGGTTCGTGTTGTCATCGCCGAGGACTACAGCGGACCGCAGTCCGCGGACGCGGTTTCCCCGTCCGACGGGGCGACAACCACCACTGAATCGGCGAGCACGACCGAGACCAGCCCCACCCCCGCCCCTCCCGGTCCGCCGATCGACGCAGCCTCCAACGGCCCGCGCTGCGTTAACTGACCCGCTGCGTAAGCTGATCAGGTGCCTTCGCCTGTAGACAACCTGACCGACGCCCTCCTCGGACCGATCTTGACTGCCGACCCGGCCGGGCCTCGCGTGACCTACTACGACGACGCCACCGGCGAGCGCATCGAATTGTCTGCGAGCACGCTGGCCAACTGGGCGGCAAAGACAGCGAACATGGTTCGGGACGAGTTCGCTCTCGAGCCCGGCGGCAAGGTTGCCGTGCTGCTTCCCGCCCACTGGCAGAGCGTCGCTGTGCTGTTGGGTGTGTGGTGGGCAGGCGGCGAGGTGGTCCTCTCCCCCGACGCTGACGCCGAACTCGCTTTTGTCACTGCCGACCGCCTGGAAGACGTTGCGGACGTACCCGAAGTCGCCGCGCTCTCACTCGACGCGTTCGGCAAGGGCCTGAGCGATCTTCCGCTCGGTGTTGCCGACTACGCGACCTCCATTCGAGTACACGGCGACCAATTCCGTAGCGCCGGAGCCGGTTCGGCACTGGAAGGCCGGTCTGTCGCGGACACGATCGACGCGGCACGGGAATCGGCGAAGAACTCCGCACTGGCATCGACAGATCGTGTCCTCTCGAGCCGCACGTGGGAGACGGCCGACGAGTTGATCGACGGACTTCTGGCAGTTCTCGCTGCAGGCGCCTCACTCGTGCAGGTGGCCCACCCGGACGCGGAAGCTACCGCGCGCCGAGTGGGCACCGAAAAGGTCACGAAGCAGTTCTGAGCGTCAGCTCGCGAGAGCTGTCACCGGCGAGGCCAATCCCGCCCGCCGAGCGGGGAGCAGTGACGCGATCACCCCGCAGATTCCGCCGATCAACACGATGGCCACCAACTGCACCCACGGGACTGCGCTGAGGGCGACGTCCTCGATCCCGAACACCGAAGCGGTACCGGCTACACCGAACACCATCCCGAACAGCACTCCGATCACCGATGCAACTCCTGCCACCAGCAGTGCTTCCCAGATCAACATGGCTCGAATTCCCTTCCTGGTCAGTCCGAGTGCACGAAGCAGTCCGGATTCGCGGCGCCGTTCGAGAACGGACAGCGCCATGGTGTTTCCGACGCCGATCAAGGCGATCAACACCGCCACCGACAGCAACCCGGCAACCACCATGAGCATGGTGTCGAGGATCGAATCGAGGGCCGAACGCATTTCGGTCATTCCCTGAACTTCGCTGCCCGGAGCTTCCTGGCGTGCGAGTTCGGTGATGCGGTCGGTGGTGGCCAAAGCCTGTTCGTCAGTGTCCGTGCCCAACCTGACCCAGTACGAATCGGTGGTCGGCGCGGAGGCCGCTGCACCGAGATCTCCTCGATCCAGCAGTGCTGGTTGACCTTTCACCCCTTCGATCACGCTGACGTTCACGGCGCCGCGATCCCCGCGCACCGTTGCCGTATCGCCCGCCGAGAGATTGTATCCGCTCAGATCGTCCGGAGAGAGCACCAGTTGACCGACAGCAGGCACCGAGATCTCGGTACGCAGAACATCTTTCACCTGGGCAGCGTCGACACCGAATCCGGCCAACGAGCCGCGCCCGTCGATCGTCAGCTCGGCTTTTTCCAGACCGCTCACTGCGCCGACCCCGTTGACTGCGGCGATGTCGGTCCCCAAACCGGCCGGAAGGGGCGCCGAACCGGAACTGCTCACCATCACGTCGACGGGGAATTGGCTGTCCATCGCCGCGGGTGCAGCTTCCTTCACAGTCGCGATTCCTACGACGAGCGTGCTCGTCAAGGCGACGCCGATCAGCAGTGCCGTGGCTGTTGCCGAGGTCCGGCGTGGATTCCGGCCGGCGTTGCCCGCTGCCAGGCTGCCCACGGGGCCGATCACCCTCGCCAACACTCCGCCGGCCGCATTGATCAGGGCAGGCACGATTCGACCGGACAGGGCTGCAATCCCGAGGAACGAGAACAGTCCACCGGCGGTCGCCGCCAGCACCTGCTGATTCGTCACTCCCAGGACGGTCATCGCGATGCCCGCGAGCAGGATCACTATGCCGAGAACGCGGCGCACCACCGATACCTGAACGCTCTCGGGCTTGGACTCCATCGGCTGCAGTGCTGCCAACGGGGACAGCCTCGTTGCCGCGCGACCGGGCGCAGATGCAGCGAGCATCGTCATCACGATGCCGACTGCAAGGCCGACCAGCACGGTCACCGGGGTGACGCTGAGTGACGAAAGTGGAACCGGCACATCTGCGGCCGTGGCCACGCGACCGATCGCCCAGGCGAGTCCGATACCCAGCCCGACGCCGATCACCGAGGCGATCACACCGACCGCCGCGGCTTCGCTGCGAATGCTCCGGCGAACCTGCTTGGCCGTGGCGCCGACGCATCGGAGTAACGCGAGTTCCTGAGTGCGCGCCGCGAGGAGCACGGCAAACGTATTGGCGATCACCAGCGCGGCAACAACTACGGCGATAGCGCCGAAGGCGAGCAGCACCGTGCTGAGGATCTTGGTGCCGCCCATGTAATCCGCTGCCGCATTGTCGGTGGCTTCTTCTCCGGTCAGCACGGTGGAGTCCGCAGGCAACGCGCTCTCAACGGAATCCACCAGCTGTTGCTGCGAGCGCGAGCCGTCACCGGCTACGCGGAATTCACGTTCGGCACTGTCGCCGGCCCAGGCGCTCACCTGCTCGGCAGTGGTGAACACTTTCATCCCGCCCAGGCGCTGGGCCGAACCGGAGAGATCGACCAATCCGACTACCTCCGCGGTGGGTGCAGCGGCACCGACCGTCGAATCCCGTGCCGTGACTGTGATTCGGGCACCGATCGGTATCCCGGAGTCCGCGCTCACCAACACCTGCCCCAGACCGGCAGGAATCGATCCCTCCGACACCTTCTCCCAACGCAATTCGGGATTGTCGGCGATCGAGAGCGCATCCCCGTAGGACGCACCCTTCGCCTCGGAATCGACACGAACGTACGTCGACACGTCCTCGGCCACCGCCGAGACACCCGGCACTGCGCTCAGCAGGGCTTCCGTCACGCCTGGACCGGAGGCGACAACGTCCGTGGTTTCGTATTGCGACGCAAGTGATTTACTCACACTCGCGTCCACCGTCGAGCTCAATGTCAAAGTCGCGACGATGTATCCGACCGCGATCACCACGGCAAGTATCGACGCCACGTAGCGCCCGGCATGCGCCCGTGCCTGGGCAAAAGCCAGACCCTTCATCGCAGTGCGCCCGAAGCTGCGGGAACATCAGCCAGGTCGTCGGCACCGAGGGCTCGCATGGCACCGATCACCGAGTCGACCGTAGGAGCGTCGATCTCGCCGGCAATGCGCCCGTCTGCGATCAACACGACGCGGTCCGCGTACGACGCCGCCACCGGATCGTGCGTCACCATGACGACGGTCTGACCGGTCTCCCGGACACTGGTCCGCAAGAGCCCCAGAACCTCTGTCCCGGAACGGGAATCCAGGTTGCCGGTGGGCTCGTCGGCAAAGATCACGTCGGGCTGCGGCAGTAGTGCGCGGGCGACGGCTACGCGTTGCTGCTGACCGCCCGACAACTCGTGCGGCAGGTGATCGAGACGCTGCGACAGGCCCAGCTTGCCGATCACCTCGTCCATCCACTCGGGCGAGGGTTCACTGCCCGCCAACTTCATCGGCAGCAGCATGTTCTCCCGAGCAGTGAGCACCGGTAGCAGGTTGAACGCCTGGAAGACGAACCCGATTCGCTCACGCCGCAGTTCGGTGAGTTCGGTGTCGCCGAGTTTCGTGACCTCGGTGTCACCCAGGAAAACCTGCCCACCCGAGACCGTGTCGAGTCCGGCAAGGCAGTGCATGAGCGTCGACTTTCCGGACCCGGACGGGCCCATGATCGCGGTGAACCGCTCGCGCCCGAAGTCCACGTCGACTCCGCCGAGCGCGTGCACCGTGGTCTCACCGGTGCCGTACACCTTGGTGACACCGCGGGCAGTGATCGCCGGCACTTCGGCTGGTTCCGTCGTGGTGTGCGCTTGCATTCTTTTGCCCTCCGTAAAGCTTCTCGCTATGACGGAATCGACGTTATTGCAGCGCAAGTGGTCTCCGCGTCGGAGCGCGGGGCGATCTTGGAAAGCCCGGTGTCATCCCGGGGTAGGACTGAACAGAGCTGCTCGTCAGCCCTCGGTACCGAGGAGATCCGCGCGCCGGACAAGTCCGACCTGGAAAGCGAAGACGACTGCCTGCACACGATCGCGTGAATGGGTCTTCGAAAGAACCCGTCCGACATGGGTTTTCACTGTCGTCTCGGAGACGTGGAATTTCGCGGCGATCTCCGAATTGGACAGCCCGTACGCCATGGCCTCGAGCACCTCGACCTCGCGCGGTGTCAACTCTTCGGGCAGCTGCGCTTCGGGCGCCGAGCCTTCCAGGAGCGGACCGACGTGCTGTAGCAGTCGCCGAGTGGCCCGGGCTTCGATCACAGCGTCCCCGCGGTGCACAGTGCGGATGGCGTCGAGCAACTGCTCCGGTGGGACGTCCTTGAGCAGGAATCCGCTGGCGCCCGCCCTGATGGCCGACATCACGTACTCGTCGTTGTCGAAGGTGGTGAGCACCACGACCTTCGGCGCATTCGGGTCGGTCAGCAGCCGACGTGTCGCCTCGATGCCGTCCATCTTGGGCATCTGGACATCCATCAGGACAACGTCGACATGACGGGCGGCCAACTCGGTCAACGCCTGCTGACCGTCCGAAGCCTCGACCACCACCGACAGATCCGGCTGCGAGTCGATGACCATTCGGAAACCTGCGCGGACCAGCTGTTGATCGTCGATCAGCGCCACTGCGATCGGAGCCACGTGTTCGTCCATGCCACCCACCTTAAGACCTACGCAGACGTTTCAAGATTACCCAGACGTTCGTTCGTACGGCAGGACGGCCCGGACGCTGTATCCGCCGCCTGATTTCGGTCCGGCGGTGACCTTGCCTCCGTGCAGTTTGGCGCGCTCGGCCATCCCGATCAGTCCCTGTCCGCCTGGTGACGATTCGACCAACGCGGCGCTGCCACCTCGTCCGTCGTCGGTGATGCCGAGAACGAGTTCGGTGTCACTCCACGTCATCTCGACGCTCGCCTGAGCTCCCGGCCCGGCGTGCTTGAGAACGTTCGTCAGCGATTCCTGAACGATGCGGTACGCCGTCAACCCCGCGCCGGCGGAGAGTTCACGCGGTTCCCCGCTGACACTGACGGTGATATCGAGTCCGCTGCTGCGCAACTCGTGGAAGAGACTGTCGATGTCGCCGGCACCCGGGATCACCGAGAAATCGCGCGGTGTGTCCTCACGCAGGACGGACAGAAGCGATCGCATGTCGGTCAACGCCTGGCGCCCGGTGGAGGCGATGGTTTCGAGTGCCTGAATTGCAGCCTGAGGATCTTTGGCCGCACTGTAGCGTCCGCCGTCGGCTTGGGCGATGACGACCGTCAACGAGTGGGCGACGATGTCGTGCATCTCGCGCGCAATCCTCGACCGTTCGCTGATCGTCGCGATCTCCGCTTCCTGCGCACGCTCGAGTTCGAGAAGCCGAGCACGCTCGGTCAGACCTTCCAGTTGCTTGGTGCGCACTCGGCGCAGATCACCGAACGCCCAGACCGCGAGCATGAAGATCATGACCGCAACGGACTGCATGACCTGCGAGGACACGGGGATTCCGTCGTAGCCGAAGTATCGAACGGTCCCGGCAATCGAGCCGAGCAACGCAAGCACCAGGCCTGTGAGGGAACTCCACCGTGCGCCGTAGGCAGCAAGTGCGTACAGAGAGATGGGAACTACGACGGCGGACGCGAGCAGCGTATTGCCGATGACGATCACGTGCAGAACCGCGAACGCCGCGATGACCATGCCGGAGAGTTCCGGCCGTGAGCGTCGCCATGCCAGCGGAACGGTCATGCCCAGCGAGATGAACACCGCAAGCGGACTCGCCTCGACCGCAACGACAACGCTGAACAGTGCGGCAACCGTCGCAATGCAGATGTCCACACCGCGAGCATGATCCGCGCTCCAACGGACGAAGCGCTCACTAGTCGGAAAACGAGCCATGCCGCCAACAGTAGCTTTTACTCAGCTTCGGCAACTTCAACTCAGGTGCGGTAACCGCCGTCTTCGAGTCCGGCCTCGATTTCGAATCGGTTCCGCGGCCCCCTGTGACGCAGTTCCTCACGGAGGTACAACAACCCGAATGCGATTCCGTACCTGGCCCATTGGTCTGCGTGAACGGCCTCGTGCCGAAGGACGGATCGAGTCGTGTTTCGTCGGGTGAGATATACACCACCGAGAGTTGTTCCGCCTCTGGCGAACCCGCGGCGCAGGCCGGAGGCGACAAAGATTCCGGACTCGTCGTCGAAGCGGATGTCCGCGCCGAGAATCCCGGCGTACAGCAGGGCGACGCGGGTGACGAACGCGGACTGCGCGCTGCCCCGACTCGCTCGGATCAGCGGCAGCCCGCGTCGTGCACACACGAGAAGATCAGCCCAGCAGTTTTTCGCGGAGCGCCTTGTCCTTGTCGAGCACCATGGACTCGAGGCTCTCCTGGAACGCCACCATCCGCTGCTGCAGTGCGGGATCCGAAGCACCGAGAATCCGAGCAGCCAGCAGACCGGCGTTGCGAGCGCCACCGATCGACACTGTCGCCACCGGGACGCCGGCAGGCATCTGGACGATCGAAAGCAGCGAGTCCATACCGTCGAGGTACTTGAGCGGCACCGGAACACCGATGACGGGCAACGGCGTGGCCGAGGCAACCATGCCCGGAAGATGCGCGGCGCCACCGGCCCCGGCGATGATGACCTTGATTCCGCGGCCGGAAGCTTCCTTGGCGTAGTCGAGCATCCGCTGAGGCGTGCGGTGCGCCGAGACGACACCGACCTCGAAGCGGATACCGAACTCCGCAAGAGCTTCGGCTGCAGCTTCCATGGTCGGCCAATCCGAATCGCTGCCCATGATCAGGCCGACCTGCGCGCTCTCACTCACCGTGTACATCCCATCCGTCGGTCCAAACTGCGTACGAAAGCCAATGTGCTGCGCGCTCGGCGCGTTCCCGAACTGCGGCAACGTAATTCGGATCGTCGATGGATCCGGCGCCGCCCACGATGTTGACGTGCCCGATCTTGCGATCCTTGCGCTCACCCTTGCCGTACAGGTGGATCTTCGCGTCAGGCATCCGAGCGAACAGGTGATGGACACGCTCGTCCATCGTCATCTCGGGAGCTTCCGGCGCACCGAGAACGTTGGCCATCACGGTGACCGGCGCGATCGGCGACGTATCGCCGAGCGGGTAGTCGAGAACCGCGCGCAGGTGCTGTTCGAACTGAGAGGTGCGGGCGCCGTCCATCGTCCAGTGACCGGAGTTGTGCGGGCGCATCGCCAACTCGTTGACCACGAGAGTGCCGTCGGTCGTCTCGAACAGTTCGACGGCCATGGAGCCGACCACACCGAGCTCCGACGCGATGCGCAGCGCCAACTGTTCGGCTTCCTCGGCAACGGCACTCGAAAGCTCGGGGGCAGGTGCGATCACGACGGCGCACTGGCCGTTGCGCTGAACCGTTTCCACGACCGGCCACGTAGCGCCCTGTCCGAACGGCGACCGCGCCACCATGGCGGACAGCTCCCGACGCATCGAGACCATTTCCTCGACGATCAGCGGTACACCCTTGTTCAGCTGCTCGGTGACGATGGCTTCTGCTTCGTCCTGATCGTCGGTGATCCAGACGCCGCGGCCGTCGTAGCCTCCGCGTGTTGCCTTGATGACGAGCGGCCAACCGTGTTCGGAGCCGAAACGCACGACGTCTTCCGCCCACGTCACTTCGGCGTACGCGGGTACGGGTGCGCCCAGTTCGGCAAGTTTGCGACGCATGAGCAGCTTGTCCTGAGCGAAGATCAGAGCCTGCGGCGGCGGCTGAACGTTCACGCCTTCGGCAACAAGAACCTCGAGGTGCTCGGTCGGCACGTGCTCGTGGTCGAATGTGAGTGCATTGGAACCGACCGCTGCACGGCGGAGAGCATCGAGGTCGGTGTGGCTGCCCAGTACGACGTCGGGGCTGACCTGAGCTGCCGGTTCGTCCGCGGTCCCGGAGAGCACTCGGAGCGTCTGGCCCAGGGCCACCGCCGCCTGGTGCGTCATCCTGGCCAACTGTCCGCCACCGATCATGGTGACGACGGGCATGGTTGCTTTTGCCGGTCGAGGGGTGGTCGGGCGGGCGGGGATCTGCGCGGGATCGTTGTTGCCGGTCACGGCTCTCTATGTTGTCATGTGCCGCGTTCGCCCGTTCATTCAGCGTTCCCAATCTGTGATTCTGCTGATGATTCCGCGGCAAATTGGTGGTAACGCGGTTTCGTTTCGTAAACTCATCTGTTGTGCCATTTGTCGACGGGGTCATTGCCCGCATACCCCAACCGTTTCGTGACATCGCTCTGCGTCACAGCGAGCTGATCAAATTCGCGATCGTCGGCGGCACGACCTTCCTGATCGACTCCGGCATCTTCTACACACTCAAGCTGTCGATCCTCGAATCCAAGCCGATCACGGCCAAGATCATCGCCGGCGTCGTCGCGGTGATCGCGTCGTACATTCTCAACCGCGAGTGGTCGTTCAAGAACCGTGGTGGCCGTGAACCAGCGCACGAAGCTGCGCTGTTCTTCATCATCAGCGCCATCGGTGTCGTCATCAGCTTCATCCCGCTGTACATCTCCAGCTACGTCTTCAACCTGCGCGTACCCGAAGTGAGCTTGGCGACGGAGAACATTGCCGACTTCATCAGTGCGTACGTCATCGGAAACTTGCTGCAGATGGCGTTCCGATTCTGGGCCTTCCGCAAGTTCGTGTTTCCCGACGAGAATCCGGAACCGCTCGAACTATCCGACACCACAGGATTGTCCGAAACCACAGCGCTATCGGAACCCACCGCGCCTGACCCGATTATTCCTGACGCCGAAGAGGAGCTCGGGCACTCCTGAGTTTTCGGTCAACGCGGTTCGCGGTGCGGAACGACGTCCGCGGGCGGAGCAGTGTTGGCCACCGGCAGGAAGACCGCGAACAAGGCAGGCTTACGCCGCTGCAGTTCCAATCGACCCCCGTCGGCTTCGATCAGAGCGCGTGCGAGTGCCAACCCGACGCCGGTGGACCCGGCGCCCGAGAATCCTCTGTCGAAGATATGGGGCGCAAGATCGTTCTCCACGCCGGCGCCTTCGTCGGTGACCTCGACGCACACCATCGAGTCACGACGAGACGAACTGCGCCCGGCACCGTCGATCAGTCGGACAGACACCGTGCATGTGCCTTCACCGTGTTCGAACGAGTTGTCGACCAGAACGGAAACAGCTTCACGCAGACGCGATCCGGTGGTCGCGGCCATCACCGTGCGATCGCCTCGTAGGCGGAGCCTGCGCCCCTCTCCGTCGAACTGAGCCTGCCAGTCGCGGGTCACCTGTTCCAGCTCGCCGACTACCGACACCAAACTTGCCGACGACCCGCTGGTACGCGACGAGCGAATCAGATCGTCGATTCCGTCGGTGAGCCTGTCCACTTGAGCCATCGCTTCCTCGGCCTCGTTCACGACGTCAGGATCTTCGTGAACCGACAACTCGTCCAGACGCAACCGCACCGCGGTCAGTCGACTGCGCAGTTGATGCGAGACGTCCGCGACCAGCGCGCGCTCTCGTTGCAGCCGCACGGAGATCTCCACGGTTGCCGCGTCGAGGACGTCGGAAACGCGGTCGAGTTCGGGGATGTCGTGCCGACGAGGATCCGGCCGGAAGTCACCTTCGGCGAGGCGCGCCGCCCGGTCGGCCACGTCCTGCAGCGGATCGGCAAGCCGCCGCGCAGTGACCACGGCGACCACGGTGCCTGCCGTGATGGACAGAAGCACCAGTACGCCGACCGCCATCACCGCCTGCTTCTGCTGGGTGCGCAGGTTCTCCGACGGCACCTCGAGGCGCAACGAGCCAGAGGTGCCCATCGCGAGCGATTCGACGAGTGCGTTCTTGACCGTCGCCTCGCCGACGTCGACACGCGCGGCGCCGTCGACGGCAGTCGGATACACGACGACCAGGCGCCCGTCGTTGGGAGTGAGGACCTTGAGCGAATCGGTGTTCAACGCACCTTCGACGAGTCCGTTCGTCCCCTCTTGCGCAATGACCTCGGCGGCCATCCGGTCGAGTCGCACCCGGAGATCACTCCGCGTGACGTCCTCCACCCAGAGCCACGCCGTGTAGATCAGCGGAACCCCCAGCAGCAACGCCGTCATGATCACGACAGCGAGAATCGACTGCAATATGCGACGCCGCATGCCGGCAGTTCCTGATTCTCGAGGAGCTAATCGGTGTTGATTCGGAAACCGACACCGCGGACGGTCGCGATTCTGCGTTCCACGGCCGGGCCTTCGTCACCGATCTTTCGACGCAACCACGACATGTGCATGTCGAGCGTCTTCGATCCACGTAGCTCGACGTCGCCCCACACCTCGCGAAGGATCGTATCGCGCGAAACTACTTCCCCGGCATGCTCGAGGAGGACTCGCAGAAGCTCGTATTCCTTGTTGGCCAAGGCGATTTCGGAACCGTTGACGAGTACGCGACGCGCCGCCGGCTCGAGCCTGATGCCACCGACCTCGACGATCGTGTCCTCGCGGCCACCGTGGCGACGCAAGAGTGCTCGAACACGTGCCATCAACTCGGCGAGACGAAACGGCTTACTGACGTAGTCGTCGGCCCCCGCGTCGAGGCCGACCACGAAATCGACTTCGTCGGTCCTGGCGGTCAGCATTAGAACGGCGAGCGAGGTGCGATGCGCACGAATCTGTCGACAGACCTCGAGGCCGTCCATGCCCGGAAGGCCGAGATCGAGAATCAACAGATCGAAATCACCATCGAGCGCCTGCTGCAACGCAGCGGGTCCGGTCGGTTCGACCGTCACCGAATACCCTTCACGCCCCAATGCGCGGGAGAGGGGTGCAGCAATGGCCTCGTCGTCTTCGGCTAGCAATACGGCAGTCACACGAACAGACTACGGACAACACGCCTTTGCACGTTGATTACCAGCCATTTCGATCGTTCGGGTCGTCGTTTTCACCTGACGGCCGCTGTGGTGGAGGCGGTGGTGGCTGCTGCGTGGAATCGAAAACCTGGTGATACAGCAGGGCGTGAACGTGCTCGACATCCGGAATGTCGTCGAACTCGAGCGGATCGTCACTGGCAGAAGCGATGACCAGAGTTCCGGTCTTGAGCATTCGATCGATCAGGCCGTGGCGGAACTGAACATTGCTGATCCGCCCCATGGGAATGTCGATACCGGTGTGCGTGAGCACTCCGTGGCGGATGAGTACACGTCGATCGGTGACGATGAAATGCGTGAACTTCCAGACCGTGAACGGCGCAATCGATCTCCACGCCACGACGGCGAGCCAGACGATTCCGACGGCGATGGACGACACGGCCCGAGCCGTGCCGTCCAATCTCGTCTGAGCGAGGCCCAACAAGAACCCGGCGACGGCCGTGGCTAGCACGAACGTCAGCGCCGGAAGCACCAACATCTTCCAATGAGGATGGCGATGCAGTATCAGTTCCTCGTCCTGAGCGAGGGCGTCTTCGGGATATCCCATGACGGGAAGTCTGCCATCCCGCACCGACTTTCAGGCACACCGACCTTCAGGCACACCGACTTTCGGGCTGATGCTCAGGGCTGCGCGATCTTTCGCAGCACCAGCGGGGTCACGACGATGATGATGCCGTAGAGCACCATCCACACACCGACCACGATGCGGAAGACGTCGAGCGAAAGTTCCGGCTGCAACAGGACGATTGCACCGGCAACGATGCTGATGACTCCGAGCACGATCGACAGGCCGCGATCGACCGTATGGCCGGATGCTGCATCGACCAGGTCGAGCACGCCTCGGAACACCCACCACGCGCCGATCACCAATGCGATCAGGACCACGGTCTGCAAAGGGCTTCGGAGAACGAGGAATCCGAGGAGCACTGCCAACGCTCCGGAGATCGCGACCAGCGTCCGGGTTCCACCCGTAGCCGTCACGTCTGCGAACGAACGGATGATCTGGACGAGTCCGAATCCGAACAGCTGAATCGCGATGACAACCGCCACCACGAACAGGGTGGCATCCGGCCACGCGAGTACCGCGATACCCAGGCCCAATGTGAGGACACCGAGCAACACCGTCACGCCGGTGAGTACGCGGCGGGCGCTCTCGGCCGTCTCGGCTTCGGTCGGAACAACGATCGGTGTGGTCATGACGCCCCTAGGCAGCTAAGTAGATCCCGCAGTCGAGTGAAATGAAGGACGGACGGTTGGTTCGAAACAGGTCCGGGCCAAAAATTAGCACTTTGGTGCCAGAAAATCCGGCAAGGCTCACGATTCGGTTACCGGGGCGGCCCGAAGGTGTGTGATGTCACCCGCTGCGACCGCAAAGGTCTCTCCTTCTGCTCCCTCGATTTCGATGACGACGCGGCCGGAAGTGTCGACGTCGGTCGCGATACCGAACACCTCCTTGTCGCCCGGCAAAACCGCGCGGACTCGTTTACCCAGCGTCCCGCAGCGCTGCCGGTACTCGGCAGCCAACACAGATGTATCCCATTTCGATGATTCCCAAGCACGGAATTGCGTCGCCAACTCGCGGGCGATTGCTCGAACGAGGGTGTCACGGTCGACGGTCGATGCTTCTTCGATCAGGAGCGATGTGGCGGTCGGGACGGGCAGCTCCTCGACACCCAAGCTCACGTTCAGTCCGATCCCCACCACCACCGCGGGATCGGGCGCCGTCCTTGCCACCTCGGCCAGAATTCCGGCCACCTTCTTGTCACCGATGAGAACGTCGTTCGGCCACTTGAGTTCTGCGGGGACTTCGGCCACGTTGCGCAGTGCGTCGACGACTGCAATTCCCGACAGCAGCGGGAGCCAGCCCATGTCTGCGAGATTCATTCCGGGCATCGACAACAGAACCGACATCGAGATCTGCGCTTGCGGCGGACTCACCCAAGTGCGCGAATGCCGGCCGCGCGCACTCGCTTGATATTCGGCGATCAGAACATGACGGTCGGCATCCGGATCTGCCGCTCGCGCAAGGAGATCCGCGTTCGTCGAACCGGTCTCCGCGACCACGTCGAGGCGGTTCCAGAAAACGCGCGCGTCGTCGTTGTCGCTGCGCACGAGTGCGCGGCGTAGGGCATTGCCGTCGAGGGGCGGTCGGTTCAAGTCGGTCCACATACCCCCAGCCTATGACGACGGCGAGAATGTACTGGTCAGTAGCTTGAGCCCGCGAAACCGCGACAATCGGACCTGCCTTCGAAGCCCCCCACACACTCTCGTTAAGCTCACGTCCATGACCACTGTCCAAGAGCCGAACGCGCCGGAGGCGGCGGCCGCACCCGATATCCACACGACCGCGGGAAAGCTCGCGGACCTGCGGAATCGCCAAGCCCAGGCGCAGGCACCGAGCGGCGAAGCCGCCATCGACAAGGTGCACGCCAAAGGCAAGCTGACCGCCCGCGAGCGCATCACCGCCCTCCTCGACGAGGGCTCCTTCGTCGAACTAGACGCACTGGCACGGCACCGAAGTGTGAACTTCGGCCTCGCTGACAACCGCCCGGTCGGCGACGGCGTCGTCACCGGTTACGGCACCATCGACGGCCGCGACGTCTGTGTCTTCTCACAGGACGCCACCGTCTTCGGCGGATCGCTCGGCGAAATCTACGGTGAGAAGATCGTCAAGGTCATGGACCTCGCGATCCGCACCGGTCGCCCCCTCGTCGGCATCAACGAAGGTGCAGGCGCGCGCATCCAGGAAGGCGTCGTCTCGCTCGGCCTCTACGGCGAGATCTTCCACCGCAACGTCCAGGCCTCGGGTGTCATCCCCCAGATCTCACTGATCATGGGACCCGCCGCCGGCGGCCACGTCTACTCCCCCGCGCTGACCGACTTCGTCGTCATGGTCGACGAGACCTCCCAGATGTTCGTCACCGGCCCCGACGTCATCAAGACGGTCACCGGTGAAGACGTCACGATGGAAGACCTCGGCGGTGCTCGCACCCACATGGTCAAGTCCGGTGTCGCCCACTACGTCGCTTCCGGCGAGCAGGACGCACTCGACTACGTCAAGGACCTGCTCAGCTACCTGCCGTCCAACAACCAGGCAGCAGCGCCCCGCGGCGAGATCACCGACCCCATCGTCGGTTCGATCGAAGAAAGCCTGACGGCCGAGGACATCGAACTCGACACCCTCATCCCGGATTCGGCCAACCAGCCGTACGACATGCACGAGGTCATCCGTCGCATCCTCGACGACGACGAGTTCCTCGAGGTCCAGGCCGAGCGCGCGATGAACATCATCGTCGGTTTCGGTCGCGTCGACGGACGCTCGGTCGGCATCGTCGCCAACCAGCCCACCCAGTTCGCCGGCTGCCTCGACATCGACGCTTCCGAGAAGGCCGCTCGCTTCGTGCGCACCTGCGACGCGTTCAACGTCCCGATCATCACCCTCGTCGACGTTCCCGGCTTCCTCCCCGGAACCGAGCAGGAATACAACGGCATCATCCGCCGCGGCGCGAAGCTCCTCTACGCGTACGGCGAAGCAACGGTCGGCAAGATCACGGTCATCACCCGCAAGGCGTACGGCGGAGCGTACGACGTCATGGGCTCCAAGCACATGGGCGCCGACGTCAACCTGGCATGGCCCACCGCTCAGATCGCCGTCATGGGTGCGTCCGGAGCAGTCGGATTCGTGTACCGCAAGCAGCTTCTCGAAGCCGCGAAGAACGGCGAAGACGTCGATGCATTGCGCCTCAAGCTGCAGAACGAGTACGAGGACACACTCGTCAACCCGTACGTCGCCGCTGAGCGCGGATACGTCGACGCAGTCATTCCTCCGTCGCACACCCGCGGACAAATCGTCTCCGCATTGCGACTGCTCGAGCGCAAGGCCGTTTCCCTTCCGCCCAAGAAGCATGGGAACATTCCCCTATGACCGCAACCACCGAGGACATTCTCAGCGAAGATGTCGCACTGGCGGAGACTGCACCGACCAACGGTGCAGTCGTCGAGGGAAGCGCGACGGACGTCTCGCTCACCGAGCTGACCGAGACGTCGACATCCGACGCGTCGGTCATCAAGATCGTCAAGGGTTCGCCCACCGACGTCGAGATCGCGGCACTGGTCAGCGTGCTTGCTGCAGCTGCCGGCAGTGGTCAAGCTCCCGAGTCCAACGTTCCCGCGGAGACCTGGGGCGATCCGACTCAGTTCCACCGCACGCGTGCGCCGTTCTCGCCGTACGCGTACCTGAACCCCGCGATCCGTCGCAGCTGACAATCAGTATCTGCTGACGTGACTCAACTGGTTCTAGCTTCAGCGTCCCCGGCTCGCCTCGCAGTTCTGCGGGCGGCCGGGGTTTCGCCGCTTGTCCGTGTCTCCGGTGTCGACGAGGACAAGATTGCCGACAACCTCGGCCCCGACGCCGCTCCCGAAAAAGTCGTGACGGTGTTGGCCGAAGCCAAGGCCGCCGAAATCGTCCCCGGCCTCGCCGCCGACAATCTCACCGACGTCGTGGTTGTCGGGTGCGATTCGATGCTCCTGATCGACGGGCAGCTTCAAGGTAAGCCGGGCAGCGTCGATATCGCCCGAAAGCGATGGGCTGCAATGGCCGGTCGCAGCGCCACCCTCTTGACCGGGCACTGTGTCCTGCGCGTGGCCGACGGGCGCATCGTTCGCATGGCCTCGGATCACAGCGCAACGGTCGTTCATTTTGCGCAACCTTCCACGGAGGATCTCGAGGCATACCTGGCAACGGGCGAGCCGCTCCAAGTTGCCGGAGCATTCACCCTCGACAGTCTCGGCGGCTGGTTCGTGGAGAGGATCGAGGGCGATCCCTCGAGCGTCATCGGTATCGGATTACCTTTGGTGCGAACACTTCTCGAGCGCGTTGGAGTTTCCGTCTCGGATCTCTGGCGCACGCAGAGCATCTTCTGACGCGTTTTTCTTCAAGCACGACGACCAGCTCCGCATCGGATCCATGCCGATGCGAAGCTGGTCTTTTTGTTGTCCCTGAAGAGGTTTGCGACTTCAGGTTTTGAAGGTGGTGTTCGCTGGCCTGGGGTGCTGCCCGGGATCGATCGAGGGCGGCGGGATGAACCACGGTTTGTTGTCGACACCCATCCGGATTTCCCATTTACCGACGAACCCCGATTTGCGGTGCATCAACCGGTGATGTGAACGGCACAGTAGGACAAGGTTGTTCATCACCGTCGGACCGCCGTTCGCCCAGTGCTTAATGTGGTGCGCATCGGTCCAGGCCGGTACGCATGTGCAGCCGGGGAACGCGCAGCCCTTGTCGCGGGCAATCAGCGCGACGCGTTGTTCGGCGTTGACCAATCGTTTTCCGGGTCTCGCATCCAAGGGTGCGCCGTGATCATCGAGCAACACAGTCGACAGGAAGCAATCACACCCCAACAACCTCGTCTGCGACACCGACAGCGGCCCGAGCCACGGCATGTGCCCGACATCAAGATCCGGCCGAGACTCTTCACCATCAGAAGGCGCTGCGGCGCAGTCCCGATGCTCAGCGAGGTCGCGGGCGTTGATGTGCACGTTCACATGCGGACGCTGCCCACCATCCGTTCCGGTTTTGGCGCAGTCGAGGTACCGGCGGATCAGTTCGGTGAACCCGTCCGCCGTCCGCTTCGCCGCCGACCGGGCATCGGGAGTTCCATCGGGTGCTGGGGTCGGCATCGTCAAATTCGACAACGCCGACAGCAGCATCTCGCCGGTAAGAGCATCGAAATCACCGCGCACCACCACGCGACCGTTCAACGTCGAGGCGATACGGAGCTCGTTCCGATCCACGTCTTCGGCAGGTGGAATCTCATCGGGCTCGAACACCCGCTCCAAAGTCGCGATCACGTGCCGCACCTTCGTCGTCGTCGCTTCCACCCCGGACGCAGCAGCGAGCAGTAGGTCGATGCAGCGAGGGAGCGCTTCCTCCGGCATCCCCTTCGGCGGGGATTCACAGAACGCGACGATCAAAACGGCATGATCGAACGAGCAATCCCCACCATCGAAGCCTGCTGCCACGGCCGGGAACGCGCGTAGCGCTGCCCCCAGGGCGGCGATCTTCTTCCCGTCCCGAACCTGCAGCATCGTGTTTGCCGCCAACCACGCACCCACCCCGCGGGACGCGATCACCTGATCATCCGGACGCATCGTCAGTTCGTCCACCACCGCCACTCGCACCGCTTCCAGGCGAAGAATCTCCGTACTCGCCTCGACAGCAGCGGCGCGTAACTCGGCAGCAGACAACCGCCACAGACGTCCGCGCAACCCCACCGCAGAACCCGACACCACTTCCGACGACAAGACACTCATAGAATCCCCCGATCCCCTACACACAGGGTACTCGAACACCCGTTCGAGTCAAGGGCAAATTTTCAGACTGGCGAATTGACCCGAGGTAGGGCAGTCGACGCCAACCCGATGCCGAGCGCAATTGCTGCGATGATCGCGAGTACACGGCGCTGAGCTTCGAGAAATGCTTCGCCGGCAGCGGCCCGAGTGGATGCGTACGCGGCATCAACTGCCACTTGAACGGATTGACCCCCGGCACCAGCGGAGCCGTCGCGGCGACATTGCGGCGCCACCTCCATCGGTGTTCCCGATGCCAATTGACTTGTCGCACAATCGACAAAGGCCTTTTCTGCGATGTCGACGAGACCAGGGGCCACGCCGGCCGCTTCGAGGTGTGCAACGTATTCAGGCCGCTCCCCCTGCACCGCTTGCGGAGCCTGCCCTGCCACGAGCGAGAAGAACACCACGCCGATCAATGCCAGTCCGATGGAGCTACCGACCTGCTGAACGGTCGGAAGAAGCCCGGACACCGAACCTGCGTGCGCCGGCTCGACCGTCGCGAGGATCGCGGTTTGCAGAGGTGCCACGAACAGTCCCAGCCCAGCGCCTCCCAGAAGCAGTGGCCCGGCGAGCGCCAGCCAGCGCGGATCAGTTCCCTCGTGTTCGAGGATGACCGACAATGCGATCAGCGAGCCCGCAAAAACCACCATCCCCAGAATCAGGACACGGTTTCCGAGCATCCGGTACACCGCCGATGAGAGAACTGCCGCCACACCCATGCCGACGGCCCACGGCAGCGTCATCACTCCCGCTCTCAGCGCGGAGAATCCGAATCCGAACTGGAGCGTCAGGCTGATGGTGAAGATCAGCGAAGTCAAGGTCCCGAAGAACACGAAGGCAAGAATCGCACCGATGGCAAAGGCTCGGTCGCGGAAAAGCTCGAGACGAAGGACGGGATCGCCGCCTCGTTTCCCCAGACGCGATTCGTAGAGCACAAAGGCCAATGCCACCGGCACAGACATCGCGAGCATCACCACCAGCCCTGCCGGCCATCCACGCGCCCTCCCCTCGGCCAGGGGAAGGATCAGCAGGAACAGCGCCAGCGACGACAGCGCAGCGCCGATCAGGTCGAGTGAGCGCACATGCTCGGCGCGAGCATCGACGAGATGGAAGAACCCGAGGATCAAGGCGGCGATACCGATGGGGATGTTGACGAAAAAGATCAGGCGCCAACCCCAGTCGAAGAGATTCCATTCGATGAGCAGCCCGCCGACCAGGGGTCCACTGACCGTTGCCAGCCCTATCGTCGCTCCGTAGATCCCGAACACCCGCGGATGCCTCGCCTTCGGGAACAGACCCGAGATGATGGCAAACGTCTGCGCCGACATCGAACCGGCCGCCAGCCCTTGCAGGCCGCGGAAGACGATCAACATCGTCGCGCTCTGAGCGAGCCCGCACAGCAACGAGGCTGCGACGAATACGGACAGGGCGGTCAGAAACACAACCCTGCGACCGAACAGGTCCCCCAGCCGGGCCGCGGTGATCAAGGAACACGCGAAGGCCAGGATGTACACACTGACCATGAGCAACTGCGCTGAGACGCCGGCTTGAAGATCGACGGCGATGCTCGGTAGCGCGACATTGACGATGGTTGCGTCGAGCAACTGCATGAACGCCGCCGCCAGACTCGTGGCCAAACCGAGCCAGGGCGTCAGAGAAGTTGATCGCCGTCCGCTCTTGTGGTCGGCGCCGACAGCGTCACCTAAAGGGTCCGGAAGCACCGAATGATCCTAATCGACACGACCCTTCTAGAACCTGTTCTTGTTTAGATTGTAGTATTTCGGACAATTCAGTCCCGCAGATGGGATAGTTCGTCGTCTGCCCATTTTCAGAGCAGGCTTCTCGACGACACACGCAGGAGTTCTACTCGATGGATCTGAACTTGATCACCCATTGGCACCCGCTTCCTGGACGGGTAATCGAATGGGGCGTCACGCATGCTTCCGCTCAGCGAGCCGCCGAAGCCGAGATCGACCGAGAACTACCCCCGACCACGATGCAGGATCGCCACCTGCGACGCGCCCGCGTCACCGCAGAAAAGGGCGATCCTCAGTCTCCGTGGATCGGTATCGCCTTCGATTTCGCCGGAACCCTCGACCGCGACGCCATGACGCGAGCCCTGCAGCGATACGTCCGACGCCACGACACACTGCACAGCTGGTTCTCCTTCGACGAGGCCACCACCGACGCAGCGGACACCTCGTTCGAAGTCCGTCGACACGTCGTGCCGGTCGAGAGCATCGAACTCGAGTACCGCATCGGCGACGACGTCTCCGAATCCGAGGCGATTCGCGCGCTCGTCGCCACCAAGTTCGCCACGGAAACCAGCGCGCTGCAGTGGCCGGCATTCGTTTTCGGCGCCGTCGAGCACGATCACACCGACACGGAAGCCCAGCCGAGTTTCACCCTGTTTCACGCCGTCGACCACGCTCACTCGGACATGAACTCGATGGTCCTGATGTACGCAGAATTGCGTCAGTTGTACGCAGCGGAAACGACCGGGTCACAGCCCGAGTTGGGTCCCGCGGGAAGCTACGCACAGTTCGGTCGTGTCGAGCGCGCGCGAACAACCGAGCTGACGATGCAGTCACCCGCAGTGCATCAGTGGCTCGGTTACCTCATGCGCAGCGGCGGCTCGTTCCCCGGATTTCCCCTCCCACTCGGGGCCGAGGACGCCCCCAAACCGGCCATCGGTTCACGCTTCGACCTGGCCGACGACACCGAGTGCGAGAAGTTCGGTGCGATCTGTAAAGCCAACGGCGCCAACTTCATCGGTGGGATCTTCGCCGCGCTTGCGATCGCGGAATTCGAATTGGCCGGGCGCGACAAGTACATCGCTCTCTCGCCGGTCAGCACGCGAACCGAGGCCGACTCGTTTGCGCAGGGTTGGTACATCAATCTGATCCCCGTCGGCATCGACGTCGACGACAAACGACGTTTCACCGAGTTGGCGAAAGTCGGGCAGCAGGGTTACCACGATGGCAAGGCATTGCTCGATGTCTCTGTGCAGCAAGTCATCGACCTGGTTCTGTCGAGCTTGGCCGACTCGGATTCCGCTCCCGGCGGACTGTCGAAAACGCTCACCCCGCCGCCGATCGTCTCGTACATCGACGGTCGACGCATGCCGGATCCGTACAGTTACGTCGAGACGAAGGCTACGGGAATCGTCGGCGGCAAAGAGACTCAGATCGCGTCGATGTGGATCAACCGGATGCACACCGGTACGTGGATCGCCGTGTCACACCCCGACACCCCCATTGCCCACGAGTCGGCCACCCGCTTCGCCGAGCACGTCTCCAACATCATCAAAACTGTTGCAGCTCAGGGCGACTACTCGTTCTCCGCACCAGAGGGAGTGTCCTGATGCATGTCACCTCGATCGATCGATACGGACTCGAGCCCGGAATCGTCACCGAATGGTCACTCCAACCCGCTGACGGCGCCGTCACGGAGTCGGAGGTACCACCGTCGTACAACCAGCATTTTCATCTCGAAACTGCGCGAACACACGGCATGGGCCGAAGTGTGTGGATGGCAGCCGCATTCGACCTTCCCGGCGAACTGAATCGGCCGGCACTCGATCTCGCACTGCGCCTGTTCATCAGTCGCCATGACACGCTGCACACGGGATTCGAGGTGGGCGAGTTCACCACCACCCGAATGGGACTCGACCCTGACGGCACACACATCGAGACTTCCGAGCCTCTGAAATTCGATTCCACCGAAGACCTACGAGCGCACCTCAAGAAGCGATTCACGACGGTGTGCGATCCTCTGACCTTCCCTGCCTACACGTTTGCCACGGTCGAACGCGAAGAGCACTACACGGTTCTGAGCGCGTTCGATCACACACTCGTCGACGGTTATTCGTTGGTCATCGCCCTCGGGGAACTGCGACAGATCTACGAGGGACTGATCGTCCTCCCCGAACTCGGCCACCGCGAGGCCGTCGACGCAGTGATGAACCGGCTGGGTGACCCGGGAAGTTTCGTGCGGTACTGCGAATTGGAGGCCGACGCTCTGCTTCCCGTCGACAACGACCCCCGAATCCGCGAGTGGGCCAGGTTCTACGAGATCTGCGGCGGTACATCGCCGAGTTTCCCCTTGGATCTCGGCGTCGAAGGAGGAAAGCCCGCGCCGCAGGGCGCCGATGTGCGCGTGCTGCTCGACGAGGAATTGACGGCGACGTTCGACGAGATCTGCCTCTCCGCCGGCGGTAGCGTTTTCACCGGAATCCTCACTGCGATGGGCCTTTCCGTTCACTCGCACACTGGACAGTCGACACTTCCGCTGCAATTCCCACTGCACATCCGCAAAGATCCGCGATGGGCCGACGCGATCGGTTGGCTCACCACGAGTGCGCCGATCACGGTGCAGATCACTCCCGATGCGGATTTCGGTGCATCCCTTGCACATACGCACGCGTCGTTCCGAGTTGCGTTGACGCTCGAAGGCGTCACCATGGCTCAGGTTCGAGATGCTTTGGGCGACAAGATTCGACGCACGCGCACCGACGTCTTCATGGTGTCGTACATCGACTACCGCAAACTTCCCGGCACCGACGATCACGATCTCCTCAACGCTCATCACATCAGCAACGTGACGGTCGCCGACGATGCCCAGTTCTGGATTTCGCGGACGAACCGCGGTCTCTCGCTGCGCTCTCGCTTCCCGGACACCGACACCGCAAACGAAACCATGGTGAATTTCCTCACCGAGCTCGACCGGATTCTGAGAGAAGTCTGCGCCCGGGGCGTGACGCCGATCGGAAGTGTCACCGAACAATTGAGAGATTCGAGCGTCGGAGCAGGAACACCGAGAATTTAGTTTCGGCAACGGGTACGAGCAGGCAGAACCTGCTTCCAGGCGTCTCGCCTTGCGCACAGCGCATAGAATCGATCAAGTCCGTGTTCGAACCGAACGATTCGTCTTCAGGAGTACGCCCGTGCCCGTTGCCCCCGATCCCTCCACCGCGTTTGCCGAGTTCGCGCATCCCGACCGGTTGGTCTCGACGGAATGGCTCTCGGCGAATCTCGGCGCGCCGGGTCTCAAGGTCGTCGAATCCGATGAAGACGTGTTGTTGTACGACGTCGGCCACATCCCCGGTGCCGTCAAGATCGACTGGCATCTCGACCTCAACGATCCGGTCACCCGCGACTACATCGACGGCGCAAAGTTCGCGGAGTTGATGAACCGCAAGGGCATCAGCCGCGACGACACCGTGGTCATCTACGGCGACAAGAGCAACTGGTGGGCCGCGTACGCACTGTGGGTCTTCACCCTGTTCGGCCACGAGGACGTCCGCCTGCTCGACGGTGGCCGCGACGCGTGGATCGCCGAGAACCGCGACACCGCTTTCGACGTTCCCGAAATCACGTCGACCGATTACCCGGTCGTCGAGCGCAACGACGCTCCCATTCGCGCATTCAAGGACGACGTTCTCGCACACTTGGGCGACGGGCCGCTCATCGACGTGCGATCTCCGCAGGAGTACACCGGCGAGCGCACCCACATGCCCGACTACCCCGAAGAGGGTGCGTTGCGCGGCGGACACATCCCCAGCGCTCTCAGCATTCCCTGGGCGAAGGCAGCGGCCCCGGACAGCCGCTTCCGCACCCGCGCGGAACTCGGCGAGATCTACGGCGACCTGTCGGCCGACGACGACATCGTCGCGTACTGCCGCATCGGTGAGCGTTCCAGTCACACCTGGTTCGTGTTGACCCACCTTCTCGGCTACCCGAACGTTCGCAACTACGACGGTTCATGGACCGAGTGGGGCAATGCCGTGCGCGTCCCGATCGTCCAGGGCGAAGAGCCCGGCGCCGTTCCTTCCTCCGTATCGGCGTCATGAGCGCTCTACCTTCAGCTCTGGCCGAGATCGTCGAAGACTTCGCAGCCGTCGGAGCCTCGGACAAGCTCACCCTTCTCCTCGAGTTCAGCCGAGAACTGCCGCCGTTGCCGGCGGAGCTCGAACAGAGCGCGATGGAGCCGGTCCCCGAATGCCAGTCGCCGCTGTTCCTCTCGGTCGACGATTCGGACCGCGACAACGTTCGCCTGTACTTCAGCGCTCCCCCCGAGGCTCCCACCACGCGTGGTTTCGCATCGATCCTCGCGCAGGGGCTCGACGGTCACAGCGCCGACGAGATCCTCGGTGTACCCGACGACTTCTATTCGGCACTCGGTCTCGCAGAAGCTGTGAGCCCGCTCCGTCTGCGGGGAATGTCGGCCATGCTCGCGCGCATCAAGCGGCACTTGCGGGGCTGAAAACATGGAGTTCACCGAACTGGCCGACTATGCGATTCCGGCCGGCGCACTCGTCGAATGGTTGCCGTGCGCAACCGGGCCCTGGGTTCCGGATCCGCGGCCCGTCTCCTACATTCACGAGGCACATCTCAACCGTTCCGCTGCCGGCGCAGGCGACAAGTCTTGGCTGGGAACAGCTTTCGAGATTTCCGGCCCGCTCGACGTCGATGCCTTCCGAGTTGCACTCGGCCGGTGGATCGACCGTCATGAAGTTCTGCGCTCGCATACCGTCCTCGAACCCTCGAGCGGCGAGATCACCCGGCACACCGTCCCGATCGGCGGCATCGACATCGGGGTCGTCAGCCACGGCTACGACGCGTCCAGCCAGGACAACTTCGATCACCTTCACCGCCTGTTCGACGACTACGCGTCGCCGCACAGCTGGCCGTCGTACGTCTTCGCGACGTTGACGCCGCGCGGTGGCGACGGTCCGTTCACCGTGTTCTTCGCAGCGGACCATTCGATCATCGACGGTTTTTCCATCGTCCTCGTCGCTCACGAGATCGCAGCGCTGTACCGCGAGGCGGCGACCGGCAGTGCGGCGAATCTGTTCCCCGTGGGCAGCTACGTCGATTTCGGTGCCGTCGAACGCGAGCAGATGGCCGATATGGAGGCCGAAAAGGCTGCGGTCGAGATCTGGCGCGGCGCGCTCGGAAGTGACGGGTTACCTCAGTTCCCGCTACCGATCGGTGAACGTGGAAACGAATCTCAGAACGGCTTGTCGACCTGGCTTCTCGACGCTGACCAGTCCAAGGCCTTCAGTTCTACGTGCGCAGCCTCTGGCGTGGGGTACTTCGCCGGACTACTCGGCGGCCTTGCCGCTGTCGGTCGTGAAGTCGCGGCAGCCGATCGATTCGAGGTCGTGACTCCGGTTCACACCCGTAGCGCCCAGGAATGGGCGGGTGCGCTGGGCTGGTTCGTCGGACTGTGCCCGGTCGAGTTCGTGGTCGGATCGGACTGTTCGTTCGGCGACCTCGCGAAGCGCGCCGCCGACTCGATCGCTTCGGTCAAGCCTGCCGCCGCTGTCCCGTTCGATCGGATCGGCGAACACCTCGGAACGCCCATCCGACCGCGATTCGTGGTGTCCTACATGGACGTTCGCTTTGTACCCGAGGCCGCACAGTGGCCCGAATGGAACGCCAGAGCACTCCGAAGCAAGGCATACACACACGACGTCTACATCTGGATCAACCGCACACCCCAGGGCCTCAACCTCGCAGTCAGGTACCCAGGCAACGAGACGGCGAATGCCGCGGTCCACGCCTACGTGGCCGCACTGCGCCGGACCGTCGAAGAAATCGTCACCGAACCGGACACCGGCACCTCCGACAGCTACTCATCGGTAGTTTTCGAAACCGTTTCCTAAGCCGGAGTGGGCTTTAGCGATCCGGTTACAACCAGCGCCGAAGCGATGCATACACTCCGAAGTGATGCCAATCCCCCGATGGTGAAATCCCAGAGGAATACACCGCGGAGACAGACTATGCGAACCACAGGAGGCTCAGTGCCCAGTCATGCCAGCGCGCACATTACGAAGGTGCTTGTCGCGAACCGCGGTGAAATCGCGGTACGGGTCATCCGGGCGGCCAAGGATGCCGGCTACGGCAGCGTTGCCGTTTACGCCGAGCCCGATGCAGAAGCGCAGTTCGTGAAGCTCGCAGACGAGGCATTCGCCCTCGGTGGACAGACGTCCGCCGAGTCCTACCTCGTGTTCGACAAGATCCTCGACGCAGCCAAGAAGTCCGGCGCCGACGCCATCCACCCCGGCTACGGTTTCCTCTCCGAGAACGCCGACTTCGCCCAGGCCGTCATCGACGCGAACCTGATCTGGATCGGTCCCTCGCCGCAGTCCATCCGCGACCTCGGCGACAAGGTCACCGCTCGCCACATCGCGGAGCGTGCGAAGGCACCGATGGCGGCCGGCACCAAGGATCCCGTCAAGGGCGCCGACGAGGTCGTCGCATTCGCCAAGGAATACGGCGTACCGGTTGCGATCAAAGCTGCCTTCGGCGGCGGTGGACGCGGCATGAAGGTCGCGCAGACCATCGAGGAAATCCCCGAACTGTTCGAGTCGGCAACCCGTGAGGCCATCGCAGCCTTCGGTCGCGGCGAGTGCTTCGTCGAGCAGTACCTCGACAAGGCCCGCCACGTCGAAGCTCAGGTCATCGCCGACCAGCACGGCAACGTCGTCGTCGCCGGTACCCGCGACTGCTCGCTGCAGCGTCGCTTCCAGAAGCTCGTCGAAGAGGCTCCGGCCCCCTTCCTGACGGACGACCAGCGCGCACGCATCCACGCGTCCGCGAAGGCCATCTGCAAGGAAGCCGGTTACTACGGCGCCGGAACGGTCGAGTACCTGGTTCAGGGCGACACCATCTCCTTCCTCGAGGTCAACACCCGCCTGCAGGTCGAGCACCCCGTCACGGAAGAGACCGCGGGCATCGACCTCGTGCGTCAGCAGTTCCTCATCGCCAACGGCGAAGAACTCTCCATCAAGGAAGATCCCACCCCGCGTGGACACTCCTTCGAGTTCCGCATCAACGGTGAAGACGCCGGACGCGGCTTCATGCCTGCCCCCGGCCCGGTCTCCGTCTACCGCGAGCCCACGGGCCCCGGCGTTCGCGTCGATTCCGGTGTTGTCGCCGGCGACGTCATCGGCGGACAGTTCGACTCCATGCTCGCCAAACTCATCGTCACCGGAGCGACCCGCGAAGAAGCCCTCCAGCGGGCATCGCGCGCCCTGGCCGAGTTCGAGATCGACGGCCTCGCGACCGTCCTCCCGTTCCACCGCCACATCGTCGAGAACCCGGCATTCGTCGGTGACGGCGAGAAGTTCGACATCTACACCAAGTGGATCGAAACCGACTGGGAAAACACCATCGAGCCTTACGCCGGTTCCGGTGCCCCGACCGACGACGAGGACGAGGCTCTGCCGCGTCAGAACGTCGTCGTCGAGGTCGGTGGACGTCGCGTCGAGGTTTCCCTCCCGGGCCAGTTCTCGCTCGGCAACGGCGGCGGCGCTGCCTCCGGTGCGATCCGCAAGAAGCCGAAGGCTCGCAAGCGCGGCGGCGCCGGCGGAGGTGCAGCATCGGGTGACGCTGTCACCGCTCCGATGCAGGGCACCGTCGTCAAGGTCGCAGTGACCGAAGGCCAGGAAGTCGCCGAAGGCGATCTGATCGCGGTTCTCGAAGCGATGAAGATGGAGAACCCCGTCAACGCGCACAAGGCCGGTGTCGTCACCGGACTGTCCGTCGAGCCGGGTGCAGCAATCACGCAGGGAACGGTTCTCGCTGAACTGAAGTAGGGCCTCCGGCCCCGTGCGCCTTTCCGGTAGTCCCCACTATCGGAAAGGCGCACAGTCGTTTGAGTAGGCTGTAACGATGGCTGACGTCCCCGACATTCGCATCGGCACTGCAGAACGCGAGCAGGCACTCGATCTCCTGAGCGAGCACTTCGCTGCAGGGCGCCTCACCGTCACGGAATTCGACGAGAGAAGCGGAATCGTCAGTGCCGCAACAACTCGCAGTGAACTCGTGCCAGTGTTCGCCGATCTACCGGGCAACTATCAAGCCCCCGGCACCGCTCCCCTGTCGATGGTGACGCCTCCCGACGCACCGGCGGAGCGAAGGTTCAACCCCGACTGGTCCGGACGGATCATGGCCGTCATTCCGATTCTCGCGGTGATCCTGTTCTTCGTCACCGGTACCTGGTTGTGGTTCCTCGCCATTCCCCTTGCCGGTGCGCTGCTGTTCGGCACCGACAGGGAACGCAAAGCCAAGCGCCGCCGCGAGCGGGACTCCGACTGATGGAGCCGATCGAGATCAACGCAGGTGGCTGGTATCTGCGGGCGTTGCGCGCAGACGAGCGTGTGGACGACCGCCCAGCGCTTGCCGACGGCGGTATCACCGACCCCGAGTACGTGAGTCAGCGGAGCGTTCAGTGGCATGAAAACAGCGTCTACTCCTGGGCCGTGTGCCAACCCAACACCGGTGAGCTCCTCGCCGAGGTCGTTCTGACGCCTCTCGACTCCACTGCCCTGCTCACCGGCTGGGCCCGCGACGGGCACACCGAGGCACTCGCGACAGCTGCCGAGGCCGTCACGAGATTCGCCGAAGGTGCACTCGGACTCGTTGTCGTCGAGGGGCAGACGAATTGAAGAACAACCGATACTGGCCGCTGGCGATAGCCGTGGTCATTGCTCTGATCATGCTGTTCTCTCCGGGCTCCGCTGTTCCGTCGAGCCCGGAGAACACCGACAAGATCACCCACACGTTGATGTTCGCGGTGTTGGCGATCACCTCGCTGCACGCCCGGATCCCGGCGTGGTTCACGGCGGTGTGGTTGGTGATCTTCGCCGCGACATCCGAGGTTCTTCAAGCAGCGCTGCCCATTTCGCGTTCGGGTTCGATCTGGGACGGCACCGCCGACCTGCTCGGCATTGCCATCGGAATCGGTATCGTCAGCCTCGTGATGCGGCGTCGAAGCGCCCGCGACGACGAGCCGAGCAGGTCCTGATCAGCTGAGCAGGTTGCTCCGCAATTGGTCCTGAGTCGACGCGTCGATCTTCAAGCCGTCGGTGAAGTACGCCTCGATCGATCCGTGGACCTGCGCAAGCTCTGCCATCGACGCCTCCAGGTACTCGCGCCTGACACCGAGGACACCTTCGAGCAGGGTCGGATCGATTCCCTTGGCCTCGAATCGCTCGAGGAGCGGCGCGAACATCGGCAACAGCACCTTGTTGGTTTCGAGGTAGTCCGCGAAGACCGCGTCCTCGGAGGCACCCAGGAACAGCAGTAACGCGGCCGCTGCCCAACCCGTGCGATCCTTGCCCGTGGTGCAGTGAACGAGTGCCGGCGAACTGGACGGCTGCGCCAAGTCGACGAACAGTTGCCGGTACGACGTGACTGCACTCGGCAAGGTCACGAAATCGCGGTAACTTCCCTGGAAGTATTCGAGTGCCTGGCCGCTACCCAACGCTTCGGCAGCGAATGCCGGGTCGGCGATCATCTGCTGCATCTGAGCTGGAATGGCGCGATACTGCTTGTCCGCCAACACGTCCAGGCCGAGTTCCCGGATACCGTCCGGCGTCAGGTCCGGCGCCGTCTCACGTTCGGATTCGGTGCGCAGATCGTAGATCGTGACGATTCCCAGATCGGCGAGGGTCTGTGCGCCCTCCGCACTGAGCGATGCCAGATCGGTGGAACGGAACACGCTCCCGGTGCGGACGGTGCCACCGAAGCTCGATTCGGGGCCGCCGATGTCTCGGAGGTTCGCCAGTGACGGTACGACGGAAGACAACTTGGGAGTATCGGTCATACCTAAGAATGTATCTGTCACCGGAAAAGGGCGGCCGGAGAAATAAGATCGAGACACATCATCTCCCGTAATTGCTGCGCTACAGATCCGTAACATGCTCAAGTAATCCTGTGGACATGCCTACAACGAATTCCAGTGGTCTCGGAGCCTTCGATGCGCTCGGTGACCACCAGGCAGTCGCGGCCCTGCTCGAGTGTTGCCATTCCGCCATGTGGGCAGAGCAAATCGCCACGTCGCGCCCCTTCGCCGATCTGAAGGCTCTGTTCGACACGGCAGATGCAGTGCTGGCCGAGCTTCCCGAGTCCGAGATCGACGACGCACTGTCCGGCCACCCACGAATCGGCGACCGAAGCGAGAGCGCGTCCTCGACCCGGGAACAGTCAGGCGTTTCGTCCGAGACAGAAGACGTACTCGCGGAACTTCGGCAGAAGAACGCCGAGTACGAGGACAAATTCGGCCATGTTTACCTGGTCTGCGCGTCGGGGAAATCTGGAACGGAGCTCCTCGACATCCTTCGAGGTCGTCTCCGAAACGACCCGGCGACCGAGCGTTCCGTACTTCGAACCGAATTGGCCGCCATCAATCGGATCAGACTTGCCCGTCTGATCGATTCACTCGCCGGAGGCGCAGCATGAGCAAGACCCTGAGCACACACGTTCTCGACGCGACGACGGGCAATCCCGCGGCGGGGATTCGCGTCGAACTTCGTGATCGAGGCGGCGCCACGATCACCACTGCCGAGACCGATTCCGACGGCCGCATCCCCGAACTTGCTCCGGGCGGCCTGACCGCCGGTCACTACACCCTGACTTTCGACACCGGAACGTATTTCGAGACCAACGGACAAGAGAACTTCTACCCGGAAGTGACAGTGACCTTCCGGGTGGACGACACCGCACGGGGCTATCACGTCCCATTGTTGCTGTCGCCCTTTGCTTATTCCACCTATCGCGGGAGCTGAACACGTGACTACCGACAACATCACAACCGGCAACATCACAACCGGCAACATGACGACCGGCAGTACGAACACCGACCGGTTGAGCGGATCCATCGAACTCTCGGGCCACCAGTACGGCAAAGCGGAAAATCGGGTAGTCCGAATCTATCGCGACACTCCTCGTCACGAGATCCACGACATCAACGTCTCCACCTGCCTGCGTGGAGATTTCGCCGACGCGTACCTCACCGGCGATCAGTCGAAGGTTCTGCCGACCGACACGCAGAAACAAACGGCCTATTCCTACGCCAAGGAAAAGGGTCTGATCTCGATCGAGACGTACGGACTCGAACTCGCTCGTCATTTCGTCGACGACATCGAACCGGTCAGTGGCGCGCGGATCGAGATCGAGGAATATGCCTGGGAGCGTGCGGTTGTCGACGGCAGCGAGCACGACTACACCTGGATCCGGAAGGGTCAGGAAGTTCGAACGGCGTCGATCACCATCTCCGATACCGGGACATGGGTGATCGGTGGCTTGAAGGACCTGGTGATCCTCAAATCGACCGGTAGTGAGTTCTCGGGTTTTCTCGAAGACCCGTACACCGTTCTCGAGCCGACCGACGACCGGGTCATGGCAACGACGTTGGTCGCCCAGTGGCGATTCGTCACCACCGACGTCGATTGGGAATCGGTCTACGTGGGCATCAAGGCACAGATCGTCAAACAGTTCGCACAGGTACATTCACTTGCCCTGCAGCAGACGCTCTTCCACATCGGTAAGGCAATTCTCGAGGAATTCCCGATCATTGCGGAGGTTCGACTCTCGGCACCCAACAAGCATCATTTCGAATATGCACTCGGCCGCTTCGGTGTGGAGAACGACAACGAGGTGTTCCACGCTGCGGATCGTCCCTACGGGCTGATCCAAGCTGCGGTCAGCCGATCCGACGCGCCGGACGCGGGACCGTCGTGGACCACCTATGCCGGTTGGTTGTCGTGACCGAATCAGCCCCAGGGGCAACACTCGTCGTCGCAGGCGCCCATGTGGTCACGATGGACGGTGACCGCTCCGAGTACTCCGACGGCTATGTGGTGATCTCTGGCAACAAGATCGTCGACGTCGGCGCGGGAAAGCCACCCGAATACCCGGGTGCGCAAGTGATCGACGGGAGCGGTTGCCTGATCACGCCGGGTCTGGTCAACACACATCATCATCTCTACCAATGGATCACCCGAGGCCTGGCTGCGGATTCGACGCTTTTCGAGTGGCTGACCACCCTGTACCCCGTCTGGGCGGGTATCGACGCCGACGCCGTACACGTGGCGGCCACGGGCGGGCTCACCTGGTTGGCAAAGACCGGGTGCACGACCACCACCGACCACCACTACGTCGTTCCCCGCGATGCCGGGGACGTTTTCGAGGCCGAGATCAATGCTGCCGCACAGGTCGGTCTCCGATTCCATCCGTGCCGTGGGTCGATGGATCTCGGCCAGAGTTCCGGCGGCCTACCACCGGATCACGTCGTGGAGAACCTCGATGACATCCTGACCGGAACGCGGGCCGTCATCGATCGCTGGCACGACCCGAGTCCCGGATCGATGCTGCAGATCGCGGTGGCACCCTGCTCACCCTTCTCGGTGACGGAGTCGTTACTCCGCGAGTCCGCGACGCTGGCGCGTGAAGCCGGTGTCAGGATGCACACGCATCTGGCCGAGACGTTGGACGAGGAAAGCTTCTGCAAAGAGCTTTTCGGTTGCACACCTGTCGAATACATGGAACGCGTCGGCTGGGTGGGCCCGGACGTCTGGTACGCACACGCAGTCCATCTCGACGACGCCGGTATCGAGACGATGGCCCGAACCGGAACTGCGGCGGCGCACTGCCCGACCTCCAATGCGCGACTGGGAGCCGGTATTGCCCGTGCCGTGGATCTGGTGAACGGCGGGGTCACCGTGGGCCTCGGTGTGGACGGCGCGGCGAGCAACGAAGCGTGCAGCCTGATCGAGGAGTCGCGTCACGCACTTCTGTTCGCTCGTGCCAAGGGCGGCCCGCAGGCGATGACCGTGCGAAAAGCATTGGAACTTGGCACTGTCGGCGGCGCACGAGTTCTGGGCCGCGACACCGAGATCGGATCGATCGAGGTCGGGAAGCTTGCCGACCTGGCGGTGTGGAAGCTCGACACCGTCGCCCATGCCGGCATCACCGATCCGGTGGCGGCGCTCGTACTCGGCTCGACTCCCCCGTTGAAGTTACTGCTCGTGAACGGTCGAATCGTCATTGCCGACGGCCGAGTCACCACCGTCGACGAGGATGTCGTGGCCTCGGATGTCGCACGAGCACACCGCGACCTCCTCGGAAAGGCGTGACAGCGCGATGGATCTGCACAGTGTCGACGAAGTACTGGTGCCGCGGAGCCGAGCCGAGATCCCCTGCGCATCACCCGGAATCGGGTTCATCGGCGGTGGCACCTGGCTGTATTCGGAACCGCAGCCACACCTGACCACGCTCGTCGACCTGTCGGGTCTCGATTGGGAAGCCGTCGAGGTCAGCGATCACGGTATCGAGATCGCGGCCACCTGCACGATCGAGGAACTGTGCCGCGCCGAACTGCCCGCGTCGTGGACCGCCGCTCCGCTCTTCCGCCAGTGCGCCGATGCATTGCTCGCATCGTGGAAAGTGCTGCGATACGCGACAGTCGGCGGCAACATCGCACTGTCCTTCCCGGCCGGCGCCATGACGACGCTGTGCACTGCCCTCGATGCCGATCTGACGAACTGGCGCCCGGACGGAACCGAATACTCGTTACCCGTAGTCGAATTCGTCATCGACGATTCTCGCAACATTCTCGGCCCCGGCGAGATCATCCGCAGTATCCGGATTCCCACACATGCACTGACCGCACGCACCGCGATGCGGAAACTGGCGCAGACGTCGCTCGGGCGCTCGGCCGTCGCAGTGGCCGGCCGGTGCGGCGTCGACGGTTTCACACTGGCGGTCACCGCTGCCACCCGACGTCCGTACGCTCTGAAATTCGACAAGCTCCCCGACACCGCTGCACTCGCGAATGCGTTGCGCAACAGGATTCCGGAAGACGCCTACTTCACCGATGTTCATGGAACTGCGCCATGGCGGCAGGCGATGGCTGCGCTCCTCGCCGAAGAAATCCGAGGTGAACTGGAATGAAGTACTCGGTGGACGGAGTTCCCCGCGACGACCAACCCCGCCCTGGGCAGTGCCTGAGAACCCTCCTCCGCGAGCATGGAACGAACTCCGTCAAGAAGGGGTGCGACGCCGGGGACTGTGGGGCGTGCTCGGTGCTCGTGGACGGGCACCCGACCCACTCGTGCATCTTTCCAGCCCATCGCGTCGACGGACGCGAGATCGTCACCGCCGCCGGTCTCGGTACACCTGAGAGTCTGCATCCCACTCAACAGGCCTTCGTGGATGCGGGCGGTTTCCAATGCGGTTTCTGCACAGCAGGAATGGTGGTCACGGCATCGGCACTGTCTCCGGAGCAGAAGACCGATCTCGCCTGCCCGATGAAGGGCAACCTGTGCCGCTGCACTGGGTACAGATCGATTCGTGACGCCCTGGCGGGTACTGCGAACACGGAGACGGCCGCGTTGGGCTCGGCCCAAGGCCGTTCGATCGCCGCGCCGGCTTCCACTCGAATCGTCACGGGTACCGAGCAGTTCACGATGGACTTCGCCCCGGGCGAGATGCCGAACGGCTTGCTTCACACCGCGGTGCTCGGGAGTCCGCACGCACACGCGCACATCACCGGGATCGACACGCTGGCAGCCGAAGCGGCGCCAGGCGTCGTGACGGTACTCACCTTCCGTGACAGTCCGGACGTGTTGTTCTCGACTGCTCGGCACGAGGACCGCAACGACGATCCCGACGACACACGGGTGTTCGATCGCACTCTCCGTTTCCGCGGCCAACGCGTCGCCGCGGTCATCGCCGAAACCCCTGAGCAGGCTTGGCGTGCCCTCGCCCTGATCGAGGTGGATTACGAGGTCGTCGACGCGGTTTTCGAACCCGACCGTGCGCGCTCCCCCGGCGCTCCGCTCCTGCACGGTGACAAGGACGAGAGTTCCCGGATCGCCGCGGCCTCCCGCAATGTGGTTGCAGCACTTCACGATGGTGTCGGTGACCTGGATCGCGCGCTGCAGGATGCGGCTGCCGTCGTCGAGGGCACGTGGCGAACCGCACGGGTCCAGCACGTGGCATTGGAAACCCACGGCGCAGTGGGATGGCTCGACGAGGATGACCGCCTCGTCATCAGAAGTAGCACGCAGGTGCCGTTCCTGGTTCGCGACGAGTTGGCCCACATCTTCGACCTCGACCGCAGCCGCATCCGCGTGTTCGCCAAGCGGGTGGGCGGAGGTTTCGGCGGGAAGCAGGAACTACTCACCGAGGATCTGGTCGCACTGGCCGTCCTGCGAACCGGCAGACCCGTGACCTACGAGTTCAGTCGAAGCGATCAGTTCACCCTCGCACCGTCGCGGCACCCGATGCGGGTCTCGGTACGTGCCGGCGCCGACGCCGACGGCACCCTCACCGCGCTCGCCATCGACGTCCTTTCCGACGCCGGGGCGTACGGGAACCATTCGATCGGAGTCATGTTCCACGGTTGCGCCGAATCCATGGCGGTCTATCGCGCTGCGACAAAACGCGTGGATGCCGAGGCGGTTTACACGAACAACGTTCCGTCCGGGGCCTTCCGTGGTTATGGACTCGGTCAGATCATCTTCGCCGTCGAGTCGGCCATGGATCAGCTCGCGGAGCGTCTCGGCATGGACCCCTTCGATTTTCGGCGGCGCAACGTCGTCCTGCCTGGAGACGACTTCGTCGACTGGCACGTCGAAGACGGCGATCTCGAGTTCGGCAGCTACGGGCTGGACCAGTGCATCGACCTCGTCGACGGTGCGCTCTCGAGCGGACGCGGAGAACAGGCACCGACCGGGTCCCGTTGGAAGACCGGCCAGGGCATGGCGATTGCGATGATCGCGACGATTCCGCCGCGCGGTCACTTCTCCGACACCTCGGTCTCACTCGAGGTCGACGGTCGGTACGTCGTGAACATCGGGACTGCCGAGTTCGGCAACGGAACCACCACGGTTCATCAACAGATCGCTGCCACGGAATTGCGGACGACAGTGGATCGCATCAGGATTGTTCAATCCGACACCGACGCCGGTGGATACGACACCGGAGCGTTCGGGTCGACGGGAACGGTAGTTGCCGGAAAGGCTCTCCTGATCGCCTGCGAACGCCTCCGTGAGCGGATACTGACCCGCGCTGTACGAGTGAGCGGGCACGGAGCGCAGGTCCGCGATCTTTCGCCGGACGGGGTCGAATCCTCGCTCGGTTGCATCGATTTTCCGACACTGCTCGAAGGCGGCCCGCTCACCGCGGACGGCCGTCACGACGGAACGCCCCGCTCGGTCTCCTTCAACGTCCACGGTTTTCGCGTCGCCGTCGACACGTACACCGGCCGGGTGAAGATTCTGCAGTCCGTTCAGGCCGCCGACGCCGGAACCGTCATGAACCCGGCCCAGCTCCGAGGGCAAGTGGAAGGCGGTGTGGGACAAGCCCTGGGTGCTGCACTGTCGGAGGAGATCGTCATCGAGGAAGGCCGGGTGATCAATCCGCAGCTGCGCAATTACCACGTTCCACAGATCGGGGATCTGCCGATCACCGAAGTACTGTTTGCCGACACGTACGACAAGCTGGGGCCTTTCGGCGCAAAATCGATGAGTGAAGCACCCTTCAATCCGGTGGCACCGGCGTTGGCAAACGCAATCGCGAATGCATGTGGAGTTCGGATGTACTCCACTCCGATGACACCGGACCGGGTGTGGGGCGAGCTGCAGAGACCCTAAGTCTCGCGAGCAAGTACGCGCTCGACTGCATCGACTGCGTCGTCCAGCTCTCCGGTCGTCACGGTCAGCGCGGGCCGGAATCGGATTCCCCTCTTCCCGGTGGGCAGAATCATCACGTGCTCGTCTTCTCGTAGTCGCTGCACGACGCGATCGCGAAGGTCGCTGTCTGCCAACGTGATCGCGCACATCAGCCCACGACCTCGTGGCTCGGTCGCCGCCGCGTACTGTTCGCAGACTTCGGTCAACCGGGCAAGGAGATGCGCACCCGTGAATCGCGCCCGGTCGATCAGTCGGTCCTGCTCGATGACTTCGAGTATTCGCCGGGCACGAACCATGTCAGTGAGGTTGCCACCCCACGTCGAATTGATCCGGGAACTGACGTGAAACACGTTGTCGCGCACCTCATCCACGCGACCACCAGCCATGATGCCGCACACCTGCGTTTTCTTGCCGAAAGCCACCACATCCGGATGAAGACCCAATTGTTGGTAAGCCCAAGCAGTTCCGGTGATTCCGCACCCGGTTTGCACCTCGTCGAGAATGAAGAGGGCGTCGTTTTCGTGGCACAACTCCTGCATCGCCTGCAGAAATTCCGGCCTGAGGTGATGGTCACCGCCCTCACCCTGGATCGGTTCTGCGATGAAACATGCGATGTCGCCGGGGTTGTCGGCAAACGCTTGGCGCGCTTGCCCCAGAGCTTGCCTCTCCGCCGCTTCGACATCGCGGCCGTCGGCGAGATACGGTGAACCGATTCGTGGCCAGTCGAACTTGGGGAATCTCGCGACCTTGCCCGGTTCGGTGTTGGTGAGTGACATCGTGTAACCACTGCGGCCGTGAAAAGCCTCGCTCAGATGCAGGACCTTCGTCCCCAGATCTCCTGACAATCCACGACTTTCGTTCAACCGACTCTTCCAGTCGAAGGCAACCTTGAGCGCATTTTCCACCGCAAGGGCGCCGCCGTCGACGAAGAACAAGTGTGGGAGTGCCGAATCCCCCAGGACGCGAGCGAAAGCCGCAACGAAGCGCGCCATGGGTTCGGTGTAGATGTCGGAATTACTCGGCTTGTTGGAGGCCACGACGGCCAACTCCTGCTGGAACTCCTCGTCGCCTGTGATCGCCGGGTGATTCATCCCCAGGGCGGAAGAGCCGAAGAAACCGAACATGTCCAGATACTCGGTTCCGTCCCGCAGGTCGCGGAGATAGGAACCCCTCGACCCTTCGACGTCGAGAATCAGATCGAATCCGTCGACGAGGATGCTGGCTTTCAACACCTCGTAGACCGGAAAGAGCGCACTGTCACCGAAGTCTCGCATCGCAGTACTCATACGCGAAGATTATGTCAATTTTACGAAAGTGTCGATAGAAGACCGTAAAAGTTACTGAACACCCGTCATTCGTCGTAAAAAGTTTGTAGGATGATGGTGCTTCGTGTGTTGACGTTGGCTGCCGTACGGATCTCCTGCAGCAATCGCTCCAACGCCCGAGGTGACGCCACCCGGACCAGGAGGACGTAGCTTTCACTCCCGGCTACCGAGTGACACGAGACGACCGCCGGCAGATGACGCAAGCGAGCAGGCGCATCGTCGGGCTGCGAAGGATCGAGAGGAGTGATGGCGACAAATGCGGACAAATTGTGACCGAGTGCCTCCGGATCGATCTTCGCCGAGTACCCACGAATCACCTTGCGAGATTCCAAACGACGCACTCTCGACTGGACTGCGGAGATCGAGAGTCCAGCCTTCTCAGCAAGACTCGCGAGAGTGGCACGCCCGTCCAAGACCAATTCACGCATCAAAAGTCGATCGGTTTCGTCGACCGGAACACCGGCAACGTCACTGGTTTCTGTTTCTCGCACCTGCGCAGGCTAACGCAATCGGACATTCGTATGGTTGAAACCTGGGAGCTACGTGCACGGTTCGCTGCGACGCTTGCACGGATGTACGGCGAGGAGGTCCCCGCTTACAACACGCTGGTAGACGTAACGCTGCAGGTGAACCGTAATTTTGCCGCGGCACATCCGGATTCTGCGGAGCGTCTGGGCACTCTCGCGCGGGTCAGCGCCGAGCGTCACGGGGCCATCAGACTGGGCACCCTCGACGAACTGCGTGACGTGGCCATCGTCTTCGGCGGATTCGGTATGTTTCCGGTCGGCTACTACGACCTCCGGCTCACGGACTCCCCTATTCCTGTTGTCTCGACAGCATTTCGCCCGACCGATCCCGCCGAACTCGCCCGGAACCCGTTTCGCGTTTTCACCTCGGTACTGACCATCTCCGATTCCAGGTTCTTCGACACCGACCTCGAGCGTCGGATCACTGCGTTTCTGCGTCGCCGCACCCTGTTCTCTCCCGAACTTCTTCAATGGGCACGGCAATCGAGCCGCGAGGGCGGCCTGCCAGAGCCCGAGGCGACACACTTCGTCGACGCGGCGACCTCCGCGTTTCGGCTCGGCACCGATCCCATCGACGCGGCCTGGTACCGCGAACTCGCCGCGATCTCACCGGTCGCTGCAGACATTGCGGGGCAGGGCTCGACACATGTCAATCACCTCACCCCGCGGGTACTCGACATCGACGAGTTGTACCGCCGCATGACCGAGCGCGGCATCACCATGATCGACCGCATCCAAGGCCCGCCGAGATGGAGTGGACCGCCACTGCTTCTGCGGCAGACGTCGTTTCGCGCATTGGCCGAAGACAGGCGCTTCCGCCGGCCGGACGGATCGATCACCACAGAACCGGTCCGCGTCAGATTCGGTGAGGTGGAGGCCCGCGGAATCGCGTTGACCCGCAGCGGTCGAGAGATCTACGACCGACTGATCGCCAGGCCGGAGGATGCACACTGGGACAGCGAATTTCCGCACTCCGAGGACGGACTCGATGCGGCGGGGTTGGCCTACTTCACGTACCGAAACGAAGGGTCGACGCTCGTCCGCGATCCCATCGTCTACGAGGACTTCCTACCGGCCTCCGCGGCCGGCATCTTCGCATCCAATCTCGATTCGGTGACCGGATTCGTTTCCGATGCGCCCGGCGCCGAATACGGGCAGGATCGATTGGAGGGCGCCATCGACCACACCATCGAAGATCCGTTCGAGCTGTACCACGCACAACAAGAGGCGTCACGTGCCGCGCTTTCTCCCGCCTACAACCACTCCCGCCCACAACAACAGAGGACTCCCCAGTGAACCTGCCTGATTCTTCGAGCCTCGCCGATCGCGCCGAAAGCGCCCTTGCCGCGTGCGGTGTCGAGTGGCCCGCCGGCGACCTGAGCGCACATACCCCGATCACCGGTACGCAACTGCGTACCGTTCGGCAGCACTCCGGTAGAGAAGTCGACGACGCCGTCGACGCGGCGCATCGCGCGTTCCTCACCTGGCGCACCGTCCCCGCTCCGGCACGCGGCGCGGTCGTGCGCCGGCTGGGCAGCCTACTGACCGAGCACAAGGAGGACCTCGCGGAGATCGTGACCCTCGAAGCAGGCAAGGTCACCTCGGAGGCTCTCGGCGAGGTACAGGAGATGATCGACATCTGCGAGTTCGCCGTCGGTCTCTCCCGGCAGCTCTACGGACGCACCATGCCGTCCGAGCGTCCCGGACACCGGTTGACGGAAACGTGGCACCCTCTCGGCGTTGTCGGGGTCATCTCCGCGTTCAACTTTCCCGTCGCGGTGTGGTCGTGGAATACCGCCATCGCTCTCGTGTGCGGTGACGCCGTCGTCTGGAAGCCTTCGGAGACCACGCCGCTGACTGCGCTGGCATGTGACGCCCTCCTCCGACGCGCCCTCGCCGACTGTGATGCACCGATCGACGTGCACCAGTTGATCATCGGCGGACGCGATGTCGGTGAGGCCTTGGTGGACAACCCACTGGTGGCCTTGGTCAGCGCCACCGGTTCCGTGCGAATGGGCCGCGCTGTGGCTCCGCGGGTCGCCGAACGCTTCGGGCGAAGCCTCCTCGAGTTGGGTGGCAACAACGCCGCAGTCGTCACACCGTCGGCAGATCTCGAGCTTGCCGTACGCGGAATCGTGTTCTCCGCCGCCGGAACTGCGGGGCAGCGGTGCACCTCACTTCGTCGGCTCATCGCGCACGAGTCGATCGCCGATCACGTCGTCGAGCGCGTTGCGGCCGCGTACGCACAGCTCGAGGTCGGCAGTCCCTTCGATTCCGGTGTTCTGGTCGGGCCGCTGATCAACGAGGCTGCGTTCGAAGCGATGCAGAAGTCCCTCTCGGCCGCGCGCGCCGACGGCGGCACCGTGGTGTGCGGCGGCGACCGCGTCGGCGAATCCGGGTTCTACGTGACGCCCGCTCTCGTTCGTATGCCCGCACAGACCGAGGTGGTGCGGGCGGAGACGTTTGCACCCATCCTCTACGTCTTGACATACACCGATTTCGACGACGCCATCACGCTACACAACGGTGTACCTCAGGGACTTTCATCCTCGATCTTCACACTCGATCAGCGTGAAGCCGAGCGTTTTCTCGCCGCCGACGGCTCCGATTGCGGTATCGCGAACGTGAACATCGGAACGTCGGGTGCGGAGATCGGCGGCGCTTTCGGCGGGGAGAAGGAGACCGGTGGCGGTCGCGAGTCGGGTTCGGATTCGTGGAAGGCCTACATGCGCCGAGCCACCAATACCGTCAACTACTCGGACCAACTGCCGCTGGCTCAAGGCGTCGAGTTCGGTTGAACACCAGCTGGGTGAAATCGGTGATCGCGTCGATCAGCTCCGAGAGCGCCGACAACTGCGGTGCGTGATCGGTGTCCAGGCTGACCACCTGGGCGCCGGGGACGAGTCTTTGCATGGCACGTTGAGCCTCGATCGGCACGGTTCGATCCAGGGTGCACTCGACATAGCGCCTCGGCACGGTTCCGAACCGCTCTTCGGTCCAGACCGGGGCCATCAGGCGGGCGGACTCCAATTGTGGGGCCAGCATGCGCGCTGCACCGATCGCATCGGCGACCGGCGCTTCGTGGAAGAACACGGCGGCACCGGCTTCCGGCGGAACTGCCGTTGCGTCGCCGTCGCCGACGGGGACCAGCCAACGCGAGATTCCGACCGGACTTGCCAAACCGACTTCTGCACAGAGCATTCCGAAATCCATCTGCGACGGCAGCATCATCCCTGCGACGTACACGAGACCCGTTACTTGCGAAGGTATCCGCTCGGCCACCTGTGAGGCCACGATGCCGCCGCCCGAGTGGCCGACCAGGACTGCCGGACCGTCCAGTGACTCGACCACTGCCACAACATGTTCGGTAACAGCGGCAAGATCGATCACGTCGTCGGGGTTCCAACTCCCCGTGCCGGGAAGCTCCACCACGACAGGATCGAAACCGGCAGTCTTCAAAGGGCCACACACACGATCCCAGACCCAACCACCTGCCCAGGCGCCGTGTATCAAGACGATGTTCCGAGCGCTCACTGCTTGACCTCGAACTCTGCCGCCGCAAGCACCCGAGCCGCCTCACGAACTGCGGCGGTATTGGACCTTCCCTGCCGCGACCCGGCCAGTTTGGCCTTGATGTGATCGCGAACGGTGATGGGTTCGTATTCCAAGCCCGAGTCGTCCTGAAAACTCGGCAGAGTCGCAATGACCGCGTCGACGTTTCCGTCGTGAAAAAAGGCCGCGGATCGCCGACGCTTGATGGTGCCGTTCACCACCGGCGGCGCGACCCGGTGCAGAGTGGACATCCACCGATCGTTGGTCAGTCGGGCGGTGAGATCCCCGAGGTTGACCAACAGCGCATCGTCTTCCGGCCAGACGTCGTGCCAGCGTCGGTCGCTCCCGAGCACTTGCAAACCCTCGACCTGATCCGCCCACAACACGGTGACCAGCCCGAAATCGGTGTGTTCCCCCATTCCCTTCAACTCGCCGTCCAATGTCACCGTCCCCTGCGGCAATGCGTAGTTGTTCATCCGCAGTACGTCGATGGAATGGTCGGTGATCGACTCGAAGAATCCCGGGGCCAGACCCAGCGCATCTTCGAATATTGTGGTCAGTGTGTGTGCCACACGCACGCCGTGGGCGTAGTAGTCCTCTACGCGCTCCCTGAATCCGCGAACAGCGGGCCACAGGTTGATTCCGTAATCCTCCTCCGAAAGTTCGAGTTCGGTAAACGATCGAGCTTCGGTTCCTACGTTGAACGCCTCGAAGAAGTCGTTCATCCGAGTCGCGGATTCGACGCCGAGACTCAGGCTCAGCGACTCGCTCTTGGGCGGGCTGTATCCGCGATTCGCACCTTCGACACGATGACCCGACTTCGTCTCCATCGGCAACCGGAAGAAGTCGTCCATGGCCTCGGCGAGACCGGCGGATACGTCGGCCGGCACGCCGTGGCCCCGAATCTGCATGAAACCTACAGTCCGACAGGCATGGTCGACTTCGGCAGCCACTCGCGCCCTGTCCTCGTCGGCGCCTCCGAGCACGTAAGGCGAGATGTCGACGACGGGAACTTCGAAAATTTCAGACTGTGACGATGGCACTGACGTCTCCTGCAGAGCTGGTAGCGGGTTCAGTTTGTGCAGTGGGGTGGAGGCTCTCGCGTGATCGCCTGGCGAGTTCACCGAGCCTGGTGTGGTTGAACAGTAGATTGAGCGAAAAAGCCGAGGCCGCAGCCAAGGTGATGCCGCTACCGAGGAGGATCTGGGCCGAGGAGGGGAACCGCTCGAACATGCCCTCCGCAAATTCCGGCAAGATACCGATCCCCACGGATACGGCGGCGATCGTGGTGTTGATCGGGTCGCTGAGGTCGACCTTGCGCAATGTATTGATTCCAACCACCGCGACCGTCGAGAACAAGATGATTCCCACGCCGCCGACCACCGGATCGGGAAGGGCGGCAACCACTTCACCCATTCGCGGGATCAGACCGAGGACGATCAGAATGGCGCCGCTGGTAGCGGTCACGTACCGGCTGTACACCCGGGTAGTGGCAACGGCGCCGACATTCTGTGAGAAGACGGTGTCGACAAATGCGTTGAAGATCCCGCCCAGAACTCCCGACATACCGTCCACCACCAGCCCTCGTGCGAGATCTGCTTTCTTCAAAGGCTTTCCGGTGATCTCGCTGACGGCCAGCATGCTGGCCGTCGATTCGGCGAAAACGACTGCCATGACGATACTCATCGCCACCACGGCGGTGACGGGAAACTCCGGAGCACCGAAGTGGAACGGCATCGGGAAGCCCACCCACGCCGAGCCGCCGACGCCGCTCAGATCGATCAGGCCCATCGGGATGGCGATCACGGTACCGATCACCAATGCCATCAGCACACCGAGCTGCGTCCACATCCCTCGGCCGAGGCAGATGAACGCCACCGCGACTACGACGACTGCCGCAGCCAGCGCCAGGTTCTTCGGGTCGGCGAACGACGGGGAGGTGGGGTCGTTACCGACGATCAAGCCTCCTGCGACCCCGATCAACGAGATGCCGATAACGGTGAGGACGACGCCGGTGACCAGGGGCGGGAAGTATCGGACGATCTTGGCGAACGGTACGGCCAAAGCTATGCCGACAACACCACCGACCAGCATGGACCCGTACACGGCCTGCAGGCCGTACTCCTTGGCGATCAGAATCATCGGCGTCAGCCCGGCAAACGTCGCACCGCAGACGATCGGCAGGCGCACACCGGCGACTTTCCCGACGCCCAGGCTCTGGATGATCGTGATGATGCCTGCAACGAGTAAGTCCGCACTGATCAGCATCGCTACCGTGCTGCGGTCCAGTCCTACTGCCGCACCGAAAACCAGCGGAACCGTGATGCAGCCGGTGTACATGATGAGGACGTGCTGAAGAGCAAAAGCAGACTGGCGGGCAAATGGGAGCCGCTGGTCGACAGGATGGATGGCCATGCGCCGATCTCCGTCCGAAGCTGGAAGTGTTTCGTGTACGGGACTATTCAGCACGTCGATAATTTCTTACCGTGGTCGAATTTGTTTCGTCTGTGTAATCAAAACTTTCACCAGAGCACTGCTATCTTCGGCACATGGACGACGACCAGAAGGCGATAGCGACCGCAATCGGGGCTGCCGTGCGGACGGCGCGAAAAGAAGCCGGACTGACGTTGCGCGAGGTTGCCGTGAAGTCGGGCTTGTCGCAGCCCTTCCTGAGCCAGACCGAAAACGGCCACGCAGTACCCAGTGTCATGAACCTTCATCGCCTCGCGCAATCGCTCGGCACCACGGCGCACGCACTCTTGGCACAGGGTGAGCGAACTCCGTCCAGCCTCGTCCGCGCCGGTGAGGGGCGAACCTTCGAACTGGCACACGATTCGGTGATTCGATTCTGCTCCACCGGCTCACGGACCATGGAACCCAACGAGATCACGGCAGCACCTCATTCCGAGGCAGGTGAGCACACAGAGCACGCCGGCGAAGAGTTCATTCATGTTCTCGAAGGATCTGTCGAGGTCGAGGTGGGACTGGACGAGCATCACGTTCTTCACGTCGGCGACACCCTCCTCTACACCTCGACCATCCCGCACCGGTGGTTCAATCGCACCGATGCGGTCGCAAGATTCCTCATCGTGAGCTCACCTCCCTCGTTCTAGATGCGCGGCTGTAGTTCCACACCACAACCCACGCTCACGGCTTACCCTGACAGCGTGACCATGTGGCCGGAACTTGCGCGCGAAATCGCCGACACCGTTCTGTTTCCCGTCGCCGACAGCGTCGACGCCGACGGAGAAATCCCCAGCAGCCATTTCGACGCGCTCGCCGCCGACGGCTTCTACGGCATCGCAGCCCTCGGTGACGGTGGCCCCACCAGCGAAGAACTGGTCGACGTCCTCGAAACCTTGTGCGGCGGTTGCCTCGCGACGACGTTCACCTGGATGCAGCATCACGGCGTCGTCGGAGCCCTGGCAGCCAGTCCCAATATGTCTCTGCGCGAACAATACTGGGATGGCCTCGTTTCCGGAACGATTCGCGGCGGAGTTGCGTATGCCGGCGCCATCCCCCGCCCGCCGCTCCTGTGGGCAAAGCGGGTGAACGACGGCTACGTCCTCGACGGAATCGCACCCTTCGTCACCGGTTGGGGCATCGTCGATGTTCTCCTGGTGTCGGCGCGGGACGAGTTCGACAATTCCATCGTTCATTCCGTTGTACCGGTTGGCGAAGCGCCGGGGCTGACGATCGAGGAGCTTCCCCTGATCGCGGCGCGCGGGAGCAACACCGTCCGAATCGTGTTCGACGCTTTCGAAATCCCCGATACCGACGTCTGTTCCGTCGTCAGCGACGAACAATTCCAGAGCACCCAGCTACCCGGCCTGTGGCTCAACGGCGCGATGGCCATGGGCATCACCCGCCGCGCTGTTACCGAACTTGCGGATCTCGGCGTCGACGCCGGCGCTTTCGAAGAACAAGCCGCCACGGCGCGCGCGGATCTCGATGCAGCACTGCGCGCCGGCGGCGACATTTCGGCTGCACGCGCTCGCGCATCGGAACTTGCAATACGAGCGTCGGCCGCACTCGTGACTGCGACCGGAAGCCGCGCCCTGGTCGGCAGCAACACCCCCGAGCGGCTCATGCGTGAAGCCACCTTCACTCTGGTCGCGGCTGGTCGACCGGAGATCAAAACTGCTCTCGTGGAACGACTCAGCGGATACTGAGTATGCACGGTCGTGCTCGATTACGCTGGGGATCATGACCAGTGGAGAACCAGTACTCATCCCGGCCGGAACCGTGTTCACGCCGGAGAACCTGACGTTCTATGCCGATCGCGACTCCCGCAGTCTCGACGACGCCGTCGCCGAAGCCGACCTTCTTGTCAGTTGCCCACACTCGGGTTCCGCGATTCCAGCAGAACTCTCACGTTTTCTCGCACCCGAGTTCACCCAGCGCCTGCAGTTCGACTTCACCGACATGTCCACCAGTCCCATCGTGCGCCGCTGGGCCGAAATCGATTCGCGCATCGTGTACGTGGAGAACCCGCACCCCCGCATGATTCGTGATCCCAACCGTGCAAAGCCCGAGAACCTGGAGGCGTCACTACGCGAAGCCTTCGCCCGCGTGCACAAGGCCGGAGCGGGAAACAAGGCGGACCTCACCGGTGTCGACGCAGTTCGCCCTGTCACCTTCTCGTTCTACCCACTACTGCTCGAGCCGACCGACGACGCGGGCTGGAAGAACCTCGCCGAAACCTTCACCGAGACAGCCGAACACGGTTTGGGCGTCTACGAGAGAACTCGCGACGCACTGATCGAAACCATGGTCGAGAAGAGCTTCGAACTCGGCCGTTCGTTCACGACGTTGTCGTTCCACGACACGATGAATCACACCACTCGCCGCGACGGCGCCGTCAATGTCGAACGGCCGGAAGCAGATCGACTCCCCGACGTCGTCGCACTCTCCAATCGTGGCGATCACGACGGTAATCGACGCGCAGACAATCCCGTTACGATGGATCCGGAGCTCATTCGCACACTCGCAGTCTCACATCGCAAGGGATTTCAGGTCGACGATCCGGACGCGGTGGCGCTCAATCAGCCGTACCTCGGCAGTTTCGAAATCATCGCTGCCGGAGCCAGATTCGCCGAATTGAATACACGCGCAGCCGAGGCGGGAATCACGTTGAGTGCGGTACAGGCCGAATTCAAACGAGAATTCCTGCTGGGAGACGAACTGGCTGCCTACATCATGGAACCCGGCGTCGACTGGCCTACACCCGACGCCGAACGGGTGGACCAGCTCGCCCACGCGTGCAAGGCGAGCTGGGACCACTACCGCAACAGCTGACTCAGCCGCAATACTCAGCCGAGCACCACTCCGAACAACGCGCCGGCCGCAATTGTCGTGACGGCCAAAATGATGGTCGGCAGGAAGAACGAGTGGTCGACAAGCTTGGAACCGAGCTTCGTGCTGCCCGAGAGGTCGAAGTTCGCCGCCGCGATCTGCGAACCGTTTGTCGGCAACAGATAGACGCCGGCAAACGCTCCGGCCCACATGCCGCTCACGAGGCCGGGTGCGATCCCGGCTGCGAGACCGATCGGCACAATGGTCCTGGTCGCTGTCGACTGACTGGTCGTCAGCACACAGACCAGGAAAACACCGAGCGCGAAAATCCACGGCGCGGCGTTGACCCAGTCGCCGACGGTGCTCGTGATCAGCTCGGAATGGGCGCTGATGAACGTGTCCGTCAGCCATGCCAGACCGAACAACGCGATGGCCGAGACCATACCGGCACGGAACACTGTCGAGGACGGCACGTCGGCGACATTCGGGCGGCACACCAACAGGATCAACGTACCCACGACGAACATCAGCATCTCGATGATCGGTGTCATCCCCATCGGAGTGCCGTCGGCGGCTTCGGGGCGAATTCCCTTGAACAGACCGAAGATCACGATGGCCAGAACGCCGGCCAGAAAGATCAGTGCCGCGTTTCGTCCGGTCTTCGTCGAGACGAGTTCGGTCTTGGACGCTGCACCCGGTCCGGCCAACTCGCCCGACTTCAACTTCGCCTGTATCTCCGGGTCGTCGTCGAGGTCCTTACCCAGGCGGTTGACCGCGATGGACGAGAGGACGATGCCGACCACGGCCGCCGGGAAGGTGATCTTGATGATGTCGATGAGTTCGAAATCGTAGGGCGCGACGTCGGTGAGTGTGACCATGGCCGCCATCGCCGCTGACACCGGGCTACACGCCAACGCCACGCCGGTGGAGACGACTGACAGCGACAGCGGCCGTGACGGCCGCACCCCGTTCTTGTACGAGACGTCGTAGATGACGGGAAGCAGCGGGTAGAGGATGTTGGACGTACCGGCACCGACCGAGAACAGGAACGACACCAACGGCGCGATCAGCGTGATCTGTTTCGGTCGGGATTCGATCAATTTGGCTGCGATGGTGACCATCCAGTCGATACCACCGGCCGCCTGCATCATCGACGACGCGAGAACGACGGACAGGACGATGAGGAGAGCGTCGACCGGCGGACTGCCGACGTCCTCTCCGAAGACGAACACGAGGACGGCAACACCTGCGCCGCCCCACAGACCGAGAGCGACACCGCTCGATCTGGTACCCATGACAATCGCCCCGAGCACTACCGCCAGCTCGAGGACAATCTTGACTGCTTCCATCAGGCACTCGCCTTCTCGAGGACAAGAGAATCGCTATAACAGGGCAAATAGTATGCTCTGCACTTCGGCCGCGGGCACGAACACGCTGTCGGTGGGAAGGGGCAATATGGTGGTCGTGACCAACGTCCTCGGCAGATTCTCGCCCGCAACCCGCGAGTGGTTCGGCGGTGCCTTCAGCGCTCCCACCGCTGCGCAGCTCGGTGCCTGGGAATCCATCGCGAGCGGCTCTCACACACTTGTCGTCGCACCCACCGGATCAGGCAAGACATTGTCCGCTTTTCTCTGGGCGCTCGATCAGCTCGCAGCCAAGGACGAGGGCGAACGCACCACCAAAGTCCTCTACATTTCGCCGCTCAAAGCGCTGGGTGTCGACGTCGAACGAAACCTTCGCGCACCGCTGGTCGGCATCACACAGACTGCGAAGCGTCTGGGCCTCACTCCGCCCGAGATCACCGTCGGTGTCCGTTCCGGTGACACTTCCCAGGCCGATCGGCGCTCGTTGATCAAGCGGCCTCCGGACATCCTGATCACGACGCCGGAGTCGTTGTTCCTGATGCTCACCTCCGCTGCCCGGGAAACACTGGTCGGCGTCGACACCGTGATCGTCGACGAGGTTCACGCGGTGGCGGGTACCAAGCGGGGCTCACACCTTGCGCTCTCCCTGGAACGTCTGGACGGCTTGCTCGAGCGTCCGGCGCAGCGCATTGGATTGTCGGCCACGGTTCGTCCGCACGAGGAGGTCGGGCGGTTCCTCGCCGGTTCGGCACCCATTCGGATCGTGGCGCCGCCTGCCGCCAAGACCTTCGACCTCACCGTCCGTGTTCCCGTCGAGGACATGACCGAATTGGGAATCGCGACGCCGGCCGACGGTTCCGAATCCCCCACCCCGCAAGCCGGTTCGATCTGGCCCCACGTCGAGGAACAGATCGTCGACCTCGTTCTCGATCACCGATCATCCATCGTGTTCGCCAACTCTCGCCGCCTCGCCGAACGATTGACGGCCAGACTCAACGAAATTCATGCCGAGCGCGCCGGCCTCGTCGTCGACAAGTTGCCACGACCACCCGCGCAGATCGGGGCTCCCACCGAGGTCAACTACGGCGCGGAACCTCTCCTTGCTCGCGCCCACCACGGATCGGTCAGCAAGGACCAGCGCGCCCTCATCGAAGACGACCTCAAATCGGGTCGATTGCGATGCGTCGTCGCCACCAGCAGTCTCGAACTCGGAATCGACATGGGCGCCGTCGACTTGGTCATCCAGGTCGAGGCACCACCTTCGGTTGCCAGCGGCCTGCAACGTGTCGGTCGCGCCGGCCACCAGGTCGGTGAGATATCGCGAGGCGTCGTCTTCCCCAAGCATCGCACCGACCTGATTCATTGCGCGGTGACGGTCGAGCGCATGGTCGAAGGCAAGATCGAAGCGATGGCCGTTCCAGCCAATCCTCTCGACATCCTCGCCCAGCAAACGGTAGCGGCCACCGCCCTCGAACCGATCGACGTCGACGACTGGTTCGAGACCGTGCGCCGAAGCGGTTCCTTTGCAACACTTCCCCGTTCGGCGTACGAGTCGACTCTGGATCTGCTCGCCGGGCGGTACCCCTCGGACGAGTTCGCCGAGTTACGTCCGCGCCTGGTCTGGGATCGTGAGTCCAACACTTTGACGGGCCGCCCGGGTTCGCAGCGTTTGGCCGTCACTTCCGGCGGCGCCATCCCCGACCGCGGCCTCTTCACCGTCTACATGGTGGGCGAGAAAGCATCACGCGTCGGCGAACTCGACGAAGAAATGGTCTACGAGTCCCGGGTCGGCGACGTCTTCGCACTCGGCGCCACCAGTTGGCGGATCGAGGAGATCACCTTCGATCGGGTTCTGGTCAGCCCCGCCTACGGCATGCCGGGTCGTTTGCCCTTCTGGCACGGCGACGGACTCGGCCGCCCTGCCGAACTCGGGCAGGCATTGGGACAGTTCGTCCGCGAGACGGCCCTCGGTAACGAGGCCGACGTCGTCGAGCGTTGCCGAGTCGGCGGGCTCGATCACAACGCCACCACCAACCTGATTCAACTCGTCGGCGAGCAGAAGAATGCCACCGGTCAGGTGCCGTCGGATCGCACGCTGGTGGTCGAGCGTTTCCGCGACGAACTCGGTGACTGGCGTCTGGTGCTGCATTCCCCGTACGGCCAACGGGTTCACGCGCCGTGGGCCCTCGCGATCGGCGCACGCCTCCAGGAACGATACGGCGTCGATTCCAGCCCGACAGCCTCCGACGACGGCATCATCATCCGGCTCCCGGACACCGAGAACGAACCTCCCGGCGCCGAACTGTTCACCTTCGACGTAGAAGACATCGAAGATCTGGTCACCCAGGAGGTGGGCGGCTCCGCGCTGTTCGCTTCCCGATTCCGCGAATGTGCCGCCCGCGCACTACTTCTCCCCCGCCGCAATCCCGGCAAACGTGCACCGCTGTGGCAGCAGCGTCAGCGGTCAGCACAACTGCTGGACGTCGCCCGCAAGTTCCCGACATTCCCGATCCTGCTCGAGACGGTGCGGGAGTGTTTGCAGGACGTCTACGACCTGCCTGCACTGAAGGAACTGTTCGGCAAGATCGAGAAACGGCAGATCCGGATCGTCGAGGTGGAGACGGCCTCGCCGTCTCCGTTCGCGAGTGCGCTCCTGTTCAACTATGTGGGCGCATTCATGTACGAGGGCGACAGCCCCCTCGCCGAGCGACGCGCTGCCGCACTGTCGTTGGACTCCACGCTGTTGGCCGAACTGCTGGGGCGCGTCGAACTGCGCGAGCTACTCGACGCCGGAGTGATCGAGCAGGCCGAAAGTGAGCTGCAACGGCTCGCGCCCGACCGCAAGGCCAAGGATCTCGAGGGTGTTGCCGACCTCCTGCGCATGCTCGGCCCGCTGACCACCGAAGAAGTCACCGAACGCTGTCTCGAGGATCCGGTCTCGTGGCTCGAGAAGTTGGTCGCCGACAAACGTGCCCTACACGTCTCGTATGCGGGTGAGAACTGGTGGACCGTCGTCGAAGACGCCGCGCGCCTTCGCGACGGACTCGGCGTTCCCCTACCGATCGGCGTTCCCGCCGCGTTCATCGAGCCGGTCGACCAACCTCTCGACGATCTCTTGAGCCGTTACGCCCGCACCCACGGCCCCTTCACCCTCGCCGACGCGGCCGCCCGGTTCGGTATCGGTGTTTCTGTCGCACGTGACGTTCTCGGTCGACTCGCACTCGAAAAGCGTGTCCTCGAAGGCGAATTCCGTCCGGCGTCAACCGGAAGCGAATGGTGCGACGCCGAGGTCCTGCGTCGCCTACGCCGCCGCTCGCTCGCTGCTGCGCGCCAAGAGGTCGAGCCGGTCAGTACCGCAACGCTCGGACGATTTCTTCCCGGCTGGCAGCACGTGGGCGGCACGCTTCGCGGAATCGACGGTGTTGCAACGGTGGTCGATCAACTCGCCGGAGTTCCGATTCCGGCGTCGGCTCTCGAATCGTTGATCCTGCCGAGTCGCGTCGCCGACTACTCCCCCGCGATGTTGGACGAACTGACGTCGACGGGTGAAGTCCTGTGGTCCGGATCCGGAGCAATCTCCGGCAAGGACGGGTGGGTAGTGCTGCACCCCGCCGACCTGGCACCGATCACGCTCACTTCACCTGCCGACACCGACGTCTCGGAGTTGCAGAAGCGCATCCTCGACCTGTTGTCCGGCGGCGGTGCCTACTTCTTCCGCCAGTTGGTCGACGCGTTGCGAACTACGGAGTCGGCTGCGGACACGGTCGACAGTGCAGTGACGACGGCACTGTGGGAGTTGGTGTGGCTCGGACACATCGGAAACGACACCGTCGCACCGCTTCGCGCACTTCTCTCCGACACCACCAGAACAAAAACCAGTCACCGATCACCTCGCCGTGTTCCGCGGGCCCGTCCGTACCGCGGAATCGCCCGCGCTTCCACGCCCGCTCGCACCGGACCGGCAACCGCCTCCGGTCGGTGGTTCCAACTGCCAGCCGTCGAACCGGATCCGACCATCCGGGCGCACGCCACGGCCGATCTGTTGCTCGAACGGTACGGCGTGGTCACCCGCGGTTCGGTGATGAGCGAGAACGTGCCGGGCGGCTTCGCGTTGATCTACAAGGTACTGAGCACGTTCGAGGACAACGGTCGCGCTCGACGCGGATACTTCGTGGACACCTTGGGCGGCGCCCAGTTCTCCACGCCTCCCGTGGTGGACCGCTTGCGCACGTTCGGTGATTCCATCGAGGGACGCCACACCTCTTCGGCTGCAGTCACTCTCGCGGCGTGCGATCCGGCAAACCCGTACGGCGCGGCGCTGCCGTGGCCGGCGTCGGGGGGCGAGGAATCCCCTGGGCACCGGCCTGGACGAAAAGCCGGCGCATTGGTAGTTCTGGTGGAGGGTGAGTTGGTTCTGTTCGTCGAGCGCGGCGGTCGCACGATCCTGACATTCACCGACGACGGCGGAACGTTGCGCATGGCAGCACTGTCACTCGCTCAGAAGGTGACTTCTCGCGCTATCGACAAGTTGGTAGTGGAGAAGGTCGACGGAGAGACCATCCACGGCAACGATTTCGCTCCGGTCCTGGTCGAAGCCGGCTTCGCGGCTACCCCTCGCGGATTCCGGTTGCGGTCATGAGGATTGAGGTCATGATGATTGAGGTCATGATGATTGAGATCGTGGCAGTAGAGATCCTGAAGTGTGGGAGCGGCGACCATGCCTGAGGGCGATACCGTGTGGCGGGCTGCCAACGAACTGCGAGCGGCCCTAGCCGAGAAGGTACTCACCACCTGCGACGTCCGCGTTCCTCGTTATGCCACCGTTGATCTGTCGGGCCATCGCGTGGATTCCGTCGCCAGCCGCGGAAAGCATCTCCTGATCCGAGTGGGCGAGGCGTCAATTCACACGCATCTGAAAATGGAAGGTCAGTGGCAGATTTATCGCCCCGGCGAGCGCTGGCGCAGACCCGCCCATCAAGCACGCATCATCTTGGCCACCGAAGACTCTGTAGCAGTGGGCTTTTCACTGGGAATTACCGAGATCCTCGAACTCGGGCAGGAACAAGAGGCTGTCGGGCATCTCGGACCGGACCTGCTCGGGCCCGACTGGGACAGTTCCGTGGCCGCCCAGAATCTTCGCGCTGCAGACTCCGAACCGATCGGAATTGCGCTCCTGGATCAGCGGGTAATGGCCGGGCTGGGCAACGTGTACCGCAACGAGATCTGCTTCCTACGAGGCATTCACCCGAAAACACCGACGCGCCTCGCCGGAAATCTCGACGCGATAGTGGACTTGTCGTTCCGCACCATCAACGTCAACAAGGCGCGTCGCATCCGGGTCACGACCGGCGACACCCGTCCAGGTAGGCAGACATGGGTGTACGGCAGGCGCGGAAAACCGTGCCGCCGATGCGGAACCCGCATCAGAGAAGACACCCTGGGACCGGATCAGCTCACCGAGCGAAATATCTTCTTCTGCCCTGCGTGCCAGCCGTTCACGCCTGATTAGCGTTGATCAGCAGCCTGACGCAGTGGCGGACAAATCGTTCGCGGTCTACCACGATCGTGCCGTCGAGGTAACCGATGAACAGCGTGAACAACGCCCCGACCAGTCCGACTGCCACCAATTGCTTGTCCACCGGATCAGCTATCTCGGACAACTGGTCGTACACCAGATCCACGAACGCCGGCATCGATTCGATACCGCGTCCACTCAAGACAGGTTCGGAGAGCGGAGCGATCAGAAGTACTCGCCCCATCGCCGGATCGTCGACCATGAGCTTGACGAAAGCGTCGACCGCAGCCGTGGCGACGGCCTCGGATGTCGTCTCCGACTCCACTGCCGCGGCAAGCGCCGACTGCGCGCGCTCGGCAACGAATGTGTGGACCGCGACGACGTACTGATCACGATCGGTGAAACTCTCGTAGAAATACCGCTCGGTCAGACCGGCGGCCTTGCAGACCGCACGCACGTTGACGGCCGGACCGTCGACCGCACCGAGCAGTGTCACTCCGACGTCGAACAACGTCGCCTTTCGAGTGGCCCTGCGTTCTTCGATGCTCACAACTTCCCCACTTCGCCGACACTTGTTCTTCGATGCAACCGGAATTCGATTTCAACCGGTATTCGATCCTTGACTACCGCTGTTGTCGATCCTAATCTGACAACATGCGTAGTCAACTTGATGACAGCAGCACCCCGGTTCCTCTCGGTCCGGATTCCCTGACCTGGAAGTATTTCGGCGACTGGCGCGGGATGCTCCAAGGCGTCTGGGCCGGTTCGATGCAGAACATGCATCCAGGGCTCGGCGCCGGTGTCGAGGAGCACTCGCAGTTCTTCGACGAGCGCTGGGAACGGCTGTACCGCTCGCTGTATCCCATTGCGGGCGTGGTTTTCGACGGCGATCGCGCGCAGCAGACAGCCGAAGAAGTCCGCGGATATCACACGCGTATCAAGGGCGTCGACAAGTTGGGGCGCCGATACCACGCCCTCGATCCCGACACCTTCTACTGGGCGCATGCAACGTTCTTCATGGGCACCATCGTCACGGCCGACAACTTCTCCGGTGGCTTGACCGAGGCCCAGAAACGACAGCTCTTCACCGAACACATTCAGTGGTATCGCCTGTACGGAATGAGCATGCGCCCGGTTCCCGAGACCTGGGAAGCATTTCAGGAGTACTGGGACCACATGTGCCGCAACGTACTCGAAGACAACAAGGCAACCCGCGACGTCCTCGACCTGTCCGGCCTCGGAAAACCCCCGTACATGACCTGGCTTCCCGATCCGTTGTGGCGACTCGCGCGGATTCCCCTCGCACGCGGATTCGTGTGGCTGACGGTGGGCATGTACGACCAACCTGTTCGCGACCTTCTCGGTTACTCGTGGAGTAGCCGAGATCAGAGAATTCACACCACTGTCGGCCGAAGCGTCAACGCCGTCTTCCGATTGGTGCCGTGGCGATACCGGTATCAGCCACGCGCTCGCGCAGGATGGGACCGAGCGAGCGGCCGGATCCCCGCCGACGCACCACTGGTCCACACGCCGGCGCGCAATCTGCCCCCGCTCGAACAGCGAGATAATCCGATGCACTACAGCCCGAGGGTCTGATCTGCCATGCTCTGAGCATGGAGTGGGACCTGCGAACCCTGCTGAACCGGCCGATCACGTCTCACGGTTCACCGCTGGGACAAGAACGTGTGGCGGCGAGGACCACCGCGTACATCTACGGCAACATTCTTGTCCTCGCCGCACTCATACCGGTGACGAAATCTCAGGAATCGCTGGGCGCCGCGATCGTGGTCGGCACGGCATTGTCGACGTATATCGCCCACACATTCGCCGAGAGCGTCGGCGAGAGCATTCGCAACGACCGCCGCCTCACCACCGCGGAAAGAATCGACTCGCTTCGCGATTCCGTCCCGATCCTCACCTCCGCGGTTGTTCCTGTCGTCATTCTCGCGACGGCGTGGTTCAACATCCTGGAACCGCGGACGGCGCAGTTGATCGCGGAAATCGTCTTGATCCTGCGCATCGGGTCCACCAGTTACGTGATCAGCCGACTTCACGGTGAGAAAGTCGGTACCAACACACACCTCGCGGCCTTTGCCCTGGCCGCCGTCGCAACTCTGATCGTCGGATTGAAGATAGTGCTCACGCACTGACGAGCCACAAGAGCAAAAGAAGTCAGACCGGTCGTATATAAATAAGACGGGCAATTCGCAGAAACCTAACAATCGGAAATTTCGATGTGCGGTGATCGACGACTAACTCGGCCCACTTCTATCCAGTAGGCAGAGGAGCAGCCCGAAATGACGACACCGCAATCGCCGTATCCCTGGAACAACGACCCCAACCGCACGACACCTCTCCCTCCACCCCCTCCTCCACCACCAGGCGTCACACCTGGTCACGCGCCGTACTCCGGACATCAGCCGGCCTACACTCCGCCACGGCCCGCATACGGTCAAGGCGCCGGGTATTCGCCGATGCCGCCCCGGCCACCGAAGTCGTATGCCTGGCTGTGGGTCCTCCTGGGAGTTGTCACAGTCGCACTCGTTGCCGTCGTGGTTTTCGTATGGGTGCTCCCCCTTGTCCTGAACGACAATTCCGACAAGAACACCGCGCGCACGGAAACCGTGGTGATCACCTCACCTGCGGCCGCGCCACAAAACGGCGTCGTCACACCCGCGCCCAACGAGTCGGTTCCCGCCAACGCAGCGCGTTGTGGATCAGTGTTCTCGAACAGTGAATTCACAACGTCCGCCGTCGGCACCAGCGTGACGTCGTGTGAGTTCGCCGAAGAAGTGCGCTACCAGTATGTGAGCCAGGGCCGACGCGGCGGCCCGGTCTCCATCAGCGCAGTCAGTCCGGTCACGGGAACTCGGTACTCGATGAACTGTGTCGGCACCAAGGTCATCACGTGTACCGGCGGAAACAATGCGGTGGTCTATGTCTATTGAGCAGCGCGTCGGAGCTGGTAGCGGGACGCGCAGACGCCTCCTGGCGGTTGCACTCGCCGCGGTTTCTGCGGCAGCCCTCGCCGGTTGCACGATTCCGACGCGGGCCGAGTCGTCGGAGAAGGTCGAGACGATCACCGAGATCGTTGTCGTTCCACCGGAGCCGACGGAGACGCCCGGCGCCCCGGGAAACGATGTCGGGCCGCTCGCCGGGTTCGACGCCCTGAGCAACACCCTCGGCGGCGCGGTGGGTATCGCCCTCGTTCCGGTCGGCGGCGGTCAGTCACTCGTTGCCGGCGAGTGGCAAAGCGGAGCCGCCTGGTCCACCATCAAAGTCCCACTGTCCATCGCGGCCCTCCATGAAACCGACAACACACAACTCGCCGCGGTCGAACGGGCGGTCACAACCTCCGACAACGAATCAGCCGAGGAACTGTGGCGCGATCTCGGCGATCCGGCAACTGCTGCAGCGAAGGTCGAGTCAGTCCTCGAAGCCTCGGGAGATTCGTCCACTGCTGTGGAATCACGCACGCTACGACCAGAATTCAGCTCGTTCGGCCAGACACAATGGTCGCTTGCCGTCCAAGCACAATTCGCCGCCACCCTGCCCTGCCGGAGCGACGCCGCCGAAGTCTTCGAACTCATGGGCAGCATCAGCCCAGACCAACAGTGGGGATTAGGAGTGATTCCTGCCGCTCGCTTCAAGGGCGGGTGGGGTCCGGACACCGACGGCGGCTATCTGGTACGCCAATTCGGGATCATCAACAGCGGCACCGGACAACTCGCTGTCGCCATCGCAGCCAAGCCGGACTCGGGCACCTTCGCCGACGGTACTGCGATGCTCAACGACATCGGCCGCTGGGTAGGTGAACGAGCGCAGGCGCTACCGATCGGCGGTACCTGCCAACCGAATTGAATGCCTGCCTGTTGAGGGAGGTACTGCCGTTACCCGGCTGAGCAGTCACTCCCGCGGAACCCGGTCCGTCGCTACCGTGGACGACATGAGCATTCCGAGTCTGAAACTGAACAACGGTCTCGACATTCCGGCGTTGGGCTTCGGCGTCTACCAGACACCGCCGGACGAAACAGTCGCCGCCGTCGAGTCCGCGCTGTCGACGGGTTATCGCCATATCGACACTGCTGCGGCCTACGGCAACGAGAAGGGCGTCGGTGAGGCGATCCGGCGATCCGGCCTCGATCGCGACGAGATCTTCGTGGAAACGAAAGTCTGGATCACCGACTACGGATACGACGAGACTCTGCACGCCTTCGACAAGAGCGCAGGCAAGCTCGGTGTCGAACACCTCGACCTCCTCATACTCCACCAAGCCTTGCCGAGCGAGTTCGAACGCACCATCGACGCGTACAAGGCACTGGAAACGCTGCTGGCAGACGGCAAGGTCCGAGCCATCGGAGTCAGTAACTTCATGCCGGACCACCTCACCCGGCTCCTGGGCGCAACGTCCGTCGTGCCGGCGGTCAACCAGATCGAGGTCCATCCGTACTTCAGGCAGTCGGCCTTGCTCGAGGCCGACGCCGATCACGGCATTCTGTCGCAGGCATGGTCACCGATCGGCGGAATCACGTTCTACCGCGACGGGTCCCACGGTTCGACTCTCGAAGACGCCACCATCGGCGCGATCGCGGCCGCTCACGGCAAGTCTCCCGCGCAGGTGATGCTGCGCTGGCACCTTCAGCAAGGCCGACAGGTGATCCCCAAGTCGGTGACTCCCTCGCGCATCGCGGAGAACTTCGACGTGTTCGACTTCGAACTCACAGCCGAAGAACTCTCCGCAATCGACGCACTCGACACCGGAGTGCGCGGCGGTCCCGAGCCCGAGGTCATCACCCGCGAGAAGTTCGGAATCGAGATCCCCGAAGCCTGAACCCGGCAGCCTGAACAACTCAGCAGCCTGAGTGGTTCAGCTGGCGCTCCACCCACCGTCGATGGTGTACGACGCCCCCGTCACCATCGACGCCTCGGTCGACGTCAGCCATCCCACCAGCGATGCAACCTCCGCAGGCTCGACCATCCGTTTGATCGCGCTCTCGGTGAGCATCACCTTCTCGACAACCTCGGATTCACTGATGCCGTGAACCTTTGCCTGGTCGGCAATCTGGGATTGTACGAGGGGTGTCAGGACGTAGCCAGGATTGACGCAGTTGCTGGTGACGCCGTGCGGGGCGCCTTCGAGTGCAACAACTTTCGACAACCCTTCGAGTCCGTGCTTGGCAGTGACGTACGCACTCTTGAATGCCGAAGCACGGAGCCCGTGGACCGAGGAAATGTTCACGATGCGGCCGAAACCGTTGCGGTACATGTACGGCAGAACGGACCGAGCGAGGAGGAACGGCGCTTCGACCATGAGGCGCTGGATCTTCCGGAAGTCTTCGACGTCGAAATCCTCGATGGGACTGACCCGTTGAATACCTGCATTGTTGACAAGGATGTCCGTCTCGAGCGCCAGATCTACGAGTTGGTCGGTGTCGAGGAGATCGACGGCCCATGCGGTGCCGTCGATCTCCTCGGCCAGCGCCTTCGCTGCGACGTCGTCGAGATCAGCGACGGTGACGTGGGCGCCGCGGGCAGCGAGCATCCGTACACAAGCCTCGCCGATCCCACTCGCACCACCGGTGACCAGCGCCGATTTGCCAGAGAGCGTCACGCGGGAACACCGGCCCGCTCGTTGGCGAGAACACGGGCGTCAGCGGCGTCGACGGATTCGAGCGAGATTCCTTTGGTCTCACGCGCGAAAATGACTGCGACGATGGTGACCAGGGAAGCCAGCAGCAGGTAGATCGCGATGGGGACCGAGGAGTGGAACTTGCTCAGTAGTGCTGTTGCGATGATCGGAGCCAACGAGCCGGCGACGATCGAAGTCACCTGATACCCCAGGGAGACACCGGAATAGCGCATCCGGGTCGGGAACATCTCGGCCATGATCGCGGGTTGTCCGGCGTACATGAAGGCATGGAAGACAAGTCCGATGATGATTGCCGACAGGATGACGGCGTTGTGTCCGCTGTTCATCATCGGGAAGGCGAAGAATCCCCACGTTCCGGCTGTGACGGCGCCGATCATGTACACCGGACGTCGACCGATCGTGTCGGACAGCTTGCCTACCAACGGGATCACCGCGAAGTGTACGGCGTGTGCCATCAGCATCCACCAGAGAATGTGCGCCGTGTCCGCATGGACGACGACCTTGAGATAGGTGATCGAGAAGGTCACCACGAGGTAGTACATGACGTTCTCGGCGAAACGCAGGCCCATCGCGGTCAGCACTCCTCGTGGGTAGCGCTTGACCACCTCGAAAACACTGTACGAGGTTGCCTTGACCAGCTCTGCTTCCTTCTGTGCCGCGATGAAAATGGGAGCGTCGGTGACCTTGGTCCGAACGTAGTACCCGACCAGAACGATGACCGCGGAGAGCCAGAAGGCCACGCGCCAACCCCAACTCATGAACGATTCGTCCGAGAGCGTAGACGTCAGGATCAACAGCACAACCGTCGCGACCAGGTTGCCCATCGGCACGCCGGCCTGAGGCCAGGACGACCAGAACCCGCGAGATCGATTCGGGCTGTGCTCGGCGACAAGGAGTACCGCCCCACCCCATTCACCGCCCACTGCAAATCCTTGAATGAAGCGCAGCGTGACCAGTAGTGCCGGTGCCCAGTAACCGATCTGACCGTAGGTGGGCAGACAGCCCATCAGGAATGTCGCGGCACCGACCAGCAGCAAACTGAACTGCAGCAACTGCTTCCGGCCGAACTTGTCTCCGAAGTATCCGAAGACGATACCGCCGAGTGGCCGGGCGGCGAATCCGACGGCGTAGGTGATGAAAGCCGCGATGATCGCATCCAGCTCATTGCCGCCGCCGGGAAAGAAGACCTTGCTGAAGACCAGCGTGGCCGCCGTGCCGTACAGAAAGAACTCGTACCACTCGACCACGGTGCCCGCCATCGAGGCGCCGACCACCTTCTTCAGCCCCGATGGTGGGGCTTCGCTCTCGGGCTTCGGCATGTTGTCGACGCTCATCGTGGACTCCCTCGTCTTCAGTTCGCGATTCGCCTGCTCTTCACGATCAGGAATGTGACCGCTCGCACATTTTTTGTGACTCGATGAGTATCGGTGCAGATTCTTGGCACGACAATGACAAATCCCGCACCACATAGGTGCAAAAATGCAGATATGACTCTCGGACTGAGCCCGGACGACCTACTGGTGCTTCTCGCGGTCGGTCGCACCGGGCGCTTCAACACCGCCGCCGACGACCTGGGCCTCAATCACACCACTATCTCGCGCCGCATCTCCTCGCTCGAGAAGAGCCTCGGCGGCCGTGTCCTGGTTCGCTCGTCCGGCGGCTGGGAGTTGACCGACCTGGGCAGACAAGCCCTCAGCGCAGCCGAGCGCATCGAGGCTGCGGTGAACGAACTGGCACTCGACTCCACCGGTCAGCAGCAACTCGACGGCGTCGTGCGGGTCTCGGCCACCGACGGCTTCAGCGCCTACATCGCGGCCCCCGCCGGCGCCGCGGTTCGCAGACGCCATCCCCGTGTCAGCGTGGAGATAGTTGTCGCAACCAGAAAGGCGTCACAGATACGCTCGGGGCTCGACATCGAGGTTGTGGTCGGCAAGCCTCAAGTTCACCGCGCCGAGGCAGTCCATCTGGCCGACTATGCGCTGGGCTTGTACGCATCCCGAGACTATCTACGTCAGAATGCTGTTCCCGAGAGTGCCGCAGATCTGGCCGATCACTCGCTCGTGTACTTCATCGACTCGATGCTGCAGGTCGACGAACTCGATCTGGCTCGCAAGCTCACGGTCTCCATGAGGGAGGCCGTCACGTCCACCAACGTGTTCGTGCACATCGAGGCAACGCGGGCCGGCGCAGGTATCGGCCTACTCCCCTGCTTCATGGCCGAGCAGCACGAAGATTTGATTCGCGTGCTACCGGCTCACATCGAGGTCAGACTTTCCTACTGGTTGGTGGCCCGTTCGGAATCTCTGCGACGCCCGGAAGTGGCGGCTGTGGTGACGACTCTCCGAGAGACTGTGGATCGCAAGCGGTCTCAACTACTCGGCTCGCCCCGGACGAACGAAGCGCTCAGTCGAGAGTCGAACGATGCTGAACGATGACTTTGCGTGCCAACTCGGCGATCTTGACGTTCATGTTCTGCGAGGTTCGCACCAGGATGTCGAAGGCCTCGTCGTCGGACACACGATGTAGTCCCATCAACAGACCAACTGCCTGACCGATTTCTCGGCTGCTGGCCAGACCGCGCCGCAACGAATCGGCATCCTCGCCTCGCGTGAGCGCAGTGACTGCCACGGACGCAAACGACGCCAACATGATCGCGTGGTCGGCAGCGGATTCCGTGAAAGCCCCCGGAGTATCCGAGAAGAGGTTGAGGGCACCGAACTTCTGACGATCGACCATCAGTCGGAACCCCATCGATCCGCGAATGGGTGTCTCCGCCACTACTTTCCGAGCGAATTCAGGCCACTGACTCGGTGTGCGAAGGTCCGACTCGAGTTGCGGCGCCTCCGTGTCGAGGGCGTCGATGCACGGCCCCTCCCCCGTGGCCCGCTCGAGATCGTCTGCGTGCTCGGCAATCTCGTCGCTTGCCGCTACCGTGACGTTGGTGTTTCCCCGTCGCAGCATCAGGCTTGCGTGATCGCAACCGGGAATCAACTCGACAGCCGCCGAACAAATCGCGGAGTACACCTCGGCGCTGTCTGCTGCGGAGTAGAGGATCTCCGCCAACGCCGCGAACACTGCCTTGGGATCTGTCAGTGCTTGGTCGCGCTCAGCCATCTCCATACACCTCGGGGTCTACCGTTCATCGAATTCTTCATCGAACGGTACAAACCTTACTTACTCGAGCGGATAGGGTCGCCGCCCCTGGCCGATTCCCGGCCGTCCGTCCCCTGAAAAGCTTCCGTGGCTGCGCGGTGATGCAGAGCCGTCACGGTGGTGATCTGCTTGGATACCAGGTCGTTGAGCTCGCGGTACTGCTCCTCCGTCTCCCCGGCCGGAATGTCTCGCAAGACCTCCCACATCGCACTCTTGCCACACAGAGCCGTCCGCATGATCTCGAGTGTCGCCAGCTTCACGAGGCGGTTGCGCCAGATGGCGTCGACGTGGACGAGACGTCTGATCCGATTGACCGTCGCGTCGATCTTCGAGTACCGCGGCAGCGATATGCCCTGCGTGTCCTCGATCAGTTGGAGCAACTGTTCGATCTCGTACTCGAGCTCGCCCGGCAACGAATCCAACTCACCGTCAGCCCAGGTGCCGTACGAGTCCGAGAGCGACCGTGAGAGTTGCAGCCCTACCATCGCCCCGCACAGGTGAGTGACCAGATAGCCGGTAGCTATGTGTTCCTCAGCAGATCGCGACCGATTACCGAACATTGGGATCCTCCTGGGCGACGCTCGACCGGTCTGTGCTGACACGGGTGGTGATTCGACACCCGTCTACCCACGGCGGACCGAGAACAAACGACAGGCGACTCAAACGCGATCCGGCACCACGACGACAGGCTCGAGGATCTCGGCCCTCGACTCCGGCGCTGCGGCGCGCAAGGCGTCGGCCGACTCGTCGTCCGGTTGGGTCTGAGACTCGATTTCCGCTTCGACGCGCGCTCGATACGTGTCGACCTCGCGTTCGACGGTGGCGGCATCCCAACCGAGAATCGGGGCCACCAAGCCGGCGACCTGCTGCGCGCAGTTGACACCGCGATGCGGATATTCGATGGCGATGCGCATGCGGCGGGCAAGGATGTCGTCGAGGTGCAGTGCCCCCTCGGCCGCAGCCGCGTACACAGCCTCGACCTGAAGGTAATCGGGGGCATCTGTGATCGGCTGCAACAACTCCGGCGTCTGTCGGCCGAGTTCGAGGACCTCCGTGATGAGTGAACCGTAGCGGTCGAGCAAGTGCTTGACGCGATACGGATGCAAGCCGTACTGCTCGCCCAGTTGCACAGTCTGATTGATCAACGCGAAGTATCCGTCGGCGCCGACGAGCGGCACCTTCTCCGTGATCGACGACGCCACTCGCGCCGGAATGTCTTCTGCTGCGACATCGACGGCGTCTTCCGCCATGACCCGATACGTCGTGTACTTTCCACCGGCGATGGCGACCAGGCCTGGAGCCACACGGGCAACGGCGTGCTCGCGCGACAGCTTCGACGTCTCGTCGCTCTCACCGGCAAGCAGCGGACGCAGGCCTGCGTAGACACCGTCGATGTCGGCGTGCGTCAGCGGCGTGACCAGGACGGAGTTCACGTGACCGAGGATGTAGTCGATATCTGCTTTGGTTGCCGCTGGGTGAGCGAGATCCAAGTTCCAGTCGGTGTCCGTGGTGCCGATGATCCAGTGACTGCCCCACGGAATGACGAACAGCACCGACTTCTCGGTACGCAGGATGATGGCGGCTTCACTGACGATGCGATCGCGTGGGACGACGATGTGTACGCCCTTCGAGGCCCGCACCCGGAACCGTCCACGCTGACGTGAGAGCGCTTGGATCTCGTCCGTCCAGACACCGGTCGCGTTGATGACGACATGCCCCTTGACCTCGGCGGTACGTCCGTCTTCGCAGTCGCGAACACGAACTCCCGAGACCCGGTCCGCCTCGCGCAGAAAGCCCACGACCTGGGTCGACGTTCGAACGACTGCGCCGTAATGTGCAGCGGTGCGTGCGACGGTCATGGTGTGCCGAGCATCGTCGACGACCGTGTCGTAGTACTGGATGCCACCGGTCAGCGAACTGCGCTTGAGACTCGGCGACATGCGCAGTGCGCCCGCCCGGGTGAGGTGTTTCTGGGAGGGGACCGACTTTGCGCCACCCATCCGGTCGTAGAGGAAGATTCCCGCGGCCATGTACGGGCGTTCCCACACGCGGTGAGCCAAGGGGAAGAGGAACTTCAGGGGCTTGACCAGGTGCGGCGCCAGCGTGGTCAGCGAGAGTTCGCGCTCACGCAACGCCTCACGAACGAGACCGAATTCGAGTTGCTCGAGATAGCGGAGACCGCCGTGGAACATCTTCGACGAGCGGCTGGACGTGCCGGATGCGTAGTCACGAGCCTCGACCAACGCAACCTTGAGTCCGCGGGTTGCCGCATCGAGTGCAGCTCCGACACCGACCACACCGCCACCGACCACGACGACGTCGAATTGCTCGGTCTGAAGTTGTTCCCAAGCAGCTTCACGCTGCTGCGGGCCGAGAAACTGCGCACCTTGCTGCTTACTCAACCCGGTCTCCTGTAAGTCGACGACGAATCCGTTTACAGGCTAGTAGCTTGATCCACATACTGCGACAGCGCACGGATTACCGCGAACGCGCCCGAACCTAGGAGCACAGTGAATCAATACATCGCCGCCATCGACCAAGGCACGACGTCGAGCCGCTGCATGATCTTCGATCACGACGGCGCTGTGGTGAGCGTTGCGCAGAAAGAACACGAACAGATTTTCCCGCGCGCCGGTTGGGTCGAGCACGACCCGGTTGCGCTGTGGATCAACACCCGAGAGGTGGTCGCCGGAGCGCTCGCGAAGGTCGATCTCACACGCGCCGACATCGGTGCCGTCGGAATCACGAATCAGCGTGAGACGACCGTCGTTTGGGAGCGTTCGACGGGCAAGCCGGTCTACAACGCGATCGTGTGGCAGGACACGCGCACCGATCAACTGTGCGTCGAACTGGGCGGAGACGAGGGGCCGGACAAGTACCGAGACAAGACCGGACTACCGCTCTCGACCTACTTCGCCGGGCCGAAGATCCGCTGGATTCTCGACAACGTCGACGGAGCGAGAGACAAAGCGGAGGCCGGGGAGCTGTGCTTCGGCACTGTCGACACGTGGATCGTGTGGAACTTGACCGAGGGTGTTCACGTGACAGATGTCACCAATGCGTCACGCACGATGCTCATGGATCTCGAGACCCTCCAGTGGGACGAATCGATCTGTGCGGACTTCGGAATCCCGATGTCGATGCTCCCGGAAATCCGTAGTTCTTCCGAGGTGTACGGCACCGGCCGCCCTCGCGGCAATCTCGCCGGCGTACCGGTCGCCGGAATTCTCGGTGACCAACAGGCAGCGACCTTCGGTCAGGCCTGCCTCTCCGAGGGTGAAGCCAAGAACACCTACGGCACCGGCAATTTCATGCTTCTCAACACGGGAACGAAGCCGGTTCACAGCAAGCACGGACTGCTGACCACCGTCTGCTACAAACTCGGCGAAGCCCCCGCCGTCTATGCACTCGAAGGTTCCGTCGCGGTGACGGGATCCTTGGTCCAGTGGCTTCGGGACAATCTCGGAATCATTCAGAACGCCAAGGACATCGAGCCGCTCGCCGCAAGTGTCGACGACAACGGCGGCGCCTACTTCGTGCCCGCGTTCTCCGGACTGTTCGCACCTCGGTGGCGACCGGACGCACGCGGCGTCATCGTCGGCCTGACGCGCTTCGTCAACAAGGGACACCTTGCCCGCGCGGCACTCGAGGCGACGGCATACCAAACCCGCGAGGTCATCGACGCGATGCGTGCGGATTCGGGCGTCGAACTGTCCGCCCTGAAGGTCGACGGCGGCATGGTGGTCAACGAAACCCTGATGCAGTTCCAGTCGGACATCCTCGGAGTTCCCGTCATCCGTCCGGTGGTCAACGAAACAACAGCACTCGGTGCTGCATACGCAGCGGGCCTTGCCATCGGTTATTGGGCGGACACCGAAGACATCCGCAACAACTGGGCCGTCGGCCAGACGTGGGAACCGGCGATGAACGAGTCCGAACGAGCACGGCTGTACGCGGAGTGGAACAAGGCCGTCGAAAGGACGTACAACTGGTCCGAGTAATCACCCCGATCGCTCGGACTGACACCGGCTCCCCCGTCAGACATCTTCCATACCGGAACAGTTGATCCTGGTCGCCTATTGATACTCCAGAGGTATCAATAGGCGACCAACTTGGTATTGGACGTGACCTACACCACTCTGCGAATCTCATTCAGGCGCGCCACGTTTCGGCGCCGCGAATGATGCAGAGAAAGGTCGCCACGCATGAGTTCACCCTCTCGCAGTTCCGAGGAGATCAACGCCAAGGCACGAAGAGCCGGTATCGCTTCGTTCATCGGAACCACTATCGAGTGGTACGACTTCTACATCTACGGCACCGCAGCTGCCTTGGTGTTCGGCGACATCTTCTTCTCCGACACTCTCCCGAGCGGAGTCGGAACGCTTCTCGCCTTCATCACTCTGTGGGCAGGCTTCCTCGCCCGGCCGATCGGCGGGATCATCTTCGGACACCTCGGCGACCGGATCGGACGCAAGAACACTCTGGTCATCACCTTGATGATGATGGGCGTCGCCACCGTCGGCATCGGACTCCTTCCCACCTATGCACAGGTAGGGATCTGGGCGCCGATCGGCCTGGTCACCCTTCGCGTCATCCAGGGAGTCGCGGTCGGTGGCGAGTGGGGCGGCGCAGTGCTCATCGCCAGCGAGAACGCACCGAAGGGCAAGAGCATCCTCTACTCCGCGTTCGCTCAACAGGGCTCCCCCGCGGGAAATCTGTTGGCCACCATCGCATTCTTCCTGCTGTCTTCGATGCCGATTCCGTCATTCCTCCTCTACGGCTGGCGAATCCCATTTCTCGTTTCGGCAGGCCTGGTCATTCTCGGGATGATCATTCGCCTCAAACTCGAAGAGTCCGACGAGATGAAAGCCGTTCTCGCCCGCAAGAAGGTCGTCAAACTTCCGCTCGCCGAAGTGTTGCGCAAGCATTGGGTACTGGTTCTCCTCGGCGCCGGCGCACTCCCCCTCGCACAGGTCACTTACTTCAAGAACACCTTCGCATTGTCCTGGGCTACGAAAGAACTCGGATACGACCGAGGAACCTTCCTCGCCGCCATCGCGATCGCACTTGTCGTGCAGTTCATCGTCCAACCGTTCGGCGCCGTCCTGGTCTCCAAGATTGACATGCGAAAAGCTATGTGTCTGATGGTGATACCGGAGTTCGTTCTCATGCCCGCGATGTTCTTCGCCATCAGAACCGGGAACTTCACCATTGCAGTCGTCGCGATGTGTCTGGCCACGATCCCGCACTCGATGTTCTACGGCGCGATCGCCGGCGTTCTCGCTCGGGCTTTCCCCGCCAACATCCGCTACACCGGTCTGTCGACGGCGTACCAACTGTGTTCCCTCATCGTCGGCGGCGGAACTCCGGTACTGGCGCAGTGGATGCTCAACACCTCCGGCAACATCGTCGGGGTCGCGATCGTGTCCGGGCTGTACGCACTTGTCTCGCTGATCTGCACCCTTCTCCTGCTCCGCCGTACCGGATACAACGCAAGCGAACTCTCGACGGCCGAGCAGGCGGATTACGACGAACTCGAACTCGAGAACACCCTTGCCGAAACTGCGAACTCGTCGAAATCCGAAGCGGGTGAAATTCCTTCAGGTCGGGCAACCGTCTAAGCCAGGGACGGCAGCGCCTGCTCGGACAATTTCAACACTTCGAGAAGAGCAGGTCTGTCGTCTCCCTCTCGCCAGGCGATACGCAGTTGAAGAGGAGGAGGTGGATCCATGACGGGAACAAAGACCACATCCGGGTTCACGATGCTCTGGGCTACCGAGGAAATGGTCAACGAGCATCCGATTTCCGCGGACACCAGCGCGATCAACGACATCGAATCCGGTGCCGTCTGCACGATTCGGGCGAGGAACCCTGCGTTCTTCGACGCAGTGAGCAGAGATTCCCGCAGAATCGACCCGGGTTCCGCCGGAAGCGTCACCCAATTCTCGGACTCCAATTCGATCAACCGAACCGAGTCCCTCGACGCCAACGGGTGGTCTTTCGACATGGCAACCAGAAAGTCCTCCTCAGCGATCAGCCTCGACGTGATCCCGAGCGGTGGGACGGTCCACCGCACCATCCCGATGTCGAGTCGTCGATCGAGCAGCATCAACAACGCCTCGTTCGCGAAAGCGGAACTGTCGAGCACGAATTCGATACCGGGATTGGTCTTTCTCACCAATTTCGCCCACCGCCCGACGAGCAGATGCGACGAGGTACCCGCAAAACCCAGGCGAACGCGACCTGTCGTTCCCTTGCCTGCCGCGGACACCGCGATCTCGGCCATCCGGCACGCGTCCAGTATCTCGCGCGCCGGAAGCAGCAGCGCTTCGCCGGCAGCAGTCAACCGCACGGTTCGAGTACTTCGATCGAACAACGGCGAACCGAGCTGTTTCTCGAATTGCCTGATCGTTCGACTCAGTGGCGGTTGCGCAATCCGAAGCCGCTGCGCCGCACGGCCGAAATGTAGCTCCTCAGCCACCGCGAGAAATGCGTTGATCTGATGAATTTCCACCCGACATTGTTGCGCCACGCCGGCCGACCCTGTCAAGTTTCCGAAACCGACCGAGTGCGCGAGAGAACAAGAAGAGGTACACACGTGGACAAGACCCTCTCGATGAAAGAGGCCATCGGTCGATACGTCGGAGACGGCATGACTGTTGCGCTGGAGGGATTTTCGCATCTCATCCCCTTTGCCGCGGCACACGAGATCATCCGGCAGGGCAGGAAGGACCTCACGCTGTGCCGAATGACGCCGGACATCGTTTCCGATCAGCTCGTCGCCGCCGGCTGCGTCCGAAAGCTGGTTGCATCGTTCTTCGCCAGCGGGTCCGCGGGGTCTCTGTACGAGTTACGCAGACGCATCGAGAACCAGGACCCGCTCCCCCTCGAGGTCGAGGAATACAGCCACTACGGCATGGTCTGCCGGTATCAGGCTGGAGCCGCCAGGCTTCCTTTCTTCCCTCTACGGTCGTACGCCGGGAGTGATCTGCCCGCGCTCAACCCGCAACTGAGACTCGTCGACGACCCGTACGGCGGCGGGAGCGTCTACGTCGTGCCGCCACTGAATCCGGATGTGGCGATCATCGGTGCACAGCGGGCGGATTCGTCCGGGAACGCACAGATCTGGGGCATCGCCGGTGTGCAGCAAGAAGCCGTGTACGCCGCGAAGAAGGCGATCGTCGTTGTCGAAGAACTGGTCGACGACGAGGTCATCAGGTCCGACCCCAGCCGAACTCTGATTCCCTCGCACGCGGTCGACGCGGTTGTCGTCTGCCCGCGCGGCGCGCACCCGTCGTACGCACAGGGATACTACGACCGCGATTGCGGCTTCTACCGACGCTGGACCGAAATCTCCAAAGATCCTTCACGGCTGAGAGATTGGCTCGACGATTGGGTGTACGCACTCGACAGTCACAGCGAGTATCTCGCCAAACTCGGAGCAGACTACTGGACCGATCTCGAAGTCGGATCAAAACTTTCCACACCTGTCGACTACGGGAGCAGACTATGACCACCACGATCGACACCGGGGCTACCACCTCCACCGAGACCATCGTCGCCGTCGCGGCACGCGAATTGGCCGGTAAGCGCCGAGTCTTTGCCGGAGTTGGGCTACCCACGCTCGCAGTCGATCTCGCGAGGCACACGTCGAATCCGGACGTCGAGCTGATCTACGAGTCCGGGGTGTGCGGCGCGCACCCGTCAGCCATGGCCGAGGGTATCGCCGACTCCGTGGTTGTCTCCGGCGCCGAATCCGTGCTGAGCATGGCCGCGCTCTTCGGCTATGTCCTGCAAGGTGGCAACGTCGACGTCGGATTTCTCGGGGCCGCTCAAATCGATCGAACGGGCAGTCTGAACACGAGTTTCATCGGTGACTGGAAGAATCCGACGGTCAGACTGCCCGGAGCGGGCGGAGCTGTCGAGATCATCGCGAACGCCGCCGAAATCTTCGTCGTGATGCGTCGCCACGACCTCAGTTCCTTTCCGGCCGAGCTCGACTTCTGCACCTCGCCAAGCCCCGCCCGCGCCCTCGCCAGCGGAAAGGGCATCATGCCGGCAGGTGCAGGAGTGACCAAGGTATTCACCAACCTCGGCGTCCTGACACACCAGGGCCCCGGCGGCGAACTGGAGTTGACCAGCGTCCACGAGGGAATCTCTGTCGATCAGGTACGGGAGTCGACGGGATGGGACCTGGCCGTCGCCGACCATGTCACCGTCACCACCCCACCGTCGAGCACGGAGATCGATCTGCTCCGCAACACGATCGACAAGGTCAGGCTGTACCTGCGCTGAGACTGTCCCGGAGCCTGCCGACGGCATCGACCAGCACGGCTTCGGGATACGTCGCGAAACACAGTCGAGCGCTTCGGCTGAGGTCCGCTTCGACTGCGAACGCCGAACCTGGGACAAAAGCGACTCCGTATTTCAGTGCGACCCCCAGGAGTTCGGTGGTATCGACGTCGTCGAGAAAATCCATCCAGCAGAACATACCGCCGCGGACCTCGGAAAAGCGTGCACGACCACCCAATTCCGTCTCGGCGGCCGTGACCATTGCCTTCGCCCTGGCTCCGTATCCCGCCCGGAGCTTGTCGAGATGCGCGTCGAACCACTCGCGGTCGGAGAAGAGGTCAGCGGCGATCTGCTGGGTGAGCGAAGAACCGCACAGATCAGCGCCTTGCTTGATCAGTTCGACGGCCTCGCAGACTCGCCGATCGCCGTGCAGCCAGCCGACGCGCAGCGCCGGCGCCAACACCTTGGAGGCACTGGACAGCCGAATCACCCTGTCCGACAGTGCAGCCAGCGGCGCGGGCGGTTGGTCGCCGAAGTACAGCTCGCCGTACGGGTCGTCCTCGAGAACCCAGAATCCGTATCGGTCGGCCAGTGCGGCCAGGTGCGTTCGGCGCTGCGCGGAGAGCACCGCGCCGCGCGGGTTGTGGAAATTGCTCACGGTGTGAACAACTTTGGGCCGAAGACCGGCGTCGAGTTTGGCCTCGAGCGCGGCAATGTCCATCCCGTCCTCGTCCAGCCGGACCGGAACGAGACGGGCCTGCGCCGTCCGAAAGACCTGCAGCGCACCGGTATACGCCGGTTCCTCCACGACAACGACGTCACCGACATCGAGGAGCACCTGCGCGAGCAAGCTCAAACCTTGCTGAGAACCGTGTGTGATCACAACTTCGGACGCGTCGAGTGATCGCCCGATTTTCGTGGATTCGCGCTCGGCGATCACCTCACGGAGGCGCCGCAGGCCGGAGGTCTCGCCGTACTGGACGGACGAGGGGTCACCGAGTGCGTCGTGTGCCGCCTTCGAGATTCGTTCCCGCGGAATGAAATCGGGATCGGGTAGCCCGCCGGCCAAACTGATGACGTCGGGTCGGGCAGTCAGGGTGAGTAGATCGCGAATTGCAGAACTACGGAGTCCGTCCATACGAGCGGACAGCGCGGCGTGTGTCATGTGAAGCTCCCAGGCACGCAGAATGAAGGTCAGAGGAATAACACCCTGAGCCGTCCTGGGTCAACGGGGCGGGAGAGCGCCGAGATACCGACCCTTGATTCGGCCGGTATCTCGACTATCTCACCAATACTTCAGTATGTGAAACAGAGTTCTCACATTGTAAGAAAATTCTGGTCGGTTGTCAGTCCAGGTCGTCGTGACGCATGAGCTGACGAGCAGCTTCGGTGATCGACCCGGTCAACGACGGGTACACCGAGAACGTCTGAGCCAGGTCGTTGACCGTCAAGTTGTTCTGCACAGCGATCGCGATCGGCAGGATCAGTTCCGAAGCGGTGGGTGCGACCACAACACCGCCGATGACCACGCCGGTAGCCGGGCGGCAGAAGATTTTCACGAAACCGCGACGCAAACCGGACATCTTGGCACGCGGGTTGGTGTTGAGCGGCAGCATGACGGTGCGAGCAGGCACCTCTCCGTTGTCGATCGCCGCCTGCGAAACACCCACCGTTGCAATTTCGGGGCGCGTGAAGACGGCCGACGCGACAGTCTTCAGCTTGATCGGGCTGACGCCTTCACCGAGTGCGTGGTACATCGCGATGCGTCCCTGCATCGCCGCCACCGAGGCGAGCGGAAGAAGCCCGGTGCAGTCACCGGCTGCGTAGATTCCGGAAACCGTGGTGCGCGAAACCCGGTCGACACGCAGGTATCCACCCTTGTCCAACTCGATGCCGACCCGTTCCAGGCCGAGACCGTTGGTGTTGGGAACGGAACCGACGGTCATCAAAGCGTGGCTTCCTTCGACCGTGCGGCCGTCGGAGAGCTTGACGACGATGCCCTTCTCGGTGCGCTCGACGGCGTCCGCGCGGGCATGCTTGACGAGGGAGACGCCGCGCTCGGCGAGGGCGTCCTCGAGTACAAGTGCCGCATCGGCATCCTCGCCGGGCAGAACACGGTCACGACTGGACACGAGAGTGACCTTGACGCCCATCTCGGTGTACGCGGAGACGAACTCGGCACCGGTGACACCGGAACCGACCACGACCAGGTGCTCGGGCAGCTCGTCCAAGTCGTAGAGCTGACGCCACGTCATGATTCGCTCACCGTCGGGCTCGGCTCCCGGGATGATGCGGGGGCTGGCGCCGGTGGCGATCAACACGACGTCTGCGTCGATGGTCTTCTGCTCGCCGCTTCCGAGCGTCGCGCGAACCTGGTGCGCCGCCATTCCGAGGAGCGGATCGGTGAGTTCGGCGGTGCCGGAGAGAACCTCGACACCAACCGTCTGCAACCGTGCGCGAATGTCCGAGGACTGGGACAACGCGAGACTCTTGACTCGGGAATGGATCTTCGGCAGTGAAACCGAAGCCTGCTCCGGATCCAAGGTGATGCCGAGATCGGATGCACGACGCATGTCGGTGCGGATTCCGGTGGACGCGATGAATGTCTTCGACGGAACACAGTCGAACAGCACACACGCACCGCCGACGCCGTCCGAATCGACCAGGGTGACCGTGGCCCCGTGCTGCGCGGCTACCAGTGCCGCCTCGTAGCCGGCGGGTCCGCCACCGATGATCACGATCCGGGTCATGTGTCCTCCAAGTCCTCGCGTGGCCGGCAGGGGTCTCCCGTCGACCAGTGTCACGCTATTCGAGCACTACGTGTCGCGCAGTGCTTGTACCAGATTACTTGCGTCCGGTGGTCCGCTTCGCCACACCCTCGGACCACGGTTTAGGCTTGCGCCCGTGTCGATTTATGCCGCTTACGGTTCCAACATGCATCCCGAGCAGATGTTGTTGCGCTGCCCACACTCGCCCATGTCCGGGACAGGGTGGCTGCGAGGCTGGCGCCTGACCTTCAGCGGCGAGGACATCGGCTGGGAGGGCGCTCTCGCCACCGTCGTCGAAGATCCTGACTCCAGTGTTTTCGTGGTTCTCTACGACGTCCCGGAAGAGGACGAAGTAAGCCTGGACCGCTGGGAAGGCGCCGAACTGGGTCTGCACCGCAAGATCCGAGTACGGGTCGACACGGCCGGCGATGCAGTCCTCGCGTGGCTCTATGTCATGGATGCGTACGAAGGCGGACTGCCGTCCGCCCGCTACATCGGTGTGATGGCCGACGCTGCCGAGATTGCCGGAGCGCCGGCCGAGTACGTGCGTGAACTGCGGACGCGAAACAGCCGCAATGTGGGTCCGGGTAACGGAGTTACCGATTAAGCGCTGTAACGGAGTGACCGATTAAGCGCTGTAACGGAGTGACGGACTAGATCGCCGTCCTGCTCAAAGCAGCAGGAAATACGCGAGCACCGCGAGTGCCGCGAGCACGACCACAATCGCGACTCCGACGAGAATGCGCTTCGAACCGCGCGACGCCGATTCGCCTGCGACAACTGCAGTTTCCGGCTCGGCTGTTGCCACCCCGGCTGCGGTTTCAGCCGCCACCTTCTCGCGTCCCAGAGTGTCGAACACCTCGGTCACGTCATGTGAAGGCGGCAACCCGATCGGCACGATCGTGTGCGACGTCGAGGTGAATCCGGCAGCGAGGATTGCAGCTCCCAGCGCGGCCGACTGCTCGGGTCCTGGACCGAGTTCACATCTGACACCGAGCTTTTCGGCAATCCCGGCAGCTATGGACATCATGGCTGCTTTGTCCGTCGCCGGTTCTCCGTCACCGGTGACGACTACGGCGTCCAGGTTCTCCGGCATCCAGCCGAACGCACCGAGGGCCGTCGCGAGGCGTGAACTCGGCGAACTCCCGTCGCCGGCAAAGCCGAATGCGCGGCCCGCGGCGACACCCGAACGCACCAGTGTGACTGCTGCTCCGGTGTCGTCCACGTGATAGATGCCGATGAGCGTGCCGGCGAGCGCCGCGATTTCCGACTCGAACCACGCCGAAACCGCCTCGGCATCCGAGACGAGTGTGACTCGTTCGAGGCCCGCGTAGACCAGAGAATCCTGCATGAGAGCGGCAGTGGACGAGTCCCAGCGCGACGGGTACGTGGCGACGATGTCGGGGGCTCCCCCGCTCCGGCCACCGCGATCGGGCAGCGGCTCACATTCCTGCAGCAGACAGCGAATCGAGGTCGCCACCAAATCCTCGGCGCGGTAACGAGTATCGGCCGTTCCTGCGACGCCACTCGGGTCCCCGACGCGACCGACAAAACCCGACCAGCTCTCGGCGAACTCACGACCGGCACCCAGTTGCTCGGTGCCACCGAGCACCGTCGTTCCGTCCTTGCGTTGATTGAGGATCGTGTCCCGAACCAACACCACCGGATCGGCCGAACCCGGATCGTTCGACGCAACGACAGCCGTCGACACCAATGTGCCGATTCGCACTCCCACACCTATGGACATGCCCGTACCTTCACTCGAACGAACGAAAAACGGTACCCCCGACGGGAACCGGAACTATCCCAGAACCAGGCTCGTGAGAACCTTCACACCGACGCCGAGTGCACGCTCGTCGAGATCGAAAGTGGGTTGGTGGATGTCGAGCTGATCGCCTTCACCCGACCACACACCGAGCCGCGCCATGGCACCCGGCACGGTTTCGAGGTACCACGAAAAGTCTTCGCCACCACCGGATTGCGGGGTGTCCGCCAGAGCATCTTGTCCGACGGTCGCGATGGCGTCCTCGAACATCCGGGTGGACACCTCGTCGTTGACGACCGGTGGCACTCCGCGACGATAGTTGAGTTGGTAGCGAACGCCGGTGGGTGCGAGCAATCCGTGGACGATTTCTTCCACGAGCGGTTCGAGCAACTCCCACGTGTCGTGATCGCCGGTACGTACCGTGCCCGTCATCATGCCGGTCTGCGGAATCGCGTTGGGCGCCTGACCTGCACTGACCGCGCCCCACACCATGACGGTGCCGGTACGCGGATCGATACGACGGCTGAGCATTCCAGGCAGCCCGGTCACGACTGTGCCGAGTGCGTAGATCAGATCCGTGGTCAGGTGCGGCCTCGACGTGTGCCCACCCGGAGAATCGAGGACGACCTCGATGGTGTCTGCAGCAGAGGTGATCGCGCCCAGACGCATGCCCACCTGGCCTGCCTCGAGTCGCGGATCGCAGTGCAGAGCAAAGATTCTGGACACACCGTCGAGCGCGCCGGCCGCGATGACGTCGAGTGCTCCGCCTGGCATGACTTCCTCGGCGGGCTGGAAGATCAGCCGAACCCCGACGGGAAGTTCGGGCAGCGTGGCCAGAGCCAGTCCGGCGCCGAGCAGGATGGTGGTGTGGGCGTCGTGCCCGCACGCATGGGACACACCGGGGACCGTGGACGAATACGTCGCCCCTGTCGCTTCCTGCATCGGCAAAGCGTCCATGTCGGCGCGGAGTGCGATTCGCGGACCTTCCGGTCCGATGTCGCACGTGAGGCCGGTGCCACCGGGAAGGATCTTCGGCGACAGCCCGGCGGCAGTGAGGCGGGTCGCGACGAATTCGGTGGTCGCGTATTCGCGGCGAGCCAACTCCGGGTTGGCATGGATGTGTCGACGCCACGCGACGAGGTCGTCGGTGTGCGCGTGAATCCACGTATCGATTGCCGCGTTCACCGGCGATCTACCCCTTCCAACAGACGGGCGCGTTGTTCTGGATCGGACGCTACCCGGACAGCAGTGCGGGCCAACGCAATTGCACCGTCGACTACCGCTCGATCTGCGGAGGTGGTGATACACGCCGCCGCGAACTCCGGCTGATGTGTCACTGCCCCCGATGAATCCAAGCCTATGACCGGGTGAATTCCCGGAATCACATTGGTCACATTACCCATATCCGTACTACCCAGCGGACGGGAGCGCTCCCATTCCACCGCCAGTGGGACCCGTCCGAGATCGACGATCTGTTCACGGTACGCCGCCGCCAGCCACGGATCGGGGGTCAACTCGGTGTAAGTGGGCGATACCGTGCGGATTTCGTGGGTGCATCCGGTGCCGAGTGCGCCCGAGGCGAAGCAGGCGTCAGCACGCTCGGACAGATTGGCCAACGACGCGGCCGTCTCGGCACGCAGGTAGTAGAGCAGTTCGGACCGGGCCGGAACGATGTTGGGAGCCGTGCCGCCGTCACTGACGATTCCGTGAATCTGCTGGCCTGGCTGCAGGTGCTGACGCAACAGTCCGACCGCCACCTGAGCGAGCGTCGCCGCGTCGGCGGCATTACGACCGAATTCAGGCGCAGCAGACGCATGCGCCTCGCGACCGTGATAGCTGACCGCGATGTCCGCCAGGGCCAGGGAGGTGGCACCGATAATGTCGATCGGTCCTGGATGAACCATCATGGCCGCGCCGACGCCGTCGAATGCACCACGATCGAGCATCAGAACTTTGCCGCCACCGGTTTCCTCCGCCGGAGTACCGATCACTCGGACGGTGATCCCCAGTTCATCGGCCACGGTAGCCAACGCGATGCCGGCTCCGACCGCAGCTGCGGCAATGATGTTGTGCCCACAGGCATGACCGATCTCGGGCAGCGCGTCGTACTCGGCGCAGATCGCGATGACCAACTCTCCGCTGCCGTAGGTGGCATCGAAAGCCGTCGGCAGATCGACGATCCCGCGAGTGACCGCGAAACCGTGCTGCGCCAGCAGGTCCGACACTTTGGCAGCGCTGCGGAACTCTTCGAAGGCGAGTTCCGGGTCGCTGTGAATCGAATGCGACAGCGCAATCAGATCGGCCTCTACAGACCTGACTGCGCTGTCGACATTCTGATTCACGCGATCATTGTCTCACCCGAAGGAGAAGTTGCTCTTGTCAGTCACCTGAGCGAGGTCCGCAAGTGCATCGCGGTGGATGCCTGCCTTGATTCCCGCCAAGTTCTTGCCGTGAGTCGACGTCAGTGCCGACGCCTTGGCCACTGCTGCCGCGAGCACTCCGTCGCCGTCGACCGTTTCCTGCACGATGCCGGCAGCCAGCGCGTCGGCGCCGCCGAATCGACGCCCCGTCGTCATCGCGTCGACCGCCGTCTGCTTGGGCAGACGACTGTTCAGCAATGCAGACATCCCGACTGTGAACGGCATGTTCAGTCCGACCTCGGGAAGGCAGTAGAAGCCGCGGTCTGCGCGCATGATCTGGAAATCGTGCGAGGACGCGAGCATGGCGCCGGCGCCGAATGCGTGCCCCTGCACGGCCGCGACCGTGGCCATCGGGAAGGTCAGCAGCCGGCTGTAGATGGTGTGGACCTTGTCCAGGTAACCGGGAAGACCGTCGAGATTGCCGAAGATCCACGTCGTGTCCAGGCCGTTCGTGTAGAACTTGCCCGTCGCCGTGGTCACCAGGGCTGCCGGCCCCTCGTGCGCTTCGACCTCGTCCAGCTTGCTGTGAACAGCGTCGATCCACTCGGGGCCGAAGCGGTTCTCGTTGTCCGTTTCGCCCTCGTTGCCGAGGTACAGGATGAATACGTCGCCGTCGCGTTCGAGATAAGGCATGGATGGGAGAGTAACGCCCGCCAACTCACCCGGCGAACCGACCCGACTCCTCAGTAGGGTTGCTCACATGGGAACGATCGCCGAGGCCGCCGCCGCTGCTCTGTCCGCCATGACGGGTTCTTCGTCACCGTCAGTCGCCATCGTGCTCGGGTCGGGGTGGACCGACGCCGCAGACGTGTTCGGCGACGCCGGTGCGGACGTGACGGCTGAAGTCTCGATGGCCGATCTGCCTGGCTTCGCCCCGCCGTCGGCGCTCGGGCACGCGGGCACCATTCGTTCGGTGCGCGTCGGGAATACCGAAGTCCTGCTGCTGCTCGGGCGCGCGCATGCGTACGAGGGCCACGATCTCGGCACCGTCGTCCACCCGGTCCGGACGGCCATCGCTGCCGGCGCCGACACCGTCATCCTCACCAACGCGGCCGGCGGTATTGCTGAAAACTACGCCGTCGGCCAACCGGTGCTGATCAGTGACCACCTGAACCTGACGGCCCGGTCCCCGCTCGTCGGCGCGGAGTTCGTCGACCTGGTCGACGCCTACTCGCCGGAACTGCGCGCGCTGGCTCGCTCGATCGACCCGGACCTTGCCGAGGGTGTTTACGCCGGGCTTCCCGGTCCGCACTACGAGACTCCGGCCGAGATTCGAATGCTTCGTACACTCGGCGCCGATCTGGTCGGCATGTCGACGGTGCACGAGACCATTGCGGCCCGCGCGCTCGGCGCCCGCGTTCTCGGCATCTCGATGGTCACCAACCTGGCCGCCGGAATCACTGGTGCCCCGCTGGACCATCAGGAGGTGCTGGCGGCAGGCAAAGCGTCGGCAGCCCGGATGGGAGTGCTGTTGCGTCAACTGGTCGAGCAACTGTGACACCTACCCACGTCACCGAGTGGATCGACGCCGATCCGGACCCAGTCACCCGCGCAGAACTGACAGCCCTTTCGGAACATGAACTGGCCGAACGCTTTTCCTCGCCACTGGCGTTCGGCACCGCTGGGCTTCGAGGGCCGGTGCGCGGCGGCCCCAACGGCATGAACCTCGCGGTCGTCATCCGGACCACGGCCGGACTGGCGGCCTGGCTGACAGCTCGCTGCCAGGGCGGCTCCCGCATTGTCGTCGGCCGCGACGCTCGGCGCGGTTCCGAGGAATTTGCTCTCGCCGCCGCTGAAGTCATGGCGGGAGCCGGGTTCGAGGTGACCCTGCTCCCCCGTCCATTGCCGACACCGCTGGTGGCGTTTGCGGTGCGCAGGCTCGGGGCAGCGGCGGGTATCCAGATCACCGCCTCCCACAATCCTGCTGCCGACAACGGCTACAAGGTGTACCTCTCGGGTGGGGCGCAACTCGTCTCCCCCGCCGATCGTGAAATCGAGAGCGAGATCGCCCGCATCGGTGGCGCCGCCGACGTCCCTCGAATGCCGGTGTTTCCCGTCGACGATTCCCTGGTCGAGGAGTACATCGCGCGCATCGCGACCCTCCCGCACGGCGACGCCCGCTCGATCCGGATTGCGCTCACGGCAATGCACGGCGTCGGCGGCGAGACCGCGATATCAGCTCTGCGAGCAGCAGGGTTCGCGGATCTGCACGTCGTGGCGGAGCAGTTCGATCCCGACCCCACGTTTCCGACCGTCGAGTTTCCCAATCCCGAAGAGCCCGGCGCTGCAGACCGTCTGCTCGCACTCGCCCGATGTGTCGACGCGGATCTGGCGATCGCACTCGACCCGGATGCCGACCGCTGCGCCGTCGGAGTTCGCGACGGTGATCAGTGGCGCATGTTGCGCGGCGACGAAACCGGGATCGTCCTGGCCGACCACGTGCTGAGCACCGCGCCCGAAGATTCGTTGGTGGCGACGACGATCGTCTCCTCGACTCTGCTCTCGAAGTTGGCGAAAGCCCGCGGAGCCAGGTTTGCGCAGACACTCACCGGGTTCAAGTGGCTCACGCGCGCCGGCGACGGTCTGGTCTATGCCTACGAGGAGGCGATCGGGCACTGCGTCGATCCGGATGTGGTGCGAGACAAGGACGGCATCTCGGCTGCCGTACTGGTGGCCGATCTGGCTGCCACCCTCGCGGGCAGCAACAGAACCCTCTTGGATGTTCTCGACGACTACGCCGTCGAATTCGGACTGCATCGCGGGGACCAAGTATCCCGCCGCGTCGAGGGCTCGAGCGACATCACCGAAATGATGAAACGGTTACGCGCCGATCCGCCCGGCCAGCTCGCGGGAGAGCCGGTGACCGCCAAAGACTTGTCCCTGGTTCGCGGCGGTATGCGCACCGACGCAGTGATATTCGACGGACCGTCGATCCGCGTGGTTGTGCGACCGTCCGGCACCGAGCCCAAGCTCAAGTGCTACCTCGAAGTCGTGGTCCCGGTGGCGGACCGCAGCGATCTCGCGAACGCGCGCGGGCAGGCGAAGGCTCGGCTGGCCGAACTCCGAGCCTTCGCCCTCTCGCTCTAGCGGGGTCCGAACTGCCGATCGCCGGCGTCACCGAGACCCGGGACGATGAAAGCGTTCTCGTCGAGTCCGTCGTCGATGCTCGCGATGACCAGACGTACCGGGTGTCCGGAGGCTGCCAGCGCGTCGACGCCGGCCGGAGCAGCTACGACGCACACTGCCGTGACATCGGTCGCGCCACGCGCAACCAGCAAGTCGATGGTGTGCACCATCGAACCACCGGTCGCGAGCATCGGATCGAGCACGAATACCGGGATACCGGACAGATCGGCGGGCAGGGATTCGAGGTACGGAACCGGCTGATGTGTCTCTTCGTCACGGGCCATTCCGACAAAGCCAACGCCGGCCGACGGGATCAGTGCACTGGCTTGTTCGACCATGCCAAGACCCGCGCGCAGCACCGGCACCAGCAAAGGCGGCTTCGCGAGCCGGATGCCCGTCGTCGCTGCTACCGGGGTGTCGACCGGGAACTCCTCTACCTCCGCGTCACGCATGGCCTCGTAGACCAGCATGTGCGTGAGCCTGCGAAGTGCGGAACGAAACGTCGCGTTCTCACTGCGTGCATCACGCATTGTCGTCAAGAGGGCCGCCGCGAGCGGATGGTCGACTACGTGCGTTTGCATGACCATCAGAATAGTTCCTCGGGAACCGAAGCACCCCGCGCGGCGTCCAAGAAGGAGTAAGTGCAACGGGGGGAAGACAAGTTGACAAATCTGGATCTACACACCGAAAGCATCGCGGAGTTCGCCGCGCGGTTGGGCACGGTGGCAGACAACGTCGCGCAAGCTCGACAGGACGCGGCCGGCGGCGATCACACCGCTCTGTCCGCTGTGCTGGGGCTGATCGGCGGAGACTTCGTTCGCGTCGCGGGCCGAGCACAACAAGCGCATGTCGACGACATCGATCGACTGTCCGCCGTGATCGTGGGCGTCCAGTCCGCCACCCTTGACGCCCACGCCGCCTATCTCGACTCCGAGGAATCCGTCCGAACGGCTCTCGTCGAAGCCGCACGCTCATGATCGACGTCGACGCTCTCGCTCGGCCGATCATCGATCTGGTCGACGTCGTGGGGACCGGTGTCGCCGACCCGGGCGGACCCGACGTCGGAATCCGCATCGCTTCGGACGCCCTCGAGATCGCGTACCGATTGGGAAGCGTCGCACTGAGCGAACTGGCGTCCACCCAGAGTTCGTCGAATGCCCTCACCGCCGCGGTGACCAAAACCGAGCAGACGCAGACGTCGACGCGAAACCTCGCCGATCGTGGGAGCAACATCGCCGGTGTCGTGGACGAAGCCACAACGTCCGTGTCCGCGGGAATGACCGAACTCGGTGAGATTCTTCAGTCCTTTCTGGCGCTCGCCGTCAAGGCCGGGCCGACGCTCGCGACGCCGATGGGGCAATTGATGTTGCTGTCGGCCGCGTTGGAGCACCTCGGGCGGGCGGTCTCGGTAGTCGAGCGGGTACGCGGTGAACTGGCCGGGTCGACCGACAAGATGTCCGCGCTGATCCCACCCGTCCCGATACCGGAACCCGCGCCAGGCGCCTCGGGTTCGGCCGGCACCTCCGGTTCCTCAGGTGGTTCGGGTTCCGCTGGTGGTTCCGCTTCCGCAGGCGGTGTAGAGGTTGAACTCCCCGACGGCTCGATCGCCACCGCACCGAACGCCGAGGCCGCTGCCGCCGTACGCAACGCGCTCACTCAACAGGGAGTCCCGTACGCCTGGGGAGGCACGACACCCGGAGTCGGTCTGGACTGCAGCGGGTTGACGCAGTGGGCGTACGGCCAAGCCGGAGTCGATATTCCGCGGTTGGCCCAGGAACAAGGAATCGGGAACCAGGTCGATCAGAACAATCTGATGCCGGGCGACCTCGCGGTCTGGGACGGACACGTCGCCATGGTGATCGGCAACGGTCAGATGGTCGAAGCTGGTGACCCAGTCGAGGTCAGTTCCATCCGAACCACGAACAGCGGCATGGGCTTTCACGGCTTCTACCGCCCGACCGAATGACAGGAAACATGTCCGAGAACCTGCGGGAATCGCCGCCGATCATCACAGCCGTCGCCGTCAACCGCGCCGGAACCATCGCGGTCCGTGCCACGGAGCATGCTGTCCCCGTGGACCTGCGGATCAGCCAGGGCGAACTGCGGTACGGCGGCGCACGGTTGGCGCAGCAGATACTCGCTCTGTCCTCGAAGGCTGCAATCGAAGCCGGTGTCCGCCATCGTGTGGAGCTCGAGCAGACCGGCGTGCCGGCGGCGATCCTCGATCGACTCGGTCTCGCGACGCGAGACGAACTGGCTGATGTCGACGCCACAGAGGACCAGAGCCTGCCGTCGAGCTGGATGCGTTCGATATGAACGAGATGGATCGAATCATGGAGCTGGCGAAACACCGGACCGGGCTGTTGCAGGACGCCGTCGACGGGGTCACCGCTCTGCGGGCGGTCGTCTCGAGTGAAGGTGGGATAGTCACAGCGACTGTCGACGGGCTGGGCGCTCTGGTCGACTTGCGGATCACCGATGCGATCACCGCCATGGATTCGCGCACGGTAGCCGCACTGACGGTGGCAACCATTCACCAGGCAGTTCAGCAGTCCAATGATGAACGAGAACGGCTGGTGGGTGAGCTCCGCGTGTCGCTGAAACAAACGTGACCAACCCCCGCTATGCCTTTCGCTCTGCGGTGGATAGGCTTCCGCCCATGGCTGGAGACATCGTCCCTATCGAAATCGGACTCACCGACGGAGACCTCGTCACTTTGTGGGCACCCCGCTGGCGCGAGGGCGACGACGAGTGGGAAGCGTTTCTCGGCCATGAGGAAGACCTCTACGGGTTCTCCTCCGTCGCGGAACTCGCGGCATTCATCCGCACCGACTCGGACAACGACCTGGTCGAGCATCCGGCGTGGGCTGTCGTCTCCGGACTGTCGGCAGCCGAGCTCGAGCCGGAAGAGAACTTCACCTTCGACTTCGTCGGCGTGCCCGAGTTGGCCGCAGGTGACCCTGAGGCACTGGTGGTCTCGGAACTCGAAGACACCCTGAACATGGCTCGCAACATCGGTGAGGTGTGCGAACTCGACGCGGTCATCCGCTTCTTCAGCGGCCATCCGGTACTCGGCGCGCTGGCCACCGGCGCCGGCACCTTCGAAGGTCGCGAAGGACTGGAGCTGTGGGATCAGGTCGGTGCCGCAATCGTCAAGGACTGGGACGCCGTTCTCGACGCCATCGACAAGGTGGTCACCTCCCCGAAGGTCGACGCTGCCGCCGTCGCGGTCGCGGAAGCTGAACTGCTCGCTGCTGCCGAGAACACCGTCGACGCCGACGATGTCGCCGAGGAGGGCGAGGACGAGGAATTCGACGAGGACGACCTCGACGTGGACGAAGACGAAGTCGAGACCTTCTGGGGCGAGGTCGGCGTCGATCCGATCCGCATCATCACCTCGGCCGAGACTTTCTACACTCTGCGCTGCTACATGGGAGATCAGGCGATCTTCCTCGGCAAGGACGGACTGATCACCGTCTTCCGTAGCGAGCGCGCACTCGCTCGTTATCTCGCGGACAACCACGAACACGATCTCTCGCAGGTCAGCACGTACGGCGAGATTCAGAATGCTGCCGTCGACGGTTCACTCGAAATCGAAGTCACGGACGAGAACGTCTACGTTCTGCCCGGCATCGCCGACGACCTCGCGCAGGGCCCGGACGTGGTCGACGCCGAGCAGTTGGAGCTTGCCGTCGAATTGTTCACCGATGCAGCAGATTTCGCCGACGACGACTCCACCGAGGAAGTTCTGTCCGCGTCGAACGAGCTGGGTTGGTACGTCTCCTACCTTCTCAATCCCGATCCCTCCCGGATGGCTCCGAGTGCGCCGTTCACCAAGGAATCCGAGGCCTGGCGTGAACTCGAGCGTGAGTTCGAGGCCCGGTTGCGACCTGAGTAGTCGGTGCGCGTCATCTAGCCGATGAGCACGGCGTAACCCGGCTTGATGACGTCGTCGATCAACGCGAGGCGCTCGTCGAACGGGATGAAGGCCGACTTCATCGCGTTGATGGTGAAGCGTTCCAGATCGGTCCAGCCGTAACCGAAGGTCTCGACCAACGCCGCCATTTCCCGGCTCATGCTGGTGTCGCTCATCAGCCTGTTGTCGGTGTTGACGGTCACGCGGAAGCGCAAGTCCGCCAACAGTCCGAACGGATGGTCCGCCAGGGCGGCTACGGCTCCGGTCTGTACGTTCGAACTCGGGCACAGTTCCAGGGGAATGCGCATGTCACGGACGTAGTTTGCGAGCCGACCCAACTCTGCCCGACCGTGGCCGCCTACCTCGATGTCGTCGACGATCCGCACGCCATGTCCCAACCGGTCCGCTCCGCAGAACGCGATCGCTTCGTGGATCGACGGCAATCCGAAGGCCTCACCCGCGTGGATCGTGAAGTGAGCGTTCGCATCACGCATGTATTCGAAAGCGTCGAGATGCCGGCTCGGTGGGTTCCCGGCCTCGGCGCCGGCGATGTCGAACCCGACCACTCCGCGATCCCGGAATCGCACCGCGAGTTCGGCGATCTCCCGCGACCGGGCGGCATGCCTCATCGCTGTCAGGAGACACCCGATTCGGATCTCCCGTCCCGCGACCCTGGCAGCGGATTCGCCGGCCCGGAAGCCCTCGAGCACGTGCTCGACGACCTCGTCCAAACTCAGGCCCTGTTCCAGGTGCTGCTCGGGCGCAAAACGGATTTCGGCATAGACGACGTTGTCGTCGGCCAGATCCTCGGCGCACTCACGTGCCACCCGCGCAAGCCCTTCCGGGGTCTGCATCACGGCGACTGTGTGCGCGAACGTTTCGAGGTAGAGCTCGAGTGAACCGCTGTCAGCGGCAGTTCGGAACCATTGTGCCAGTTCGGATGCCGAAGTCGCCGGCAGCTCGTCGTAGCCACACTGCTCGGCCAGTTCGAGAACGGTCTCGGGTCGGAGTCCTCCGTCGAGATGGTCGTGGAGAAGAACTTTGGGTGCGCTGCGGATCGTGGTCAACTCCGGTGCGTTCATTCGCCAACGCTAACGCGAATCACCCACAATTCGCTCGATGAGCAGCGGCCGCGAAACGGTGTCGGATTCGGTCCCGATGGACCAGCCACCACCGAGGCTTCGACGCGCTGCGTCAAATCTCTCGGGAGTGTCCGTGTGCAAAGTCATCAGCTTCTGCCCGGCGCGGACCACTTCGCCCGGCTTTGCGTGCATCTCGATGCCGGCACCGGCCTGCACGGCTTCACCCTGCCGTTCGCGTCCGGCTCCGAGTTTCCAGGCTGCGACGCCCACCGCCATGGCGTCGAGTCGAGTCAGCACGCCGTCTCGGTCCGCGGTGACGACGTCGCTGTGCCGGGCCACCGGCAGTGCTGCGTGCGGGTCCCCACCTTGTGCGCCGATCATCGCGCGCCACCGGTCCATGGCCGTGCCGTCGGCAAGTTTGTCTGCCGGGTCGATACCGTCGATCCCGGCCGCGGACAGCATTTCCCGAGCCAGGACAAGGGTCAGCTCGACGACGTCCGACGGACCCCCGCCGGCCAGCACCTCGACGGATTCTCGTACTTCGAGAGCGTTGCCGGCCGTCAGTCCCAGTGGAGTGTCCATCCCGGTGATGAGGGCGCTAGTGCGCACACCGGCGTCGTTGCCCAATTCGACCATCGTGCGAGCCAGCTCGCGTGCGTCGCCGAGGTCCTTCATGAACGCTCCGGAACCGACTTTGACGTCGAGCACCAGGGCGCCGGTCCCCTCGGCGATCTTCTTGCTCATGATCGAACTTGCGATCAGCGGAATGGATTCCACCGTTCCGGTCACGTCGCGCAGCGCGTAGAGCTTCTTGTCGGCCGGGGCCAGGTTCGCTCCGGCAGCGCAGATCACGGCACCGATTTTCGGGTCCGAAAGAATGTCGACCATCTCCGCCGCTGTGAGCTCGGCGCGCCAACCCGGAATGGCCTCGAGCTTGTCGAGTGTTCCACCGGTGTGGCCCAGTCCGCGTCCCGACAACTGCGGGACTGCAAGACCGCACGCAGCGACGAGGGGCGCGAGCGGAAGGGTGATCTTGTCCCCCACTCCACCGGTCGAATGCTTGTCGACGGTGGGCAGCGGCAAGTCCGAAAAGTCCATCCTCCCGCCGGATTCGATCATCGCCTCGGTCCATCGACCGGTCTCCGCCCGCGACATTCCGCGGAAATAGATCGCCATCGCGAGCGCCGACATCTGTTCGTCGCCGACGACACCCTGCGTGAACGCCTGAACTACCCAGTCGATCTCGGTCCCCGACAATTCGCGGCCGTCACGCTTGGCGCCGATGATGGAAACTGCGTCAAACATGGCGGAGCCCCTCTGCTTGTTCCGGCCCGAAAGCATCGGGCAACAGCTCGCTCAGCGGCCTGAAGCCACTGCTGGTGTCGACAAGCATCTCACCCCCGCCATGCTCGAGAAGAAGCTGTCTACACCTGCCGCAGGGCATCAGAATCGAGCCCTTCGCGTCGCAGCATGTGAAGGCCACCAGCCGCCCACCCCCGGTGGCGGCCAAGTTACCGACGAGTCCACATTCGGCACACAGGCTCAAACCGTATGAGACATTTTCCACATTGCATCCTGAGACGATTCGACCATCGTCTACCAGGGCCGCTGCACCCACCGCATACCCCGAGTACGGCGCATAGGCCTGCCGCATGACCACTTGCGCGTTGTGCCGCAACAACTTCCAGTCGATGTCACCCATGGTTCGTTATCCAATCACGCTGACTGAATGGATGCAGAAACCACGCCGTAACCGTCTCCCGAAGATTGGAAAGGCAAACCTTACAAAGAGTTTGGTACGCGTACGAATCCCGCATCTGATTAGTTCCCGGTTTCACATAGGTTTAGAGTCTGAGTCAAGTCGGTTCAGGATCCCGTCGAGCCCGGGCTGAGGTACATCGAAGCTCTCTGCAGGCTCGACGCGTCCACCAATGACGTTGGAGGCACAGCACTCGATGAGTACTACGACTGAAGCCGCTCCTCAGAAGGAGCGCACGAGGTCGCTTTACCGGGGCGACCCCGGAATGTGGTCCTGGGTTCTACACCGGATCACAGGCGTCGCTACTTTCTTCTTCCTATTCGTACACGTTCTCGATACGGCACTCGTTCGGGTCAATCCCGATACGTACGACGCCGTCATCGACACGTACAAGAACCCCCTCGTCGGCCTCATGGAGATCGGCCTCGTCGGCGTAGTCCTCTACCACGCCCTCAACGGCGTGCGCGTGATGTTGGTGGACTTCTGGTCGAAGGGCCCGAAGTACCAGCGCGTCATGCTCTGGACCATTCTGACGATCTGGTTCCTGGTGATGATCCCAGGCGCCGGACGCATCCTCATCAACATGTTTGCGGAGCACTGACATGGCGACTACTCACGGACCCGAAGCCAAGAGCCTGGGCACCTCATACGACCGTCCCGCAAGCCTGGACAACCCGCGGTCCCCGCGTGCGAAGGCTCGGAACAACTTCGAGTTGTACGCATGGCTGTTCATGCGCTTCTCCGGCGTCGCCCTGATCGTTCTGGTCCTGGGCCACATGTTCATCATGCTGATGCTCGACGGTGGCGTTCACCGTCTGAACTTCGCATTCGTCGCAGGTCGCTGGTCCAGCCCGTTCTGGCAGTTCTGGGACCTGACGATGCTGTGGCTGGCACAGCTGCACGGCGGCAACGGCCTGCGCACGGTCATCGCGGACTACTCCCGCAAGGACTCCACGCGCTTCTGGCTGACCACGATCCTCGTTCTCTCGATGATCCTGATCATGGGCCTGGGCACGTACGTCATCTTCACCTTCGACCCCAATATCTCGGCGAGCTAGGGGAGCACAGACTTCATGCAGGAACATCGTTATGACGTGGTCATCGTCGGCGCCGGCGGCGCAGGCATGCGTGCGGCAATCGAAGCTGGCCCCCGTGCCCGCACGGCCGTACTGACCAAGCTCTACCCCACCCGCAGCCACACCGGCGCGGCCCAGGGCGGCATGTGTGCCGCACTGGCGAACGTGGAGGAAGACAACTGGGAGTGGCACACCTTCGACACCGTCAAGGGCGGCGACTACCTCGCCGACCAGGACGCCGTCGAGATCATGGCCAAAGAGGCCATCGACGCGGTGCTCGACCTCGAGAAGATGGGCCTGCCGTTCAACCGCACGCCCGAAGGCAAGATCGACCAGCGTCGATTCGGTGGACACACCCGTGACCACGGCAAGGCACCCGTCCGCCGTGCGTGTTACGCAGCCGACCGCACCGGTCACATGATCCTGCAGACGCTCTACCAGAACTGCGTCAAGCACGATGTCGAGTTCTTCAACGAGTTCTACGCGCTCGACATCGCCATCACCGAGACCGAAGACGGCCCGGTTGCCACCGGTGTCATCTGCTACGAGCTCTCGACCGGCGAGCTGCACATCTTCCACGCCAAGTCGATCATCTTCGCGACCGGCGGCTCGGGACGCATGTACAAGACGACGTCCAACGCGCACACCCTCACCGGTGACGGCATGGGCATCATCTTCCGCAAGGGCCTGCCCCTCGAGGACATGGAGTTCCACCAGTTCCACCCGACAGGACTCGCCGGTCTCGGCATCCTGATCTCGGAAGCTGTCCGTGGTGAAGGTGGCATTCTCCGAAATGCCGACGGTGAGCGCTTCATGGAGCGCTACGCCCCCACCATCAAGGACCTCGCTCCGCGTGACATCGTGGCTCGTTCGATGGTCCTCGAAGTTCTCGAAGGCCGCGGCGCCGGCCCGAACAAGGACTACGTCTACATCGACGTGACGCACATCCCCGAGGAAGTTCTCGACGAGAAGCTCCCCGACATCATGGAGTTCTCGCGCACCTACCTCGGCGTGGACCCCGTCAAGGAGCCCGTGCCCGTCTACCCGACGTGCCACTACGTCATGGGCGGTATCCCCACCAAGATCAACGGTGAGGTTCTGCGCAACAACGACGAGGTCGTCAAGGGCCTGTACGCCGCCGGCGAATGTGCCTGCGTCTCCGTGCACGGCGCAAACCGCCTCGGCACCAACTCGCTCCTCGACATCAACGTGTTCGGCCGCCGCGCCGGCATCGCTGCAGCCGAGTACGCGAACTCCACCGAGTTCGTCGACCTGCCGGAAACCCCGGCCGCGATGGTCGAAGACTGGGTCGGCGTCATCCTGTCCGATCACGGCCACGAGCGCGTTGCGGACATCCGCACCGAGCTGCAGCAGTCGATGGACAACAACGCCTCCGTCTTCCGCACCGAAGAGCGCCTCACCCAGGCACTCAAGGATGTGCGTGCTCTCAAGGAGCGCTACAACCACATCACGGTCCAGGACAAGGGCAAGCGCTACAACAGCGACCTGCTCGAGGCCATCGAGCTGGGCTTCCTCCTCGAAATGGCAGAGGTCACCGTCGTCGGTGCCCTCAACCGCAAGGAATCGCGCGGCGGCCACGCTCGCGAGGACTTCCCGGATCGCAACGACGCCGAGTACATGAAGCACACGATGGCGTACAAGGAGGGTGACGGCCTGCTCTCCGACATCCGTCTGGACTACAAGCCGGTGATCCAGACCCGCTACGAGCCGATGGAGCGTAAGTACTGATGTCTGCGCCTGCTGTAGATGCACCAAAACTCCCCGCTGTTCCCGAGGGGGCCGTCATGGTCACCCTCAAGATCGCGCGGATGAACCCCGAATCGGGCGAGGGCCAGCACTGGGACAGTTTCCAGGTTCCGGCACTGCCCACCGACCGTCTGCTCAACCTGCTGCTGTACGTGAAGGGCTACCTCGACGGCACCCTCACGTTCCGTCGCAGCTGCGCACACGGAGTCTGTGGATCGGACGCCATGCGGATCAACGGTGTGAACCGTCTGGCCTGCAAGCTGCTGATGAAGGACATGCTCCCCAAGGACGGCAAGCCTGTCACCATCACGGTCGAGCCCATCAAGGGCCTGCCCGTCGAGAAGGACCTGGTTGTCGACATGGAGCCCTTCTTCGACGCATTCCGCGCCGTGAAGCCGTTCCTCATCACCAGTGGCAACGAGCCCACTCGTGAGCGCATCCAGAGCCAGCACGACCGTGCTCGTTTCGACGACACCACCAAGTGCATCCTCTGCGCATGCTGCACCACGTCGTGCCCCGTGTACTGGAGCGACGGCAGCTACTTCGGTCCCGCTGCCATCGTGAACGCACACCGGTTCATCTTCGACAGCCGTGACGAGGCCGCTTCCGAGCGTCTCGACATCCTGAACGACAAGGACGGCGTGTGGCGTTGCCGCACCACGTTCAACTGCACCGACGCGTGCCCCCGCGGCATCCAGGTGACAAAGGCTATTCAGGAAGTCAAGCGAGCGCTGCTCTTCGCTCGATAGTTGGCCTTCGGCCTGTGCGCGGTTAGGGAGTCTCCGGACTCCTTGACCGCGCACAGCTATGTCGGGGGCATGTTGAGCGGAGTCACGACCTGAACCGGTGACGTCGTAAAACCGAAGTGGGCGCCCATGGCGCCGTGCTCTTTCATGACCACCTGAGCGGCAGTGCGAAGATCCGCCCGCAGATCGTGGTGTAGCACCGCCGATATTCGCCTCTCCCCCAGCAACTTTCGATTGTCTCCGTCGAGATCGTGGGCGACGAAGACGGAGCACTCTCGATTCAGTTCTTCGAACGCGTCGACCGTAGCCAGGTTGCCGCCACCGATCGAATACACAGCACGGATCTGCGGATCGGATTCGAGCGCTGCCCGCACCAGTTTCCTACTTGTCTGGTCCAAACCGTCACTGTTCGGAATGTCGATCAAACGTCGATGCGGAGCCGAAACGCGCATGGCGGAGCGAAATCCCATCTCCCGTTCTTCCTCTCCGCGAAAGAATCCGCTGCTCATGCTGACCAGCACGTTGCCGTCCCGATCCCCCAGCCACTGATCGATCAAATACGCGGCGGTGGCTCCGGCGGCGCGGTTGTCGATGCCGATGTAAGCGGCTCGCCTGCTGCCGGCAACGTCGGTCACCAACGTGACGACCGGAATCTTTGCCGTCACGAGCCGATCGATCGCCGCCACGACTTCCGCAGTATCGGGAGCCTTGACGATGACACCGTGGGACCCGCGTCGGCGAATCTTGTCGAGCGTCGATGTCATCGCTTCTACCGAACCGGTCTCACGAAAGTGAAACCGGGACCGCACCACAGCGGGCGCAAGGGTCGGCAGTTCGGCCTCGAGCGCATCGCGGACGGCGTCGGAAAACCGTGCGGGAGTTTGCAACACGACGTCGACGATGAATGTTCGACCGACCAGTTTCAGTTGCGAGCGTTGACGTTCCAGGTCCGTGATCGCCTGGCGAACCTCCGATCGTGTGCCGTCGCGAACTCCAGGACGGTCGTTGAGCACCCGGTCGACGGTGGCCTCACTCAGGCCCGACTGTTGGGCGATCTCCCGCACTTTGAATCGATGCGCCACAACTACCTCACAATGATGGATATTTGATGGTTTTTCGCTGTTGCTCGAGGTCTTCGTCACAGCCAGACTAAACCCATGACTTCTCCGCCGGGCGTAATCAGGCCCGCACTCCTAGCCGACACTGTCGTACTGGTCAGTGGTGGCTCGCAAGGCGTCGGCGCCGGCGTCGTACGTGCCGCTGTCCGTGAGGGCGCGCAGGTGGCTTTCACCGGCCGACGCCCTGACGTCGGAAAGACTCTCGAGGCAGAACTTCCAGGAACCCACTTCATCGAAGCCGATGTGGCACAGACGGATTCCGCACTCGCCAGCGTTGCCGAGACGATCTCACATTTCGGCCGCGTGGATGCCCTCGTCAATTCTGCCGGGCTCACCTCGCGCGGCACGTTGCTCGACACCACCGAAGAGCTCTTCGACCAGCACATCGCGGTGAACCTTCGTGGTCCGTTCTTCACGATGCAGGCAGCAGTCAAAGACATGCGCGAACGTGCGGTCCCCGGGTCCATCGTCAACATCATCTCCACGTCCGAACTCGGCGGGCAGCCGTATCTCGCGCCGTACGTGGCAGCGAAGGCCGGGCTGGCGGGTCTGACCCGCAACGCCGCCCATGCGCATCGCTGGGATCGTATCCGGATCAACGGTCTCGACATCGGGTGGACACAGACCGAGGGGGAAGACCTCACGCAGAGAGCTTTTCACGACGCCGGTGACGATTGGCAGGAACGTGCGGGCAGCACCCTTCCCATGGGCAAGCTCGGTCAGGTCGACGAAATCGCCGACTTCGTCGTCTTCCTGCTCTCCGATCGCAGCGGAGTCGTGACGGGTTCGATCGTCGACTGGGACCAGAACGTCTTCGGAGGGCTGGACTGATGGGCGCTCGTATCGGAGTCATCGGGCTCGGAAGAATCGGCAGCTACCACGCCCGAAACCTGCTCACGATGGACGGCGTCGACTCGCTGGTGGTCACCGACGCCGACGCACCTCGCACCTCCGACGTGGCAACCGAACTCGACGTGGAGTCCGCCGCCGACCCGGAGTCCCTTTTCGCCTCGGGAGTCGACGGCGTTCTGATCGCCGCGTCGTCGAGTTCGCACGCCGACTTGATCGAAGCCGCTGTCCGCCGGGGTATCCCGACGTTCTGCGAAAAGCCGGTCGCCGACTCCATCGAATCCTCCGTTCGTGTACTCGAGGCTGTCGAGCAGACCTCGGTACCGGTCCAGATCGGATTTCAGCGCCGCTTCGATCCGTCATTTGTGGCGGCATACGACGCAGTTCGATCCGGACAGCTCGGTTGGATCCACACTCTCCGGTCGACCACCCTCGATCCCGCTCCCCCACCGATCTCGTACATCGAACACTCCGGCGGCATCTTCCGCGACTGCTCGATCCACGATTTCGACATCGTCAGGTGGGTCAGCGGCCGCGAAGTCACCACGGTCTTTGCCACCGGCTCGAATCAAGGTGATCGCGCGATCGCCGATGCCGGTGACGTCGACACCGCTGCAACGGTTCTCACGTTCGAAGGCGGGACCATCGCGGTCGTGTCGAATACTCGCTACAACGGCCGTGGCCACGACTGCCGGCTCGAAGTCCTCGGCTCGAGAGACTCCGTCGCTGCGGGACTCGACGACCGTTTGCCGCTCCGCTCGCTCGACCCCGGAATCTCGTTTCCCTCGAAGGAGCCGTACACGTTTTTCATGGACCGTTTCACTTCCGCCTACCGTGCAGAACTCGAAGCATTCCTCGGCGTTGTCGCCGGGCGTCGGGAATCACCCTGTACTCCCGCGGATGCAGTCGAGTCGGCCTGGATCTCCGAAGCTGCAACGCACTCTCTGCGCGAGGGCCGGCCCGTCACGATCACCGAAGTCAAAGATCTGTTCCTTCACAACAAGAATGAGGCACACACATGAGCACTCCTCGCATCGCCGGCGCACCGATCTCCTGGGGTGTGTGTGAAGTCCCGGGTTGGGGCTACCAGCTCGACCCCGCGCAGGTTCTCCGTGAAATGCGCGAAGTCGGTCTTGCGGCAACGGAAATCGGTCCGGAGGGCTTTCTGCCGACAGCACCCGCCGAGATGGCCAAGGTGCTCGCGGATCACGACCTGAGCGCAGTCGGCGGGTTCGCACCGGTTCTGCTGCACGATCACGATCACGATCCGGTGCCCGGCATCTCCCCGATCCTCGACGGTTTTGTCGCCTCGGGTGCCGAGGTTTTGGTTCTCGCTGCCGCGACGGGCTCCGACGGCTACGATTCACGTCCGGAATTGGACGAGCAGAGTTGGAAAACCCTGCTGCACAATCTCGATCGGCTCACAGACGCTGCGGCCGAGCGCGGCATTCGAGCAGTCGTCCACCCTCACGTCGGAACGATGATCGAGCAGCGCGACGAGGTCCTGCGCGTGCTCGACGGCTCGGCCATCCCACTGTGTCTCGACACCGGCCATCTGTTGATCGGCGGGACCGATCCGGTCGACCTGGCGCGTCAAGCTCCCGAGCGCATTACCCACGTACATCTCAAGGACGTCGACGATGCCCTCGCATCACGCGTTCGCAGCGGCGAACTCACCTACACCGACGGCGTCAAGGCAGGAATGTACCGTCCGCTCGGTGGTGGCGACGTCGACATCGCCGGTGTCACGGCCATCTTGCAGCGACACGGTTTCGACGGGTGGTACGTGCTCGAGCAGGACACCATCTTGACCGAGGCGCCATCGGACGAGGGGCCGGTGCGCGACGTGCGAGCCAGCGTCGAGTACCTGCGGTCGGTTCTGTGACACCTACCCCGTTGCGAATAGGCATTCTGGGAGCCTCACGAATCGCCGAGAACGCGATGATCACACCTGCAACGGCCACCGGGCACCGCCTGGTGGCCGTTGCCGCACGCAACCCCGAGCGTGCCAGAGCCTATGCGGCCCAGCATGGGATCGAACGGGTGGTCGGTTCGTACGCGGAGCTGATTTCGGATCCGGAGGTGGACGTCGTCTACAACGCGCTGCCCAACAGCCTGCACGGCCCGTGGAATCTCGCCGGCATTCAGGCGGGCAAGCACGTGCTGACGGAGAAACCGTTTTCGAGCAACGCGGCGGAAGCACAGGCGGTAGTCGAGGCAGCACGCGTGAGCGGAGTGACGCTGCTCGAGGGTTTCCACTACCTCTTTCATCCGGTGAACCGGCGCCTGCTGGATCTGGTTCGGAATGGCGCCGTCGGCGAACTAACTCGAGTGGAAACGGTACTGCGGATGCCGACCCCCGCCGAGAACGATCCGCGGTGGGAACTCGCGTTGGCGGGAGGGTCTCTGATGGACCTGGGCTGCTACGGATTACACGCTTCCCGGATGCTGAGTGACGTGTGCGGTGGGGCGCCGGTAGTGACCGCGACCCGTCACGAGGAATACGTTCCGGGAGTTGATTCGTGGTTCGACATCGAACTCGAATATCCCAGCGGCGCCACGGCATCCGTGGTCACCACGATGTTGGACGAGCGTTATCACTTCACCTTCCAAGTCTTCGGCACGGAAGGGGACGTCCTGGTGCACAACTTCCTGCAGCCGGACGTCGACGACCGCGTCTCCGTCACGGCCGGTGGGCGCACGATCGTCGAGCATCTGGGCACCAAGTCGTCGTACACCTACCAACTCGAGGCCCTGGCCGATCATCTGGCCGGGGACTCGACACTTCCCATCGGCCCGGCCGACGCGCTCGCCAACATGACGATGATCGACGAGGCGTACACGCATTCCGGCCTCGGGGTTCGGCCGACTACCACCCTCTGACGAAACGACTACTGCCTCGGTTCGATTCGAACCGAGGCAGTAGTCGTGACGTTCTGATCTAGCGGCGAAGCTCGTGGGTCAGTGTCTCGAGCTCGTCACCGCCTGCCATCTCCTTGGTCAGTTCTTCGAGCGAGATGTCGTCGTACTTGGCGTCGAGCTTCTGACGTCCTCGGTTGAGGAGAACGAAGTGATCGCCGACCATGTACGCGTGGTGCGGGTTGTGCGTGATGAAGATGACGCCGAAACCCTGCTCCTTGGCAGCGGTGATGTAGCGCAACACCATTCCCGATTGCTTGACGCCGAGCGCTGCTGTCGGCTCGTCGAGAATCAGCACGCGCGCGCCGAAGAAGATGGCGCGTGCGATGGCAACACACTGACGCTGACCGCCGGAAAGGCTGCCGATCGGTGCGTCGACGTCGGGCAGTTCGATGCCCATCTTCGACAGTTCCGAGAGCGTCGTCGCACGCATGGCGTTGGCGTCGAGCGACTTGATGAGTCCGCCCTTGCGCAGTTCCTGCCCGAGGAAGAAGTTGCGCCACACCGGCATCAGCGCAACAACGGCGAGGTCCTGGTAGACCGTCGCGATGCCTTTGCCAAGCGCTTCTTTCGGAGAATGGAACGTCGTCGGTTCGCCGTCGACGAGCAGTTCACCTTCGCTCTGCTGGTGCAGGCCGGCGATGATCTTGATCAGTGTGGACTTGCCTGCGCCGTTGTCACCGAGCACGCCGGTCACCTCACCCGCGCCGACGCGGAGGTTGATTCCCTTGAGCGCGATGATGTTTCCGTATTGCTTACCGACGTCCTTGAGCTCGATCAGTGGCACGTTGCCGCCCGAGTTCGAGAGAGCGGGAACTTCAGCTGTGGTACTCATGTGTCACCTTTTCGCAGCGTAGTTGCGGAATGCGTTGTTGGCGATGACCGCGAAGAGCAGCATGGCGCCGAGGAAGAACTTGAACCAGTCCGGGTTCCAGCCTGCGTAGACGATGCCCTGGTTGGTCATACCGAAGATGAATGCGCCGATCGCAGCGCCGATCGCGGTTCCGTAACCACCGGTGAGCAAGCAACCGCCGATGACTGCGGCGATGATGTACAGGAACTCGTTACCGACTCCCTGACCGGACTGAACGGTGTTGAACGAGAACAGCAGATGCATGCCCACGAACCAGGCCGCAAAGCCGACGGTCATGAACAGACCGATCTTGACTGCCGTCACCGGCACACCGATCGCGCGTGCGCTGTCCTGATTACCACCGACCGCGAAGATCCAGTTGCCGATCTTGGTCTTGAACAAGATGAACGTGGCAATCGCGGTGAACAGCAGCCACCACACGACGGTGATCTTGACGGACACGCCGAATACCGAGAAGGACGACGCGAATACCTTTTTGGCGGAATCGAATCCGGCCATGTCGGAGACGCTGGGTGTGGCCACTTGACCACTAACGAGCTTGGTGACGGCCAGGTTGATGCCGGTCAACATCAGGAACGAACTCAAGGTGATGAGGAAGCTGGGAATCTTCGTCTTCATGACGAGGTAACCGTTGAAGAATCCGACCGCGAGCGAAACCACCAGCGCCAGAATTGCGCCCACCCACAGATTGAGGTGCAGGTTGTAGGCGATCATGGACGCTGCCAGCGAGGACGTGGTGACCGCGACGCCGGCGGAGAGGTCGAACTCGCCGCCGATCATGAGCAGGGCGACCGCACAAGCCATGATGCCGATCGTGGAGCTCGAGTAGAGCACTGTCGCAAGCGCTTCCGGCGTACGGAACGGCGCCGCGACGATACAGAAGAAGATGAAAATAGCGATGGCGCCGACAAGTGAACCCATCTCGGGGCGGAGCAGCAGACGCTGAATGCGCTTCTGCTCCTTCACCCGTTCATCGGTCACGACTTTGTGGGCGGCAAGGTCGAGATCTGCCTGAGTGGACATGATTTCCCTTCCGTGCTGGACAGGCGCACGGCGGGCGGATTCTCAGCCCTCCGTGCGCCCGGATCAGCGAGTTCCGTTCTTGGCGTACTCGGCGACCGAGTCGATGTTGGTGTTGTCGATGAACGCGGGTCCGGTCAGCGTCGGCAGGCCGCCGCCGATCACGTTGCCGTTGTTGAGGTATAGCCACAGCGAATCGATGGCGAGGTAGCCCTGCAGGAAGGGTTGCTGGTCCACTGCCCACTGCACGTCACCGGATTTGATGGCGTCGACGAGAGCCGCGTTGGTGTCGAAGGTGACCACCTTCGCCTTGCTGCCTGCGTTGCCGACCGACGTCACGGACGTCAATGCAAACGGCGCACCGAGAGCGAGGACTCGATCGATGGCCGGGTCCTGCTGAAGCTTCGCGGTGATGGTCGACTCCACCGACGGCATGTCCTTGCCGTTGACGTTGAGAATCTCCGTCGCTCCCTTGAACGACTTCTTCACGCCGGCACAACGTGATTCGAGGCTCACGTTGCCCTGCTCCTGAATGACGCACAACACCTTGGTCGCTCCTTCGGTGTTGAGTCGCTCGCCCGCAGCTTCACCGGCAATCGACTCGTCCTGACCGAAGTACTCCTTGACGCCCATGTCCTTCCAGGTTTCGAGGCCCGAGTTGAGGGCGACCACCGGAATGCCCGCGGCGGTGGCACTTTGGACCGCGGCAACCATGGCGTCAGGCTTCGCGAGGGTGACTGCAATCCCGTCGACCTTGCTGTCGATCGCGCTCTGAACCAGGTTGGCCTGATTCGGTGCCTCGGGATCGGCGGAGTACCGAAGTTCGATGTTGTCCTTCGCCGCTGCGGTTTCGGCGCCCTTGCGCACCAGATCCCAGAACGTGTCACCGGGAACTTCGTGGGTGATCATCGCAATGGTGGCGCGGGGCGTGTCCGCCGTACCCGCGCCCATTCCGGATCCGGAAGAATCCGGCTTACCGCCGGTGCTTGAACAGGCGGCCAGACCCAAGACCACGACTGAGGCTCCGGCCAGTACGGCAACGCTCTTGCGCCCCGTGAGAAACGACATGTGAACTCCCTCTCGACATCAACCAACGGCCCGCGAACGGATGGTGCTCGGTTGTATGTGAAAGATGTAATACCCGTCACAGTCGAATGTCAATAGTTTGTTCTGACATTAGGACTGCTTATCAAAGACGGGACAACCCGGATCCCGTGGAAACGCCAGGTCAACGCGCTGCAGGTCCAGTTGAACCTCGAACTACTAGTTGTGGCTGCGCGACTATGTCCTTGCCCAAGAGTCCACTTCCGCCGTCGAGGCGTTCGGAGATCCGCTCCACCGCGGCGCCGCCCAGAAACGCCGTGTCCTGCCTGACACTGGTCAGATCGATGTGCGCCAAACCTGCCAATGCACTGTTGTCGAATCCGATCACGGAGACGTCGCCGGGCACCGAGACCCCGGCACGCAAGAAGACGTCCAGGACTCCGAGCGCGCAACGATCGTTGAAAGCGAAGACCGCACTGGGAAGCCCTTCTTCGACCATCGACCGCGCGGCGTCTGCCCCGAACGCCTCCGTGAGACCGCCCGGAAGGATCCGCGATTCCAGACCGGTCGCCCGCATGGCCTTCCGGTAGCCCTGACGCCTCTCCTGGGCACCCGGACCGCGTCCGCCGTCGACGTGGACGATCGAGCGGTGCCCGAGTTCAACGAGATGATTCACGGCCATCACGGCGCCCGCCTCGTCGTCCGTGCGGACAACGTCCACATGCACTGAGGGCATCTTCCGCGCGAGCACGACGACGGGAACCTTGGCCGCCAGGTCGACGATCTCCGATTCCGGCGCCTGCGAACCCAACAGCAAGATCGCCTCGCATCGGTCATCGAGAAGGGTACGCACGGCGCGCGAGCCAGGCCTGCGATCCGAGACGGCACTGAGGACGACGTCGTAGCGCAACCTTTCCGCTGCGTCGTAGATCTCATCGAGCAGTTCCGCGTGAAATGTTTGCGCCGCAACGTAACTGACACCGATCAAGCGGCTGCGATGTTGACGCAGCAGTCGCGCAGCGTTGTCGGGTCGATAGCCGAGTTGGTCCGCGGCCGCCTTGACTCGTACACGCGTCGCATCGCTGGCACCCGGGACATCACGAATGACGATGGACACCAGTGCGCGTGACACTCCGGCCAGATCGGCAACATCCTGCAAGGTGGGGCGTCGACTGTTCACCTCAACAGACTAGATCGTTCCAGCAAATATGCACGCAAACGTTGACGCGCGCCGCAACCGGCGCTTTACTGGCACCACTAGAACGATCTAGTTCCTCATTCTCACTCCGAACGGAGCCCCCATGTCTGCCTCTGTTGCAGTCGGTCTCATCGGCGCCGGATGGATCGGCCGTTTCCACGGCGAGTCCGTCGCGCTGCGCATCCCCGGCACCCGTCTGGTCGCCGTCGCCGACCCCGCGGCCGGCGCTGCGGCGTCATTGATCGAGCGTGTCAGGCCCGACGCTCGCCCGTATACCGATGCACTCGAACTGATCGCCGATCCGAATGTCGAAGCGGTGCTCATCAGTACGCCCGCATCAACTCACACCGATCTCGTGGTAGCAGCAGCGGAGGCCGGCAAGCATGTCTTCTGCGAAAAGCCGATGGCCTTGACGCTCGAAGACGCCGATCGCGCAATCGGCGCGTGCGCTGCGAACAACGTTGCGCTGCAGGTCGGTTTCAATCGGCGCTTCGCCGCTGATTTCGCGGCAGCCCACGACGTGATCACCACCGGCGGGATCGGGACCCCACAGCTACTGCGTTCCCTGACCCGCGATCCGGGCATCACCGCCGACGTCGCTGCTCGGGTCAAGCCGTGGACCATCTTCAACGAGACGCTGATTCACGACTTCGACGCTCTGCTCTGGCTCAACCCGGGGGCACGCGTCGTCGAGGTGTTCGCGCAGGCCGATGCTCTCATCCATCCGCAGTACAAGGAGCAGGGGTGCCTCGATACGTCGATGGTTCAGTTGCGCTTCGACAACGGCGCCCTCGCGTCGGCCGAGGCCAACTTCCAGGCCACCTACGGCTATGACGTGCGCGGTGAAGTCTTCGGTTCCGGAGGAATGGTGAGTGCAGGAGAGGTCACTCGGACCGCGATGCGTCAGTACAGCTCGCCGGGTGTTCTGGCCGACACACCCCGGGTGAACATCGAACTCTTCCATGACGCATATGTCGCTCAACTGGCACACTTCGCCGATTGCGTCCGCTCCGGTACTGCGCCGTCAGTTGACGGTCTCGATGCCCGCAACGCGCTGGAAATTGCCTTGGCTGCAAAAGAATCCGTGGAAACCGGGCTGCCGGTGTCGCTACTGTCGGTGCCGCGATGAGCCCGTTCGACTTGGCGGTCTCCGCCGAAATGACGTTCACCGAACTCCCCTTCGTCGAGCGTGTTCGGCGGATCTCGGATGCGGGATTTGCTGCAGAGATCTGGAGTTGGCAGGACAAGGACCTCGACGCTCTTGTCGCCACCGGAGCTCGGTTCTCCTCGATGACCGGCTACCTGCACGGCGATTTGTTCGACGAGGCGGGCAGCGCCGAACTGGTACGCACGGCGCAGCTGTGCCTCGCTCCGGCAGCGAAACTCGGCGTTCCCCGGCTGAACTTCCACACCGGTGAGCTGATCGACGGGCAGGCTGCTCGCCCGCAGTATCGAACTACCGGGGCGATGTGGCTGACCGCCGGCCGCGCACTCGAGAAGATCGCGCGCCTCGGCGAAGACGCCGGAGTTGTCTTCTGCCTCGAGAATCTCAATACGATTGTCGATCACCCCGGAGTTCCGATGGCCCGAGCCAAAGACACTCTGGCACTGGTGGAATCCGTCTCACACCCGAACCTCAAGATGATGCTCGATCTCTACCACGCACAGATCGGCGAAGGAAACCTCATCGAACTCGTGCGGCGTTGTGGTGACAACATCGGCGAGATTCAGGTGGCCGACGTACCTGGGCGCTGCGAACCTGGAACCGGCGAGATCAACTACCCCGCCATCGCACGCGTTCTCGCTGACCAGGGATACACCGGCACAATCGGTTTGGAGGGTTGGGCGTCGGGAGACAATGACACCGCGCTCACTGCCTTCCGGAAAGCCTTCACACTCTAGGCCTTCCCCGGGAACGTAATCCCCACCTGACGGCGGATCTCGTCGAGGATGTCGAGCGTCGCAACAGCCGCGTCGAGCGGATGGACCGGCGACTCGACATCCCCGGCGGTGATCCTCCGCGCCGCGTCGGCAGCCTCGAACGCGAGACCGCCGACGTATCCGTCGACCGGGTCGTCGTAGCGCGCAGAACTTCCGTCTCCGAGCCGGACCGTGAAGGACCCGGGGCGGTAGAACATCGAGTCCAGAACGATCATCCCCTTGTCACCGCAGATCGAGGCGGTGTTGGGTGTGTCAGCGAGGATGGTGGTGCTCAGACTCGCCTGAGCTACACCGGACCAGGAGAGCACCGCGGAAATCTGGCCGTTCACTTGGTCGTTCGCCGGCTGACCGAAAGCGAAAACCGAAGTCGGAACACCCAGCACTCGATGCGCAAGACTGACCGGATAGGTCCCGAGGTCGAGAAGCGGCCCGCCCGCGAGCGCCGGATCGTAAATACGGTGATCGGTCTCGAACCGTTCACCGTGATCTGCCAGAACCGTACGTATGGTTCCCAGAAGTCCAGCCTCGATGATCTGGTCGATCACATCGAACTTGGGCAGGAAGGACGTCCACATCGCCTCCATGCAGAACAATCCGAGCGCTGCTCCCCTCTCTTGAATGGCACGTCCCTGTCCGCCGTTCAAGGCAAGTGGTTTCTCGATCACAACATGCTTTCCGTGATCCAATGCCGCCATCGCGCAATCGAAATGAGCAGTGTGCGGGGTTGCGACATAGACGACGTCCACCTCCTCGGAGGCAAGCAAAGCTTCGTAACTGCCGTGAGCGCGTCGGATCCCCCACTGGTCCGCGAAGGCCTGCGCTCGGGCCAGTCCACGCGAAGCAACTGCCGTCACCTCCTGAGCTGTATTGGTCTGCAGGGATTCCACGAAGCGCTGTGCAATCCAGCCAGGACCGAGGATCCCCCAGCGCAAAGTCGGGGCGTCGATCGGATCGGGGACCCGGGTGCGAGGGAGTTCCAGAACGGTAGAAGAAGTCATGCCTCGAACTGTAGAGTCGAATCGCGAACTATGTAAGGACATTATGTTGTCCAATTAAACTCTCTGGAAGTAGGAACCTCATGTCGATTCGTGTCGGTGTGATCGGAACCGGCGTCATGGGCGCCGACCACGTCCACAATCTGCATTTCACGGTCTCCGGGGCAACGGTCTCAGTGGTCGCAGACCTCGATCAGGACCGGGCAGTGTCGGTTGCGTCGGCAGTCGGAGCACGGTGGGTGACCGATCCCTTGAAACTGATCAACGACGCTGACGTGGATGCCGTAGTCATCGCTTCCCACGATTCGACGCATGCCGACCTCTCCCTTGCTGCGATCGAAGCCCGAAAACCGGTTCTGTGCGAAAAGCCTCTTGCAGTGACAGCGCAGGATTGCCGACGCGTTGTTGCAGCCGAGAACCCCGAAAGCCCTCTGGTGAGCGTCGGCTTCATGCGTCGGTTCGATCCGGGATACGTAGCGCTGAAGGCCGAAACACATTCGGGCCGTATCGGAGACCCACTGATCGTGCACTGCTCGAGTCGAACAGTCAGCACCTACCCAGGCGGCAGTTCGGAATCCACGGTGACCAACTCCGCGATTCACGAACTCGACATCGTGCCGTGGATCCTGAACTCCCCCGTCGTTGCGGCCAGTTGGCACTGCGGGCGCTCCAGCTCACTCGTGACCGATCGCCAGGATCCGCAAGTGATCATGCTTCGCACCGCGGACGGCGTTCTCACCACGGTCGAGATCTTTCTGAACGCGCGGTACGGCTACGACACTCGGTGCGAGGTCGTGGGCGAAATCGGCGCGGCTCGCCTCGCCGAACCCGTGGTCATTCACACCGACACGGACCGCTCCCACTCGTACGGCTATGCGGCGGATTGGATTCCGCGTTTTGCCGAGTCGTATCGGCGCCAACTTCACGAGTGGATCGACGCGTTGAGCACCGGTAGACCGTCGACGTTGGCCACAGCAGCCGACGGACTGCAGGCAAACCTCGTGGCTGCGGCAGTGATCAAGTCGATGCACTCCGAAGGAGAAACTGTCTCGGTCGAAACCATGGGGGACGCTTCTCGAGGTCTTTTTGATGGATTTCAGGGGTAGTTTCGATGGCTTTTCCTTGGCAGTGTTTGAGTCACAGCGCATCTTGAATCCCGCAGGAAAGGTCCCCGAATGACTCCAGCACTGACCGACCACACCGTGCCGTCCGCGGGTAGGTTGCACCGGCAAAACTGCAACATCGAAGACTTCGCCGCTTTGGTCGCATACGAGACAGACTTGGTGGATTACCGATACGCCGATTCTGTGGCCGACGGGGTCCTGCTGTACGACTCGAAGGCATTGGTCGAACAATCGTCGAATCCTGAAATCCGCGCGGAGATTCAGGACGAGATCGCCCGTGCGTTACTCACCGGGCCCGGCATCACGGTCTTCCAAGGCGCATTCGACGCGGAGGTATTGGATCGCGCCAGTGCAGTCTTTCGTGAACTCATTGCGCGCCAACACGAATCCGGCGTGACGTCCGGAGATCACTTCGCCAAACCCGGAGCCAACGACCGGATCTGGGGCGCACAGCTGAAGCTGGCGCTCGAAGATCCCGGGGCCTACGTCGACTACTACTCGAACAGCATCGTCGCTCTGGCTTCCGAAGCGTGGCTCGGCCCCATGTATCAGGTGACGTCAGACGTCAACGTCGTCAATCCTGGTGGATCCGCGCAGAACCCGCATCGCGACTACCACCTCGGCTTCATGTCGAGCGACGTAGCCGCGAAGTTTCGGGCGCATGTGCACCGCTTGACCCCCGCCCTCACCTTGCAAGGTGCAGTCGCCCATGTGGACATGCCGGTCGAGACGGGCCCGACGAAATATCTGCCGTACTCCCAACAATTCGAATCCGGATACCTCGCGTTCGAGCGTCCCGAGTTCAAGGACTACTTCGAGGCCAATTACGTCCAATTACCTTTGGAGAAGGGAGATGCCGTCTTCTTCAACCCTGCACTGTTCCACGCCGCCGGCCACAACAAATCCGCCAACGTCCTGCGCATGGCAAATCTTCTTCAGGTGTCGTCAGCCTTCGGTCGCGCCCTCGGAACCATCGACCGGGAGGCGCTCGTCAACGCGATCTATCCGGCACTGCTCGCCCTCAGCGAAGCAGGTTCCGACGAGTCCGTTCGCTGTGCCGTCGCCGCTTCCGCTGAGGGCTACGCCTTCCCGACCAATCTGGACCGAGACCAACCGATCGACGGCCTCGCGCCTCAGACGCAGGCAGAACTCGTGACGGAGGCGGTTCGCGAGCGGATCTCGCCTGACCATCTGGCCGAGTTGCTGAAGGCACAGTCCGAGAGACGAATGGCCTGAGGGACGACAGCGCTGACGAGACTTGGACCGCCCAATGCCGGTCAGTCGGTACGCTCGTGGCATGGGGTGGGACTTGTTAGTGCTGTTCGCCATGATCGGCCCGTTGGCGGTGTTCGGGTGGGCGGCTGTTCGGGCAAGGCGCCGCGGGCTTGGGGGGTCGTTCGTCGGGCCGTTTCAGGAGATGTTCGATCCCGGTGCGGCGCGAGCACAGACTGTCATCGAACAGATCGCGGAACTTCCGGATCCTGCGGACTCCGGCGACCCGGACAACGACGACGATGTGCCGTACACAGTCGCCTACGAGGGTGTTCGGCTCCACATCAACCCCGGTAAGGCTCGACAGCGCGGAGGCGACGGGACCACCAAGCGAGCTGAGTGAAAGTCGGACCGGATACAACGCGAGGGAGAACTGGTTCAGTCAGGGCCGGCGAAGTTGATAGGTGATACCGTTCTCCAACTCATCTGAGCTGAAGGACTCCGGAGAGAAGTGGCCCAAGCTCACCTCATAGTTTCTCTGGTTTGCGGGGACGGCATCAAAATGTGCGGTGTAGGAGCAGGTGCTCATTCCGTCGGGAAGTTGATCGATTGCCTCGACCTCGAGTGTCGACCTTGTGGATGCAGCGCCGCTGCCCCCGAAAATCTGAATCTGGTCGTTCGGAGCAACACGAATCATGTCGATCACGCACTCTCCAGAGACCGTCTCGGCCTGCTCTGCCTGACCGGTCACCGTTATCGTGGCGGCAAAGGTTTTCGGCACATCGACATTGGTCGTGCAGCTTGTCAGCATCAGCGCTCCCACAGAGCCCGCTGCCGCAGCCGCAACCTGTGCTGACCTTCGCCTCATAGTCGTCAACGGTAGTGCGTCCGAGTCGCCACGGTGCTCGGTTGCCGAATCCGAAGAGTCACACGGGGCCCCTCGCCGGCCGGCCGAACCACTTGGACAGCTGAGTATCCAACTCCGCCTGCGAATCCCCGACCCATGCCACGTGACCATCCGGTCGAAGCAGTACGGCCGGTGCGTCCAATTCGGTGCTGGTGTCGACCACGTGGTCGACGCGATCACTCCAACCATCTACCGACAGTTGGCCACCCTGGTCGAGCAGAAGTCCGTCGAGCAGAAGTCCGCGGCCGGATCGCATCAGGTCGTACAGGTTGCCGCGCGTCAACGCGATGTTCCGCAGCCTCCGACCGAGTAGGTCGTCACCTTTGCCGAAGTCGTAGCGAATCGAGATCGCAGTGATCTTCTCGGTCAGATAACGCTTGACGTCTTCGAAGTCCATCAGCTCGGAGATCAAGCGTCGCACAGCTTGTGGACCGGCTGCGGTGGAGATCAGCTCCGCCTGCGCGCGCGTGTTGTCGAGAACGTCGGCAGCCACCGGACGCCGTTCCGATTCGTACGTGTCGAGCAGGCTCTCCGGCGCCCAACCGTTGATCTCTGCGGCGAGCTTCCAGCCGAGGTTGAAGGCATCTTGGACACCGAGATTGAGGCCTTGTCCGCCCATCGGTGGGTGGATGTGAGCGGCATCGCCGGCGAGGAAAACCCGGTGACGGCGGTAGTGCTCCGCCAGTCGGGTGGCGTCACCGAAGCGCGAGAGCCACCGCGGCGAGTGCACACCGAAGTCGGTGCCGGCAATGGCCAGTAGCTGTTGCTTGATGTCGTCGAGCGTCGTCGGAACCGCGCGACCGTCGGCAACTTCGGCCGCGGGTACCACGACGCGAAAAGCACCATTGCCCGCGGGACCGACTCCGAATCGTTTGTGCGTTTCCCGGATTTCGGCGACAACGGCGGCCAGTTCATCAGCCGGCATTGTCACGTCCATTACGCCGATCAGCGTGTCGGCGCTCGACGGCTCGCCGGGAAACCCGACGTCGATCAGCTTCCGAACGGTGCTACGCCCACCGTCGCAGCCTACGAGGTACCGCGCGTGAAGTGTTGTGCCGTCCGACAATTCCGCTGCGACGTTGTCACTGTCTTGACGGATTGCGACGACGCGCTTCCCTCGCTGAATGTCCGCGCCGACGTCGGTGGCGTGTTCGGCAAGAATCCTGTCGATCTCGGGCTGAGGTATGCCCAGTACGTATCCGTGCGCAGTATCGAGGTGAGCGGGTGCCGGCTTGCTGATCCCCGCGAAGAATCCGCCGAGCGGGTACTTGCGGCCGTGCGCGAGGAACTTGTCCAGCAACCCGCGCTGTTCCATGATTTCGATGCTGCGGACGTGAATGCCGAGGGCACGGACGAACCGGGTCGGCTCCTCGTCCTTGTCAATGACAACGACGTCGACGCCGTGTAGCCGGAGCTCGCCTGCCAGCATCAATCCGGTTGGTCCGGCACCGACGATGATGACGTCACTCATGCAAACCCCTCCTCCGGGCAAGGCATTTGCTTGCTCGCAGCAGCCGAGTCTGCACCATCACCCGGGCCTTGCGGCAAGCCCCCGGTCCCGCGTTATGATGAATGTGGCGGGAGGCCCCTCTTCATCGGCGCGCCAACACCGCAGCGCCTGTACCGTGCGGGAGCCGCCAACTCTCGATCACCGTCGGCACCAGCATGAGCCCGAGAACACCCAGTGTCAGCGAAAACGGCACTCCTCCGCCAAGATCGCCGGACTCCGCCAGTGGCGTGCAGAGCGTGATCACCAACGCGGACAGCGCAATACCCAGACCGGACGCCAGCTCCTGCAGGGTTGCATGCAAGGTATTGGCATCGGTCAGCTCCCCCGAGTCGACCTCGGCGAATGCCAAGCTGTTGTACGCGGTGAACCCGATTGATCGCAGCGCGCCGCTGACGAACAGCGCCACGGCGACAACTCCGTCCGGTGTCGACGACGAAATCAGTGCCAGCGCACCGAAGCACACCACCGACAGAACGCCGTTCCCCACCAGAACTCGTCTGATCCCGAACCTGCGCATGAGCGGCGTGGTGAGCGGTTTGATCGCGATGTTGCCCACAAACAGAGCCATCACCAGCAGACCAGCCTTGAACGCCGACATTCCGAATCCCACTTGGAACAACAGCGGCAGCACAAACGGCACACCCATGATCACGAGCCGGTACAGCGAGCCGCTCGACGCGACAATCCGAAACGATCGGAGCCGCAGGACCCCGAGCGCAATGAGCGGGTGATCCGACCGGAGGAGGTGAATGACGGCCAAGGTCAACAAGATCAGAGACACAACGATCCCGAGGCCCACTCGAATCCAATCGGTCCCGGAACTGTGCACGCTGTCGAGTGCCACAACGAGCACGGCGACGCCTGCTCCGATCACCACCAGGCCCAGCCAGTCGAGGCTTCGTTTTTGCGCTTCCCGAATTTCAGGCACCATGCGCAATGCAAGGAGAAACCCGACGATCCCGATCGGGACGTTGATCAGGAATATCCAGCGCCACGACGCGATCGACACGATGGCTCCACCCAGAGCGGGCGCGAGAACCGGCGCTGTGAGCGCCGGCCACGTCAGGTAGGCGATTGCCCGTACCAGTTCCGCCTTCGACGTCACCCGCAATACTGCGAGCCGCCCCACCGGCACCATCATGGCGCCGCCTACCCCTTGTAATGCGCGCATTCCCACCAGCATCGGGAGGGACGTACTGAGAGCACATCCCACCGATGCCACAGTGAAAACGGCTATGGCGGAGATGAAGACACGCCGCGTTCCGAATCTGTCGGCCATCCATCCGCTCGCCGGAATCAAGACTGCCAACACCAAGAGATACGAAGAAACGGCGACATTGACGTCGACGGCAGCGACTCCGAATGATTCGGCGATCGACGGCAGCGCCGTTGTGAGAATCGTCGCGTCGAGCATCTCCATGAACAGCGCTGCTGCCACCAGCAGCGCCAGCCCGCGGGGAAATGTCACTGCGCCAGAGCCTTTCGGAGACGCTGTCGATCAGCCGAGAGTGATCCAACCGCCGGAGGACACCGAGGCGACCATCGCGTCCAGAGCCTGCGCCGACGCGACAGCATCAGCGATGGTCGCGCCCTGCGGCGCTCCGTCCACGATCGAAGAGATGAAATTGCGAGCCTCGATCACTTTCAGGTCGTCGTAGCCCATCGCGTTGGCCGCGCCGGGCTGGAAGCGGCCGAACTCACCCGACTCTGGGCCGACCAAAACCGTCGTGACGGATTGGTCCTGGTACTTCGAGCCGAGGCTGGTGCCCAGTTCACCCATCCGGCGGTAGTCCCAGAACACGGCGCCCTTCGTGCCGTGAATCTCGAATCCGTAGTTGTTCTGCTCTCCCACGGCGACTCGGCACGCTTCGAGGGTGCAGCGGCCACCCGAACCGAGGCGCAGCAGTGCACTGACGAAGTCCTCGTTCTCGACAGCCCCCATCTCTCCGCCGATGGCCCGTGCATGTCCACTGGTTGCGGCGGACGGTCGCGCCCGCTCCGGGATGAAGATGGCAGTATCCGCAACGAGGGCGTCGACGTCTCCGAGGAGATGACGGATGAGATCGATACCGTGCGAAGCCAAGTCACCCAGGACGCCGGCGCCGCCGCGCTCACGCTCGTACCGCCAACTCAAAGCGCCTTCGGGGTGCGCCGCGTAGTCGCTGAGGAAGCGAAAACGCGAATGGGTGATCGTGCCCAACTCCCCCGACTCGATCAGGCTCTTTGCCAGGGCCACGGCCGGCGCGTTTCGATAATTGAAGCCGACGCTCGACTGCACACCGGCCTTCGAGACAGCTGCTGCAACAGCTTTCGCGTCTTCCGTGGACAACCCGACGGGCTTCTCGATCCAGATGTGTTTGCCGGCCTCTGCCATTGCGACGCCGATTTCACGGTGCAAGAAGTTCGGGGCCGTGATGCTCACCGCGTCGATCGCCGGATCGGCTGCGATATCGCGCCAGTCCTGGGTGAAAGCGTCGAAACCGAATTGGTCCGCTGCTTCCTCCCCTCGGCCCGGCACTTCGTCGGCGACGGCAGCGAGGCGGATCACGGGAAGCTGGGGATAGTGCTGCCGCAAACGCAGATACGCCTGCGTGTGTACGCGGCCCATCCATCCGAATCCGGCAACTGCTACAGAAATGCCTGTCATGAGGCTCCGTTCGGGTCATATGATCGAAGGATCGCAGAAATTCTGGGGTCACAAATCACCCCCACTGACGCGGTCAGGCGGGTACTCGTGTCACCGGGATCGAGATCTAGCGGTCGACCACAGTGGTGTCGAAGTAGTAACGCGACGCCCGGTAGCAGTGGCTGCCGTACTCGACGGCACTACCTGAATCGTCAAATGCAGTGCGGCTCATGGTCAAGAGGGCAGCACCCATTTTCTCGTCGAGCAATCCTGCTTCTTCGCGAGTCGCCGCCCGAGCGCCGATTCGCTGCCGCGCCACACGGATGTGAACGCCGCGAGTTCGCAAGGTCTGGTAGAGCCCCTGCGTCTCCAACTCCTCGGGGTCGGGTGCGATGTCCACCGGAATGTAATTGGTCATCACTGCCAGCGGTTCACCGTTGGTGCTCCGCAGACGCCTGATGGTGGCCACTTCGGCGTCAGGTTCGAGGTTGAGTTCCGCGGCAACATCTTCGCCGGGAACTCCCACCGTGAACTCGAGCAGCTTTGTCGTCGGCGCCTGGCCTGCCCTCGCCAGATCGTCGAACAGGCTGGTGAGCTCGACAGGGCGGTGCACCGGACTCTGCACCACCTGAGTTCCGACACCCCGCTTGCGAACAAGCAGGCCCTTGTCCACCAGTTCCTGAATCGCGCGTCGTGTGGTCGGACGCGAGAGATTGAGCCGTTTGGCCAACGCCAATTCGTTCTCGAAGCGATCGCCTGGGGCAAGGTCGCCACCGAGAATAGCGCCCTCGATTGCCTGGGCCAGCTGAAAATACAGCGGCACTGGGCTCGAGCGGTCCAACTCGACGGCGAGTGCTGCGACCACGGTCAACTCCGATCTCTGACTTGGGAAGGCGCCGTATCGACGCTACTTCTCTCGGCAGTGTATGCGAACACTAACATTCACTTGACCGCAAGTCATAATGTCCAGACAAACTATTGACAATCGCTGTGTCGCGGCGCACAGTTTCAGTCATACATCGGTGCCCTGCGTGGGCAACCCACCACGAACTCTCGGGAGTCAGTTTTGACAAGCATCAACACTCACCAGAGCGGGTCACACATCCCTGACGCACCCTTCGACGTGCTTGCCATCGGCCGATCGGGTGTGGACATCTACCCACTTCAGACCGGTGTCGGACTTGAGGACGTCGAGACGTTCGGCAAGTTCCTCGGCGGCAGCGCAGCCAATGTCTCGGTGGCGGCCGCGCGCCTCGGTCGGCGAGCAGCATTGATCTCCGGCGTCGGCAACGATCCCTTCGGGAAGTTCGTCACACGCGAATTGGCACGTCTCGGTGTCGACAACAGGTTTGTCGTCACCAATTCGGAGTATCCGACACCGGTGACGTTCTGCGAGATCTTCCCCCCGGACGACTTTCCTCTGTACTTCTATCGCAAGCCGCATGCGCCTGATCTTCGGATCACCCCGCAAGACATCGACCTCGACGCCGTTCGAACAGCCTCGCTGTACTGGTCGACTGTGACGGGGCTGTCCGAAGAACCGAGCCGCAGCGCACACTTCGCCGCCTGGGAAGCCCGCGAACGCCGCCCGCTGACCGTTCTAGACCTGGACTACCGCCCGATGTTCTGGTCGACGCCGCAGGACGCGACCACGCAGGTACAGCGCGCCCTCGCACACGTGACGGTAGCGGTCGGGAATCGTGAAGAGTGCGAAATCGCTGTCGGTGAGACCAACCCGAACAAGGCTGCGGACGCGCTTCTCGACCTCGGAGTCGAACTGGCCATCGTGAAGCAGGGCCCGAAGGGTGTACTCGGCAAAACGCGTAAGCAGTCGATCACCGTGCCGCCCAACACCGTCGACGTGGTCAACGGGCTGGGAGCAGGCGACAGCTTCGGCGGATCACTGTGCCACGGACTGTTGGCCGGGTGGCCGCTGGAGAAGGTACTGCGCTACGCCAACGCGGCCGGCGCGATAGTCGCATCTCGGCTCGAATGCTCCACTGCGATGCCGACCGCCGAAGAAGTCCACGATCTCGCCGAAGCCACAGCCACGGAGGCAGTCAATGTCTGACAAGCTCGCCGCCCGCCCCCTCGCCACCACCTACGCCGAAGTGACGGAACTGCGTGCGAGCGATCCGCAGATCATCGAAAAGGCTTGGGCTGCACGAACTCCTCGCGCCACTGTTCGAGGCAACGGCCGGCTCATGATCGTCGCTGCCGATCATCCGGCGCGTGGGGCGCTGTCTGTCGGCGGCAAGCCGACAGCGATGAACAGTCGTACCGATCTGCTGGACCGGTTGCGCACTGCTCTCGACAATCCCGGAGTCGACGGCGTTCTCGGTACTGCGGACATTCTCGACGATCTGCTCCTCCTCGGCGCCCTCGACGACAAGGTCGTCTTCTCGTCGATGAACCGCGGCGGCCTGGCAGGCGCCAGCTTCGAACTCGACGACCGCATGACGGGTTACACCGCGGCCGGTACCGCAAAGTTCGGCATGAACGGCGGAAAGATGCTGCTGCGCATCGCACTCGACGACGCGGGCACTCTGCCCACCATGACGGCATGTGCGGAAGCCGTGGACGAACTGGCCGCGGCCGGACTGATCGCGATGCTCGAGCCGTTCCTCTCCAGTCGCGTGAACGGCAAGGTGGTCAACGATCTCAGCCCCGACGCCGTGATCAAGTCCATCCATATCTCCCAGGGCCTCGGCTCCACCTCGGCGTACACGTGGATGAAGTTGCCGGTCGTCGAGGAGATGGAACGCGTCATGGATGCGACGACTCTCCCGACGCTCCTGTTGGGCGGCGATCCGCAGATCGCGCCGGAAGAGACGTACGCAAAGTGGGACGCTGCCCTTCAGCTGCCGTCCGTGCGCGGATTGATCGTCGGGCGTGCGCTGCTCTACCCACCAGACAGCGACGTCACCGCGGCCGTCGACACCGCCGTCAAGCTCGTCCACTAGAACCGACCTGGCAGGAGCAAGATGTTCAGCAAGTACTACGTCCCCGCCGGCTCCTCCGCCGACGGTGATTTCACGACAGTGGTCACGCCGGAGTCTGCCGGGTGGACCGAATCCAGCTTGTGGACACTCGAACTCGCCCCGGGTGCGAACGTCCACCTGCAGTCCGGCGAGAACGAGATCATCGTCGTTCCACTGGCGGGTTCGGCCGTGGTTGTTGCCGAAGGGACCGAGATTCCCCTGACTGGCCGCGCATCGGTTTTCGACGGTCCGAGTGATTTTGCGTACGTAGGACGCGACGCCGACTACTCGGTCAGCAGCGCTGACGGAGGCCGCTTTGCTCTGTGCGGAGCCCGCGCCGGCGCCAAGCTTCCCCATCGCTACGGTCCCGCTTCAGGAGTTGCAGTCGAGCTCCGCGGCGCCGGGAACTGCAGCCGACAGGTTCACAACTTCGCCACCGCAGACACTTTCGAGGCAGACTCCATCATCGCGTGTGAGGTCATCACCCCCGGCGGGAACTGGTCGTCGTATCCCAGCCATAAACACGACGAGAACAGCGACGTCGAATCGGCCCTCGAAGAGATCTATTACTTCGAGATCGACCGAAGCCCCACCGGCACCGAAGGATTCGGCTACCACCGCGTGTACGGAACCGCCGAGAGACCTATCGAGGTGCTCGAGGAAGTCCGCTCCGGCGACGTCGTCCTCGTGCCGCACGGCTATCACGGCCCGTCCATCGCAGCTCCGGGACACCACATGTACTACCTCAACGTCATGGCAGGTTCGGGCGAGATCCGGGCGTGGAACATCTGTGACGATCCGCAACACACCTGGCTGCGCGGAAGCTGGGATCACCAGGACATCGACCCTCGACTGCCGTTGCAGTCCCACAACTGACGGAAGTGAAAGCTGTGGCACCCACCAACAACGCAATCGGCAATCGTCTACCTCGCGACGAGCCGACCGTTCACCTCACCGTTTCTCAAGCTGTCGTCCGCTTCCTCGCCAACCAGTACACCGAACGCGACGGCCAGCGCACCAAGCTGTTTGCCGGCTGCTTCGGAATCTTCGGGCACGGGAACGTCGCCGGGTTGGGGCAGGCACTCTTGCAGGCCGAAATCCAAGACCTCGACGCCGGCCGTGAGCCGACGCTCCCCTACGTGCTCGGCCGCAATGAACAGGCGATGGTGCACTCGGCGGTCGCCCACGCCCGCATGAAGGACCGCCTGCAGACGTGGGTAGTCTCGTCCAGCGTCGGCCCGGGCGCCACCAACATGATCACCGGCGCGGCACTGGCCACCATCAACCGTCTACCTGTATTACTTCTGCCCGCAGATACTTTCGCGACGCGAGCCAGTGCCCCGGTCCTGCAGGAACTCGAACTCCCGTCGAGCGGTGACGTCACAGTCAACGACGCTTTCAAACCGGTTTCGCGATACTTCGATCGGGTATGGCGCCCGGAACAGTTGCCGAGCGCTCTGCTGGCCGGCATGCGAGTTCTCACCGACCCCGTCGAGACCGGCGCAGTCACCATCGCCATCCCGCAGGACGTACAGGCCGAGGCTTTCGACTGGCCGGAGTCGTTCTTCGCCGAACGAGTCTGGCACGTGGCCCGTCCGCTCCCCGAGCGATCGGTGATCGAACGCGCCGCCGCGATCATCCGTTCGGCTCGCAAGCCGCTGATCGTCGCCGGCGGCGGCGTGATCTACAGCCAGGCCACGGACTCTCTGGCAGCGTTCTGCGCGCAGACCGGAATCCCCGTGGGGCAGAGCCAGGCCGGCAAGGGTTCCTTGGTCTACGACCATCCACAATCCGTCGGAGCGGTGGGGTCCACTGGCACCACCGCTGCAAACGCTCTGGCCACCGAGGCGGACGTCGTCATCGGAATCGGTACGCGGTACAGCGATTTCACGAGCGCATCCCGCACCGCCTTCACCAATCCAGACGTTCGCTTCGTCAACATCAACGTCGCTTCACTGGATTCCGTGAAGCAGGGCGGTGTCAGTGTGGTGGCCGACGCGCGTGAGGCTCTCGACGCCCTGGCGCTCGCGCTGAGCGACTACCGGGTGGACGACGAGTACGCGTCCAGGATCGGTGAACTCGCTCGCGATTGGGATGCTGTCGTCGAATCGGTCTACAACCCGGCCGAGCCTGCAGCCGACGGGTCGCTGAATCAGAATCAGGTGATCGGTCTGGTCAACACTCTGTCCGATCCACGTGACGTCGTGGTGTGCGCTGCCGGGTCCATGCCGGGTGACCTCCACAAGCTGTGGCGTACTCGCGATTCGAAGGGCTATCACGTCGAATACGGATACTCCTGCATGGGATACGAAGTTGCCGGTGGTCTGGGCGTCCGGATGGCTTGTCCCGATCGCGACGTGTTCGTCATGGTCGGCGACGGTTCCTATCTGATGATGGCCACCGAATTGGTCACCGCCGTGCAGGAACGCCTCAAGGTCATCGTCATTTTGGTGCAAAATCACGGATTTGCCTCCATCGGTTCGCTGTCCGAGTCGCTCGGTTCCCAGCGCTTCGGCACGCAGTACCGCTACCGCTCGAATGACGGACGTCTCGACGGAGGGGTTCTCCCGGTCGATTTGGCCGCGAACGCCGCCAGCCTCGGTGTCGACGTCATCCGCGCCAACACCGCTGCCGAGTTCGCCGAAGCGATCAAGGTTGCCAAAGCAAGCGACACCAGTACGGTCATCCACGTCGAAACCGATCCGCTGATCGGCGCCCCGGACAGCGAATCCTGGTGGGATGTACCGGTATCGGCCACCTCCGAACTGGAGTCCACCAAGAAAGCACGGACAACTTACGAGTCCTGGAAGAAGATCCAGCGACCGTACCTCCGTCCATCCGAATGAAAATTCCGCACAACCACACCCCATAAAGCTTGCCCGCGAAAGGAATCTAGACATGAGCGCGATTCGCGTCGGATCAGCCCCCGACTCCTGGGGCGTGTGGTTTCCGGACGATCCACAGCAGACCCCTTACACACGATTCCTCGACGAGGTATCCGCGTCGGGTTACGAATGGATCGAACTCGGCCCGTTCGGATACCTTCCGACCGATCCAGCCAAGTTGACGGACGAACTCGGTGCCCGCGGCCTGAAGCTGTCGGCCGGTACCGTTTTCGAACACCTGCACCAGGACGATTCCTGGGATGCCGTCTGGAATCAGATCAAGGACGTCGCCAAGTTGACCGCAGCCGTCGGCGGCAAGCACGTGGTGGTCATTCCTGAGATGTGGCGCGATCCTTCCACCGGAGCGGTACTCGAAGACCGCAATCTGAAGCCCGAGCAGTGGCGTAAGAAAACCGACGGCATGAACGCTCTCGGGAAGGCAATGCTCGAGGAGTACGGCGTCATGGCGCAGTACCACCCTCATGCCGACAGTCACGTCGACATCGAGGACAACGTCTACAAGTTCCTCGAAGGGACCGACGAGCGTTTCGTGAATCTGTGTCTCGACACCGGCCACATCAGCTACTGCGGCGGCGACAATCTCGCAATTATCGACAAACATCCGGAGCGCATCGGGTACCTACACCTCAAGCAGGTGGATCCGGCGATAGTCGCCAAGGTTGAGGCGGAGGACCTGCCGTTCGGTGAGGCCGTCAAACTCGGTGCCATGATCGAACCGCCGCGCGGAATCCCCGACATGCCACCGCTTCTCGAGGCCATCGAGAAGCTCGGCATCGACGTGTTCGCGATCGTCGAGCAGGACATGTATCCCTGCCATCCCGACGCACCGCTGCCCATCGCAGCGCGCACCCGGAAATACCTGTCCACCTGTGGCGTCCCCGCCGTCCGTTTCAGCTGAGCAACACAATCGAGGAGTACCACCGCATGTCTGACAACCAGGATCTCCGGATCGCAGTGCTCGGCGTCGGCATCATGGGGGCCGATCACGTCGACCGCATCACCAACAAGATCGGCGGTGCCCGCGTCACCGTCGTCAACGACTACTCGCTGGCCCGCGCCGAGGAAATCGCAGCACTGACGCCAGGGGCGCGCGTCGTCGTCGATCCGTTCGATGCCATCGCAGCCGAAGACGTCGACGCCGTTGTTCTCGCAACCCCGGGCCCGACCCATGAGAAGCAGGTTCTTGCCTGCCTCGAAGCGGGCAAGCCTGTTCTCTGCGAAAAGCCGCTGACCACCGACGCGGACAGTTCGCTTGCGATCGTGAAAGCCGAAGCAGCGCTGGGCAAGAAGTTGATCCAGGTCGGCTTCATGCGGCGATTCGACCACGAATACACCCAGCTCAAGGATTTGATCGACAGCGGCGATCTCGGTCGCCCGCTCGTGGTGCACTGTGCGCATCGTAATCCTGCGGTTCCGAAGGGTTTCGACAGCGCGATGATCGTCAAGGACTCACTCGTCCACGAGGTCGACGTGACACGTTTCCTGCTCGACGAAGAAATCACCTCCGTCCAGATCATCCGACCGGCCGCGAATTCGCTGGCTCCCGCGGGTATTCAGGACCCGCAGATCGCGATCTTCGAGACCGAGTCAGGCAGGCACGTCGACGCCGAGGTTTTTGTCACCACCGGCGTCGCATACGAGGTGCGCACCGAGGTTGTCGGCGAGCTCGGCAGCGCGATGGTCGGACTCGACGTGGGACTGATCCGAAAGAGCAAGCCCGGCAACTGGGGTGGGCAGATCACCCCAGGATTCCGCGAACGCTTCGGGCAGGCGTACGACACCGAGTTCGCCCGCTGGATCAAGGCAGTCAAGACCGGCGCCGACACCGGTCACTACATCGACGGCCCCGGCGCCTGGGACGGCTACGCCGCGGCCGCGGTCTGCGCCGCTGGTGTGAAGTCTCTGGAGTCGGGTCAGCGCGTCGTTGTCGACATGGTTCCGCGAACCTCGGTAGCCGGAGCGTAAGCGATGAAGGTCGCACTCGATCCCACACCGTTCCACCACGATTACTCACTGCTCGAGCTTCCTCAGGTTGTTGCCGATCTCGGGTACGAGTACCTGCAACTCACACCGCACGTCGACATGATCCCGTTCTTCAATCACCCGAAAGCTGACGACGCACTCGTCGCCAAATTCCGGAAGGCTTGCGCGAGTGCGGGAGTCGGCATCGCTTCGGTGCTCCCGGTCCTTCGCTGGTCCGGCCCGGACGAGGACGCCCGCGAAGCAGCAGTGCGGTACTGGAAACGGGCCATCCAGATCACCGTCGACCTCGGAGTCAACGTCATGAACACCGAATTCTCCGGCCGCCCCGAAAATGCCGAAGAGTCCGAGCGTGCGTTCTATCGTTCGATGGAGGAACTGGTTCCGATCATCGAGCGCGAGGGAATCGACGTCCTGATCGATCCACACCCGGACGATTTTGTCGAAGACGGACTTGCCGCGATCCGCACGATCCGCGGCGTGAACTCCAAGAACCTCGGCATGGTGATCGTGGCGTGCCACCAATTCCACATGGGTGGGGACCTCCCCGCCATCATGGAGGCCGCCGGCGACATGGTCCGTCTCGTTCATGTGGCGGACACCATGGACCATCACCGTTCCCACGGACTGCGCTACATCACCAACCCGCCAGGCAACGCCGTTCGAGTGCATCAACATCTCAAGATCGGTGACGGAGACGTCAACTGGGACGAATTCTTCGGAGGCCTGGGAAAACTCGGCTTCTACGAACGTGAGAACACCGTGATGGTGTCGAGCGTCTTCGCCGAGAACGAAAACGCGCACGAGGTTTCCCGATACCAGCGCGAGACGATGAACGACTACGTCGCCAAGTACACCTCCCCGAACTCCTGAGTCACCAGACCACTAGGAAATACCATGACCAGCACTGATACTCGTGTCATCGCGCACTGGTTGGACGGCAAGCCGTTCGCCGGAACGTCCGAGGACACCGCCCCCGTCACCAACCCCGCCACCGGACAGATCACCGGCCGACTGGCCCTGGCGAACCTCGAGGACGCCCGCACCGTCATCGACGCGGCTGCCGCAGCCTTCCCCGCCTGGCGTGACACCTCATTGGCCCGGCGCACACAGATACTGTTCAGCTTCCGCGAACTCCTCAATGCTCGCAAAGGTGAACTCGCCGAGATCATCACAGCCGAGCACGGCAAGGTTCTCTCCGACGCCCTCGGCGAAATCAGCCGCGGGCAAGAAGTGGTCGAATTCGCTTGCGGAATACCGCATCTCCTCAAGGGCGGGTACACCGAGAACGCCTCGACCAAGGTCGACGTCTACTCCATCCGCCAACCCCTCGGCCCCGTCGGCATCATCTCCCCCTTCAACTTTCCCGCGATGGTCCCCATGTGGTTCTTCCCGGTCGCCATCGCCGCCGGGAACACCGTGATTCTCAAGCCCTCGGAGAAGGACCCCACCGCCGCTATCTGGCTCGCCGAACTCTGGGCCGAGGCCGGTCTGCCTCCCGGTGTCTTCAACGTCCTCCAAGGTGACAAACTCGCCGTGGACGAACTCCTGGAAAACAAAGCAGTCAAAGCGATTTCGTTTGTCGGTTCCACCCCTATCGCCCAGTACGTCTATGCCACCGGCACCGCCAACGGCAAACGCGTCCAAGCACTCGGCGGCGCCAAGAATCACGCGATCGTTCTACCGGACGCAGACCTCGACCTCGCCGCCGACGCAATGGTCAACGCGGGATTCGGTTCCGCCGGCGAACGCTGCATGGCAATCTCCGCCCTCGTAGCGGTCGGCGACATTGCAGATGAACTCGTGGCCAAGATCGTCGAACGCACCACTCCCCTCGTCACCGGCGACGGCACCAAGAACTCCGACATGGGTCCGCTTATCACCAAGGCGCACCGCGACAAGGTCGCCTCCTACGTCGATGCCGGCGAGAAGGACGGCGCCACCATCGTGGTCGACGGACGCACAGTTCAGGCCGATGGTGGAGTTGACGGCTTCTGGCTCGGGCCCACCCTCATCGACCACGTCACCACCGACATGTCGATCTACACGGACGAAATCTTCGGACCTGTCCTGTCCGTCGTGCGTGTCGACACCTACGACCAAGCCCTCGAACTGATCAACAACAATCCGTACGGAAACGGCACCGCCATCTTCACCAACGACGGCGGCGCTGCCCGACGCTTCCAGAACGAGGTGGAGGTCGGCATGATCGGCATCAACGTCCCCATCCCGGTTCCCATGGCCTACTACAGCTTCGGCGGCTGGAAGAACAGCCTCTTCGGCGACACCCACGCACACGGGACCGAAGGTGTTCATTTCTTCACGCGCGGCAAGGCCGTCACCAGTCGCTGGCTCGACCCCAGCCACGGCGGTATCAACCTCGGCTTCCCCGAGAACAGCTAGCCGGCAAGACATTTGTGGCCGAGACTCTCGAAGAGGCTCGGCCACAGATGTTTTCGACAGGGCTACGCGACGGTGGGGTGGTACGTCAGTACCTGAACTCCGGATTCGTATCGACGATCGTCCTTCAACTCGAGGACGATCTTGTCGGCCGATTCGGGGAAGACCCTCCCGCCGGACCCGAGAATGACCGGGAAGACCATCAGGCGCAGCTCGTCGACCAGACCCGCCGACAGCAACGCGTGGACGAGCGTCCGACTTCCCGCGACCAGGATTTCGCCGTCGATCTGCTCCTTCAGCTTCGGAACGGATTCCTCGATGGGACCGTCGAGCGCCGTCGAGTTGTTCCATTCGAGCGGTTCGGTCGAACTCGTGACGACGTACTTGGGCATCTCGTTCATCTTGTCCGCAAAGCCTTGGTCGTCTTCGCGCTCAGGCCAGGCACCGGCGAAGCTCTCATAGGTCCGCCGCCCGAGTAGAAGGACGTCCGCGGCGAGGGTTTCGTCGAGTTTGAACTTCATCTGATCGCCCTCCTGGTACGGAAAGACCCATCCAGTGTGCGCATAACCCGGTTCGCCACCGGGCGCTTCCATGACCATGTCCAAAGACACGAATTCTGTCACCACGATCTTGCCCATACCGATCCCCTGTCGTCAGTGCGTGTGCGCCATTCGAGTAGTCGACTACCCCACTGTTGCAGACTGTGCGTGGTCGGGGAACTCATCCGGCGTCCGTCCACTATGACCGATGTACAAACCGAATCGTCTGTTTTCGGTCCCCGCGCTTGCGTGGCGATTCGGACGTTCACTCTGGTTCGCATACCCTCGTATATCGATGATGTGGCGTCGAAAGTGTGCAGTGGCAGTGGCCGGAACAGTGCTCTCAGGGAGCATTGCGTTTTCCGGTGTCGTAGGTAGCTCGGGAATCGCCGGCGCCCAACCGGCCCCGCCGCCGCCGACCACCACCGAGGCGCCGTTCACAACACCCAACACCGACAGCTGCCCCTTCACGAGTAGCCCGGCACCGGCGATCGATCTCTCCGAAGCTCCCGCGCCCGGATCCACGGCCCCAACTGCTGTACCGATTCCGGAAAGCCCCGTCGGTGGAGACAAGCTCGGCGGGTGTGGCGTTGTGCTCCCTGACGGCGCTCCCCCGCTCCCGGCCGACATCGCGGCATCCGGATGGGTACTTGCGGACGCTGAAACCGGTGAGGTCCTCGCCGCCAAAGATCCGCACGGTCGCTACCGCCCGGCCAGCACCATCAAGATGCTGTTGGCTCTCGTCGCGCTCGACGAACTCGATCTCGACACCGAAATCACCGCAACGGCCGAAGACGCGGACGCCGAAGGCAGTGCCGTCGGCATCGGCAAGGGCGGTAAGTACACCAACCGGCAGTTGATGCAAGGTCTGGTAATGGCGTCGGGGAACGATGCAGCGCATGCTCTTGCCCGCCAACTCGGCGGAGACGCTGCGGCCGTGTCGAAGATGAACGCCCTCGCCGCCGACCTCGGCGCCCTCGATACCCGCACGGCAACTCCGTCCGGACTCGACGGCCCGGGGATGAGCAGCTCACCGTACGACCTGGCCGTGATATTCCATACCGCCCTGCAGAACCCGACATTCGCCGGTCTGATCCATACCGAGACCGTCGAGTTCCCCGGCTTCCCCAAGGACCCGACAATTCCCGATGATCAGGACCGGCCCGGATTCACTCTCGCCAACGACAATCAGCTGCTCTACAACTACGACGGTGCACTCGGCGGCAAGACCGGCTTCACCGACGACGCCCGCCACACGTACGTGGGTGCCGCGGAGCGTAACGGCCGGAAACTACTGGTGACATTGATGGGCGGCGAAGCCAAGCCGATCCGTCCGTGGGAACAAGCTGCCCGTCTACTCGACTACGGATATGCACTCCCCGCGAGCACAACCGTCGGCTCGTTGACGGACCGATCGACCGACGATTCCACGCCCGATGTCACTCGCACACCGTCCGCCGCTGCACCAGGCTCGATCTCGGCTGCACCCACCGCTACCGACGCCGAGTCCGACACCACTGACCGCATCCTCATCGGTGCGGTCGGCGGAGTAGTGGTGATCGCGCTGGTAGCGGGAGCAGTCGCCCTCAACCGTCGACGGCGCTAGCGCGGCCGACGACGCAGCAAGCCCGAAAGACCCAGGCCGGCAACCGCACCCGTGGCGATCAATGCAACGGCACGCGACGGTGAAGCACCATCGCTGACAACCACGCGCGGCGAGATCACGGCCGGATCCGGCGGCGGAACGAACGCCAGAGCCATGCTTTCCTTTGTCGTCGCCGCCCACGCCGTGCAAAACAGCAGCATCCTCGACGCCGTGAACACGAACACGAGCAAACCGATGATCGGGCCGAATGCCACGCCCGCCGGGCCGCCGGTGACGGCAGCGAGGTAGATCGCACCCACCTGCTTGAAGATCTCGAACACAACCGCAGCGATAAGCGCAGCCTGCGCGGCGCTACGCAGCGTGACTGGCTCGCGCGGTAGCCGGGCGATCACCCACAGGAACACCGCCCACGTCGCCAGCAGGGACAGCAACAGTGAAACGACTCTGAGCCCCACACCGACACCGGTGATGTTCTCGAGGTTGAGCCACTTCACGATCTGAGTGGCTACCGGCCCGCTGCTCAGTGCTGACATTCCGAGCGAGACGACCATGGCGAGGGCGAGACCGATAAGTGCCCCTGCGTCACCGAGTTTGGTACGCACGAAACCCTTCGGCTCGCGCTTGCTCTCCCACATGGCCGTCAGCGCGTCGCGAACGTTTGCCATCCAACCCAGACCCGCGTACGCGGCACCCAGGAGACCGAAGATTCCGACGCTGGCGCGCGAATCGATAGCCGAATCGATCAGCGTGTTGATGGTGTCACCCAAGCTGCCAGGAATGCTCTTGGTGATCTGCTCCTGAATCGACTCCAGGTACTCGGGATGCCCGGCCAATACGAAACCAGCCACGGCAAACGCGACCATCATGATCGGAATCAGTGCCAGAACGCTGAAGTACGTGATTCCCGCAGCGTAGTAGTCGCCCTTTTGCTCTTGGAACCGTCCAGCGGCGCGAACCAGATGATCGAGCCAGGGTCGCGCTGCCCGTTGCTTCTCCAGAAAGCTGGGTGCGTCGTCGTCCGTGTCAGCCATTGCCGTCCCCCTCATGTTCGGTCAGGCGTCGTGAGTCCGAATTCGCGTCGGTCAGCCCTTCGGTGCCAGGAATCCGACCTTGTCATAGACAGCGGCGAGAGTGCGTGAAGACACCTCGCGGGCGCAGTGCGCTCCGGCCGCGATGATGCGATCCAGCTCCGCCTCGTCTGCGAGGTAACCGTCCACCTTCGCTTTGAGCGGGGTGACGAACTCGGTCAGGACATCAGCGGTATCGGTTTTGAGCTCGCCGTACCCCTTGCCTTCGTAACCGGCCACCAGAGTCTCGATCGGCACTCCGGAGAGAGCCGACTGAATGGTGAGTAGGTTGCTGACGCCCGGCTTGGCCTGCGGGTCGAAGCGAATCTCGCGCTCGTTGTCGGTGACGGCCGACTTGATCTTCTTCGCCGACACCTTCGGATCGTCGAGCAGATTGATCAGTCCGGCCGCACTGGCAGCGGACTTGCTCATCTTCGCGGTCGGATCCTGCAGGTCGTAGATCTTTGCCGTGCCCTTGATGATCTGCGGCTCGGGAACGACGAACGCCTTGCCGTAGCGGGTGTTGAACCGGCCGGCCAGATCGCGTGCGAGTTCGAGGTGTTGGCGCTGATCCTCGCCCACCGGGACTCGTTGCGGGCGGTACAGGAGGATGTCCGCGGCCATCAGAACCGGATACGTGAACAAACCGACACTGGCGTTGTCGCTGCCTTGCTTGGCGGACTTGTCCTTGAACTGAGTCATGCGGCTGGCTTCACCGAAACCGGTGATGCAGTTGAGGACCCACGCCAACTGCGTGTGCTCGGGTACCTGACTCTGCACGAACAGTGTCGCCCGATCGGGATCGATACCCACTGCGAGGAGCTGAGCCACCGCAACCTTGGTGCGACGACGCAGTTCCTTCGGGTCCTGCGTCACCGTGATGGCGTGAAGATCCGGAATGAAGTAGAAAGCGTCGAAATCGTCCTGCAACGGAACCCACTGCTGCAGTGCACCCAGGTAGTTGCCGAGGTGGAATGAATCCGACGTCGGCTGGATTCCGGAAAGCACGCGAGGCTTTGCGGTGGGCTTCTGTTCTGCAGGGGTCGACATGGTTCCGATCTTTTCACGAGTGGAAATCAGTGCAGTGGCGTGGTGCCCGGGTAGTCGAGTTCGACGAGGTCTTCACCGGTGGCGACGGGGTCGTCCTCACCGAACTGGTAGACGGTCCGGAAAACGACGGGTTCCCGTTCTTCCGAGTAGAAGTCCATGGTTCCGCGGAACCACTCCAACTGATCCTGTTGCTCGGACAGTAGAGAACCCGCGCCTCGGACCACAACTACATATCCGGCGCCCAATCCGAGTACATCGTCCAGATCTCGCATGACGTCGTCGAAAGCATCCTTGTTTCGCCCGAAGTGGGACGGAAACTGGAAGGCCGCCGCGAACTCGTCGAAGACCTGCGCCGTTGTCCGCATGTTCTCGCCACGAACCACTCGAACGACAAAATTCTCGCCACGGAGTTCACGCGCAAGATCATCCGCGACCGCTTGCTCGCCGCGCAGGGCCACCGAAGTCACGTCGGAAGACGGGTCCAGCCACTGCGCCACGCTGACGGTAGACGAGTCGGACATCAGCGAATCCTCACAAACGTGTCGTAGTGATCGAGGGTGTACCACGCCGAACCCTCGTTGCCGGTGACGATTCGCTCGGCGTCGCGGCCTTGGCCGTTCTTCTTCGCGTTGACGTCCCATTCCTGATAGACGACACGTCCACCACCCGCACCGACAGCAGGTAGACGCCCCTCACTGTTGCGGAAGGTGATGCCGCCCTTGGTGCCCGGCGCGTTGGCAGAATCCGGCCACCTCCCGGCGTCGATCTCCACGAGCGTGGCGAGAACTCGCGCCGGCGCATCGCTGTTTGCCTGCTGCGTTGTCTTGGCAGCGGAACTCGACGGCGCCGAACTTGACGGCGCAGCCTTGGTTGTGGCGCCAGGCTTGGCTTGAACACCCGAGGACTGGACGCTCGAGGACTTGGTGACCGACGACGCCGAACTGTCGGAGTCGCGAGAAGAAAGCGTCACCGCCAGCACAAGCGCCACCACGGCAACGACGACGGTGATGATGGCGTTGCGCGTTTTTGCGCTCGGCATCTTCAGACCTTCAGGCATCTGCGTTCCTACCGGTACGAGACGGTGACAGGTGCGTGATCCGACCAACGGAGGTCGTAAGCCTCAGCGCGTTCCACGACCGCGACCTTGGCCCGCTCGGCGTAGCCGCGGGTGGCAACCTGGTAATCGATACGCCACCCCGAGTCGTTGTCGAATGCCTTGCCGCGGTACGACCACCACGAGTAAGGGCCATCGACACCGGGGTGAAGGGTGCGGAAGACGTCCACCCATGCGGAGTCGTCGGCGAACAGAAGGTCCATCCATGCACGCTCCTCGGGGAGGAATCCCGAAGACTTCTTGTTGGTCTTCCAGTTCTTGAGGTCGAGTTCTGTGTGCGCGATGTTCCAATCGCCGCTGATCACCACGTGACGATCGGCAGCCTCGGCCGCTGCGGCGGTGGAGGCGAGGTGTACCGCGAAGGACGCCATGAAGCGTTCCTTCTCCTCCTGTTTCGGTGTGAGCGCCTCACCGGAGGGCAGGTACAAGCTCGCGACGGTCAGATCGGCGAAGTCCGCTTCGATGTACCGGCCGGCTTCGAGAAATTCGTCATCTCCGTGACCGATCCGTACCGCGTCGGGCTCGGTGCGTGAGAGCACCGCGACTCCGTTGCGTCCCTTCGCGGACGGTTCGGCCGAGACCAGGAACCATCCGTTGCCGAGTGCTGGTTCGAGGGTCTCACGAAGCTGATCGTCCGACGCACGCGTTTCCTGAAGGCAGATGAAATCCGCCGACGTCTTCTCCAGCCAATCGAGCATGCCCTTGCGGGCCGCTGCTCGAACGCCGTTGACGTTCACGGACGTGATGGTGTGGGGAGCAAGAATGTGGGAGTCAGCAGTTTGTGGCACGGCAAGCACCGTAGCCGATTCCACCGACGCGGATCGGCGCCAAGGTCAACGCACGGCCCTACGCTGCAGAATCACTGCAATCGCCAGCACGGCAAGACCCGCGACCGCCAGCAAAGACCCCACTGCCGCCGGCGCCGTGTACCCGTAACCGGCCGCGATCACGACGCCGCCGATCCACGCTCCGAAGGCGTTGGCGATGTTCAGCGCGGCGTGATTGAGAGAAGCAGCCAGGGTCTGAGCGTCCTCGGCGACGTCCATCAGCCGTGTCTGCAGACCTGGAACCATCGAGGACCCCGCGAGACCGATGAGGAAGACGAAGATCAGTGCCGTGTAGGGATTGCGCACAGCGATCACGAAGACCGCGAGGATCACCACGAGGGATCCCATCGACAAGAACAGACCCTTCATCAATGCGCGATCCGCGAGGTATCCGCCGACGAAGTTGCCGGCCACCATGCCCAGTCCGTAGAGCATGAGTGCCAGGGGAATGAACGAAGCGCCGAGCCCGGACACGTCGGTGAGCGTCGTACTGATGTAGGTGTAGACGGCAAACATGCCGCCGAACCCGACCATGCCCACGATCAGCGTCATCCACACCTGGACGCGGCCCAGCGCTCCGAGTTCGGTGATCGGATTCGTCACCGGCATGCCGTCCAAACGCGGAATCCAGACGAAGAGCGAAGCAACGGTTGCCACCCCGATCACGGCGACCAAAGCGAAGGCGCTGCGCCAGCCGAGTGCCTGACCGATCCAGGCGGCGACCGGTACCCCGATCACGTTGGCCACGGAAAGACCCATCATGACCATCGCCACGGCCTTGGCGCGTTTTCCCGGTTCGGCCAGGTGAGCTGCGACCAACGCGGCGACTCCGAAGTACGCGCCGTGCGGCAATCCGGCGACGAAGCGAGCCATCATCAGCGTCGTGTACGAGGGAGCGAAAACCGAGGCGGCATTGCCGACGGTGAAGGCGACCATGAGCGCGATCAACAGTGTGCGGCGCGGTACCCGTGCGGTGAGAGCAGCGATCAGCGGAGCGCCGACGACAACCCCGAGCGCGTACGCGGAGATCACGTGGCCTGCGATGGGTTCCGAGACACCGAGCCCGGATGCCATTTCCGGGAGCAGTCCCATGGCGACGAACTCGGTGGTGCCGATACCGAAACCGCCGAGGGCGAGAGCGAGCATCGCCGGACCTCTGGCGGAACGAACCCCGGGTGTCGAGGCGTCAGAACGGGAGAGGGTAGACGAAGTCACTGATCAATTGTGATCTCACACCTGGTTGAACTTCCAAGTGAGAGCGGGTGAGTTCACTCACGTGAGACCGCGAACACAAATGGGACGCCCGGTTTCCCGGACGTCCCATTCGAAAGGTGAAGCGGTGAATCTACTTCGCGGCCATGGCCTTCTGCAGGTTCACGTCGAGTGCGCCGAGGAACTCCTCGGTGGTCAGGTAGCCCTGATCTCCGCCGACCAGCATCGAGAGGTCCTTGGTCATCTGGCCGCTTTCGACGGTCTTGATGACAACGTCTTCGAGCGCCTGCGCGAAGCCGATGACCTCAGGAGTGCTGTCGAGCTTGCCACGGTGCTCGAGCCCACGGGTCCACGCGAAGATGGACGCGATCGGGTTGGTCGAGGTGGGCTTGCCCTGCTGGTGCTGACGGTAGTGACGCGTCACGGTGCCGTGAGCAGCCTCTGCCTCACAGGTCCGTCCGTCCGGTGTCAGCAGAACCGACGTCATGAGGCCGAGCGAGCCGAAGCCCTGGGCCACGGTGTCGGACTGGACGTCACCGTCGTAGTTCTTGCATGCCCAGACGTAGCCGCCCTCCCACTTGAGTGCGGAAGCGACCATGTCGTCGATGAGGCGGTGCTCGTAGGTCAGACCTGCGGCATCGAACTCAGCCTTGAACTCGGTCTCGTAGATGTGCTGGAAGATGTCCTTGAAGGCACCGTCGTACGCCTTGAGAATGGTGTTCTTGGTGGACAGGTACACCGGGTAGTTCTGCTGCAGACCATAGGTGAGCGACGCGCGAGCGAAGTCACGGATGGAATCGTTGAAGTTGTACTGCCCCTGAACGATGCCGCCATTCTCGGGGAAGTTGACCAGTTCGTGCTCGATCGGTGCGCTGCCGTCCTCGGGTGTGTAGGTGATCATCACCTTGCCGGGGCCGGGGACCTTGAAGTCTGTGGCGCGGTACTGGTCGCCGAATGCGTGACGGCCGATGATGATCGGCTTGGTCCAGCCCGGAACGAGTCGCGGAACGTTGGAGATGATGATCGGTGCGCGGAAGATCGTGCCGCCGAGAATGTTGCGGATCGTTCCGTTCGGGGAACGCCACATCTTCTTGAGACCGAATTCCTCGACACGTGCCTCGTCCGGCGTGATCGTGGCGCATTTGACGCCGACGCCGTGCTTCTGGATCGCGTGCGCTGCGTCGATGGTGACCTGGTCGTCGGTCTCGTCGCGGTACTCGATACCGAGGTCGTAGTACTCGAGGTTCACATCGAGATACGGATGGATCAACTTGTCTTTGATGAACTGCCAGATAATGCGCGTCATCTCATCGCCGTCGAGTTCGACGACGGTGCCCTCAACCTTGATTTTGGACATGGGTGCTTCGCGTCCTCCTAGGAAGTTTCCCTGGTTACACGGTTGCGGTCACACTTTGTGAGTGGGTCCGCGAACGGTTCGATTATCAAACCTAGACGGTGTGGACTGATCTCGGGAGATGAGTCCCAAACAAGACAAGCGTACTGCTAACCCGTGAGGCCGCAACCGGCAGGTCCACTCACCGGTCTCTACTCACGAGTAACTTTTGCCTGCTAGTGGGCTACGTCGCTCTGCCGCGCGTGCGGTTGCGGCTCACATTTCGCCCCGTGTCAGGACTGCGCTCACTTCCCGGTAGAATCCGACTTGGTCATGAGTGCCAGCGTCAAGCCCCGGCTCGCTGGACGGCAACCCTCCAACCGCGGTGGGGTGCCCCGGGTGATGACCAGGTTTCCCGACGTGGATCTGCTCGCGCAGTTCCACCGCAATTCGGGTGACAAGCGCGGGTCCGACAGGGACGGACCCCAGACCGGGCCGAGCCCCACGGAGGTATTTCAGTATGTGTCGCACTTGTAGATAGACCCCAGCACGGGGCGGCGATCATTCGCCCCCGTCCGACATCTATCCGTCAGACCACTGGAGTGAACAAATCATGACCGACAACACAGCCGACGCCGCAGCAGCTTCGGATCCGACCGCGAACTGGTCGTTCGAGACCAAGCAGGTGCACGCCGGGCAAACAGCGGACACCGCCACCCATGCGCGCGCTCTGCCGATCTACCAGACCACCAGCTACGTCTTCGACAGCACCGATCACGCTGCCGCACTGTTCGGCCTGGCCGAGCCGGGCAACATCTACACGCGAATCATGAATCCGACGCAGGACGCCGTCGAGCAGCGGATCGCCGCCCTGGAAGGCGGAGTCGCCGCACTCCTCCTGTCCTCGGGTCAGGCTGCCGAGACCATCGCGATCCTCAACATCGCCGAGGCCGGCGATCACATCGTCTCGAGCCCGTACCTGTACGGCGGCACGTACAACCTGCTGCATTACACACTTCGTAAGCTGGGCATCGAAGTCACGTTCGTCGAAGATCCCGACGATATCGACCAGTGGCGCGAAGCCATTCGCCCGAACACGAAGGCGTTCTACGGCGAAACGATCGCCAATCCCAAGAACCACATCCTCGATCTACCCGGCATCTCGTCGCTGGCCCACGAGAACGGTCTTCCGTTGATCGTGGACAACACCGTGGCGACGCCGTACCTGCTACGCCCACTCGAACACGGCGCCGACATCGTCGTTCACTCCGCCACGAAATACCTTGGCGGACACGGCACCGCGATCGCCGGCGTCATCGTCGACGGTGGCACCTTCGACTGGACGCAGGGTCGCCACACGAACTTCACGACGCCTGATCCCAGCTATCACGGCGTCACCTTCGCGGACCTGGGTGCACCGGCGTTTGCACTGAAGGCGCGCGTCCAACTGCTGCGCGATCTCGGCTCCGCCGTGGCGCCGTTCAACGCGTTCCTCATCGCGCAGGGCATCGAGACCTTGAGCCTGCGCATCGAGCGCCACGTATCCAATGCACAGAAGGTCGCCGAATTCCTCGACGGCCACGGCGAGGTGGCCTCCGTCTCCTACGCGGGACTCCCCTCCTCACCCTGGTTCGAACGTGGAAAGCAGCTGACGCCCAAGGGAACCGGCGCCATCGTAACCTTCGAGCTGCCCGGCGGGATCGATGCGGGCAAGAAATTCGTCAACGCCCTGACGCTGCACAGCCACGTCGCCAACATCGGTGACGTTCGCTCACTCGTCATCCACCCCGCGTCGACGACGCACTCGCAGCTCACCCCCGAAGAGCAGCTCGCTTCGGGTGTCACGCCCGGACTGGTCCGCCTCGCGGTCGGCATCGAGGGAATCGACGACATCCTCGCCGATCTCACCGTCGGCCTGGCTGCGGTGGCAAACTCGTGACCGTGAACGAATTGGAGCCCAGGATCGACCTCCTGCCCCCAGCCGACGGTCAGGTGGGGTTCGTCGACATCGGCGCCCTGGAACTCGAAAGCGGCGCGGTACTCCCATCCGTTTCGCTCGCCGTTCAGCGCTGGGGTGAGCTGTCCCCGAACCGCGACAACGTCGTACTCGTCGAGCACGCACTGACCGGAGACTCGCACGTCACCGGTCCGATCTCCGCGAATCAGCCCTCCCCCGGCTGGTGGAACGGAATGGTCGGCCCCGGCGAACCGATCGACACCGGGGAATGGTGCGTCGTCGCAACCAATGTCCTCGGTGGTTGTCGCGGCACGACCGGTCCCAGTTCACTGGCCGACGACGGCAAGCCGTGGGGCAGTCGCTTCCCGGAAATTTCCATCCGGGATCAGATCGCGGCGGAGAAGAAGCTCGTCGATCTCCTCGGGATCGACCAGTTGGCCTCGGTGGTCGGTGGATCCATGGGCGGCATGCGCACCCTCGAATGGGCAGTTACCTACCCGGACAGCATTCGCTCCGCGTTGGTTCTCGCAACCGGTTCACGGGCCACCGCAGATCAGATCGGCACCCAGACGACGCAGATCGCTGCCATCGTCTCCGATCCGGATTGGCAGGGCGGTGACTACCACGGAACGGGGCGGGCACCTCGCGCCGGGCTCGGCATCGCTCGTCGCATCGCGCACCTGACGTACCGCACCGAGTCCGAACTGGACGCACGCTTCGAGAACTCCGCCCAGAACGACGAAAACCCGTGGAACGGTGGACGATACGCTGTGCAGAGTTACCTGGAACATCAGGCGGACAAGCTGGTCGACCGCTTCGACCCGAGCACGTACGTCCTCCTGACCGAGGCCATGAACCGGCACGACATCGGCCGTGGACGCGGCGGCGTTGCCGCGGCGTTGGCATCGATCACGGCACCGGTCGTCGTGGGCGGCGTGGATTCGGATCGGCTGTATCCCCTCCGTTTGCAGGAGGAGATCGCCGACGGAATTTCCACCTGCAGCGGCCTCGAGATTCTCAAGTCCAAGGACGGCCACGACGGCTTCCTGACGGAGGCGGACGCCGTCGCCGGACTCCTTCGCCGAACGATGGAGTTCGCACGCACGGCTCGCTGATCCGGGACAGAGCCACATTTTCAGGATTCGTCAATGTCGGGAAAACCACAGCTGATCTGCGGGTTTTCCCGACATTTTCATTGGCGAACGTGAGCCGGCGCGGCTAACATCGGCGAACGTGAATCAGCCATGCTCGACGCGCCTGCAGGCTACGTACATTCCCGAGCACATGTCCTTCGCGTTCTGGGGTGACGCAGACCCGGCAGCGCGACTGTCGACACTGGGGATGCCGAGCGGGTCGCCGGGCGTATGCAGGCTTGCGATCCCGGTCGACGAGTCGATCACAGCAACGGACGTCGAAGCGCAACTGCTCGACCTAACCACCGCGATCGACGCCTTCAACAACCTCGATGCAGGTCGCGGCGACCTCGGACCGTCGCTGCTTGCGTGGAAGCGCGTCATCGAGACCGGCGCGCATGACATTCCAACCGCGGCGCATGCGGCGATCGACCGCGACGACACGAAGATCCGAAGCGCCCGGTCCACGGTGCAGTTGTTCACGGATGCGCGTACAGCCCTGGACAGCCTTCGCCGAGCAAAGATTCAGGCGACTCTGCGCCCGTATCAAATGCAGGGAGTTACCTGGCTGACGGCGCTGTCGGGTTCGGGCGGTGGGATCTTGGCCGACGAGATGGGTTTGGGTAAGACACTGCAAGCGATTTCGATGATCGCGATCCGCGCCGACGACGGTCCGCATCTGGTTGTGTGTCCCACCTCGGTGATCGGAAACTGGCGCCGCGAGATCGAGCGATTCGCTCCGCATCTGCCACTGCATGTTCATCACGGGACTGCTCGCGCGCTTCCCACTCGTATCCCCGCCGGCACCACCGTTCTGACCAGCTACAGCGTCTTGCGTTCCGACGCAGCCCAATTGAGCCCGATCCACTGGAGTTCGGTGATCTTCGACGAGGCGCAGCAGATCAAGAACCCCGCTTCCCTCGCTGCGAAAGCGGCAATGCAGTTGTCGGCCGACGTCAAGGTGGCGATGACCGGCACGCCGGTGGAGAACCGCCTCGAGGAGTTGTGGTCACTCTTTCGCGTTGCCAATCCCGAAGTCCTCGGAACTCGCGCACGTTTTCGTCAACGCTTCGCCGTCCCGATCGAATCCGGTCGATCCGCCACCGCGGCAACCAGGCTTGCCGCGGTCATCGATCCTTTCATTCTGCGCAGAACCAAAGACGCAGTGGCCAAGGATCTTCCACCCAAGCAGTTCTCCACCATCTCGTGCACTCTGACATCGGAACAGGCGCGGATCTATCGGTCGGCAGTCGCCGATGCTTTCGACACCGGATTGGGCACGGGAATTGCCCGACGCGGCAACATCCTTGCGCTGCTGACCACCCTCAAACAGGTATGCAATCACCCCGCGCAGGTGACCGGCGATACGGACGACCTTTACGGAAGATCCGGAAAGCTCGACCGCGCAACGGAAATGATCGCCGAGATCGTCGACGACGGCGATCGCGCGCTGATATTCACGCAGTACCGGACGATGGGCGAGATGCTTTCGCGGCACCTGGGATCCGAATTGGGAATCGGCGCCGTGCCTTTCCTCCACGGCGGCCTGAGCACCGACAAGCGCGACGGGATGGTCGACGCGTTCCAGAACGACGCGGATTCTCCGCCGGTTCTGATCCTGAGCCTGCGCGCCGCCGGCTTCGGACTCAACCTCACCCGCGCAAGTCACGTCGTGCACTACGACCGGTGGTGGAACCCAGCCGTCGAAGATCAGGCAACCGACCGGGCACACCGCATCGGCCAGAAGCGCACCGTCAACGTCCACACCTTGGTGACGGGCGGAACCGTGGAGGATCACATCGCAGCGATGCACGAGTCCAAACGAGCCGTAGCCGATGCCGTTTCCGGCAACGTGGAGGCCGCCCTGGCAGATCTTCCCGACACCGAATTGCGTGAACTTCTCGAACTCGACGGCGCGGTGATCATCTGATGGCCAACGAATTCGGCGTCACCGCTTGGGGTCGGGCGTGGCTGCGCACGGTGGAACGGACAGCGGCATCCGGTCCGAACCCATCCCTGCCGACAGCTCGCACCCTCGCACGCAACGGGTCGGTGGAATTCACCGCGGTCTCATCGGGGACCGTCGTCGCCGAGGTGAGCACCAAAGCAAAAACCTCGTCGGTGACGATTGGTGTCCCACTGTGGACCAAATCCGAAATCGCTGCAGTGAAGAGCCTTCTCCGCTCGGCGGGAAAGGCCAACAGATCCGTCTCCACCGGCGAACTACCGGACAGCGTCGTCACCGAACTACTGTCTCGAAATATCGCAGTAGCCGTTGATCTTTCGGAGTGCACTGCCAGTTGCAACTGCTCAGGTCGACGCTCGCCGTGCGTTCACCATCTCGCCGCAATCTATGCCCTGGCCGGGCGAATCGACGAGGAACCGGTCCTCGCAGTGACGCTGCGAAGCGTACCGGACAAGGCCGGAAAGAAGTCGGCATCCATTCAGTCACCGGAGTGGATCCCCTTGAGCGACATCGACATCCGCTCGTTCTACGGGGACTGACCTTCTCAGTCGGTACCGAGCGGATCGATGGTCAGGGCAAGCGTCGCGATCAACGCTCCCATGACGCCCATCGCCGCGGTGTCGAAAACCCTTCCGCGCACGGCAAGCAACCCCACACGATTCTCGGGAACGAACCACCGCGCGGCAGCACCGATGATGACGGCAACTCCGAAGACGAGAGCGCCGCGGCGCCACCGGTCGGCCAACACGAGAACAACAGCTGCCGCGATCACGGCAAGGACCGCGAGCATGGGCAGATTCTTCTTCGCGAGGCCGACCAGTGAGGACATCGGACTCAGACTCCGGCCAGAACCCGCTCGGCGCGCTCGACCACGTTGGTGATCAGGAACGCGCGGGTCAGCGGTCCGACACCACCGGGGTTGGGTGAGACGAAGCCGGCGACCTCGCTGACGTCGGCTGCGACGTCGCCGCGCAGGCCGTCGTCGGTGCGACTGACGCCGACGTCGAGGACCGCTGCCCCGGGCTTGACCATGTCGGCGGTGATGAGGCCGGGAACGCCGGCGGCTGCGACGATGATGTCGGCGCGGCGAACCTCGGCCGCGAGATCGCGGGTGCCGGTGTGGCAGAGCGTGACCGTGGCGTTCTCGCTACGACGCGTCAGCAACAGTCCGATCGGGCGACCGACCGTGACACCGCGTCCGACGACCACCACGTGTGCGCCGGCAATCGGCACCTCGTAACGGCGCAGGAGATGCAGGATTCCACGCGGGGTGCACGGAAGGGGCGCTTCCTTGCCCAACACCAGTCGACCGAGGTTGACCGGATGCAAGCCGTCGGCATCCTTGTCAGGGTCGATGCGCTCGAGGGCCGCGTTCTCGTCGAGGTGCTTAGGAAGGGGCAACTGCACGATGTAGCCGGTGCACTCGGGATTGGCATTGAGCTCGTCGATCGTCGCGTTGAGCTGCTCCTGCGTGATGTCGGCAGGCAGGTCGCGTCGCAAAGAATTGATACCGACCTTGGCGCAGTCGTTGTGCTTGCCGCGCACGTAAGCAGCGGATCCGGGGTCGTCGCCTACCAGGATGGTGCCCAAGCCGGGCGTGATGCCCTCTGCCTTCAGAGCGCTCACCCGCACCTTCAGGTCTTCGAAGATTTCGTCGCGGGTAGCTTTGCCGTCGAGGATCGTTGCAGTCACGGCGACCATTGTTCCAGGTTAGGGTCGATGAGTGACAACGGCTCCGGAACTACGCGGCCCGAGAGTGGTCCTCTCCCCGCTCGTGCCCGATCATCACGCCCGTCTGCGGGCAATTCACCTGCACCCGGACGTCGTGCAGTGGTGGCAAAATCCCGACGACGACTGGCCTGCGGCACCGGAGGCCGGCACCACGCGCTACAGCATTTTCTACGGCGACCAACTGATCGGCTTCATCCAGTGGTACGAAGCTGAGGACAACCCCGACTTCCGCCACGCCGGGCTCGACTTGTTTCTCGATCCCGACTTCCACGGCCAAGGGTTCGGTCGCGAATCGATACGGGTGCTGTGTGCCCATCTGATCGACGACCTCGCATTCCACCGTCTTGTCATCGACCCCGAGGTCGACAACTCCGTCGCCATCGCCTGCTACCGATCTGTGGGATTCAAGGACGTCGGGGTGATGCGCGAGTACTCGCGAGATCGCCACGGTGTGTGGAAGGACGGACTGTTGATGGATCTCCTTGCTCGGGAATTCATCCGCTGATCGACTGGGACGAGTTCGAAAGGACCGACATCATGTTGCTGGACAAGGAATTCACGGCCACCCTGCAGAAGAGTGACGCCAAGGGCGGGTGGACTTATGTGATCTGGCCGGAGTCCGCCGAGTTCTTCGGCACCCGCGGCCTGGTCAAGGTGCGCGGGACGATCGACGGACATCCGTTCCAGAGTTCGTTCATGGCGTTGGGCGACGGCAACCACAAGCTGCCGGTCAAAGCCGATCTGCGCAAAGCCATCGGCAAGGACACGGGCGAGCGGGTGACCGTGCGCCTCGAGGAGCGCTTAAAGCGCTGAACACGGCAACAGGCGAAAGTCGCTGATCCATCGGGCGTCGTGGCGATCAGTCTCGGATTGTCCAGAATCGACGCGGTAGATGCAGTGGTCATCGTGAACCAGTCAGAAGGCAACTGCGATTGTGCACCGGCGGTAGCGATGAGCGCTCCAATCACTGCACCGGCGCATAGTCAGTCTGCAAGAACTTCGTCGGCAGAAGGAAATACCCGCTCTCCCAGCGACCACACGCGCCAGATCCCGTCGGCACAACGCCGCAAAGTAAGAATCATCGCCGTCTTCAACGGCGCTGGCCCGAACGCACGCATTGTGTGCCCGGTGTCCTGCATAAACTTTACGTACGCGACGCGGTCGGGCGCATCCTTGTTGTACTCGACGAACTGCATCATCGACCAGCCTTGGAGCATTTCGGTAGCTGCTTTGTAGTCGCCCCAAACAGCCGGATTCACGCTTAAATTCCTTAGCGCGTTGAGGAATTCGGCTCTGTTCATGGACGCCGTCCACCATATGAACGCCGATCCGAGTGGCTCGTACGGAGTCGGCTCCCCGTCCGGGAAAAAGGCGTACATTGCGTCTTCCCCGTCGACAATCTCGAGCGGCAATGGCACCTCGTCCGGGTATCGGGCCGCTTCCAGCGCCGAGGCGTCGTCAGCGAATTTCGGGGCTACTTTGTTCAAGGATCGGTAGAACTCGTTGAACGACAACGCCGGTCTCTTGTAGTCCTCGCGCTGCTCCTCGAGGCAGTCGAGGACGGTTTCTTCGTCCAGATCAAGCTGACTGAGAAGAAACTCATCAGGATTAACTGCCTCGATTCCGTAAGGTGCCAAGGATGCAGCCGGGAAGTCCGTCAGATTGGCTGTCACGATCACCGTTGTACCGCTACGCACGGCTGCGGCGAGGACGTGCCTGTCCTTCTTGTCGTTCGTCATCGCCGGAATCAGGCCCTCATATCCCTCGATCAGGGCGAGCGGGAATGCTCGTTGCATCTGTGCAACACGACGCGCAGCCTTTTCCGGGGTCACACCCAATTTCGGGAGGTTTCGTTCAACCTCGTCGAGGATGTCCTTCGACCACTGAATTTCGAACAAGCCGGCATCGGATAGTCGGAGCAGCAAATCCGAAAGGTGGTACGGGATCAGAGCGCACGCGTCCACCACGACAGGGAAGGTCATTCGATAGGCCTGCTCAACGAGTCTCGATGAAACCGTTGACGGTGTGGAAGCCATCATCTTCCGCAGCGTCAGCAGTCATTTCGGCGAGTACAGTGCGACGCTGCCCGGAGATCCGATCCTTGTAAGCGAGGAGGTCCGCAAGATAGACCCGTCGATGCCGACTGGGCTTCTCAAACGGAATCTCGCCCTCTTCGAGCAACCGCACTAACGTCGGACGTGAAACTCCCAGCAACTCCGCAGCCTCTTGAGTCGAGAGCACGGTGTTGCTCTTCGAGATCGTGATCGCCTGATGGTCCGCCATCGCCGAGAGTGCCTCACGCATGAGCGCCACCACTTCATCCGACAGAACGAAACTCTTATTGCCGACAGTAAGCGTGACCGAGGAATCGATCGCGGACTCGAACGCCCCGAACAGCGCGCGGACTTCCGTCTCACCGGTCGGATCTGTCGGGGGCAACACAGTCCGTGCAGTAGTAATGCTCATAGCCAAGTGTAAAACGAAAGAAACGAAAGCGCCACAGTCTATCCGCACGACCGCACTACGACCAACCACATGCGCATTCACGCGCAATCGAGGCTCCAACCAGTGCAGTCTTCGACAATTTGTCGCTTTTCGACAAGTTGCTGGCTGGCGCGCTGTGGGAGTGTGGTCGGCCGGTAGGGCGTACTCGATACTCGGCCGGGGTGATGCAGCCCGTTTGCGGGTAGGCGTCGCGCCTACTTCATGTCGACGACAAGACCGTGCGCCGACGCGTACGCCACCGCCTGCATCAACTCGATCTGCGCGTTTCCGACGGATGCGGACGTCCACAGGCTCGGATCGATCCGCGCACCGCGCAGGTCTGCACCTTCGAGTTTGAGTCCACCCGTGCGAGCACCGGACAGATCCGCGGACGCCAGCACCGCGCCCCTCATGTCGGCCCGAACCAGGTTTGCTTCACGGAAGCGGCATGAGGTGAAGTCGATCTTCCTCAGGTCCGCCCCGCCGAGTGAGGTCAACGAGAAGTCGACTTCGTCGAGCGTCAACGGCCGGATGCGGCAACCGTCGAACGTCGACCCGAGCAGACTGCAGTTCCGGAACGTGCTGTGCCACAGACTGGTCCGCGCAAAATTGCAGGATCGGAACGCTGTTCCCGTGTGCACGGACTCCCCCAGATCGGTGCCGGTGAAATCACAATCCGTGAACACCACCGACTCCGTCGTGAGTCCGGTGAGATCGGCGTCTCGGAAATTGCAATTGGTGAAAGTGCGCTGACGCCACTTCTGCCCGGACAGCCGCGCGTCTGAATAGTCTTCGCCGACGACATCGTCGGATTCTTCGGGGAGCATGCCGTCCATACTGCCCCGCCGCACCGACACAGGTTCGACCGCCTAGCGCTCGCAGGCCACGCCGTCACCGTCGCCATCGAGCTTGGACGAATAGCCGGGATCGCCGCGGTAGATCGGGGCAGCACCGGCCGCTCGCACGGCTGCACAGTTGGCGTAAGACACCCCCGCGTCAGGCACCTTGGCCGGCGGCGGAACGTACGCCGGTTCTGTTGTCTTCGGGGGCGTGTAGGCCGGAGCGGGCGGAACGTACGGCGTTGTCGTGGTCTCCGGAACCTGAGGCACCAGCGGCACGATTGCCACGGTGGTGGTCGTGGTCGGCAGCGTCGTCGCTGTAGTCGTGGTCGGCGGGGCGGACGACGTTGTGGTCTTTGTCGTCGACGGGGCAGTGCTCTTGGTTGTCGTCGCTGCAGCTGTCGTCGAAGAGGTCGCAGCAGGCGTCGTCGCTTCTTCCGACTTGCCTGCTCCCGTCGCCGCAGCGATGGCCACCAGTCCCACGACTGCTGCGCCGGCGATCCACGGCCACTTCCGCCGCTTGCTTCCTTCTTCGGCGTTTGCGTCCGGCGCCGCCGATCCCGGTGCACCGAAGACCTGCGTCGGAGTACCGAATGCTTGAGTAGGTGCGTCGACGCCCTTGGGCCGTGTCTGTGCGGTCCACTGCTGACCGTCCCAGTAACGGTCGATCGTGGGGTCGAAGGGGTCGGGGTTCCAACCGGCGGGAGGGTTCATGAAAAGTCCGTTCTGAGAAGAGTGCCGGAAATAGGTTCGCACGGACTGGCCGGTTTGTTACCAATTCGCCCACACTTCTCAACCGCTCTTCTCGCAGACGCGGGTGCCGATATGCCGCCCGGTACAGTTCCTCGAGTGTTCCGAGTGATGTTCCACGAGCCCCGCATCCCACCCAACACCGGAAACGCGATCCGCATGGTCGCAGGCACCGGTTGCGAACTCCACCTGGTCGGCCCTCTCGGGTTCGACTTGTCGGAGCCGAAGCTCAAGCGCGCAGGCTTGGACTACCACGATCTGGCGACTGTCACGGTCCACGAAAACCTGGCCGCTGCCTGGGAAGCCGTCACCCCCGCTCGCGTATTCGCCTTCACCGCGCACGCGACCACGTCATATGCCGATATCGCCTACCAACCAGGGGATGTCCTGCTGTTCGGGCCCGAACCCACCGGATTGTCCGAGGAAGTGCTGACGGACGAACACATCACCGAGCGTCTGCGTATCCCGATGCTTCCCGGACGCCGGTCCCTCAACCTGTCCAACGCTGCCGCCCTGGTGACGTACGAGGCCTGGCGCCAGCATGGGTTCAAGGGCGCCGTCTGATCGGCGTCAGTAGACGTCTCGGACGTAGCGCTTCTCCGCCGAAAGAGCCTTCACATACGCCTCGGCACTACGAGGGGCCAGTTTTCCGTGTTGAGCAACTACACCGTTGAGGGCGTTGTCGACGTCCTTGGCCATCCGGTTGGCATCGCCGCAGACGTAGAAATGTGCGCCCTTCTGCAGCCACTCCCACAGCAGCGCGCCCCGCTCACGCATCCGGTCCTGCACGTAGACCTTGTCGGCTTGATCCCGGGAAAATGCGAGGTCGAGTTCGGTCAGGAAACCGTCCTTCCGCAATTCTTCGATTTCTTCGCGGTAGTAGAAGTCGGTCGCCGCATGCTGTTCCCCGAAGAACAGCCAGTTAGGACCCGTGTGCCCCAACGCCCTCCTCTCGTGCAGGAAAGCGCGGAACGGCGCGATGCCGGTCCCCGGACCGACCATGATCATCGGGGTCTCGGGATCGGACGGAGGCCGGAAGTGAGTCGACTTCTGCACGTAAATTCCGATGTCATCACCGTCAGCGTGATCTGCGAGATACGTCGAGCACACTCCACGGCGTGGGACGCCCGCGACGTTGTATCGGACGGCGGACACCGTCAACTGCACTTCGCGTGGGTTCTCTTTCGGACTGGAAGAAATCGAATACAACCGCGGCTGAAGCGGTTTGAGTAACGAGAGCCATTCGTCGGTCGAAGCACGAACCGGCGACTGCGCAAGGACGTCGACGGACTGTCGTCCCCACGACCAGTCTTTGAGCGTGGAGATGTTCTCCGGCTTCATCAACTCGGCCAGGTCCGCATCGCGCGTTCGTTGATGCACGAACCGAATCATGTCGCTCGAGATTCGCGTGATCTCCAGGCGTTCCGTCAACGCGGTACGCAAGGTCATCGCGCCGTACTGCCCCAGATCGACGGCCTCCTCACCGTCGAGGCCGGTAAGGGTGAGCCACTCGTCGACAAACGGGGAGCTGTTTCGCGGCCAGACTCCGAGAGCGTCGCCGGCTTCGTAACTGACCGTGTCGTCCGGAAGGTGAAAACCCAACTGCCGCACGTCTTTGGAAGAGCCTGGCCGGTTGAGCACGACATTGCGCGTCAAAGCGGTAGTCAGTGGCACCTTCTTGTTGTACTGCAGCGGCGCCGACATCGCCGGTGAAATCGGCGCGGCCACAGCAGTTGTGCCGGAGTTCTTCATTGCAACGACGACGTCGGTGGACTTGCCAGCCTCCGTGCTCTGAAGTTCGGCCGTGACCGCATCGAGCCATCCAGCAGCAGTGTCTTCGAAATCGGGCTCGCAGTCGGCGCGATCGACGATACGACTGGCTCCCAGTTCAGCAAGGCGAGCGTCGAGTTTTCGGCCGTGTCCACAGAAGTCGTCGTAGTTCGAGTCACCGAAAGCGATGACTGCATAACGTGTTTCGCCCATCCGAGGCGCTGTGTCAGCAGCCAGGGCATCCCAGAAACCGCTGCCGTTGTCGGGGGATTCGCCGTCACCGGAAGTACTGGTGATCAGCAGGACCTCTCGGGTGGCCGCCAGGTCGGCAGCCGGGAACTCGTCCATTGCGTGCATCACCACGGGTAAGCCGACTTCGCTGAGTCGAGCAGCGCAGGCGGCGGCAAACTCCTCCGCGTTGCCGGTCTGCGATGCCCACAGCACGACGATCGGCGCCCGCTCGGAGGCAGTGTCCGTACCTGATGACAACGCGGGCCCGTCAGTGTCAGGGAGCGAGGCCCGTGAGTACAGGCCGGCCAAGACACCGTCTACCCACATCCTCTTTTCGGCATCGAAGGGTGCAGCCGGAGGCAAGGTCGGCACCCCGGGAGTGCGATCGGCATCCGCACGCAACGCCGCGAGAAGACCTGCCAGATAGCTCTGCTGGAGCGGATCGAATACCACTGCGGGTGTTCCTGTTTGGCCGATGACATCAGCGAGGACATCGGTTCGTGACAAAGCCCGATCATCCGCCACGGGAGCCACCCACGGCGATTCGGCGAGCTCCGTTTCGGGTGTGTTCACGGCGACCTTCGTCATAGTGACGGCACAGGCTTTGAACTCCGGTTGCTGGGAGGCAGGGTCAATGGCGTCGTTGGTGACGGCGTTGATCGAGAGGTACTCGCCGAAGGCGTCGTTCCAGTGAAACGGTGCGAAGCAGTTTCCCGGACGCACTCGGTCGGTGACCACGGCCGGGAGCACTGCGCGGCCACGGCGTGAGGCGACCTCGATCGCGTCCTTGTCGACGACGCCGAGGCGTGTGGCGTCGTCGGGATGGATCTCGACAAATGGCCCGGGGTTGAGTTTGTTCAGCTTGGCCACCTTGCCGGTCTTGGTCATGGTGTGCCATTGGTGCGCAAGACGACCGGTGTTGAGCAGGAACGGGTAGTCGTCGTCGGGCATTTCGGCGGGAAGCATGTGTGGCCGGGCGAAGAACATCGCACGGCCCGTGGCGGTGGGGAACGCGAGACGCGGAGTGCTGCCGTCCTCTCGGACCAGAAGCCTCTGACTGACACCGTCATTGAGGTATCGGATGGGATGACGGTCTTGATTACTCTCGGGCGGGCATGGCCACTGGATCGGCGATCTGCGGAGGCGCTCGTAGGTGACGCCGCGTAAGTCGTAGCCGGTCTTCGGATTCCAGAACTGCTTGATCTCCTCGAACACCTCTTCGGCGCTGGTGTAGGTGAATGCCTCCGCATAGCCCATCTCGCAAGCGATTCGGGCGATGATCTGCCAATCAGGCAGCGCCTGCCCGACCGGATCCAGTGCCTGTTGGAAGAGCGTCAGGTTGCGTTCGGAGTTGATCATCACTCCGTCGGACTCTGTCCACAATGACGCCGGCAGCAGGACGTCGGCGTATTCGTTGGTCTCGGTGCCCAAGAACACATCCTGGGTGATGACGAGGTCAGCCTTCTCCAATCCGTCGATGACGGTCTTGCGGTTGGCCACCGTCGCAACAGGATTGGTGCAGATGATCCAGCACGCCTTGATTTCACCCGCCGCCATTCGGGAGAACAGGTCGATGGTCCCACCGCCGGTTTCGGTGCGCAGCGAACCCTGCGGGATCCCCCATCGCTCCTCGACGAAGTCGCGATCGGCGTCGACCATCACGGCGCGCTGACCTGGCAAACCTGGCCCCATGTAGCCCATTTCACGCCCACCCATGGCGTTCGGCTGACCGGTCAACGAGAACGGGCCGCTGCCAGGCGTGCAGATCGCACCGGTCGCCAGATGAAGGTTGCAGATGGCGTTGGTGTTCCACGTGCCGTGGGTGCTTTGGTTCAGACCCATTGTCCAACAGCTCATCCAGTTGTCGGCCTCACCGATCCATTGCGCTGCGGTGCGAATGTCGACTTCGGGGATGCCGGTGATCTCGCTGACCTTCTCCGGTGTGTACTCCGCGAGGAAGCTGGGCATCACCTCCCAGCCTTCGGTGAATTCGGCGATGAAGTCCGGATCGGTGTGCCCGTTCACGACGAGTAGGTGGAGAAGTCCATTGAGTAGTGCGAGATCGGTGCCGGGGGCGATCTGCAGGAACAAGTTCGCCTTGTCTGCGGTGGCGCTGCGTCGAGGATCCACGACGATCAACTTCGCGCCCGCCTTGACCCGCTCCTGCATTCGAAGGAAGAGGATCGGATGGCAGTCCGCCATGTTCGCGCCGGTCACGAAGAACACGTCGGCATGTTCGAAGTCCTGATAGGAACCGGGCGGTCCGTCGGCCCCGAGCGATTGCTTGTATCCGGTGCCGGCACTGGCCATGCACAGTCGGGAATTCGATTCGATCTGATTGGTGCCGATGAAGCCCTTGGCCAGTTTGTTCGACAGGTACTGGGCCTCGAGAGACATCTGCCCGGACACGTACAACGCAAATGCGTCGGGGCCGTGCTCGTCGATGATTGCCCGCAGGCGGTGGGCGGTTTCGGTGATGACTGCGCTCATGTCCGCAGCTTCGATCGCCTCACCTCGGTGCGGACGCCGATACGCAGATTCCATGCGCCCCGGGCCGGCGAGCATGTCCGCCGTCGTGGTGCCCTTGGTGCACAAACGTCCGAAATTGGTGGGATGTGTCTTCGAACCGAACGACTTCGCCGCCTTCCGACGCCCGGTCTCGGGATCGGTGATGATGTCGAGGACAAGTCCACAGCCCACGCCGCAGTACGCGCAGAGGGTGTCGACACTGGTGGTAGTGAGTTGAGCGCCCATCGATTCATGCATCCCTTCGACCGAGGATCAAGGTCGACTTCCATCTTCGGATGCAGTTGTTTCGGGAGTTCATGCCCGATGTTGCGTATCAATCACTCTTTCCTCACCGCCGCCTTCGGACTGATGTGCGGTCCCGGAACCAGCAGTCGTTGACGGGCGGGATACGCGAATGCCCAGTTCTACGCCCTGCCGCCGAATCGAGCGATGTAGTGCCAGACCTTTTTGACGTCCTGCGGATCGTAGGAGCCGCGCCGGGCGAGACCCAGGATGGCAGGCGTCAGTCGACCGTCGAGCGCAACCTCTCTGGCAAGGTCGACGATGGTTGCTCCCCGATAGTCGGGATGTTCGGCGACCTCGTCGGCGTCGACCGCGTAACCGTAGTGCCACAACACCGGGCACGTGAGCGAGTGGGCGATCTCTTCGACCTGTGTGCCCCGGTAACTCGGATCCAGAACGAGTGCCTCGACGTCCGTTCCGATGTCGACGACGCCGTGAACGTGCGCCTCGATGTAGTGGTCGAGCGGATCCGCGAACTCGGTGGCTCCTGCGGCGTCGACCAAGCTCATCGCTTCCGCCGTTCCGAAGAGGCTGGGCTCGAAGACGCTGTCCGGGAAGCAGAAAGTGGTGCGGTCGAGCGTCCGACTCTCCCAGCGCCAACGGTCGCCGCCGTGGTGTGCCGTCAGTCCCCCGTTGCTCGTACGAGTCTCGAACTGGGTCACGTAGGTGCCCTGACGTGCGATCGAGGCCAGTGTCAGGCCACTTTCAAACGGGAGGTCTGGATGAAAGTGCAACGTCACCCGGTGATTTCGGTCCAGCGGGCCGCCCTTCGAGAGGTCGTGCACGTGTGCAATCGCGGCAGACGCGGGAGAGGAATCGACAGGCATTCGCCCATTATCCGGATACGGAAGCAGCACCGGTGAAGAAGTCGACCAGTGAGTACGGTGCATGGTCACCGAGGCAGAGATCAAGGATCACGTGCGAGTCCGCGGCCTCGGATGCGCTGCGCACGAACATCGCTTCTTCGTACTCGGCGAGTGCCGCTTCGATGTCGTCGGATTGCGCGGCGATCGCCTTTCCCAGTTCGGCTCCGTCGAACATGGCCAAGTTCGCGCCCTCACCGGACGGGGCCATCAGGTGAGCCGCATCACCGAGGAGCGTCACCCCAGGCACGCGATCCCACCGGTGCGCGTCGGGAAGGGCGTAGATCGCCCGCGGAATCGGAGCGGTTTCACCGTCTGTGATCAGCGCCGTGAGTTCCGTTGCCCAACCGTCGAACTCGGCCGCGATCCGCGCTGTCGCAGCGGGAGCGTCGTTGAAATCGATACCGGCAAACCATTCCGCCGAACGGTTCAACTGAACGTAGGTGTGCAGGATGTCCCCCGCCTCTCGATGCGCCGCGATCGCTTGTCCGGGCGCGGGCGCGTACATCGCCCCGTCACCGACCGCTGCGGCTGCCGCCGAGTGCTTCTCGTCGACGTCGTAGAGGTAGGTCTCGACGAACGTGGTTCCGACGTAGTCGGGCATTGCATCGGAGAGCAGCGGCCGGATTTTCGACCAGGCACCGTCTGCACCGACGAGAAGGTCGGTGGTCACTGTCGAACCGTCGGCGAAGGTCAACTCGTGGCGGCCGTCGGCTGTGTCGGGTGAGCCGAGCGAGCGCACACTTTCGACCTTGCGTCCCCATTCGATCGTCCCGTCGGGAAGGGAATCGAGCAGGATTCGACGGAGGTCTCCGCGGAGCACTTCGGGACGTGTTCCCGTGCCGTCGTCGGGTTCGTCGAGGAGCACGGCGGCGTGTTGATCGAGTACGCGCGACGCGGCGCCGCCCTCGTGGATGATCGCGCGAAATTCGTCGGTGAGGCCGGCAGCCTCGAGCGCTGCCTGGCCGTTGTGTTCGTGGATGTCGAGTTGTCCGCCCTGCGTACGGGCCTCTGCCGACGGTTCCGCCTCGTAAATTTTCGCGGGAATTCCGTGGACGTGGAGTACGCGCGCGAGGGTCAGGCCGCCTAGGCCTGCCCCGATGATCGAGATTGACGTGTTCATGTTGATTCCTTCCAATGAATTGGAACGACGTTCCAACAACAATCTTGGAACGCCGTTCCAGATATGTCAAGATGGTGCGTATGGCGACCAGAAATCAGCGGGCCGAACGACGCACGGATGCGCTCTCGAAGGAGCGGATAGTCGAGGCCGCGATCGAGATCCTCGATTCCGAGGGTGAAGGCGCGCTGACATTCCGTGCTCTCTCCGCACGCCTGACAACAGGCAGTGGGGCGATCTACTGGCACGTTGCCAACAAGAGCGACCTGCTCGCGGCGGCGACCGACGACGTCATCGCCCGCGTGACAACCGAAGGAACGGAGAGCGCAACACCGCGTGAGGCGATCCGGATCATCACCCTCGGCGTGTTCGACGCGATCGACGCCCACCCCTGGGTCGGCACCCAACTCTCACGTGAGCCGTGGCAATCAGCGGTGATGCAGATCTTCGAAAGTCTCGGCGAGCAACTTCAGGCGCTCGGCGTTCCCGAATCGGCACAGTTCGACTGCGCGTCCGCGCTCCTGAACTACGTGCTCGGTCTCGCCGGACAGTACGCCGCGGGCGCCCGTCTGCTCCCCCGTGAGACAGATCGGTCCGCATTCCTCGCGACCGTCGCCACGCGGTGGGAAGCACTCGACTCCGCGAAGTACCCGTTCCTCAATCAGGTGACGGCACAACTGCGAGACCACGACGACCGCGAGCAGTTTCTGGCAGGCATCAACCTCATCCTCGCGGGGATCGACACCGTCACTTAACCGCCGGACCCGTCAGCGCGAATGAACAGCGGTGTTGGAACCGAGCGCGATGTCGAGGAAATCTCTTGCTGCACCGCGTAATCCGCGATCGGGATCCCAGACGGCCTGCAGTCGCCGCGGCATCCGCAAGCCGTCGACGTTGACCGCGACCAGTCGGCCGTCCGTCAGGTCGGCGGCAACAGCCAGCGACGACAGAACGGCCGGGGCGTTGCCTGCCACCACCGCAGCCTTGACCGCGGTGCACGAGGTGAGCTCGAGCAACGGCGGCACACAATCGGGAACAGCATTCTCGAGTGTCAGACGCGTGCCGGACCCTGACTCGCGCTGAATGAGCGGTGTGCGTGCGAGTTCCGCGACCGGAACAGGCGCACCATTCGCCCAGTCATGCCCCGGTGGAACCACCACCACGAGGTGATCACGCGCCACCTCGCACGACGCGAGCGCCGACGGCACATCCGGCCCTTCGACAAATCCGATATCAGCCTTACCTGCCTGGACTTGAGCGGAGACGTCCGAGGAATTGTGCAGACTCACCGACGCCACGACGTTGGGGAACTTGTGGCGCATCGCAACCGTCCACCCGGGGACCAGATACTCGGCAATGGTCATGCTGGCCGCGACCGTGACGGCCGCGTCGCGTTCACCGCGAAGAGCGGCAACTCCCGACGCCATTTCCTCGGCACTGACCAAAATATGGCTGGCCCATTCGAGAATCAGTCCGCCCTCGGCAGTGGGCCGTACACCCGTCGCTGCGCGATCGAAGACCTTGATTCCGAGCTGACGCTCGACCGAACGCACCCGGGCGCTGACTGCCTGCTGACTGAGCCCGTGCTCCCGGCCGGCAGCACCCATGCTGCCCAGACGCCCCACGGAAAGCAGGACGTCGAGGGCACTGAGTTCCGGCACCCGAGGAGACAACGACATAACCCAAGATTAGACCCACAAGGCGAGTTTGTGGGCATTCAAGGACAACCGGTCTACCGGTACGAACCGGATGAGACGACAGTGAAATACATGACCACCACCACGAGTCCCACCTTCGCCCACATCACCCCGAACTGGTTCGCGGCAGCGATGGGAACGGGAATCGTGTCGGTGGCCGCGGCTTCGCTGGAACCGGAGATCGAGGGCCTGAAACTGGTCTCGGAGATCTTCTGGGTGCTGGCGGTTCTGGTACTGTGCGCCCTGATCGGAGCATTCGCCACCCATTGGTCACAACATCGATGTCAGGCCCTCGCCTACCTGCACAGCCCCGCGATGTTCCCCTTCTACGGCGCCGTCGCAATGGCACTTCTGACCGTGGGATCCGCAACCGGCATCACGGGCCCGGACTTCCTCGGCCACGACGTAGCGATCACCGTGTCGCTGACACTGTGGACACTCGGCACGGCACTCGGTCTGATCACCTACGTCGTGATGATGATTCGTCTGGTTCGAGATGCGGGAATGGCAACGGCTATGCCGTTCTGGCTCATGCCTGTCGTACCTCCGATGGTCTCGGCCACCACCGGCGCAGCGGTCAGCACCCACATGCCTGAAGGCGCACTGCGCATCGCGGTACTGGTCTTCTGTTACATCCTGTTCGCTCTGGCACTGACCGCCGCCATCGGCATTCTGGTGGCCGTCGCCAGGCAGTTCGCACGCAACCGCTCGGCAGGCGTTGATGTGATCCCGTTCAATGCCATTCCCTCACTGTGGATTCCGTTGGGCGTGATCGGGCAGTCGATCGCTGCATCGAACCTGTTGGCCGCCGCCTCCCGGCATGCACTCAGTACCGAGCATGCCGACGCCCTGCACGAATTCGGAATCGCGTACGGAACCGTCGTCGGAATCATCGGCGTGATCGCCTTTGCCACAGTCACCACCGTCACCGTCCACGCACTGCGCCGCGGCTTGGACTTCTCACTCGGGTGGTGGAGCTTCACATTCCCCATCGGAGCCTGTGCTGTCGGCGCGAACGCCTTCGGAGTCGCCACTGGTTCCACAGCAATCCTGGGTATCGCGCTTGCACTGTTGACTGTGCTCATCCCGATCTGGGCAACCGTCGCGGTACGGACCGTCCGCTCGATCCGCAGTGGCGCTCTCCCCGCAGCAGCATGAATTTGTATCGACGAGTTTGCAGCGATGAGTTTCAGGTCGCCGTACGGTCTGTACTCACGTAGACCATTGTCGAGAGCGGGAGTACACGGTGAGTCAGTTATTGCGAGTGCAGAATTTCGGCGTTTCCAGAGACGGAATAGCATGCGGTCCGGACCAAAGCTTCGAGAGCCCGTTCGGCCTCGACCACGGTGAAATGTTTGCGTGGGCGGGAGCTACGGCCAGCTGGCCCAATCGCACCGATCCCGGCGGCAGCCGAGGCCTAGACGACTATTTCACCCGGGACTTCTCCAACAACATCGGTGCCGAAATCATGGGCCGCAACAAGTTCGGCCCTCAACGTGGTCCTTGGGAGAATCTCGAGTGGCAGGGCTGGTGGGGCGACGAGCCACCGTTCCACACCCCGGTATTTGTCTTGACCCACCACGTGCGGCCCTCGTTCACACTCTCGGACACGACATTCCACTTCGTCGACGCCGACCCCGCGACGGCCCTCGAACAGGCGCGTGAGGCGGCGGAGGGCAAGGACGTTCGGCTCGGCGGTGGAGTCAGCACTATCCGTGAGTTCCTCGACGCGGACCTTGTCGACGCCATGCACGTGGTCGTCTGCCCGGTCGAATTCGGATCCGGTCTACGGCTGTGGGAGTCACCCGACGAGCTACGAGACCGCTTCAACCTCGAAATAGTGCCGAGCCCGAGCGGCGTGACGCACCACTTGTTCTGGCGGAAGTGACCTGGTGGGGCAGCTCCGGAAAACTGGAGCTGCCCCAACGGTTACGCCTTAGGCTCCGGTCTCGACCTGGCGCCCCGACTGGTACCACGCCATCGTTCCACCGGCCACCGAAACCGCATTGATGCCGCGAGCCTGCAAATACTCTGCCGCTTGCAAGCTACGGCCACCGACAGCGCAGATGACGTAAACAGTTTCGGCGTCCGGAATCTCGCCTACACGAGCGACGAATTCGCTGAGGGGAATGAGCGTCGCACCCGGAACTCGAACCTGAGCGAACTCGTCGGCCTCACGGACGTCGATCAACGGCTCACCCGCTGCCAAAGCCGTGTCCAGTGCATTCAAATCGACTTCCAACATTATTTCTGCGCCCGCCTTCATGTTTGCTGCTGTCCGAATAGACGGTACCCGCGCGCGTTCCTGCGACTCCCTTTACGATCTGACAATGACCAATACGGTTCCCGAAAAGTCCGGTTTTTGGAGTCGCCCCACGGTGTGGAAAGTACTCCTGCTGATCGTCGGCTACCTGGCCTTCTATCTCGCTGTCGGGCAGGTTACCTCTCGGGTTTTTGCAGACCAGATCGACACGGACAACGTCGTCGCGAGGGCCTCCAGCATCATCTTCGGCGTCGCATTGCCCATCGCGATCGGCGGAATCGCCCTGCTGGTTTTCGCGACCAAGGTCGGCTGGCTGCGCGATATCTTCGGCCCACAGCCCATTCGTGGGCGGGGTTGGATGTGGATCGGTCCGATAATCGTGGTCGCCGCCATTGTTGCGCATCTCGCGGGAACTGACTGGAGCGCGTGGACCACCGGCGAGATAATCGCCCTGCTGGTACTCGGTGCGTGTGTCGGACTGACGGAGGAACTGGCCACACGCGGTCTGGCAGTGAAGATGCTGCGCGACGCCGGCCACCGCGAACGCTTCGTCGCCGTCGTGTCTTCACTGGTGTTTGCACTCATGCACACGGTCAACCTGATCGCCGGGATGAAGCCGTCGACCGTCCTTGTCACCGTTGTCTACACGTTCGGATTCGGCATGTGCATGTACCTGACCATGCGTGTGACGGGCACGATCTGGGCCGCAATGGTGTTACACGGCCTCACCGACCCCACCACCATTCTCTCGACCGGCGGGCTGGATACCTCGGTGACGACGGAAGTGAGTGGCGCCGCCGCCGTCACCTCTCTACTCACGGTGTTCTTGGTCGTGTTCGGGGTAATCGCCATCTTCCTCATCAAGGATCGAATCGGCGAAGAACGGCCCACACGCGTCTCGGCCTGACCGACCACGACCGTACAAGACATACTTGTGCCCATGCCTTCTCGAACCACATACTCGATCGCCGTCGTGACTGCATCGTGTGTACTGGCGCTCTCGGGTGCCGTCACTCATGCCACCGCGGGGGTTCCGACAACTTCCGACGTGTCCACGACCGAGGCCGTCGTACAGCAGTCGGTCAGTGAGATATTCGCGAATCCGGGTTCCCACGAGGTCACCGAGGAATCGGTGACGGGGTATCAGCTCTTCTATCCCACCGATATCGCCACAGTCGAGGAACGGCATCCCGTCGTCACCTTCGGCAACGGCAGCTATGCGACTTACGAGGAGTACGAAGCGCTCCTGCAGCATCTCGCTTCTTGGGGTTTTGTCGTTGTGGTGGCCGACAGCAGCGTCACCGGCGACGGGACGGAGATCTTGGGGGCTGCCCAGTACGTCGTCGATCAGAACACCAACGCTGAGAGCATTTTTCACCAGCGGATCGACACCGACAACATTGCCTCGGTCGGACACTCCCAGGGCGCCGGTGGCGCGATCAACGCGGCAACCCAGTCCGCGAATCTGATCACCGCCACGGCGGTACTCGATTTGCCTGACCCGTGGTGGGCCTCGCGACCTGTCGACGTGATCGACGTGGCCCAGTTGACCGGACCGACGTTCTTCATGACCGGCGCCGACGACCCGGTCTCCACCGCCGATCCGCAAGCTGAGTACTTCGACAAAACCACTGGGCCGGCGGTCCGCGGCAGACTGCTTGGAGTCAGCCACAATTGGGCCGCAGACGGTGAAGGATTTCGTGGCTACCTCACCGCGTGGCTGAGGTTCACCCTGAGCGGCGACCAGACTGCTGCACCAGCCTTTGTCGGCGACTCGGCGGAAATTCTCACCGATCCCCACTGGGACCGGCAAGCCGTCAAGGGTTTGTGATGACGATCTTGCCGTAGGCCTGCCCTGATTTCTGTTGCTCGAATGCGTCAGCGAGGCGGTCGAGGCTGTAGGAAGAATCGATGACGGGACGAAGCGCGAGGCTCTCCAACCCGGCGACCATCTCCTCCTGGTGGGCACGACTGCCCACCAGGACGCCTTCGATGGTGACCTGTTTGGTCAGTAGCGAAGTCAGGTCGATCGACGACGAGGGGCCGTTCATGATGCCAAGCGCGCAGATCCGCCCGCCTGGTCGGACTGCCGCCAGAGATTGGCCGAGGGTGGACGGCCCGCCGACGTCGAGGACGAGGTCGATCCCGCCGCTGAGCCGCATCGCTTCCGTTCCCCAGTCCGGGCGCTCACGGTAGTTGACCACGTGATCGGCACCGAGCTCGACCAATCGTGCCATCTTGTCGGGGGCCGACGACGTTGCGATCACCCGAGCTCCAACAGCTTTGGCCAGCTGGACGGCAAACAGCGCTACCGTGCTGGTCCCAGGGATCAACACCGACGAACCGGGGATGATCGGGACGCCCGCGAACAGTGCACGCCACGCAGACAATCCCGCGGTAGGCAGGGTCGCGGCTTCCTCGTAGGTGTAGTTTCGCGGCATCGCCGTCACGGCCGATACCGGCACGGTGACGGTGTCACGGGCGAACCCGTCGACACCGTCACCGGGTGAATTTCCGAATCCGTCGAAATCCGGTGCACCGCTGCGCCAATGCGGTAGGTAAGTGCTCATCACGCGGTCCCCGACAGCGAACTGCGTTACGCCGTCTCCGACGGCAACGACCTCCCCGGCAGCATCGGACAACAAGATCCGCGGACCGTCGGTCGCTATCTCGCCGGTCGCTACGAGGTAGTCATGGTGATTGAGCGAATTCGCGTGGATCGCGATCGTCACCTCACCCACACCCGGCCCGGGGGTCTCGATCGTCCTCGATTCGAGGTTGTTCAATCCTCCAGGCGGAAGTACGTACACGGCGCGGTTGGTCATGGTGTGGATCCTCGCACGAATGATGATCGGGTGATGTTCGGAATGGTGCTGCGACTCAGAGGAGGGAGGCGGTAAACCCTCCGTCGAGAACCAGACTGCTGCCGTTGCACCACGACGACTGGTCGCTCGCAAAGAACACTGCTGCGGCGGCCACTTCCTCGGTCCGCCCGTAGCGTGTCTGCTTAGTGACCATCAAGTCGTCGAATCCCCCGGACTCGAGGCCGAGGGCGTTCTCGAAGTCTTGCTGGTGACTCTTGACCAGGTCGGTATCGATGAATCCGGGCAGCAACGCGTTTGCGCGGATTCCATGGAAGCGAAGTTCGGCCGAGAGGGTTTCGGTGAGATTGCGAACCGCAGCCTTGGCTGCGGCATAGCTGCCGATCAAAGGCGAGCCGGTGGTCGACGAGATCGACGAAATGTTCACGATCGAACCGCCACCGGATGCGACGAGCGCGGGCAACGAATGGCGGACGGTCAAGAACACTCCGTCGAGGTTGACGGACATGACTTTCCGCCAGTCCTCGAACGAGGTCTCGATCAGTGGAGTCGTGGTGGCGATGCCGGCGTTGGGCACTACGACGTTCAGTCCGCCGAACTCTTCGACCGCTCTGGCGACAAGATCTTTGACCTGCTGTTCGTCGGTGACGTCCGTGGTGACCGCGATGGCGCCCTCGATCGAGTCCGCCACGGTCTGTGCTGCGTCACCGTTGATGTCGGAGACTACGACGCGTGCACCCTCCGCCCCGAATGCCCGGGCAATGGCCGCACCGATGCCTGCGCCTGCTCCGGTGACGATCGCGACTTTGTTCGCGAGTAGATCTGACATGTCGGCTGCTTCCTTCAGTTCTCGGTCGGGACGTAGAAGAGCAATTCGGGTCCGGTGTCACCGGTGGTCGCGATGGCCTCGGACATGTCGAGAGTTCCGTCGCCCAAAGCACTTCCCAATGCCTGGGCAGTCCCTGCGAGATCTTCCGTGTCGAGCTGATAGATGCTCAGGTAGCGGCGAGCGGGCAAGGCCTCCTCGGGCAGCAACTGCACATCCGCGAGAGAGAATCTGGAGGCGGAGACAACCCCGGGCACTCGTTCGACGACCTGCGGAATATGCACGTCGTCGTACCAGCGGTTGAATGCTTCCTCCGAAGACGGATCGGTGGGGTGTACGTGTGCGACGAGGATCGCTGTGCTCATGGAGTTCCTGTTCGATTCGAAGTGCTTTGGGTTCAGCGTGTTTGGAAGGCGACGATATTCACCTGCAAGGCAACCGGCCCTGGCTGCGTGTGGTGAATCGATCGCGCTCAAGCGACAACCCTAGGGAGTAAATGTGACCCGCGCCATATGCTCGGGGGTCAGAGTTGCGCTCGACATTTGTCCCCTCGGCACAAAACTGTCTCTCGGCACTAACACGGTGGCCAGAATCAGGCGTTAACGGAAGTCTCGCGATTTGGCCGTGACTCGCAGATCCATCAGCTGCATCCGGTCTGCCACGACGGTGACAGCGCCTTCTGCATTTTGCACCTTTCCTCGAATAAGCAACGCCGGCGCCGTATTTGCCAGTTTTCGGTACTTTGCCCACAACCCCACCGAACACACGACGTTGACCATGCCGGTTTCGTCCTCGAGGTTGATGAACGTGACGCCAGCAGCTGTTGCCGGACGCTGCCGGTGTGTGACCGCTCCCCCCACCAGCACACGGTCACCGTCCGGGATGTCGAGAAGTCTCGACGCCGGCACCACGCCGAGCGCGTCTAGCTGTGGGCGAAGGAATTGTGTCGGGTAGGTATCGGGAGATACTCCTGTCGCCCAGACATCCGCTGCCGCCAGTTCGACGTCGCTCATGCCGGGCAGAGTGGGAGCTGTGACCGATGCACCGATACCGGGCAAGCGGTCGGGACGCTCCCCCGCAGCAGCGCCCGCTGCCCACAGCGCTTCTCTACGCGAGATACCGAAGCTGGCCAGCGCCCCGGCGGTCGCCAGCGATTCAGCTTGTGCGGTAGTCAGTTCCACCCGCCCGGTCAGATCGAGAAACGACGTGAACGGTCCACCGAGGTCGCGCTGTTCGACGATCTTCTCGGCCAGTGCATCGCCGATGTTGCGCACTTCCCCTAATCCCAGCCGAACCTCGAATCCACCTGCTTCGACAGTGGCGTGCGCGAGGCTGACGTTGAGATCGGCACCGTGTACCTGCACTCCGTGCCTGCGCGCATCGGCAACCAGGGACTGCGGTGAGTAGAAACCCATGGGCTGCGCGCGCAGAAGCCCAGCGCAGAACGCAGCGGGGTGATGGAGTTTGAACCACGAGGAGTAGAAGACCAGCGCGGCAAAACTTTGTGAATGGCTTTCCGGGAAACCGAAATTGGCAAACGCATACAGCTTTTCGTAGATCCGGTCGGCAACCTCGTCACCGATACCGTGTAGGTCTCGCATGCCCTGGTACAGCCTCGCCCGCAGTTGCTCCATCTTCTCGGTCGAGCGTTTCGATCCCATTGCCCGACGCAATTGGTCGGCCTCGGACGGTGTGAAACCCGCAACGTCGACGGCCATCTGCATCAACTGTTCTTGGAACAGCGGAACTCCCAGCGTGCGTTCGAGTGCCTTCTCGAGCGAAGGATGTTCGTAGGACACAGGTTCGAGTTTGTTGCGCCGACGAATGTACGGATGCACTGATCCGCCTTGAATCGGCCCCGGACGGATGAGCGCGACTTCGACCACCAGGTCGTAGAAGTTTCGAGGCTTCAGACGCGGCAGTGTCGCCATCTGCGCACGTGATTCCACTTGGAACACCCCCACCGAATCTGCCCGCTGCAGCATCTCGTACACCGCTGTTTCCGACAGATCGAGTTGCGCCAGATCGACTGTGATGCCTTTGTGTTCGGCCACCAGATCCATCATGTAGTGCAAAGCGGAGAGCATGCCGAGACCGAGCAGATCGAACTTGACCAGCCCAGCGGCAGCACAATCGTCCTTGTCCCATTGCAGGACACTGCGATTGGCCATCCGCGCCCACTCCACCGGGCAGACGTCGGCGATGGGACGATCACAGATGACCATGCCGCCTGAGTGGATGCCCAGGTGCCGCGGATAGCCTTCGATCTGCGCCGCCAGTTCGAGTACCGGACGCGGAATATCGGTATCCGCGTTCTTGTCGATACCACCCCACCGGCCGACCTGCTTACTCCACGCATCTTGCTGGCCCTGCGAAAAGCCAAGTGCCCGAGCCATGTCCCGCACCGACGACTTTCCTCGATAGGTGATGACATTGGCGACCTGCGCGGCATACGTACGCCCGTACTTCGCGTACACGTGCTGGATAGCCTCTTCCCGGCGGTCGGACTCGATGTCCACGTCGATGTCGGGCGGGCCGTCACGTTCGGGCGCAAGAAACCTCTCGAACAGCAATTTGTTGCGAACCGGATCGACATTGGTGATGCCGATCGCATAACACACCGCCGAGTTCGCGGCGGAACCTCTTCCCTGACAGAGGATGTCGTTGTTCTTGCAGAACGAGACGATGTCATGCACCACCAGGAAGTATCCGGGAAAATTCAATCCCGCGATGATGGCAAGCTCGTGTTCGAGCTGTTTGTATGCCTTCGGTGCACTTTCCGGTGGACCGTAGCGTTCCATGGCTCCCACCATGGTGAGCTCACGTAACCACGACGCCTCGGTATGCCCCGCGGGAACGTCGAACGGCGGCAATTTGGGTGCGATGAGCTTGAGATCGAAAGCGCACTCACGTCCCAGATCGGCGGCACCACTGACGGCCTCGGGATAGAGCGAGAACAGTGTCGCCATCTCCGCGCCGGACCGCAGGTGCGCTCCGCCGGTAGGGGCCAGCCATCCGGCCGCCTCGTCCAAACTTTGACGCGATCGCACAGCTGCCATCGCCATGGCAAGGCGTCGACGCGGCGGAGCGGCGAAGTGCGCGGCGGTGGTCGCCACCGTGCGTAATCCACGCTCTCTCGCCAGTTCGGCCAGAACTGCATTGCGCTCGTCGTCCTCCGCCAGCCCGTGATGGGTGAGCTCCACCGACACTCGCTCCGCCCCGAAACGCTCGACCAGATCCTGCAAGGCCTCCGCCGCAGCTTCGCGACCACCCGACGTCAAGGCCTGCCGCACATGACCTTTGCGGCACCCGGTCAGGATCTGCCAGTGCCCACCGGCCGCTTCGGTCAGCACGTCGTAGTTGTACTGCAGTTTGCCCTTCTCACCGCCGGCCAAATGCGCGGCGGCGATCTCCCGCGAGAGACGGCGATACCCTTCCTGCCCACGGGCAAGTACCAGGAGGTGCGTTCCACCGGGATCAGCCGTCCCGGTTCTGGGTACCGAATCCAGAGACAACTCGGCCCCGAACACGGTGCGCATTCCCCATTCACGTGCGGCTTCCGCAAACCTCACCACGCCGTAGAACCCGTCGTGGTCGGTGACGGCGATAGCTTCGAGCCCGAGACGCACTGCTTCTTCGACCAGCTCTTCCGGCGACGATGCGCCGTCGAGAAAACTGAAGGCCGAGTGAGCATGCAACTCTGCGTAAGGAACCACGCCGGTGCCACGGGTGAGCTCGCCAGCGTGGTACTCGCCGCGCTTTCGCGACCAGGCGGGGCTGTCGCTTCCATCGCCGGGGAACAAATCCTCGTGTTCCACGCGGCCGGGCCGCCCTGAAAGCACCCGTTCCATCTCGGACCACGTCGGCGGCCCATTTCCCCAACCCACACTGACCTCGCACCTGATCGAGCCGGCCGTCACGGACGACCGACTGCTCGAGGATGCCGAAAGGGAAGACGCACCACATGCATCGAACTGATGTTCGATGCAGTTTCAGTCTGACAGGTCACTCACTCGCAGTCAACAGAGCGAACCTCAACCCTCACCGTCTCGTCACATTCAGATGTACGCATGTCTGCACTCCGTTCACTTTGGACCCAGATCATTAGCGGCGTTCATCATCTCCATCCACACTGTTTCCAGGAGTACTACTCGTATGTCGTTCTCGCGCAACACACGTAGGTTGACGGCCGTCGCCGGCGCCGTCGCCGTTCTGGCCGCTGCCGGCTGCAGCAGCAGTGCCGACGAGGCAACACGCTCGAACGGAACGACCGTCGATCGAGCCGCGACCGGCGAACTGTCCTCGAACGGTGGTGCTCGTCGTATCGACGGTAATCAGTCGGCCGCAGTGCGCGACGCCGTCAACGCTTCCGGCGCGAAGAACGTCATTCTCTTGATCGGCGACGGCATGGGCGACTCGGAGATCACCGCCGCACGCAACTACGCCGAGGGTGCTGCCGGCAGCTTCCCCGGTCTCGACGCCCTGCCGATCACCGGCCAGTACACGCACTACGCACTGACCAAGGACGGCAAGCCCGACTACGTCACCGACTCCGCCGCCAGCGGATCGGCGTGGTCCACCGGCACCAAGACCTACAACGGCGCGATTTCCGTCGACATCAAGGGTCAGGCCCAGTCGACCGTCCTCGAGATCGCCAAGGCGAACGGCAAGGCCACCGGCAACGTCTCCACCGCCGAGGTGCAGGACGCCACCCCCGCAGTGCAGGTCGCGCACGTCAGTGGCCGCAAGTGCTACGGGCCGGAGACGACGTCCAAGTCCTGCCCGGAGAACGCCCTCGAGAACGGCGGCAAGGGATCGATCAGCGAACAGCTCCTCGACACCCGCGCCGACGTCACCTTCGCCGGTGGTGCCAAGTCCTTCGCCGAGACTGCGAAAGCCGGTGACTGGCAGGGCAAGACACTCAACGAGCAGGCTGCGGCTCGCGGCTACCAGCTGGTGAAGAACGCCGCCGAGATGAACGAGGTCGGCAAGGCCGATCAGGATGCGCCCGTGCTCGGCCTGTTCGCCGAGGGCAACATGCCCGTCCGCTGGGAAGGATCCGTCGCCACCCGTGACGGTTACCTGCAGCCCGCCGAAACCTGCGTCGACAACCCCAAGCGAACCTCCGACGTACCCAAGCTCGCGGACATGACTCAGAAGGCCATCGATCTGCTGAAGGTCAACGACAACGGTTTCTTCCTCCAGGTCGAAGGTGCCTCGATCGACAAGCAGGATCACGCAGCCAACGCGTGCGGTCAGATCGGTGAAACCGTCGACCTCGACGAAGCTGTGCAGAAGGCACTCGAATTCGCGAAGACCGACGGAGAAACCCTGGTCATCGTCACGGCCGACCACGCTCACACCAGTCAGATCGTCACCAATGTCAGCGCCGACGACATCGCCACCATCGCCAAGGACCAGAACATCCCGGTTGAGCGCGCCCAGGAAATCGTCTACCCCGGCCTGACCCGCAAGCTGACCACCAAGGACGGCTCGGAGATGACGATCAGCTACGGAACGTCCGAGGATCCGGCCGTCGAGTCCGAAGGACATACCGGAACTCAGTTGCGCGTAGCAGCTTTCGGCCCCCACGCCGCCAACGTCAGTGGCCTCACGGACCAAACCGATCTGTTCTTCACGATGACCGACGCGCTGGGTCTCGACCGTTCCAAGGTCGCAGCGCACTGACCTGAGAAACACCCGACCCGGTAATTCCTGGGTCCAGTCACACCAGAGCTGCCAAGGCGCGCACCCGATCTTCGGGTGCGCGCTTCGGGCAACTGGTGCACTTGCCTTCACCGGGCACCTCGTAGATCAGGCAGCACGACGCCCGCTGCGTGAATCTACGTCGCCCGAATGCCACCGGCATCAATGGATTGGAAACGCGCACAACACTTTCACTGCGGTCGACATCGACGAAACGCGGGGCCGGAATGCCCGGGTTCTCACCGCGGAGAACATCGATCAGGCCGGCAGCAAATGCACTTCCACGCTCCCGCGCGCTACCGGCCGCGTCAAGGCTGCGATTGGCGATGGAGTCCGTCGCGATCGCCCACAGCGCCTGCTGCCGAACGCCGGACACGTCGGCGAGTACCTCGATCACGGGACCGAGCGAGCCGAACATCGCGCGACCCAACTCCGCCACACTCTGCGAGATCGGGATGACCGAACCGGCAGCAAACCCACCCAGATAGCCGTTGTCACGCAGGAAGATCCGTCCACCATCCAGCGACGGATCGGCCGCGAACCCGGTAGCCATTCCGGTTCCGATCGGAATGCCTGCCAGCGTTGAGCTGGCCGAGTACCACCACAACGTGCCGTTGACTCGACTGTCCGCACTCCCCCATCGCCTGGCCGTATCGGCGACGCGAGCTGCCAACCACTGGGGGTCGGTCATCAACACCGCGGGTACCGTATCCGGATACGCAGTCAGGTCGTCGAAGAACGGCACAGCTGCTGCCATACGGGCGTAGACCCCGGCTATAGATTCCGTCATGCCAGCCCCAATATCTCCATCCGCGGGCGTACTCCGCGTTCGACTCGCGCCCTGATACCGAAAACCTCGGCCAACAACGGCTCGTCCAACACCTCGACGGTAGACCCACACGCGCGGAGTTCACCATCGGTGAGCACAGCAAGGTTGTCGCAGTACTCGACTGCCAACCGTAGATCGTGCATCGTGACCACAACCGCGAGCCCCGCCGAAGCAAGCTCGGCCAGCAATTCCATCACGATCAGCTGGTGCCGAAGATCGAGATGATTGGTCGGCTCGTCCAACAGCAGAACCTTGGGCTCCTGAGCCAACGCGCGAGCTATCGAGACACGTTGCCGCTCACCACCCGACAGGGTCGAGACGTCTCGTCCGGCAAGCTCGACCAAACCGACCTGCTCGATGCACCGGTCCACGATGGCGGTATCCCGCTCCGTGCTTCGGTCCAACCAGCTACGGTGCGGAGTTCGTCCGAGTGCGATCGATTCACGAACCGAAAGACCCGCCGAGACAGTAGGTTCCTGGACGCTCGCCGAGATGGTTTTGGCGATGTCCTTGCGCGAGAGCGTCGTCGAGTCGGCCTGATCGATCAGAACTGCGCCACCTGTTGGCGTCAAGGCGTTGTAACAGCAGCGCAGCGCCGTCGTCTTGCCACTGCCGTTCGGCCCGACCAAGCCCAATATTTCACCGGACGCAACTGCGAAAGTGATGCCGCGCAACACTTCGCGACTACCGAGCCGCGCCCGGGTCTCGACGAGTTCGAGCAGTGGCGCAGCTTCGGCATCCTTCGTGAGTGTCACTGCTCTGGCCTGTGTCACTGTTCTGGCCTGTGTCACTGCTCTGGCCTGTGTCACTGTTCGAGCCTCCGATACTGCCGGTAGAGCATCCAGACGAAAATCGGCGCACCGACGAGGGCGGTGATCACCCCGACCGGGACTTCAGTGGATTGCGCCACCGAGCGCGCAGCGGTATCTGCGGCAACCATGGCGACAGCGCCCAGCAAGGCTGCGGCAGGGAGCAGTCGAATTGCTCTGGTGCCGACGATGAAACCGGCCAGATGCGGGATCAGCAGACCGATGAAACCGATTCCGCCGGCAACGCTGACAGCTGCGCCGGCCAGTACGGAGACCGCAAGCAAGGACAACACACGAAACCGTCTGACGTTCATACCGAGTGCAGCAGCCCCGTCGTCACCGGTCTGCAACACGTCCATCCATCGCGAACTGAACAGGAGCGCGGTACCGACGACGACCAGCGTGATTGTCGGGAAGATCAACGTCGACCACCGCGCATCACCGAATCCACCGGCGAGCCAGTGCATAACTCCTGTGATGTGACGCTCGTCCGCTATCACCAAAAGACAAAAAGTGATCAATGCCGAAAATATCTGTCCGAGCGCAACACCCACAAGAATGATTGCAGTCGGCTGCGGATATCTACCACCAATCAGCAACGCCAGGAACAACGGAATCATCGCTCCGATGAACGCGGCAACAGGAATCGTGAATACGCCGAGCATTCCGGCTCCGATCCCCAGAACCGTAACCAAAACCACCATGAATCCTGCGCCCGACGAGACTCCGAGCAGATACGGATCGGCAAGCGGATTACGGGTGACAGCCTGAGCAACAGCACCCGACATCGCCAAGGACGCACCCACCACCGCAGCCGTGAGGGCACGCGGTAGGCGAGAATCGATCACGATCGACTCCCGCGCCGCGGTCCACCATGTCTCGAAAGTCCCTGGAGCCAAACGGGCTCCGACTATCGCCCAGACGTCACCGACGGGAATGCGAACCGATCCCAAGGAGACGGCCAACCCCATAACGACGGCAAGCGCGACACAGAGCACAGCAAGCAAAGCTGTATAGCTTGAACGCGACCTGGTCACTGTGCCGGAACTACGCCCGGATGCAGGCCTGCCGCGATGGTCTGGGCCGAACGCACCAGACGCGGGCTCTCGAAAAAGTCGTCAAGAGGAATGACGACGAATCGATTCTGCTGGACGGCGGGAGTGGTGACCATGACGGGATGTGACTTCAGGAAGTCGATCTTCGCTTGGGCGTTCTCAGATCCGTAGTCCAGGACGACGATCGCCTGTGGCGCGCGCTCCCCCACAACCTCCCACGTGGTCTTGACATACGGACGCTCGCCCTCGGAGTAGATGTTCGTCGCTCCCGCGTAACCAGCGACGAGTTGCCCGACGCCCACCCCGCCGATCGTCGTCGGAACGTCCTTCCCTCCGTCATAGAAGAATGTCGGCACCGGCGGAGCATCTCCGACTGCCGCCTTCACCGCATCGAGCCCCTGCGTTACTTGATCAGTCACCTCGGCTGCTTGATCTTCGACGCCGAGAATCCGCCCCAATTGCGCATAGTCGTTTTCCAGCATCGAGATGTTCGGGAATCCTTGGCCGCAGTACTCGGAGAAGAGGAACGTGTTGATTCCGCGTTCGGCGAACAGGTCTCGCGAACGCCCTTCTTTCTCCTGAAACGCGCTGCTCATACCGCCGACGACAAAATCGGGGTCGAGGTCGAGAATCTGCTCGGCTGTCGGGTATTCCTTGGCCAGGTTGGTGATTTTCGCGAACTGTTCGGCAGTCTCCGGGGTGGGCGTGCTGTCGCCATATCCCATCCCGACGATACGGTCGCCGACGCCCATCTCGATGAGTACTTCGGTGACGTGATCGTTCATCGTGATGATCCGCTGCGGTGGCGAATCGAACGTCACCTCCCGATCGCAGTTCGTGACGGAAACTGGCTGTGCAAAGGATTCGGTGGTTGAAGAACCGCCAGCAGCTTCGCCTTTGGAACAACCTGCCGAAACCAAGGCGACCGCAACAAGAACGGCGGCGGCACGGGACGGGGAGAACTGAAGTGACACGGGGACCTCGTAAGGGCTCTGAGCCACGAATGAGAATCCGACAGACAACTCCGCCCGCACGCTGATCCTCGGCCAGAGCTCCTGCTGGACTTCCTTTTCGTAGACCACGACGAATGGATGTCGCACACCGCGCGGTGGGTAATCGGGCTTGCCAACGCTCGGTGACTACCGAGAATCGACCTACCGTTGCGGGTCAGCGCCGGATTCGGACCGGCTTCCCCCACACGCGTGGCTTGCAAGTGCTTCGAGCAGTATGCATGACGTTTCCGATTCAAGACCAAACGCCCACTACAGTCGATCTGGCCAGACGCCCCCACACACCGGAGTTGATACATGACACGCTGGGCCCAAACCGTCGTTGCCCGGAAATGGTGGGTACTGAGCCTCGCGGTTCTGATAGTTCTCATCAGTGGGGTGTGGGGACTCGGAGTGTTCGGCAAGCTCAGCCAGGGCGGATTCATCGATCCGGGCAGCGACTCCGCGAAGGTCGCCGACATCATCGAAGACAATCTCGGCCCACAGACCCCGGACATCATCGCGATCTATTCGCCCACGGGCGGTAAGACCCTGGACGACATCGGGCCGGCAGTGACGGCCGCGGTCGACCAGTTCAAAACGGAAGTGCCGACGGCGTCGGTGAAGTCGTATTGGGGAACGGACGCGGCGGCCAAGGCCAGTCTGCTCTCGAACGACGGATCCATGGGCGCCGTTGCGATCACGTTGGCACCGGACTCGGGAGTCACGCCGGCCACTTTCGCCGATCTCTTGCCCAAGCTCGAAGTCGAAGGCGCCGAGGCACAATTCGCGGGCAACACCGTCGTCGGCGTCGCATTCAACACCAAACTCGAGAAAGACCTGGTTGTTGCCGAGGCCATCGCCATTCCGATCACTCTGGTGCTGCTGGTCTTCATCTTCGGCGGCGTCGTCGCTGCCGCGGTTCCGGTGTTCGTGGGCGTACTCAGCGTCCTGAGCGCATTGGCGGTTCTCCGGATCCTCACCTTGATCACCGATGTGTCCTCATTCTCGATCAACGTCGCTTCTCTTCTCGGGTTGGGACTGGCGATCGACTACGGACTCTTCGTGGTCGGCCGGTTCCGTGAAGAACTGAATTCAGGCTCGGATCCGGGAGCTGCTGCCCAGCGAACAGTTCTGACGGCGGGTCGCACCGTCATGTTCTCGGGTCTACTGCTGATCTGTGCGTTCAGCGGCATGCTCGTTTTCCCCCAGGCCGTCATCCGGTCTCTGGGCTTCGGCGCGATCGCTGCGGTACTGAGCGCGGCCGTCCTGTCGCTGACTGCTGTGCCTGCGCTGCTTGCCATTCTGGGTCACCGCATCAATGCCCTGACGTGGCGCAAGGACGCGGCACAACGCGGCGAGGAACGCTCGCGCAAGTTCTGGGGCCGCGTCGTCACGTGGGTGATGAAGCGTCCGGTGGCGGTCTCGGTGACGATCGTCGCCGTGCTGCTCGTGATGGCCTCGCCTCTGCTCGGCGCCCGTCTGGGAGAGCTCTCGTACACCGCCTTGCCGGACAACGACCCCGCTCGCGTCGCGATGGATACATTGGTCAACGACTTCCCGCAGACCGGAAACGGCGCGACGATGATCCTGCAGGCCGAGGACGGGAACACTCTCACCCCGGCCGAAGGTGCAGCGATCGCCGAGTCCGCCGGTCAGGTCGAGGGCATCGGTCAGGCAACCGTGGTTGCGAGCACCAATCAACTCATCGCGGTTCAGGCGCTGTACAGCGAGGGCTCTACACCCCAATCACAGAGCGCCGCAGTCACGGATCTACGAGCGATCTCCGCTCCGGACGGAACGGTGCTGCTTGTCGGCGGCGGTCAAGCCATGGTCGACGACGGCAACAACGCCGTCCTGCACTGGCTACCGGTGATGATCCTCATCATGGTCGGATCCACCCTGATTCTGTTGTTCCTTGCATTCGGGTCGGTGGTCCTGCCCATCAAGGCGGTGCTGATGGCAGCCCTGAGCCTCGCGACCACCTTCGGCGTCCTCACCTTCGTCTTTCAGGACGGACACGGCGTCGAACTCCTCGGGGTCAGTCAAACTCCGCTGGAAGCGACGTTCGTCGTGCTCATCCTGGCGGTGGTCTTCGGATTGTCCACGGACTACGAGGTTTTCCTGATGTCCCGGATGGTCGAGGCCAAGAACGCGGGTGCGACGACAGAGGAAGCGGTCAAGTTCGGAACCGAGCGCACCGGCCGCATCGTGACGGCTGCCGCCTTACTCCTGATCGTGGTGACCGGGGCCTTCGCGATGTCCGGGCTGTCGGTGATGAAGTTCCTCGGCGTCGGCATGATCGTCGCACTGATCGTCGACGCGACCATCATCCGCATGTTGCTCGTGCCCTCGCTCGTGAAGTTGATGGGCGAAGCGAACTGGTGGGCTCCCGCATGGATGAAAAAGGTTCACGCGAAGGTCGGCATCGGCCACTGATTTCTGGCCACTGATCGCGCACTAGTGGATTTCCCTGATCGGGCAGTCGTCCTCGAGGATGACTGCCCGATCGTCTAAATCGCTCCGCAGGGCGATGTTCTCCGAAGCTGATTTCGTCAGACTTGGAGCATGACAATTTTCGAATGGATCCTTGCAATCCCCGCTCTTGCGCTTGCCGTCGCGTTCTTGTTCTCCGGAATCATCTCCGCGGGCATCGACTTCGACGCCGAGGACGGGGTCATGACGCATTGATGTTCGTTTCCCTCTAGCCGCTGATCTTACTTTGGAGTAAGTTACCGACTATGGCCACATACATCGTCACTGGCGGTACCGGATTTCTCGGACGAGCTGCACTGCCACTCCTGCTCGAGCGTGATCAAACTGCTCAGATCCATGTGCTGGTCAGAGCCGGTTCTGTCGCCAAACTCGAAGAACAGGTGTCGGCAATTCCCGGCGGCGATCGCGTGCATCCGCTCATTGGAGATCTGACCGAGCCTGGGCTGGGCATCGATTCTCCCCCACCTGCCGACCACGTCCTTCACCTCGGCGCGATCTACGACATCACCGCCGGAGACGAGCAGGCTTCGACGAATGTCGAGGGCACACGCTCCGTGGTCGACCTTGCTGCACAGCTGGGGGCCACTCTTCATCACGTGTCATCAGTCGCAGTTGCGGGCGACTACCCGCGAACCTTCAGCGAAACCGATTTCGATTGCGGTCAAGGCTTTCCCACGCCGTACCACCGGACCAAGTTCGAGGCCGAGAAAATCGTTCGGGAACGAGAAGGCCTCACCTGGCGTGTCTATCGGCCCTCTGCCGTGGTCGGTAACTCCGTCACCGGAGAGATGGACAAGATCGACGGTCCGTATTACTTGTTCCCAGGGCTGGCGCTACTCGCGAAACTACCTGCAGCACTCCCCGTCCCGATCCCCAACCTCGGCGCGACCAACGTGGTGCCCGTCGATTACGTGGCGGCCGCCCTCGTCGAATTGATGCATGTACCCGGCCATGACGGCGAAGCATTCCATCTCGTGAATCCGAAACCTCAACCGGTACGCGAAATCTATGCGGGACTCGCCAAGGCCGCCGGAGCGCCGCGGCCCGCACTCAGCCTGCCGGGCGTGATCGCCAAACCCTTCGTCTCGCCGTTGCCGATGGATTCGGCAGAATCGGCACGGAAGGTCTTCCTCGATCGAATCGGCATGCCTGCAGCATTACTCGACAACATGACGATGGCGCCGACATTCACCTCCGCGAGAACCGTTGCCGCCCTATCTGGATCGGGACTGGCGGTCCCCGAGTTCGGGTCGTATTCGACTGTGTTGTGGAAGTACTGGCGCGCAAACCTCGATCCCAATCGCGCACGTCGCAAGCATCCCGAAGGACCACTCGTCGGTCGGATAGTTCTGATCACCGGAGGCTCGTCCGGAATCGGCAAGGCATCTGCCATTGCCGCCGCTCAGAAAGGCGCCACCGTTCTCCTGATCGCGCGCCGCACCGACGAACTCGATGCCGCGGTACAGGAGATTCGATCAGCCGGGGGCAAGGCATTCGGTTATCCCTGCGACATCACGGACGACGAATCGGTCCAGCACACGATCAAAAGCATTCTGGCAGAACATGATCACGTGGACATGCTGGTCAACAACGCCGGCCGATCAATCCGACGCGGTATCTACCACTCCACAGATCGTTTCCACGACTACGAACGAACGATGGCCGTGAATTACTTCGGCGCTGTGCGATTGGTTCTGGCATTGTTGCCGACCATGCGTTCTCGGCGCTTCGGCCACATCGTGAACATCAGCAGCGCGGGAGTTCAGGCGGCGACGCCCCGATTCTCGGCCTACGTGGCGAGCAAAGCTGCTCTCGACGGTTTCTCGGACGTAGCCGCCTCCGAAACCCTGGCAGATGGAATCACTTTCACGACTATCCACATGCCGCTGGTCGAAACACCGATGATCGCTCCGACCGGCGAATACAACAACGGCCCGATCACCAGCCCGGAAAAAGCTGCGGCCATGGTGATCCGCGCGCTGATCGACCGCCCCAAACGCATCGACGTGCCACTGGGAACTTTGGGCGATCTGGGAACCCTGTTCGCACCGCACACCAAGGACCGGATTCTCAACCAGATGTACCAGGCCTTCCCCGATTCTCCGGCGGCAAAGGGTCAGGTAGACAAGGAAACTCCGCCAGACGTTCCGGCAACACCGACGCGTCAGCACCATTCACGTTCGCGCATCCGCAAACTCGGCCGACGCGCTGCCCGACTCGTGCCCGGGACACACTGGTGACCGGCCGTGCGACTTCGCCCCCGAGGGCATTCGCAAGAGGAACGGACAAGAGGAACGGGTCTGCGGGTTCAGTCGGCGAATCCTCACCGGGGTCACGCTGGCAAAGGCAATCAACCGCCAGCTGCACAGGGTTCCGTATCGGTGCCTGATCCCGGGACCACCAGACCAGACTCGTAGGCGATGACGACAGCGTGCGTTCGATTCTGAGCACCGAGCTTTGCCAGCACATTTCCAACGTGCGTCTTCACCGTCTCCAGGCTCACCACCAGAACCTGAGCAACATCCGAGTTGGACAGCCCGGTGGCCATCAACCGCAGTACCTCTTCCTCCTTTGCTGTCAGCGCTGCATTCGGGAACGCCTCGGCGGAAACCAATGGACGGGGCGTAACCATACGGCGTAGCGCGGCAGGGAACAGGATCACTTCGCCCGCCGCCACTACCCGTACTGCCGCTGCGATCTGCGGGACTGGGAGCCGCTTCAGCACGAAGCCACTCGCACCCGCACTGAGTGCGGCCGTGACGTAGCCATCGTTCTCGAAAGTGGTGATTACCAAGACTTTCGGCGGTTCGATGCACTCGGCCTGGAGGTGCCGGGTTGCCTCTATACCGTTGCGCAGCGGCATCCGCACGTCCATCAGCACCACATCCGGACGAAGTTGCCGCGAAAGCTCCACTGCTTCGATACCGTCGGAAGCCTCGCCGACGACCACAATCCCGGGCTGAGCTGCGAGCAGCATACGCAGGCCGCTGCGGGTGACGTCGTCGTCATCCGCAATCAGCAGGGTGACTGGCATGCTTGCAGGGTTGGAGGCGTCCTCACTCCAGTTGGCTTCGGTCATCGTGCCACCCGTACCGGCAACTGAACACTCAATCGCCAGCCCTGGGCTCCGTCCGGTCCAGCCTTGAACTCACCGTTCAAGAGTCGCACGCGCTCGGCCAGACCGCCCAGGCCGCGCCCTGATCTTCGAACTACGTCTTCCTTTCCCCCCGTCACTGCCCCGATGCTGTTGACCACTCTGAGCTCGACGCTCTCCGAGCCGACTGCCACCGTGATTTCGATCGGCCCGCTGTCCCCGTGCCGCAGAGCATTGGTCGTCCCCTCTTGCAGGATCCGGTACGCCGCGCGAGAGAGTGTCCCCTGGATCTGTGAAAAGTCACCCGACAGGTTCACCTCCACAACCGCCCCCGCATGCCGCAACCGATCAATTAACGCGGGCAAGTCCGACAGCGTCCGAGAAGGTACAGCCCCAGGCCTCTCCTCGCGAAGTACACCCAGTACGTAGTCGAGGTCCTCGAGCGCTGCCCGTGTCGACTCCTCGATGCTACGCATGGCGGCCCTCGCTGCGGCAGGATCGGAGGCAAGCACCTCGCCCGCCACCGCCGCCTGGATCGTGGCGGCGGTGAGCGTGTGCCCGATCGAGTCGTGCAACTCGTGAGCGACCCGATTACGTTCGGCCAGTTGCAGTTCACGTTCTTCCGCCAGCGCGAGCCGTTCGGCCGTGGACGGCCCCAACAGTCGTGGCGCCAGCCACCTCAGCAGTGTTGCCACCAGGACACAAATTCCTGCCGCAAGCAGGAGGCAGCCGGCCGCCACAACCCAGGTCCATCCACCCGTCACGTCAACCGACGTATCGAACAGACTGATTCGCGCCGTGCCGCCGAGCCAGTTCCCTGGGAGCGAAATCCCCATGATGAAAAGGACGATGATCGCGAGCGCCGCCATCCAGCCCACCATGACATGCAGGACAATCCAGAGCGGGGCACGCCAACGATCAATGTCCGAGAGGTTGGGAGTACGGTGTCCGAGCGCTGGGCTCGGCAGCGACACCTGCAGAAGTCGGCGGGCAGACACGATGAGCGCGCGTCGCACAGGATGCGCCAGGCCGAGTGCTCCTACCAGAGTCACCCATACGAGCAGGACCGAAAGCACCCGGACGAACTCGGGTGCGGATTGCCAGGCGAGAGCAGGCAACATCGCAACCACCAGAAGTGGCAGGCTCGCCAACACACCACAAAAGGCGAAAAGCACAGCTGAGTATGTAGAGCCCCGCATCAGCGGTCGTAATCCTGTGATCATGATTCGACCAGTATGACTGGGCCGCTCGGCGATGGCCTCCCCCAATCGAGGGAGATGGTTTTCCCGCGTCGGAGCGATGCGCGACCGATCCTCCAGCAGACACGATCGTGTCCAGACCGATCAATCTCTCCAAGGAGTTCTACTGATGCGTCGCCACAGTCGACAGGGCCAACCTAACTCACCCCGAAGACAAGGCCGGAAACGGCACCGCGCCCTCTGTTCCGTCGCAATGACTCTCAGCGTGGTCACCCTCGGTGCGTGCTCGTCGACCGCCGATACTGCCGCTGCGGGGCACGATACGGTTCAACGCTCCCTCGACGCGCTGGTGAGCGAGGACGGACTACCCGCCGCCCTCGCAAGCGTCCAAGACCGAAACGGTAACTCCCGCAACTACACCGCAGGAGTCGGTGACCTGACCACCGGATCAGAGGTGCCGCACAACGGCCAGATACGGATCGGCAGCAACACCAAAACCTTCACCGCAGTAGTGGTCCTGCAACTGGTCGCCGAAGGAAAGATCGAACTCGACACCCCCATCGAGACCTACCTACCCGGACTCGTCCGCGGAGAAGGGATCGACGGCCACAACATCACCATCCGCCAACTCCTCCAACACACCAGCGGACTCCCCAACTACAGCAACTACCTGGAAGACGAAGTCCGATACTACGATCCACGCGAACTTCTCGACATCGCGCTCGAACATCCCGCCGACTTCGCCCCCGGAACGAGTTGGAAGTACAGCAACACCAATTACGTCCTCGCCGGCCTACTCGTACAGAAGATCACCGAAAAACCCCTCGCCGAGGAGATGAACCGGCGAATCTTCGCGCCGATCGACTTGCAGCACACGTACTTTCCTGAACCATACGACGAGAAGATCTCGGAACTCCACCCCCGCGGCTACTACCGGGAGTCATCGGACGCGCCTCCCGTCGACATCACAGAGATAGACCCCTCGTGGGGATGGGCAGCAGGGCAGCTGATCTCCACCACCTCGGACCTCAACCAGTTTCTCCACGCACTCCTCGACGGACGACTGCTCCCCGCAGCCCAACTCGACCAGATGCGCACTACCGTCCCCGCGGAGGAAACCTTCGGACCCGGGGCCCGCTACGGACTTGGATTGGTCAGCCGTCCGCTACCGTGTGGCGGCCTGTCCTGGAGCCACGGCGGCAGTTTCCCTGGATACGAGACACGCGGGGGCGCTACCGACGACGGACGCGAAGCGAACCTCGCGGTCACCATGCAAGTCGCCGACGATGCCACCCGGAGAAAACTCGAACACGCGGTGGATATCGCCCTTTGCCGCTGAGGCTCTCCTGTCAATCGCCAAAAGTCGCCTACTCCGGAATAACTCGTCAAACCGACAGTATCGGCTGCGAGACGCGGGACTCCGAGGTGCAGCCAGCTACACCCCATACGCTCCGGCACGCACCACCGAGAGACTGCACTTCGCACCATGGAGGAGGCGTACGCACGTCAATACTGTTCTCTGCATATGGAACTCACCATGAGATCCGACAACAGGAGGCCACAACCAATGACCACCCTTCGACGTCGCCCCCTGCTCACCGCACTTCCGGCAGTCACCGCTGCAGCCCTCATATTGAGCGTCAGCGGATGTGGTGACACCACTGACTCCACTGATTCCACTCGGAAAAGCGACGCTGCCGTGCAACAGGCGCCCGACGGCGTCATCGAGCAGGGGATCCCCGGCGCACAACTCGTGATCTCCGACCCGTCGCGGGGCACTTGCATCATTCGTGCGGGAATGGGAAACACCGCCACCGGCGAGCCTGTCCCCGATGATGCGCGGGTCCGAATCGGCAGCAACACAAAGGCCTTCGTTTCGACCGTCGTCATGCAACTCGTCGACGACGGACTGCTCGACCTCGATATAAGCATCGAGCACTACCTGCCCGGAACGGTCGTAGGCAACGGGAACAACGGCAACCGAGTCACCATTCGAGATCTCTTGCAGCACACCAGTGGACTGACGGACTACCTCGCCGCCGGCGGAGCACGGCCGGAAGACATCAAGCCCGGCCAGCTGCTGGTGGGGACAAGCGCACAACCATCGGAGCACTTCTCCCCCACTGAACTGGTCGATATCGCGATGTCTCTTCCACCCGGCCCGGCCGCCAAAGACAAGGCTGTCTATTCAACACGAACTACATTCTGCTCGGGATGCTCATCGAGAAGGTCACAGGACGCCCTGCCGCGCAGGAGATCACCACCCGCATAATCGATCCGCTCGGACTGAAGGACACCTATTTTCCCGCCTCCCGCGAGACACAGATCCGCGGTTCTCATGCACAGGGCTATCACCCGATTGACGGCATTCAGGTCGATGTCACCGATGGCGACGTGTCGTGGGCCGACACCGCAGGTGCGATGGTCGCAACCGGCGCCGACCTCAACACTTTCTTCACGGCTTTGCTACGCGGCGATCTCGTCTCGAATGACAGGCTCGCCGAGATGAAGCACACCGTGCCGTTCGACAGGAGCCCGCAGGACAGCTACGGACTCGGGCTGGTCCGCGTGAACAGCTCCTGCGGGAAGGAGATCTGGGGTCACGGCGGCGGAATTCCCGGCTTCGGCACCTCGGGCGGAGTCGATACCACAGGACGCGCTGTGACTCTCACCCTCAATCACATCCCGATGAGCGAGGACGCCTTCGTAGGAGCACAGCGAGTTGTCGACGCAGCGATGTGCGCGGAGTGAAGGAAACATGTTCGTGCACGACTTCGCGCGCAACATCGAACAACGATTCTTCCCGATCGAACGATGTCCCGACCCCTACCAATCCTCAGGAGTTCTACTGATGCGTAACAATATTCGAAAGGTCTTCCCTTCCTCAGATCGACGGCGGGACCGCAAACGGCACCGGACCTTTTCGGTCGTTACCGCGATGGCCCTCGGTGCCATGACGCTGGCGTCCTGCTCGCCGTCGTCCGCCCTCAGTCCCGATACCGTCGGTTCTTCCTCCACCGAGTCCGACGCGGTTCAACGCTCCCTCGACGCACTGGTGAGCGAGGACGGACTACCCGCCGCCCTCGCAAGCGTCCAAGACCGAAACGGTAACTCCCGCAACTACACCGCAGGAGTCGGTGACCTGACCACCGGATCAGAGGTGCCGCACAACGGCCAGATACGGATCGGCAGCAACACCAAAACCTTCACCGCAGTAGTGGTCCTGCAACTGGTCGCCGAAGGAAAGATCGAACTCGACACCCCCATCGAGACCTACCTACCCGGACTCGTCCGCGGAGAAGGGATCGACGGCCACAACATCACCATCCGCCAACTCCTCCAACACACCAGCGGACTCCCCGAGTACGGAATACACGTCAATGACGAAGAGATCAGATACCGCTACGCCGACCCCCACGATTTGCTCGACATCGCCTTCCAACACCCCGCCGACGCACCGCCCGGAACGAGTTGGGGGTACAGCAACACCAACTACATTCTGGCCGGCCTACTCGTACAGAAGGTTACCGGCCGCCCCCTCGCCGAGGAGATGAATCGACGTATCTTCGCGCCGATCGGCCTGCGCGACACCTACTTCCCATCCCCGGGCGACATGACCATCCGGGGTCCCCATCCCAAGGGATACCACCGCACCGCACCAGACAGCCCACTGAGTGACGTCACAGAGATGGACCCGTCGTGGGGATGGGCCGCAGGGCAGCTGATCTCCACCACCTCGGACCTCAACCAGTTCCTCCACGCGCTACTCGACGGACGACTGCTCCCCGCAGCCGAACTCGATCAGATGCGTACCACCGTCCACGTCGGCGGGCCCACCGGACTCGAGTACGGCCTCGGCCTCACCAGCAGGACTCTCTCGTGCGGCGGGGTCTACTGGGGCCATGGCGGCGACATAGTCGGTTACGAGACCCGCGGCGGCATCACCGACAACGGGCGCGCCGTGAACCTTGCGGTGACTGCTCTTCCCTCGACTGCGTCCGCCACCCAACACGTCGTAGACACCGTGGACAAAGCTTTGTGCAGCTAGCTCTGGTGACAGCGTCACCCGGAATCACCCGAGTGACGCTGTACCGACCGACGAAACATTCGGTTGGTTATTGGCCGAACGGACCAATGCGGCCAACGTGTCCGCTGCCACACTTCATCAGTCCATGCGGCACAACGCAATTCAGGAGGCATGATGAAGCCGGAACGCGCCACAGTTGAGGAACCCTCGCATAGCGGCGGCAAGTCGATACAAAACATATTGGACAACAAGTCAATTCGTCGAACAACGACTATGACTGTTGGGCTGCTCAGTACGATCTGGATGATCGACATGATAGATCGCGTGATGATCGGGCTTGCACTGCCGATGATCGGAGACGAATTCTCCCTCAGTAATACGCAATTGGGCGGAGTCGTGTCGATCTTCGCCATCTTTTACATGCTCGGGCAGGTCCCCGGCGGCATGCTGGCCGACCGATTCGGACCCCGGCCACTGTTGATCGTTGCGTTGATCCTGTGGTCGGTGTTCACCGCACTGACAGGATTCGCCTGGGGACTCGTCTCGCTGATGGTCATGCGTGCGATGTTCGGGCTCAGCCAGGGTCTCTTCCCAGCAGCGTCGTTCAAAGCTCTGGCTGAGCGAACCCGTCCGAAAACTCGCGCCACGGCCATGGGCTTCATGATCGGTGCAAACAACCTGGGCCCCGGCATCGCACCATTGATCATCGCTCCAGTTCTCATGGCCGTCGGTTGGCGGGACGCATTTTGGCTAGTGGCCATAGTCGGCGCCGTGATCGGCACAGTCGTCTGGTTGGTGCTCCCGGCGCCGTTGGACACAGAGATCACGGAAGATCCGGAGGCCGCACTGCAACCGCTCGCCAGTGAACACTCACGCGCCGCGGTATTCAAGTCCGTTTCGGTCTGGAAGTTCGCACTTCTGTTCTGTCTGGCCAACATGGCCGGATATGGGCTGTTGACCTGGGTGCCGAGCTACCTCCTCAACGAAAAGGGGCTCTCGCTGATCGATACGGGAATCTTCGCGGCGATCCCGTTCGTCGTCACGGCATTGGCCATCGTCGTCGGTGGACGTCTGGTGGACAAGTACTTCCACGACAGCGCGCGCATTCTGCTCGTTCCGTGCATGGCCACCTCCGCCATTCTGCTGTTCTTGATGACTACCACCGATACCGTCGCGATGTTCACGTTCTATCAAACCCTCGCGATGGGCGTCAGCGGACTGTGCTCGATGTCGATCTTCGCCCTCCCGTTGCGGGCATTGCCCGCCGAATTCCTCGGTTCCGGAATGGGTTTGATCAACGGTTGTGGACAGCTTGCCGGTTTCATCACCCCCCTCGTGATGGGATGGATGGTGGACCAGTTCTCGTACATGGCCGCGTTCGGAGTCCTGGTCGGCGCGACGGCTGCGGCGGCTTTGGTGGCCATGATCGTTCCACAGACCCCGGCGAAATTCTGAGGGCTCTCACGTGGTCCGGCGAAGTGGCCGCTGAAGGGTCGTTCCCGGCAGTGGCCGCTTCGCCGATCCGGAGCTGACCCCGGTGCCGGCTCGTCACCTCACTGCATCGAACCCGTTGCGCGAGCGCCGAAGTGCGCGCCCTGCAAGCTTCCCCGTCGGCACCCCGTCCGACAGTGCCGGTTGCCCATTGACCACAACGTGCCGCATTCCGGTCGCATACACTCTTGGGTTGTCGTATGTCGCGAGATCCCCTACCTGCGAGGGGTCGAAGATCGCCAGATCGGCGTATCCCCCTGGCGCAATGTAGCCCCGCTTCGCCAAACCGAAGTTTTCAGCAGGAAGGCTGGTCATTCGGCGAACGCATTCCTCGACTGATTGCCCGCCAATGCCGTGGGTGTAGCGGCTCAGAATACGGGCGAAAGTTCCGAATGAACGGGGGTGGACGGGTTGCCCCGCGAAAAGGGTCTCCGTGCTTTGAGCATCGGCATCGGAACCAACCGAAACCCAGGGACGCTCGAAGGCAATTCGCGTGTTGTCCTCCGACGCAATGAAATAGGTAGCTTCGGCTGTGGGGAGAGCGTCGAGAACAGCCAGTATGGTGTCCACCGGGTCGTGATGCCCCATCCTCCGAGCAATAGATCCCAGAGCTTCCCCCGCTCGGATCCCGAGTGCCGGTACCTCAGACAAGATCGTCACCCCATCGGCACCTCCGGACGCAGCGTAGAGATTCTCCCAGTCCTCGTCCTCACGATGGATCCTCTCGCGGATCTGGTCTCGGACACCGGTCGAGTTCAGGTGCGTGCGCCCGGCCGTGGTGTCACGACACCGAAACTCCGGTGGCAACGCGGCACTGAGCAACGTGTTCCCCGCCTCGTACGGATATACGTCCGCGGTGATTCGCACGCCGTCCTCGCGAGCCGACTCAACCAATCGCAGAGCCTCGGACATTTTGTGCCAGTGCGACTTACCAGCAACCTTGAGGTGGTAGATCTCCCCGCGCGCTCCTGTCGTTCGAGCGATATCGATCAGTTCCTCGATGCTTTCGAGAAACCTCTGCCCTTCGCTTCGGAGATGGCAGATATGGACGGCATCATGTCTGGCGAGCACCTGCGAAAATGCTCGCAACTCGCCGGTATCTGCATAGCTTCCGGGTGGATAGATCAGAGCCGAACCCACTCCGAGAGCTCCATTTTCAAGCTCCTCGTCGAGCAGGGCACACGCTTCGGCCAGCTCTTGTTCACTCAACAGACGATTGTCCACACCCGCAACCACCATGCGCAGATTCGCTGCGCCGACGAAGCTCGCCACGTTGAAACCGACGCCGTTCGTCTCCAAGGATTCGAGAAAATCATGCAACCTCGGCCAATGTGATTGCACCCCAAGTGGAATCGCACCCAATCCGAGCATCGCCGGAGTCATAGAACCTGTGACCGGTCCGAGAGACACGCCTTCACCGAAGACCTGGGTTGTGACCCCCTGATACAAGTCCGACAATCCTCGTGGGTCTTGCTGCAGCGTGAGGTAACTATGGCTGAGCACATTCACAAAACCGGGAGCCACCATGCAACCGCGAGCATCGATGTCGCTCGCCCCCGGCACAGCACCGATCGTTCCGACTTCCACGATCGTGTCACCGGCGATCGCAACATCCGCTTTCCTGGGCGGACTCCCTCTACCATCGAGCACAGTCCCGTCCCGAACGACGATTGTCGGCAGCATCACGTCTCCTCCACGGTGGCCTTGCTGTCGCGAGATGCGACCCTGTTCACTCTGCTCAATCGTGGAAGCGAAATCTTGTTCCAGACACACATACGCGAAGCAAAATTGGTGCCGCCCTACCAAACTGGCCCATGGTTCCGATCATGCCACCGGTTAGCCGACGACCCTGCGGATTTCACTCTCGGAGGCATTGGCGCCCGTGCAGACAACAGCAACGCGCTTGCCGGCGAAGGTATTCGGATGCGCATAGACCGCAGCAAGTGCGGCCGCACCGGCGCCTTCACTCAAAGTGTGAGCGTCGTAGAGCAACGCCCGCTGCGCGAGGGTGATGTCGTCGTCAGTGACGAGCAGGAAGCCTCCGAGTCGTTCACGCAAAACACGTTGAGTCAGTGCGAACCCGGCACCGGTCGCAAGCCCCTCGACACGGGTGGTGTTCGGGCGCTCGACGCACGTGCCGGAACTCCATGAGTCATGTGCGGCTCGCGCGGCCTCCGACTGCACTGCGAACACCTCTAGGTGCGGTGCGAGCGCATTGGCGACGAGACACGCCGCCGCGGCGCCGCTGCCGCCACCGACTGGGACTACCACCGCGTCCAGATCGGGTTGTTGTTCGACGAGTTCGACGTAAGCAGTAGCGACACCGGCAAGGATGGCCGGCTCATTGGCGGCGCTGACGAGACGCAGGCCGTCACGTTCGCTGATGAACTCGGCGTGAGCACGTGCCTCGTCGAAATTCACACCGTGCTCGACGAGTTCGGCTCCGAGCAAATGGACAGCGTGAGCCTTGACGGGATTCGCCCCAACCGGCATGACGATCACACATCGCACGCCCGCACCCGCTGCTGCATACGCCAAGGATTGAGCGTGGTTTCCGGTCGAGTAGCCGACAATCCCCCGCGCCCGCGTCGCCTCATCCAATCCTGCCACCAGATTCAGTCCGCCGCGAACCTTGAACGCACCCGTGGGGTGCACGTTCTCGTGTTTGACGAACAATTGGCTGCACGAGCCCGCACCCAAGGTCGGGTGCGATATCAGGGGCGTGACCGGTAGATGCCGACGGACGACCTGACTGGCACGCTCGATGTCTGCCCACGTGGGTGGTTGTAGCTCGGTTGTTGCCGCGAGATCAGGTGCCTGTGCCATGTGGAGCACCTTTCCAAACACTGATTCATAGGTCCAATACGTGTTTTCGTCAAAAGCATCGAAATCTTCTATGATTTCGGCATGCTCGATCTAATTCGGCTGAGGGTTTTGGTCGCTGTTGCGCAGGAAGGATCGGTGACAGCCGCCGCCGATTCTCTCGGTTACGCACAGCCCTCCATCAGCCACCACCTTCGACAACTCGAATCGGAAGTCGGGGTTCCGCTGTTCCAGCGAGCCGGTCGTGGGCTACGTCTGACGGATGCCGGTGCGGTACTGGTTCGGCGAGCCACCGAGATCCTCGGCCACGTCGATGCAGCAGTAGCGGAAGTCGAAACGTACGCAGGACTGAGGGCCGGGCGGGTACGACTGGCCGCATTCCCGTCAGCCTTGGCGAGTTTGATTCCGCAGGCGATGGCAGCGTTCACGTCCCAGTACCCCGATGTGTCCATCAGCCTCGTTGATGCAGAACCACCCAAAGCACTTGCACTGCTTCGTAACAACGATGTCGACGTAGCTGTTGTCTTCGCGCATGAGGACACCCCTGAAGTCGGGCTCAAGCATGTCGCGCAGACGACTTTGCTGGAAGATCCGTTGTACTTGATCACCTCCGCGCGGGATCCAGATGCCGCCAGCCAGCTCAGCGACTACTCCAGCGAGACCTGGATTGCCGGTTGCCCGAGCTGCCGCGCCCACCTCCTCACCGCTTGCAATCGAGCTGGATTCATTCCGCGGATCGAGTTCGAGACCGACGACTACGTCGCCGTCCAAGCGCTGGTCGCCTCCGGAAGCGGGGTCAGCACCCTTCCGGCCCTCGCTCTCCAGGCACATCAGAACCCGGATATTCGCGCACACCGCATTCCCGGCGAGCGGCGCACTATCTCCGTCTCGACCTACGGGAAACCTCCACTTGCTCCCGCCATCGACGCGTTCGTCAGAACTCTGACAGCGATATCCGAATCCATGCGTGAGCGCGTCGAACTGGATGGGCACGTCAGTTTATGACGATCCTGGGCGGCCCGATCACGACCGCCCGCAATAGCCGGTGACCTCAGGCCCGGGCGACCACCGCGACTATCAGTGCGGCAAGTTCGCTTCGAGCATCGTCGGGCGAGAGCGCTCCCGCTACAGCCGCATGCGAGAGTGCCTCTGCAGCACCGAATATTGCAGTCATCGAAGGTTGCGCAAGTCCGCCGCCCACACCAAAGGGAGCCAGCACCTCTCGACATCGTTCGGAATACGCGTGTTCGGATTCACGCTTGACTCGCTCCAGTTCGGGCGAACCCTCCAGCGCTGCAAGCACACCCGTCAGCTCACGCCCCTGGGCCAGCGAACATCCGACGTAGGAGTCGGCGATGGCATTCGCGCGTCCGCTCAAAGACTCATCCGCGGCATCGAGATACTCCTCGAGCATCACCGTCTGACGATCGTCGAATTCCTTGAACAGGGCTGCCAACAACGCGGCGCGGGAGGCGAAATGGCTGTAGACAACGGGCTTTGCAACGCCGGCACGTTCAGCCAACCTGCCAAGGGTGAGCGCGTCTGCGCCTTCCTCTCGCACCAATGCCCACGACACCTCGACGAGCTGTTCGTACCTGCCGGCTCGCGACAGTCTCGTACGTGCCATCGGACACCTCCTTGCGCTATATACCAATAGTAACCTACTCTTAGTACATAAGCGCACCAGCTACCGAAGGAACGCTCATGACCACACTCGTCGTAGTCTCCCACTCCGATCCACAGTCACTTACCCAGCATGTCGCCCGTTCTACCGCCGACGCGATCCGCGACCTGGGCGGCGACGTCGACATCGCGGACCTACATGCCGAGAATTTCGATCCCCGATTCTCCGAAGCCGATGTGAACCTGTTCCGCGGCAACGGGACTCCCCCGGCCGATGTTGTAGCCGAGCAGGACCGAATCGATCGTGCAGACGATCTGATTCTCGTGTTTCCGATGTACTGGTGGTCGATGCCCGCACTACTCAAAGGTTGGATCGATCGAGTCTTCGTCAGCGGATGGGCGTACGAATACACCCCGGGAAGCGAATTCGTGAAGAAACTGGACCGACTCACCGTCCACCTGATTCCGGTCGCAGGTGACGACGCTGAGAGTTTCGACCGACACGGCGTGTACGAGGCCTTCCGGACACAGATCGAGCGCGGCATCATCGAATATTGCGGTGCCACACTGGGATCGACAACCTTCGTTCACGAGTCGGACACGAAGGGCCGAGACGTCCTCGCCGCAGAAATCCACGACCTCAGCGAGAGTATCGCGGCCCGTGTTGCCTACCCTGCGACCGTGACTTCCCGTTGACGGTCAAAAAGGGGTCAACTGACTCTTGACCGGCCCGTGGCCGCCCAGTAGCGAAGCGTATCCCCCGTATGACCGAGGTTGCGCGACGACTGATCAGCTGGGCGCACGCTGTCGAGTAGACCACCGCACCGTTCGATTGCTTTGCGCGAACCCTCGTTCGTTTCGTCGCAGGTAATCAGGACGCGACTGAGCCCTACCGGGTCGCCGGCGTACGTGAGCACCTCCCGCAGAGCAGTCGACGCTATCCCTTTCCGGCGTTCCGACGGCCGGATCCCGTAGCCGATATGACCACCAAGATCAGCCAAGAACTCATTCAAGCTGTGTCGCAACTGGATAGCACCGAGATACCTGCCGTCTCGAACGATCCACCAGTTGGTTGCCGGGACAATGTCGGGCCCCGGCAACGCCTCAGGCTGCGCCAACAACTCCTGCACCCAGTGCCCGAACCCATCGCGGGATGCAAGGTCGAGATCCAGACGTTGCGCAACTCCCAAGGCCGAACCGGGCTGATCCGCCTGCGGTCCGCCCCACTCGTCACGCGACTCCAACCAGGACACCCACAAGGCCTCGTCAGGCGCAACCAAATCGACTGTCATAGCAGCGATGCTACGTCGCCCCCGCAATGGTCGAGACTTCGCCTCAATCCATCGCAAAAGCACATAGTGTCGATGTATGAGTGGACGTTTCACAGCTGGGGTCTTTATCGTCGTCGTCAGTGTCGTCGCCGTTACGTTGGTTTGGACCGGCGTTCGAGACTATGAATCTTTCACTCCACCGGTCGCGACAGCGGTCGATCGAGCGGACTGTCTCGCTCCTGATATCGCCGCCGCGCTCGTAGCCCCCGAGGCACGCGACATCAGCATCGCTCTTCGCCCTGAGGGAAGTGGTTACCCCCCTCCTGATTTCAGCCCCGTTGCCGTTGTTCGATGCGAACGCGGAGAAACGTCCGAGGGCGGGTTATCGATCGACGCCGTACGCCTCGAGGGGGACATCCACGCGGTGGACGAAGCATTCCGCGAACAGTCTCGTCGATTTCCTGCCAACGTCCGAGCCGACTGCGCGTACCGTCTCGTCCCGCCAGCCGGTTTGTGGCTGGTAGACGAAGCAGGAGCAGCCATACGCCCTACCTGGCCGACCGCGCCCTGCGGCCTGCAAGAGAAACCACACGCAGCCCTGAACCGATTGCAGGAGGACAGCCGCGAACAACACTTGGTCGACGGTGCGTCCGCCGATGGTGCAGGAATCTGCCCCGACTCGATCGGACAACCGTTCGCGACGACCACTGAAGTTGACATGAGTCGCATGGAAGAATACGAAGACACTCACGCGCGCCCACTGACGGAAACAGCTTTGGCTACACCGATTTCTGACGTCGGCAGACTACGGGTGTGCCGCTATTCCACCGAACCGCCGCTGCCCGAGTCCCGAATCCGCTTGTCACGCCAGCAGAGTACTGGTCTGATGGAGGCTGCATCCACCGCGCCACCTGCAGGCCCATGCGATCTCGTCGCCCAACACATCGCTTCGATCGACGTACTTCGTCCCGACGGATCGGGCGGCACTCGGATGGCAGTCGAACTCGACGGATGCCAACGCGTAAACCTCCTCGGACAACGTCAATTACCACCCGCAGTCATTGCGTTCCTGTTGCGGTAGCGATGACCCACACCCGAGTTCATCGAGACTGGCCGTACAAACCGACGAGGGAATCACAGATCTCGAATCGACGTGACCACAACGGGCCTGACCGGCTTGGGCGCCGCGCCGCAACTCGGTGGACGCGGCGCGAGTTCGGAGACTGCAGTCTCCACGGCCCATCGCCGGCCGTCCACATGTGCGACGACGCATGTCCCGTCACTCACCTGCTCGATGACAGCCAACTGGTCGATTCCACAGCTGATTTGTTGTCGCACAGCAATTTCCGAAGCCTGCCCCGCAGGAGACCAGCAACTCCGTCCACGCAGGCCTGGCAAATGGACCTGATCTCGGGAAGCCATCTCCACGGCCGTGACACTCTCACTTGCGGACAGACGGCCGTATGTATTGCCGCTCGGCAGCAGGATCATCGACGGCGCAAATCGGTGCCCGCCGGTATGCGAACACTCCCACACCTGAGGCCCGAAGGACGACATGAGCGCTGCGGCAATCGGCCTGCCGAATACAGCGCAGCACTGATCGCGCTTGCCGTGAGCGCAGACCAATACGACCGGCTCGGTCACTTGCTCGCCCCATCCTGGTGGCGGCCCATCCAGCAGAGAGAAATCGACATCCAGCAGGTCTGTCGGTGAACCGATGCGCAATCTTTCGCACCATGAGTCGCTCGGATCGGAGCGCGCAAGCAGGACGGTGTGTCCATCAGTCATCGGATCGGTGCGCCCGGGTCGCCGAACGAACATGATTCGTACGTCGGCAGCGTCGGCTCGTCGGCTCAGCTCGGCAGCGAGCTCTTCCCCCAACGCCGTTCCGTCCAGCACGTCACGACCCCAGGCTGCGTTGAATTCGAGACACACCCAACCCCGCACGACGGCAGCGCTGCCGGCCAGCGGTTCGTCGACAGCAGACAGTGCGGAACAGGTTTCGGCTTCGATCACGTGCCCTATTGTGTCAGCCGCGCTGGGTGTCGATTCGCAAGTGCCTGTGGCTCAGTGACGCGGCAGCTCAGTAGAACTTCTTGCCCTCCGCAAGCTGGTTGACGAATTTCTCGATCCGCCTGGCTCGCGTCTCCGGACGCTTTGCCTCCTGCAGTCGGTACGCGATGGTGAATCGGTTGGTGGAATTGAGCGTCGCGTAGAACTCGCGAGCCTTCGGGTTTTCCGCAAGCGCATCGAGAAAGTCTTTCGGGACCTCGGCCTTGGCTGATCCCTCGTACGCGCGATCCCACCGACCGTCGGCCTTGGCCTTCTCGATCTCGGCGATGCCGGATGGCTCGAGAAGTCCCGCGGCATCGAGGCGGGCGACGATCTCGACGTTGCGTTTGGACCACGGACTCCGCGCGGTGCGTCGCGAAAACTTCTGTACGAAGAAATCGTCGTCGATTCGCCGTGCGAGGCTGTCGATCCAGCCGAAGCACAGGGCAACGTCCAACGCTTGGTCGTAGTCGATAGAGCTGTGCGACGAGGTCTTCTTGGCCATTTTCAGCCAAAGGCCGGGGACCACCTCGTGGTTCTCGGACAGCCAACGACGGAACTCTTCTCCGTCAGCGAAGTATTCGGTATCGAGTTCGACTGCCATCAGTGCTCCTCACATTCTCGATACCCATACTCTGACAAAACCCTGCGACAAATATCCGAGAGTTCCGAGTGCGAGCAGCCATTTGGCAATACTGACGGTCGAAGCGGCGCGAACCCTCAAGTCGGTGATGCTGTCGCGATGATCGAGGAAATGGAGTCCGACCACGTTCTCGACGTAGTCGCCGGCCGCCGACAGTACCGGTGCGACGGCAAGGACGCGCCGAGTTGAGGAGGAAAGGGGAACCCGCTCCCCGAGCCGCTTGCTTGCTGACCGCAAAGCTATCGCGTAGATCGCGGGATGTACGAAGTCGGGGTAGTAGTGACTGCGAAATCGCGCCGTGGCCTCTACGTCCATGGAGTCCAAGATCTCGACGTACCGGCGAGCGGAGAACGCCGTCTGCACTTCCAATACTTTGGGAGCCACCGGCCCGAGTAGGCGAGCAATATTCGCTTGTGAGACAACAAAAGCGGTGGTCCACAATGCCATCGCCTTCGCAGATCCAGTTGGTGCCATTCCACGATCGTGCCATCTTCGCACAACAGAACGGAACGGCCCGACGGAAAAGCTCGCCGAAAATGTGCATGAGGTTGCAAAAAGCGGGCATCCCGTATCGATCATCGGTCCGATAGCGGGGAGCGCGCATGTCGCCCAAGTCCAACCCGACAGTTCTGTTCATCCACGGACTCTGGATGCACCCGACCACCTGGGATTCCTGGGCACAGGTTTTCAACGCGCAGGGGTACTCCACGATGGCGCCGGGGTGGCCAGGGGACGCGTCGACGGTGGGTGAGACGCGCGAACACCCGCAGGACATCGCGGGACACGGCATCGACGACGTGACCGATCACTACGCCAAGGTGATCGCCGATCTCGACGAACCACCGATCGTGGTGGGGCATTCGTTCGGAGGTTTGATCGCGCAGAAACTGCTGGGCCAGAAGTTGGCGACCGCGGCAATTGCCATCGACCCGGCTCAGCCCAAAGGGGTGTTGAAACTTCCCCTCGTTCAACTGGGCAGCGTCTTCCCGGTCCTGTCCAACCCCGGGAATTACCGGAAGGCGTACTCCCACAACAGAGAGTCGTTTCACAAGTCCTTTGCCAGCGCCGTGTCCAAGGACGAGTCCGACGCCTTGTTCGAGCAGTATGCGATTCCCGCCCCTGGTCGGCCGTTGTTCGAGGCAGCACTCGCCAACTTCGCGCCTCACAGCCCCGCTGCCGTGGATTTCAACGCCCGCCGTGGGCCACTCCTGATGATCGGCGGCGGCAAGGATCGCACAGTACCGAAAGCCAGTTCGGACAGCTCGTTCAAGAAGTACGCCAAGGCTCCAACGGTCAACGAATACAAGGTCTTCGGCGATCGGGGGCATTCTCTGACCATCGACCACGGCTGGCGTGAGATCGCGGATTACAGCCTTGCCTGGCTCGACAGGCAGGGCATGAGCCCGCCGCAAGGCAAGCACGAAAGTCAGTCTCAGCCGAAAGCTTGAAAACGACGACGGTACACCTGCGGCGAGATTCCGAGATGCGTCGAAAACGCTCGGCGTAGGGATTCCGAACTGCCGAATCCCGCCAACTGCGCGGCTTCGGTCACCGAGTGGCCGGCATCGAGGAGTGCTTTCGCGGAATCGAAACGGATCAACTCGACGTATTTGGCCGGCGTCGTACCGAGTTCCTCGCGAAAGAGCCTCGTCAAATGCCGTGGGCTCAGATGCGCCAGGGCAGCCAGTTCGTCGACCGAGTACTCCCCCGCCGGATCGGCCGCCACCGCATCGACTACTGCGCGAAGCGCGGGCACCCGGGGCCGCGGCCCGCTCAACGACGGCGAGAACTGTGACTGCCCACCTGGACGCTGGAGGAATACCACCAGAAGCTGCGCGACGCGTCGGGCCATCTCTGCACCATGATCTCGCTCGAGCAATGCGAGCGCGAGGTCGATCCCGGCGGTCACACCCGCAGATGAGAACACCGTGTCGTCCTCGATGAAAATGGCGTCGGGAACTACCGTGATCTGCGGATAGGCGCGCGCCAGCGTTGCCGTGTGTTGCCAATGCGTCGTTGCGCGGCGTCCGTCGAGCAGTCCACTCGCCGCAAGGATGAAAGTCCCGGTACAGATCGAGGCAACCCGCCCCGAACGCCCTGCCAGGTCACGTGCTGCCTCGCGTAGTTCCGGGCTCACCGGCGTGGACGGGAACACGTCGCCACCCATGACAAGCAACGTGTCGAAGGAACCGGAATCTGCGACGTCGCAGTCGACCGGAATGCGCATGCCGGTCGACGAGTCGACATCGTGTCCACCCACCGAGCAGATCACCAACTCGTAGTTCGCTCCGCCGCGATTGGCTTCTGCGAACACCTCACTCGGACCTGCGACGTCGAGCAGTTTGACGCCGTCGAACACCAGGACGGCAACTCGATGCACTGCGGTCACGATCACTCCCCTTCGTCCTGATCTGTGGACAGTATGGCCGAGATCAGGGTGCGCCCGCGTGCGTGCTCGACCGACACTGGGATAGACCGAGAAATTCGCAGCAGCGACGAGCAGAGCAGGTACCGATGAACACGATCATTGCCGGTGTGAAAATCCCCGATTCGAAGATGGCTGCCGACGCCACCGAACTCGTCCGAGATACGGCGTCCGAGTTACTGTTTCACCACTCGCGACGCGTCTTCCTCTTCGGATCGCTGCAAGGTGCGCGTTTGGGACTGCACGCCGACCCCGAATTGCTCTACGTCGGCGCAATGTTCCACGATCTGGGGCTCACCGAGAAGTTCCGAGACAGTACGGCACGATTCGAATTGGACAGCGCGGACGAAGCACGGCGATTCCTCACCGGCTACGGAGTCGACGAAGCCGACATCCGCACAGTGTGGGAAGGCATCGCTTTACATACGACGCCCGAAGTTCCCTCCCGATTGGAGCCCGAAATCGCCTTGGTGACAGCGGGTGTGGAGACCGATGTACTCGGAATCGGATACAGCGAACTCGACCGGGCCGACATCGACGCCGTCACCGCGGCCCACCCCCGTCCGGATTTCAAGAATCAGATCTTGAAGGCCTTCACCGACGGTTTCAAGCACCGCCCCGAGAGCACGTTCGGAACGGTCAACGGTGACGTGCTCGAACATTTTGTACCGGGATTTCGGCACATCGATTTTGTCGAGGTCATCCAGAACTCGGCTTGGCCCCAATAGAACTCGATTTCAGCCGGCCGCCTCACTCATCGCAGCGGCATCTTCCGCCCCGAACTTTTCCTCGAGAGTTTCCGGCGAATAGTCGAGGTCGATCTCGGCGACGTCGCGCCCGCGCGCAGACTCGATCGCCGAAAGTCGGCGCTGCGCACGGTCTGCGGCATACTCGAGGAACTCCTGATTGTCCAAACCGAACGGCTGCACCTCGAATTGATCGTTGACCCAGTTGATCATTCCGAGCGCCATGGGCATGAGTTCACCCATCCGCTGCTGGACGACGTCCCAGTTGTGATCGTCGGCGGCGACGTGCCTTCGGCAGGTGAACGTCCCCCAAGCCATGTGCCGTCGTTCGTCGTCACCGATCTTCCGCACCAATTGCTGCATGCCAGGCAGGATTCCGCGCGTCGCACAGACTTTCTGCCAGGCGTAGTAGCCCGTCAACGCCAGACTGCCCTCGATGACGTGGTTGTACGTGACGCTGGCACGCACCTGGTTGACCGGGCTGGGATCCGTCTCGAGAATGCGTAGCGACGAAGGCAACTCCTCGTAAAACAGTTGCCGGTAGTACGGGTTGTCAGCGACGTAGGAATGCAGGTCACTGGTCAATCCCACTTCGTCCATCCACAGCCGAAATACCTGGGTGTGCTTGGCTTCCTCGAAACAGAACTGCGTCAAGTACATCTCGTCGCCGAACCTGCCCTCGGTCGACATCGCTTTCATGAACGGTTGAATGTCTTCGGTGACGGCTTCTTCACCGGCAATGAACTGCGCGCACAGGAAGGTGGCGCTGCGCTGCTGCTCGCTGGTCAACTCCTGCCAGTCGCGGGCATCCTGGGAAAAATCGAGGTCGGTTGGGTTCCAGAATTTGGCATTTCCCTTGGTGAACAATCGGAGTGGGAACGAATCCCAGTTCAACCCTCCCGACCGAAGAGTACTGAAACCTTCTCGCCCCGGCGAGGTGACAGTCATGACATTCCTTCTTCCCGAACCGAAGACAGATGCCCCACCAGCATGCCCGCAGAACTGAAACGTGAATCAGTTTTGGCGAAATTCGATCTATTCCTTCAGAGAAACGCCCTTGGTCTCCATCACTGCGAAGAGCTTGGCGTTCATCTGAGCCGCCAGATCTGGCCGATACGAGCCGATATTGAGCGGATTGGCTAGATTGTTCAATTCCAAAGGGTCGGCTTGTAAGTCGTAGAGTTCGTATTGCGGCGCAGCAACTCCCGCGGGATCGAAGTACATCGTGTACTTCCATCGACTCTCACGTATGCACCGGATGTGATTAGGCTGCGTGACGATGTTCTGACCGTCGGGCGTTGCGCAGTTCTGATCGTCGTAGGTGAACAGAATCGTGTCCTGAACCTGTGCGCTGGGACTTTGCGGATAGGCGGCAGCGTCGACGACGACCGGTGTCAGATCGGTGCCCAAGAAGTTCCACGATTCACGCGCGGGCGCTTGGGCGAGAGTGGCGAGCGTGGGCATCACGTCGATCAACGACGCCAGGGCGTCGGTGCGAACGGGCTCGGGAAACAGCAAGGGGTTGCTGATGACCAATGGAACGCGCAGCGTTTCCTCGTAGGCGTTGAACACCTTCTGCCGCAAACCTCCGTGGCTCATCCCCATCTCCCCGTGGTCGGACATGCGAACGATCACCGTGTCGTCGAGCATCTGTGGAGTGGCCTCGATCGCGTCGAGCACGCTGCCGATGTGTTCGTCCACAACCTTGTGCATGTAGGCGTAGAAGTTGATGTAGTTGCGGGCCTGATCGGGTCCGAGCAGCGGCCCGAGCCCGGCTGCAAGCAGCAATTCCGACTGAACCTGTGCTGTCGGTTTGTGATTGAGCGCCAGGATCTCGTCGAAGGTGGGCGGCAGGTCGATTCCTTGCTCGAAGGCGCCTGGTGCGTCCGATCCGTAGTTGTCGCACGTTCCGTTCATCGCATTCCAGGTCTGGGGGTACGCGAGGACGTCGTGTGGGTTCACGAACGAGACAATCAGCGCCCAGGGCTGTCCGGACGTGACTGCTGGTCCGGAGAGAAAATCGACTGCCTCCTCGGCAACACGGCGATCATGGTCTGCGCACCCGCCGCCGAAATGATCCGGATTGGTGTCCTGGCCCGCGTCCGGCGGAATCCACCCTTCGAAGCCGAATCCCGCCACGTCCTCGCTGGTCGGATCACCGCCGTCGACGCCTTTGCTCAGATGCCATTTCCCCCGGTACTGGACGTTGTAGCCGGCCGACGCCAGCAGCTTTGCCATGTTCTGTTCGGAGACCTGCAACTGTGGCTCGGTGGGTGAAACAGTGCCGCCTTCGGTGAGCGTTCTCGTGACCCGGTGCTGCGCGGGGTAGAGGCCGGTGAAGAACGTACTGCGACTCGGCGAGCACATCGCGGTATTGCACACCGCCTGGTCGAACGTCAGCCCGTGATCGGCAATCCTCTTGCGGTTGGGCAGATTCTGATCAGCCCAACCTTGCGGCCAGTACATCGGCCTGCGCTCCTGATCGGTGATGATGACAACGATGTTGGGTTTCTGTGGAAACCGATCGGCGGGCGCTGCTTGTGCCGGCGCCGCGCTCACCGCGCCGGTTGCGACGTCTGCCACTCCGGCGAGGACAAGAGCACCGACGCCACCGAGGAACGTCCGGCGTGGCAATGAATGACAATGCGAGGCTGGAACGTTCTCTGGGTTCACGGGCGTCGTCCTCTCGGAGGCGTTGTCGCCCCAGAGTTGACCGAATCAGTGTTCGCTACACATGCTCGAGCAAACTGCCTGAGCGCTGATCAACTCGATTACCCGATCCGCACAGCGCAGCGGATCCGGTGTACGGCCGATGCCGAGAGTGTCGACTATCGAAATCGTTCTTCGCACATCAGCCTCCTCGACGCCCCACGACCAACCGAAGTCGTGATTCCAGAGCAGAACTGCGTTCTTCCCCGGATGGTTTCGGGCATGAACGGGGAGAACGATCACCGCATCCATACTCGGGCCCTGCGGCCATCGAACTGTCTCACCGTGAACGGATCGTGCTACCGCGTCGACGTATTCGTGTGCGGACCAGTCGTTGCCGTTGGTATGCATGGAAGTACATTCGGTGCCACACGCGTTGTGGATGGGTTCTTTCCGGAACTGATCTGATATTCCGCTTTCAGGAAATGAACGGCAACACAACGGATTCGAATTGACGGTGACCGTCGCGGTGGACACTGTGGCCGGTGCGGAAGGAGACCAATTCGCAGCGCGCGACCGTGGCCGCAACAGCGTCGAGGCGAACGGGGTCCACCATCCCGCCCAGACCTCCACGCAGGAACAACATGTCGGCCTCGATGAGTGGCAAGCGATCCCACCACTGCGGATCCGGTCGGCGGAACTGCTCGAGCGCGGACCGCGTCATCGAGCGATCGAACGTCAGCGCGGCTCGCGGATGTCGCACCAAACTTGTTGTGGCGTGCCACAGTTCTGGCACACTCGGCAATTTCCTCGCGAACACCTGTTCCGGGTCACCCGCACGTAGTGGTAACGGCGCTTCCTCGATGACCAACTTCCGCACCACGGTGGGACGTTTCTGAGCGATCAACGACGCCGCGTGCCCGCCGAGCGAATGGCCGACCAGATCCACCTGATCGAGTTCGAGATGATCACACACGTCCATGACGTCGTCCGCGAACTCGTCGAACAGGTACGACGACGCCCTAGCGCTCCGGCCGTGGCCGCGAAGATCGACCGAGACAACTCGTCGGTTGCGCGAACGCAAGGTCCGCGCGAACTTGTCCCAGGTACCGCTGTCGCCGCCCATCCCGTGCACGAGAACTACCGGAGGCAGATCTGCCACACTGGGATGCGAGCCGGAATCGCGGTAGCTGATCTGGACCCCGCCGGCACTTCGTACGTTAGCGACACTCACGAGTTCCCAGGATAGACCTGTCCTCGCGGATTGCTGACGCGGTCAGCTGAGGCGGCAACTCCCCTGGTCTCGTGACCTCGTCGTAGCGAGCCAGCCCGATCCTCGCGATGTTGCGCAGCGACTCGCTTGCATCGGCGAAGTATCCGCAATGCCCTCGAATGGCGCCGGTGTCGAAAACTATGGCTCCGTGCTGCGCTCGGACTGGAGACGGGCCGTGCCCGAGACGACCGATCTTCACGCGCGGGAAGTACCGGATCCAGTCCGACGGCCCCAGAGCAGCCCAGAGATTTCCGCCAAAGCACAGGTCCTTGCGCGACCTGGTCCCCATTCCCGGGCTGCCGATCACCACACAATCGTCCGCGCGCGCCGACGGGAGGGCGAGTCCGCACACCACCGCCCCGTAGCTGTGCCCGACGAGCGTGACATGCGCCGACCGCGGCAGGATACGAGTCAACCGCGCCAGATCGATCGCACCGCGTTCTGCAAGAGTCCGCGAGAACGACTCGAGAAATCCCCACGGCGTCCGATAACCGACCCACACGATCACCGCGACGCGGTCGTTCGGCCCGAGCGTTCGGAGTGTCCTTCCCAGTGTCCATCCGCTCGCTCGCGGTCCTGTCGGACGGTTCTCGTCGAAGTAGTTTCCCAGGCCGTTGTCGTTGCCTGGCACGAAGATCACGATGTGCTCAGCTGTGGCGACGTCCCCGAACACCTCCACGATTCGGCCTTCGCCGGCTTCGTCGTACGCCAGAAGTTGTGCGCCGCGTAGCTCCGTCGGCTGGTAGTGAAGTCGATCGGTTCCCGAAACGTCAGATCGGCCCGCCGTTTTCATGACACTCCTCGCGAAGAGTTGCAACGACGAGAATCATTGCAACAGTGAGTTTTTGAATGTCATCAACGCTAGGTGCCCGAAAGCGTCAGTACGATGGCGCCAGCGCCCCTACTGTTCGTACAGCCGACTCGACCATGTCCGGTACAGCTGGCTGTACCTGCGCACTCATTCGTACACACCCTCCACCGACCATCCACCGCCTTCACAGATCATCAACAGCGCCCGCGATTCCTCCAGCAGAACCTGAGCACGCGCCGCCGTGCGCGCCGAGGCCGCGTCCCACCATCGCTCATCCACCGGCCAGGGCCCGGCCCATCCCTGCACTGCCCATTCCTTGCTCCCCCACTTCAGCCTTCCCGGCTGCGAACTGAAGACACCGCGCTCGGTGACATACACGGCGTTGCCGGCCACATCCCCCAGCCATACCTTGGGATTGTCGACGAAAATCGACCCCGGAGACGGCTGCGGCAGACGACCAGGCCACGGGGCTGTCGGATCATGGGCAGCTACCCGCTCGTCTCCCAAGGGCAACAGGGTAATTCGCTCCGAGGGCCCTCGACCACCGCTCAGGACACCGACCTGAACCGATTCGCCGCCCAGAAGACCTTGCACGCGCACCAATGCTCGCCTGGCCCGCTCCTCCTCGTCGCCGACACCGCCCCACAGTCCCAACTGCAAGGCACCGGCACTGACCACCTCCACCGGTTCCAGACGCAACACCGCTATGCCTGCAGTCGGCCGGGTCTCACTGCGCCCGGTGAGCCAGCCGTCCAGTTGCCATCGCACTCGATCGGCCGTTCCCTCCGGTGTCAGAGGTTCGGCGCAACGCCAAGTCCGAGAAAGATTTTCACCGTTGCCCGTGCTGGCCGAAATCGACAGACGCGTACACGCGACCGCGGCGGCGGACAACTTGTCGTGCAGCAGACTTGCCAAGGCACGCCCGGCAAACGCTGCGGCATCCACCCGCTCGATCGACGGATCGTAATGCTGCTCCACTTCCAGGTCCGGCGGAAGCGTCCGCGCCGACGGTGGCCGCTCGGGTTCACCACGCGCGGCACGATGCGCGAGCACCGCATCGGCACCGAAACGCGAAGCGACGTCCACTGCCGGTAGATCTGCGAAAGCACCGATGGTCCTGATCCCGAGCCTGCGCAGCAGATCAACCAACTCTCCGCGATGCGGCGCAGAGAGGCTGGGCTCGGCCGCCAACTCCGGCATGGGTAGCGGCGCCAGAAACCGTGCTCCCTCCCCCGGCGGCACCAGCGCTGCCCGGCGCGCGGCAATGACCGCCGTGGACAGCTGATCCGCCACACCCACCTGACTCTCGACGCCCGCAGCAGATGCCTGATCCACCAATCGCTCCGCTGCGGCTTCCTCCGAACCGAAGTACCGACTGACACCTCGCGCACTGAGCACCAACAAACCCGGACGGAGTACCTCGACTCCCGGTGCCACCGCATCGATGGCCGCGGCGACCGGCTCGAACAATCTGGCGTCGCGTTCCGGATCTGCCATCGCCACATACAGTTCCGGGCAGCGGGCCTGCGACTCGCGTCGGCGCAGGCCTCGTCGCACTCCCTCCGCGCGGGCCGTCGCCGAACATGCGATCACCCGATTACCCGAGGTGACCGCGACAGGATGCGTGGCAGGAAGATCGGCAAGCGCTGCCGCTGCCACCGCCGGCCAGTCCGGGCACCACAACGCCAGAACTCTGCTCACAGTGACACCACCCGCGACGACACCACCTGCTCCGACACGGCCTCGACCGGCCGGGAAGGTACCCACTCGACCCGCCCGGCTGCACTGCAGATGTCCAGACGCGTGGTCCGGGGCTGGAACGAGCGCCCCCGAGCACGAACCGCGAGGCTCAGGGAACTGAGCCGACCACGCCCCAACTCACGGCCCTGACCGAACCCACCGTAACCATGAACCCGAGCGTCCAACCGAACTTCGGCCCCGTCCCAGTGACCTTCGGTGACAACAAGAGTCGAGCCCTTGCTCCGGGCGCGCGCCACCACCGCTCGCGCACGCGACGGGGATACCGACGCACCCGCCAATCCCAGAATCACCAGATCCATACCGTCGAGCAGCACAGCAGCGATCTCGACCGGATCCGGCCCAGGCGCCGGAATGAGTGCCAGACGTTCCAGTTGCGCACCCATCTCGTACGCCGCCAGCAATCCCAGTCGAGGTTGCCCGATGACTGCCACATGCCCTCCGGACGCCGTCACGGACGCGACCAATCCCAAAAGCAAGGAAGCAGCGCCCTCGACGGACACCACGGTTCCGCGCACCAAACCGCCCTGCGGTAGCAATGCCCCGATACCTTCCGGCACTGGGAGAACACCAGCCTTGTGCGCGCGGTCCACGACCGGTATGTCCCGGTCGGCAACACTCTCGAAGGCTGCTGCACTTGTCCCGGAAACACCAGCCACGGAAACACTCGGTCCCGAAAACGACGTATCGCCGCGAGAGGGAATGGACGCGATCTGTCGGCGGAGCTGTGCCAGCCGATCCTGACGGGACAACCCCGCCGCATCTGCCGACAGCTCCACCAACTCGGTCACCTCGGTCATCCCCATCCTCCGGAACACCGGAAAAACTCACTCGGCAGCAATCCATAACCAGCCGGCAAACCGCGGGGAAGTCGGGTCTGACATGCATCCAACGAACAGCAATTTCGAACATATTTTCGAACTGTTTTCAGTAAACCGTGTCACCCCCGACACGTCAAGCAGAGCAAAAAACCCAGTTCACAGGAGCCTCGAGCGTCACAGTGGCATCAATCCATTAACCTTGAGACGTGACAGCTCAGGAGCAGACCGGGAGGGGCATCGGGCCCGAATACCTGCTGGCGGGGCGGTACCGACTCCGCTCCAAGATCGGCGACGGCGGCATGGGCGCCGTCTGGCTGGCCCGCGACACCCTCCTCAGCCGTGACGTCGCGGTGAAACAGGTCACAAGCACGGAAGGCCTCGACAGCGAAACGGCCGAAGAGGTCCGTGAACGTACATTGCGCGAAGGCAGGAACGCCGCAAAGCTCACCCACCCCCACTCCATCGCCATGTACGACGTCGCGATCGAGTCCGGTGAACCGTGGTTGGTCATGGAGTACTTCCCCGCCCGCAGCCTCGCCCAGGCGATGAACCTGGCCGACACGTTGCCACCGCTGGAGGTCGCGCAGATCGGCGCGCAGATCGCTGCGGCACTCACCGAGGCGCACGCCGCCGGCATCGTCCACCGCGACATCAAGCCCGGCAACATCCTGATCGCCGACCGAGGCAAGTCTCTCGGCACCGTCAAGATCAGTGACTTCGGCATCGCCCGCGCAAAGAGCGACGTATCCGACACCCAGGACGAGGTCATCACCGGCACTCCCGCGTACTTTGCACCCGAAGTTGCCCGCGGCGACGATCCCACCGAGGCCAGTGACGTCTTCTCACTCGGGTCGACGCTCTACACGGTGATCGAGGGTCAACCGCCCTTCGGCATCGACTCGGACGCCATCGCTCTACTGCATCGTGTCGCCAAGGCCGAGATCTACCGACCCACCAAGTCCGGACCGCTCACCGACGTTCTCCTTCAGCTCCTCGAGCCGGACCCCACCTGTCGGCCGACGATGGCTCAGGCACGCGACGCTCTCGCTGCAGCCGCGACGGGCGGCGGCACGATCGAGCAGCTGATCGACGCTCCCGTCTACTCGTCCGAGGGCGCCGTACCGGCCTGGGCTCACCGGACCACACAACTTGCCGACCCACACCGCCGCAATCGCCTGACCGGATCCACGATCACCGGACTTCCTGCAGTGCAACAGAACACGCCATTACGGAACGTTCCCAGTCCGATGGACATGTTCTCCTGGCCGCCGCGAATACCGACCGGCCCCGCCGATGCCAGCACTCGCGACAAGGTAGTGGCCTGGGCTCCCCTCGCCATGACCGGCATGGTTGCCGTCATCATCTTGGCCGCGTTGATCGTCGTCATCCTGGTATTCACGGTCTGACTGGTGTTCGCACTCTGACTTGGACGCCTTACGCGGGCAGAATATTTGCGTTGAGGTGAAACACGTTGTCCGGGTCGTACTTCGCCTTGACTGCGGACAATCGCGCATACTTCGCCGCGCCGTAGGAGGCTCGCACTCGGTCCTCGTCGACATCGGTCATGAAGTTGACATACCCGCCTTGATTGGACGAGAACGGACGCAAGGCTTCCCAGGTCTCACGCACCCACGATCGGTCCAGTTCCAGTGTCCCGGCATCGGTGGCCGTCGCCGTCATGTTGCACACGTAATGTGGTGTGCGAGAACCACCGAACGCAGTGTCGTCCTCACCGACGGAAGCGAAAGCTCCCTGCAGCGGAAAGATCGGCATGAAGGACATCGGCGACGATTTCTTGCCCGCTTGTTCGGTCAGAACATCGATCACGTCGTCGGAGAAATCCACCAGGTCCAAAGCCTTCTCATAGGCGTATGCACCCCACGGTTCCGAGTCGTCGAGCATCGATTGCAAACCGGTGTACGGGAGCGGGGTGACGAACTCGAACAGCGTCGGCACCCCATCTCGAATCGGCGCAATCGCATTCGAGTGTTCCTCTTCCGATCCGAAACCGGCTACCAGTAACGCGTATCCGGGAAGCAGGTGAAACTGATCCGGGACAAACGGTGCCGGCGGCGCGGACAAACTGACCGCAACCATTGCACCGGCGTTTCCCGGTAGGGCCGGCACCACCTCGCGGCAAAGACGAAGCGCTGCCGGTCCGTCCTCCATCCCCCAGAAGAACAGTCCCAGATGCACTTCCGGACCGATCTCGCTCAGACGGTACTCGAATTCGGTGACCACTCCGAAGTTCCCGCCGCCGCCGCGCAGTGCCCAGAACAAGTCGCTGTGATCGTCTTCGGAGGCTCGCACGATCGAACCATCGGCGAGCACCACCTCTGCCGACACCAGATTGTCGATCGCCAGGCCGAGCGTGCGAGTCAACCATCCCATGCCACCACCGAGCGTCAGGCCACCGACGCCGGTATCACTGATCACGCCGCCGGTCACCGCCAACCCGTGTTCCTGCGTCGCCGTGTCGAGGTCGGCAATCGTCGCACCACCGCCGACCCTGGCTCGCTTCGCTGACGGGGCGACGGTTACCACGTTGATCGCACTGAGATCGATCATCACACCGCCTTCACAGACCGATGCGCCGCGATAGGAATGCCCGCCACCTCTGACCGAAACCTCCAAGGAATGGGCTCTGGCAAATGCAAGTGCCACAGACACATCCGACGCCGACCGGCACCGGGCGATCACCGCCGGCCGATGGTCGATCTGCCCGTTCCAAATCGACCTGGCGTCGTCGTACTCCGGATCTCGGGGGCTGAACACAGAACCTGTGATCGCCGATTTCAGCGGCGCGAACTCGACCGTCGTCATCACGCGCCTCCCCCGTCTGGTGTCGCGGTGAGAAGCAGGTACTCCCACTCCATCACGAACGGCTTGCTTCCGCTGCCGTACTTTTTCGCCAACTCGAGCAGATCTCGGTCCAGCGCCTGCGTTCGGTCAGGATCGTCGCCGATGTTCCGGTACACCGCGATGGTCGGCCCGTAATTCTTCTTGAAGAAATCACGGAAATCTTCCGGTCCGCTGAATGTCTCCACACGCAGTACGTCTGTCCTGGCGTCGACATCGCCGAGCAGATCACGAACATGGTTCTCGTCGCCCCACAACGGCGCCGGTTGGGTGCCGGGCGGTGGCGGCGGCGCATACGGCTTCATCGTTTTGAACATCTCGCCGATGAATCCCGTTGGAGTCCAACTCAGCACTCCGATCTTTCCGCCGGATCGGCATACTCGCAGAAGTTCGTCCGCGGCGCGCTGATGGTGCGGGGCAAACATCACGCCGACGCACGAGAGCACCACGTCGAACTCGTTGTCGCCGAAGGGAAGAGCCTCGGCATCGGCCTCCTGCCAATCGAGTTCGACACCTGCGAAAGCCGCGGCCTCCTTTCCTGCCACGAATAGTTCGGGAGCCAGGTCGGTGGCGATCACCTGCGCACCCAGCGCAGCCGCCGGGATCGCCGCATTGCCGGACCCCGCCGCGACGTCGAGCACCCGATCTCCTTTCTGCACGCCGCATTCACGTACCAATACAGGTCCGAGTTCCGCGATGACCTGCGCCGCCACCGCCGGATAGTTACCGAGACCCCACATTGCCCGGTGCTTGGCCTTCAGCTCCCGGTCCAGCCCGAGCGTTCCCGTTGATTCACTCATTACCGTTCTCCTTCAATATTTTTCGTACTCGGAGCCCAACAACGTTGATGCCGTTACTTCGACGCTACGACGACGGTTCACGCCTCTCCAGTACGAAATCTGTACCGGAGCACCCCGGAGGCCTACGATCGAGAGATGGGGTCCTCGTACCACCAGTTCTGCCCCGTCGCCAAGGCGATGGAGCTACTCGACGAGCGGTGGACACTGCTTCTCCTCCGCGAACTGATCATGGGAAGCGAGCATTTCAACGATCTCCGCCGCGGGCTTCCGCGAATGTCACCGACACTGCTCTCGACCCGGCTTCACCAGCTCGCGGTCGCCGGCATCGTGGAGCGAGAAGAAACCGACTGCGTCGTCAGCTATCGTCTGACCGAAGCCGGACGCGAACTGCGTCCTGTGGTCGAAGCTCTCGGCATCTGGGGCACCAGATGGATCGGCGAGCTGGGCGACGAAGATCTGGATCCGAAACTGCTGCTGTGGGACATGCATCGCCGGGTGGATCATTCCGTGGTGCCCGACGGCAAGACCGTGGTGCACTTCGCATTCTCCGGAGTGCGTGGACATTCCCGGAACTGGTGGCTCGTCATCAATTCCGGCGAGGTGGACATGTGCGATATCGATCCAGGTTTCGACGTTGCAGTGTCGGTCTCTGCGGGCTTGCGACCGATGACCGAGATCTGGCGCGGCAACCTGACCTGGTCGGACGCAATACGGTCCGGTGACGTCATCATTTCGGGGCCGACAGCATTGCGTCGTAGCTTGCCTTCGTGGTTCGAACTCTCGACTTTCGCATCGATCCCGCGCCCCGCATAACGCGCGCTCACCAGCCCCGTTCCGTCCTGTTACAAAGCTGTTGCAGACCGTGACACCGTCGACGAACGGTGACCACTTGTCGGTGACATGGACCGAGCAGGCTCTGGTGCATGCCCAGCCCCTGCGGAATCATCCGCCTCGTCGCACTCGGTGCAGTCGTGCTCGGTACGGTCACGCTCAGCGCGTGCTCGTACACGGAAGAAGCGCAACCGAAGAGCGGTAACTACCTTGCCACTCAGCCAGATTCAGGACCTTCGGGCGGCGAGATCGAGGACGGCATCAGCTTGCAGGACACTCATGTGCCCGCACTGGCCCGTCTCGATTCGGCCCTGCTCGCTGCACTGCAGTCGGCAGCGGCCGACGCACAGGCATCCGAGGTGGACATGCACGTCACATCGGGTTGGCGGTCCGCGGCATACCAGCAGCGTCTGTTCGACGAAGCCGTCGTCAGGTATGGCAGCGTGGACGAAGCGTCCAAGTGGGTGCACTCCCCGAGTCTGTCGAAGCATGTCAGCGGACAAGCCGTCGACATCGGACCGACCGACGCTGACGACTGGCTCATCCAGCACGGCAGCGATTACGGCCTCTGCCAGACCTATGCCAACGAGATGTGGCATTTCGAGTTGGCAACCACTCCCGGCGGGGAATGCCCGCCACAACTGAGCAACCCTTCGGACGAGAGAGCGGAACGCTGATCATGACACGAGTCAAACCAGCGAGACTGATTGCCGCACTGGCACTCTTGATTCTCGGAGTCGTCGAATTCGAATTGGCGGTCAACACCACCGGTGGTCAGATCGTCGACCAACAACTCATGGTGGGCGCGGCCACCTCCGAACGCCTCAGCGTGTTCTCCGCCGAATTCATCGGCCTCGTCACCCCGATACTGATAGTGGGAGGAGTGCTCGTGGCGCTCATGATCACATTGCGCAACAACCCGATTGCGCTAGCTTTACGCGTCGTCGTCGTGACCCTCGGCCCCATCACGACGGCCTGGGTTCTCAAACAATCGCTGGATCGACCGGACCTGAACGGTCTGGTGATGCACAATTCCTTCCCCAGCGGCACTTTGACGGCCATCGCTGCTCTGGTCTGCGCGATCGTGATCGTCACACCCTCGAGGTGGCGGGCGGTCGTTGCGGTCAACGGTGCGTTGGTCACCATCGGAACCGCGATCTCCGTAGTCGTGCTGCAATGGCACCGGCCGAGTGACGTGATCGGTGCGCTACTGCTCGTCGGCTGCTACACCCTCGCTGTGTCGGCATTTCCGTTGAACACCAGCATCGCCCGGCATGCGGTACTGGCAGACTCAGGCAACGAGCGACTCTCGCGAGTGTGATCCCTGTACCCTTGGCTGACCGAGATTCCTCCGACCGCAGAAGGCCCCTGATCATGGCGAGTCCAAGGTGAGCTCATGGTGAGCATTCTTTTCATAGAAGACGATCCAGCCGTGGCCGAGGCAATCACGTTGGGACTGAACCGACTCGGGCACAACGTCAGCCATCGCCCCGACGGTAACGGCGATTTCGACGACGCCCTGGGCGCCACCGACCTCGTCCTCCTCGACCTCGGGTTGCCGGGAGCTGACGGTTACGAGATCTGCCGCCGTATCCGCACCCGCAGTTCGATCCCGATCATCATTCTGACCGCTCGATCCGACGACATCGACACCGTTGCCGGACTCGAAGCCGGCGCCGACGACTACGTCGTCAAACCGGCCAGTCCGCGTGTCCTCGACGCTCGAATCAAAGCCGTCGTGCGGCGTTCGGCACCCGCAACAACGCGTCCAGATGTGCCGCCGGGTGCAGAGACGTTCGGCGACCTGGAATTGGATCGGTCGTCATTGCAGGTCCGCAAAGCCGGGACGCTGCTGACCCTGACCCCGACCGAACTCCGACTGATACTCGCGCTGACCGAGAACCCGGGGCAGGTCCTCAGCCGCCGACAGTTGTTGTCCGCGGCCTGGGACCAGGAATACCTGGGCGATTCCCGAATCGTCGATGCTGCGGTGCAGCGGCTGCGCGGAAAGATCGAAGACGACCCGGCCGCACCGACCGTCATCGAAACGGTGCGCGGGTTCGGGTATCGCTTCAACACCAGCTCGGCTCGATGAGACCGCCCTGGCTTCAGGTCGACGGTCTGCGGACCAGGCTCGTGCTCGTGTTCATCGCAATCGTCGTGATCATTGCCGGGGCAACCGCAGGCGTCGTCTCGTTCATGGCGCGGTCGTGGATCTATTCCAACGCTCAGGACGTCGCAACGGCACAATTTCGAGACGAAATGCAGTACAGCAACGGGGTGCCGGTAGACGAGTTGACAACTGCCAACCTGGAACAGATTTTCCAATCCGACATGACACTGATCGCCGACGGCGAGGTCATCCGTCAAGGATCCGTGGATGCGGCGACCATCCCGCCCAGCTTCGAGGACGGTTTGGACAGTCCCCAACTGATCCGCTTCGAGAGACTCGACTCCCAGCGAATCATGTTGGGTATGTCCGTCAATGTCGTGGACATGAGCGCAGACGACGGCTACGACAACGAGACACTGGTCAAAGCCGTCACCATCCGGCCGCTGGTAGGAGTGCAGGACAAGTTCGACGACCTGCTTCGAGCTGTCGGCCTCACCCTCGCCGCTGGCGTGTTGGTGAGCGGTTTGCTCGGGCTTTGGATTGCGTCGACGCTTGTCCGTCCGCTCAAACGCCTGGACGAAGCCGCCGCCCGTGCCGCCGACGGCGACCTGAGTGTCCGGCTGCCCGAAGACGGAGTAGCCGAACTCGCCCAGGTCACAACAACGTTCAACAACATGGTCGCTCGCAACGAAGCGGTCATCCGAGGCCTGGAAGAATCGGAAGAGCAGTCGCGAAGGTTCGTCGCCGACGTCTCCCACGAGCTTCGAACGCCGCTGGCCGCGTTGGTTCCGGTCAGCGAAATTCTCCGTGAAGAGATCCCCCATCTTCCGCCCGACGCCGCCGCTGCCGCTCGCATCGTGAGCAGTGAGATCGGCAAGCTCACTCGGCTGGTCGAAGACCTCATCGAAATGTCTCGCCACGACTCTCAGCAAGCACACCTCGTCCTCGACGACGTCGACCTCGTCGAATTGACCGAGCGCACACTCGAGAGCCGCGGTTGGACGGAAACCGTCGAACTCCGCGCACTTGAAAATGTCAGTGCCAGAGTTGATTCGCGTCGAATCGACATCGTCGTCGCCAACCTCGTCGGTAACGCACTGCGCCACGGAGCGCCCCCGGTTCGCGTCGAGTTGAGCGTCGAACCCGGTTTCTCCGTCATCACCGTCGTCGACCACGGCCCCGGCATCTCACCGGAAGATCGGCAGGCGATCTTCCGGCGGTTCTACAAGGTCGACACTGCGCGCGGGCGCAGCGAGGGCAGCGGGCTCGGACTCTCCCTCGCCGTCGAGAACGTGCACTTGCACGGCGGCACCATCGGCGTCGACCAGGTGGACGGGCGCACGGTCTTCACGGTTCGCCTGCCCCGTCGCTGACCCCCTCCCCGAGCGAACGTACCTTTCAGCGCATCGAAGGCGATCGTCGTACCGTTCGCTCGAAAAGGGGTGGGCACGTCGCAACCCAGCACCGCCGACGTCCTACCAAATAGTGGGATTACGGTTTCAACATGTGAAACCGCGCGCGTAGCCTGGGCACATCGGACAGCGCAGAAATCGGAGGGCACCATGACGCAGGCGTCGCGGTTGGAAAAGACGGCAGTCTCCCCGAAGGCTTGGACGATGCTCGGCATCGGTGTCGCCGCCCAGGCAGCAGGCACAGTCTTCGTCAGCACCCCAGCCTTCCTGATCCCGCTGCTGCATTCCGAGCACGGCCTCTCGCTGACGCAAGCCGGAACCCTGGCCGCTGCACCCACTTTCGGCATGGTTCTCACGCTGGTGGCGTGGGGAGCGGTGGCTGACAGATTCGGCGAGAAATGGGTCATCTCCATCGGGCTCGGTCTGACGGCGATCGCCGCGCTGGCCGCGACCACCACCGACAACTACACCCTCCTCGGGATCGCGTTTCTGCTGGGCGGAATGGCTGCGGCGAGCACCAACGCTGCCAGTGGACGTGTTGTGGTCGGCTGGTTTCCCAAGGATCGGCGCGGCCTCGCGATGGGAATCCGGCAGATGTCACAGCCCCTGGGCGTGACCATTGCGTCGCTGACCATCCCGACTCTCGCTGCGAACGTAGGAATCGGTTCGGCTGTCGGGCTGTCGGTGGCTCTCAACGGCGTCCTCGCCTTGATCTGCGCCGTCGCATTGATCAATCCCCCGCGGCCGGCGGCGCGGCCTACGGATATCCCGGTCGAAACGGTAAATCCGTATCGTTCGAACTGGTTCCTCTGGCGCATCCATGTCGTCTCGGCACTGCTGGTGTTTCCGCAGTTCACCCTTTCGACATTCGGTCTGGTCTGGCTGATCAGCGAGCAAGGATGGGACGCTGCGCCCGCGGGTCTCCTGATCGGGATCTCTCAGTTCGTGGGCGCGCTCGGACGCATCGTTGTCGGCATCTGGAGTGATCACGCCGGAAGCAGAGTGGGCCCGCTGCGGTTGGTAGCGGTTTCTGCATCTGCGGTCATGTTGGCAATGGCAGCAGCCGACGCGGCGCCATGGGGTGTTCCGGCATTGATCCTGCTGTTGGCAACCACCGTCAGCGTCGCCGACAACGGGTTGGCGTTCACATCCGTCGCCGAAGCTGCCGGGCCGAAATGGCAAGGAAAAGCGTTGGGCGCACAGAACACCGGCCAGTTCATCGCCGCGTCAGCAGTGGGCCCGGTGGTCGGTGCGCTGATCGGCGCAGTGGGCTACCCGCTCGCCTTCGCGATAGTCGCAGCATTTCCAGCCGCGGCAATCCCCTTGGTGCCCAGCCGAGATCGCGACATCAGCGTCTAGTCCCTCAACGGATTCGGTTGCACCGCAGGTCCCGTCAGATCGCAATGCGGCTTGCAGGCAACCGAATCCGCCTCTTGAACGGGCTCTACTGTCGGAGTACGGATCAGCGTTGCGGCGATCACCGCACCGACCAACAGCAGCGCCACACAGATGTACATCGCGTACCGGAAACCGTCGGAGAAACTCGTCGGATCGACCAGGCTCGCGGCGTCGATACCCACGAGCGCCGGCAAGGCCGCAACGGCAAGAAGTTGGCTCGTGCGGGCAACGGCATTGTTCACCCCGGACGCAATTCCCGACTGCTCGACCGGCACCGAGCCGAGCACCGCGGTGGTCAACGGCGCCACCATCACCGCAAGGCCGAGTCCGAACACCAGAACACCCGGCAACACGACGGTCAGGTACGACGCTTCCGGGCCGATTCGCGTCATCAGCACCAACCCCACCGCAGCAACCGCCGGGCCGACCGTCATCGGCAATCGCGGTCCGTGGGTCTGGGCGTAGCTTCCCGCCCGCGATGACAACAGCAAGAGCGCCAAGGTGATCGGCACGGTTGCGACACCGGCTGCCACCGGCGAGTACCCGGCAACCAATTGCAGTTGCAGCACGAGCAGGAAGAACACACCGCCAAGTGCCGCATAGACCGCAAGTGTCACAAGATTGGCTGCGACGAACATCCTCGAACGGAACAGCGACGGCGGCACCAAGGCGCTCGGTGAGCGTCGTTCCACCACGACGAACAGGCACAGAGCGATCACTCCGATCAGCCCGACTGTCGGGTTGACCTCGATAAGCCCGTACGTCAGCGCGCCGAGACCAACTACTGCGCAGGCGGATCCGAGCAGATCCAAATGCTCGGGTGGATGCGGGTCCCGGCTCTCCGGCACGTGGCGCACCGCTGCCCACACCACGACGATCGCCAGCGGAATGTTGAGGAGGAACACCGATCGCCATCCCGCCACTTCCACCAGCCAACCACCGAAAAGCGGTCCGACGGCGCCGGCGACACCACCTAAACCCGACCACAATCCGATGGCTGCGCCGCGGTCCTCTTCACGAAGTGACGCGGAGATGATGGCAAGGCTGCCAGGCGTCAACAGCGCCGCCCCCACGCCCTGCAGGATCCGTGCAATCACCAGAAATGTGATGTCAGGTGCAATTCCGCAGAGCAACGACGCGACCGCGAACCAGACCGTCCCCCACACGAATACCCGTCGCCGACCCCAACGATCTCCGAGTGCTCCCCCGAGCAGTATCAGCGAAGCCAATGCCAGGGTGTATCCGCTGAGCGTCCACTGCAGCCCTGCGACACCGGAACCTAATTCTTCACCGATATGCGGCAGAGCAATGTTGACAACCGTACCGTCGAGGAGGGCCATGCTCGAGCCGAGAACGGTAGCGGCGACAACCCAACGCCCACGTCTCGACGCGAGCGCCAGTGGTTCCGTCATCGGTCCATGGTGCGCCTTCACACGCAATCGCGAAAGAGCGCGCGGAAATTCAGTCGATCTGGCGGCGATGTGCCCAACGCGTCAGCGCATTGCGATTGGACTGCTGAGTCTTTCGCAGGACATTCGACGCGTGAGTCTCGACCGTCTTCACGGAAATCACCAGGTCCTCCGCAATTTCACGGTAGGTGTACCCACGTGCCAGCAAGCGCAGCACCTCGAGTTCGCGCGGGGTCAGCGAGTCGAGTTCCGGATCGAGTTGCGGCTCCGGCGCATTGGAACGTCCGGTGAAGGAGTCGAGTACGAAGCCTGCCAGGCGCGGCCCGAACACTGCGTCACCACCGGCAACGCGTCGCACGCCCTCGGCAAGTTCGGATCCCGAGATCGTCTTGGTCACGTACCCGCGAGCACCACCGCGGATCACCGCGATCACGTCTTCGGCCGCGTCGGAAACGCTGAGCGCCAAGCACACCGGACCGGAATCGATTCCCCGCAGAACTGCCACTCCACCACCGTCGGGCATGTGGACGTCGAGTAGAACGACGTGCGGCTTCGTCGAGTTGATACCCGCGATTGCCTCCGCGACGCCGCCGGCCTCACCGACGACGTCCATGTCTGCTTCGCGCGAGAGTTCCGCCCTCACCCCGGAGCGGAACACTGCATGATCGTCGACAAGAAATACGCGGTACGGGGGCGGCGCAAGCGAAGTCACTGGGGCTGTTCCTCGGGGTTGTCGACACGGTCAGCAGTCTCGTCCCACTTTAGAGCAGAGTCACCAAGCGGCATGTGCACGCGGATCTCCGTGCCCTTTCCGATGTCGGACCGAACCACCACCCGGCCACCTCGACGTTCGATGCGACCACGAATCGACTTGGCCAACCCCTGACGATCCTCCGGCACAGCATTGACGTCGAATCCGACGCCGCGATCACGCACGAACACACTGACTTGGTCGCCCTCGACCTCGGCGAACAGATTGATTTCCTTCTCCCCCGAGTGCTTTGCGGAGTTGACGAGAGCTTCGCGCGTCGCACCGAGGAGCGCGGTGAACGCCTCCTTGGGCAGACCGTTCTCGACGCCCTCGCCTTCGAGTTGCACGTCGCCGACCGTGACGGGACGGACCGTGACACCGTGTTGGTCTTCCACTTCGCCGGCGATGATCTTCAGGCCTTCGGTCAAACTCGTGTGATCGATATCGCCGCCGCTGAACAACCACTTGCGCAGCTCGCGTTCCTGACCACGGGCCAGGCGCGCAACTTCTTGCGGATTGTCGGACTGCTTCTGGATCAGCGCCAAAGTCTGAAGCACGGAGTCGTGCAGATGCGACGCAATCTCTTCACGCTCGTCGTTGCGAATTCGGGCCGCACGCTCGGCGCCGAGAGCACGCCACATCCGCAGCCACAACGGCACTGTCAACAATCCGACACCGATGAGCGTGACCACCACAGCCAACAGGGACGATCGCAATGCTTCGAGGTCGACCTGCGCCAGGACGACGACGCCAAGACCCAGGACGATCAGCGTGGCGCCCCCGACCACGCGCGCCCACGTGAGAACGGTTGGCCGCTGCGGCAAGCCGATGACGGTACGCGGACCGTCGGAGTCGAATTCGCGCCACACCAAGGCAGCACCGATCGCTACGACGAAGAACGGCGCGAGCACCGAACCCGCCGTGCCACTGAACAACCACGACAACGCCGCAGCACCGCCCAAACCGAGTGCGATCAATCCGTACGCCCGCTGCCGCTCGGCGGCGGACGGCTTCTGGGTGTCCGTACCGGCTGAGGTGAAGATCCAGAGGGCGCCGTAAATCACGATGCCGGACCCGGCCATCGCCGCGAGAATCGCGAAGGCGACTCGAACTTTCAGGACGTCGATCCCGAGATGATCGGCGATACCGCCAGCGACACCGGCGACGATGCGGCCGCCTGAGCGCCGCTCCAACTTTCGCAGCGGAACGCCGCCCGGGATGGGCACACCCTTCTTCATGGGTACGGCGGGCGCCGGTACCCCGTTGACAGGCGGGCCTCCTGGAAACCCGGGAGCGGGTCCGCTCACGAACGGCGGATCTGACACATATTGCACATAGTCGATACTGGCACGAACCACGCAGACACACATCAGGGTCCAACCCTGAATCAGGGCGCTGCCCCTGGTCACGATCACCAGAAAGATCAGGGTTGGCCCTGATGCGCGGAGGCCGCCTCGGAAGCCAGGATTGATTCATGAACAATCCGACTTTCCAAGAACAGATCCAGGATCTGTGGCGGACCCGCCCCGTGCGTCTGCCGGCACAAGGTCACGTGGCCGGGGTATGCGCCGGAATCGGATACCGGTACGGCATCGACCCCATTCTGGTTCGTGTGGCGTTCGTGGCCTCCACCATTTTCGGCGGCTCAGGCATCCTTCTCTACCTCGCCGGCTGGTTGGTGCTCGCCCGCGCCGGTGACGGATCGTCCCCAGCGCAGTCGTTGATGGGCCGCGGACACAGCTCCGATTCCAGCACCAAGACCATCGTCTTGTTGGTGGCTCTCGCCATCGCGGCTACGACTGTCGGCCCCGTCGGCGTCGGCCTGGGTGGTTCCGGTCTGATCGGGCTGATTCTGATGGTCGGAGGCCTGTGGCTGCTCTACCAACGAGCGCCTGTCCCGCCTGCGCTGCCACAGAGCACGTCACCGTACGTCGGTGCGGGTACCGCGTATCCAGGCACGGGTTTCACGCCCGGGCCGTTCACTCCCGGATACTTCGCACCCAATCAGCCGCCCATGTACACGCCGTACACCAAACTTCCCGACAGCTACGTGCCCGAGGAACGACCGGCTGAGCAATCACAGCAGTCACCGCAATCCCAAGCCGATCATCCGACGATCAACCTCTCCAAGGACCCGGGACCTTCGGTCACGACCAATCCGACCGAGGTGATCGGCGAGGCCGCCATCACACCGCCCTCCTGGGATCCGCTCGGTGTCGCTCCGTTCGCCTGGGATCTCCCGGACCCGGCAGTCAAGGCCACGCCGCTGCTGCCTTTGCCACCACGTAAGCGTCGCTCGCGTTGGACGCTGACGGTCCTCGGACTCGCAATCATCGTCGCCGCCGTCACCGGGGCAGCGGGCGCCGCAACCGGCAACGAGTGGTTCACTCCCGGCCGAGTCGGTGCTGTCGGACTCGCCGTCATCGCCCTCGGCCTGATCCTCGGGGCATTCTTCCGCAAGGGGTACGGCCTGCTGGTCGTCACCGGACCACTCGTGGGTTTCGTGCTTCTCGCCTCGTTGGTCTACCCGATCGAGTTCGACGCCTCGGGTGAGCAAAGGTGGACTCCGGCAACAGCTTCCGAGCTGGACCCGTCGTACTCGGGAGCCTTCGGCAGCTTCACTCTCGACCTCAACGGGGTCAAGTTCACCGAGGACAAGACCATCGACGTCGCGGCGTCGTTCGGCGAGTTCACCGTCATCGTGCCACCAACCGTCAACGTCAAGAACAGCTGCACCGTCGTCATGGGTGACGGATCAGGTTGCCTCGACGGCGGAATACACCCGGGCCGTGATGTGACACCGGATTCACCCACACTGACCATCAACGCCAAAGCAACGTTCGGCAGCCTGAAGGTGACGCAATCATGAGCGACTTCGACGAGACCACAGACCCGGACGAGATCCGAGAATCCAAGCGCCCCTCAGCACTTCTGCTGATCGCAGGGTTGGCCGCACTGTTGATCAGTGTGTGGGCGTTGGTCGGCCCGTTCTCCCTGGCACCGGCAACGAATATTCAATTCCGTTGGCTGTTCGTCGGTGCCGCCGTCGTGGCAGGACTACTGCTGGTGATCCTGCCGAATCGACGAAACCGCAAGTAAAACTGCTGTGCGCCTTTATTAACCGCGGGGGGTTAACAAAGGCGCACAGTTGTTTTTATTCCCACTCGATAGTTCCCGGTGGCTTGCTCGTCACGTCGAGGACTACGCGGTTCACGTCCGCAACCTCGTTGGTGATTCGAGTCGAGATGCGCTCGAGGGTCTCGTACGGCAGACGCGTCCAGTCCGCGGTCATCGCGTCTTCACTCGAGACCGGACGCAACACGATCGGATGACCGTAAGTACGGCCGTCGCCCTGCACACCTACGCTGCGGACATCGGCGAGGAGAACCACCGGGCACTGCCAGATCGTTCCGTCCAAGCCTGCAGACGTAAGCTCTTCGCGCGCAATGGAATCTGCCTGACGCAGGATTTCGAGGCGATCGCGGGTGACCTCACCGATGATGCGGATGCCGAGCCCGGGACCGGGGAACGGCTGGCGTCCGACGATCTCTTCCGGCAGGCCGAGTTCGCGTCCGACGGCACGGACCTCGTCCTTGAACAGCAGACGCAGCGGTTCGACCAACTTGAACTGCAGGTCTTCCGGAAGTCCGCCGACGTTGTGGTGGCTCTTGATGTTTGCGGTTCCCGTGCCGCCGCCGGACTCCACGACGTCCGGGTACAGAGTGCCCTGGACGAGGAAGTCGACGGTCGCACCGTGAGATGCGTTCTCGCCCAGAACATCACTGACTGCGCCTTCGAAGCTGCGGATGAACTCGCGGCCGATGATCTTGCGCTTGGTCTCGGGATCGGTGACCCCTGCCAGCTCACCGATGAAGGTGTCGGCAGCATCCACCGTGATCAGGCGAGCGCCGGTTGCCGCGACAAAATCCTGCTCGACCTGCGTGCGCTCACCGGCGCGCATCAAACCGTGATCGACGAAGACGCATGTCAACCGGTCGCCGATTGCGCGCTGAACAAGCGCAGCGGCAACAGCGGAGTCGACGCCACCGGACAGACCGCAAATGGCGTGTCCGTCTCCGACCTGCTCGCGAACCTGCTCGATCAGCGCGTCGGCGATGTTGGATGCCGTCCATGCCGCCGGGATGCCTGCGATCTCGTGCAGGAAGCGGCTCAGGACCTGCTGACCGTGCGGTGAATGCAAAACCTCGGGGTGGTACTGCACACCGGCGAGCTTGCGGGCGCGGTCCTCGAACGCTGCGACGGGAGCACCATCGCTGCTCGCGGTCACCTCGAAGCCGGAAGGCGCTTCGGTGACGGCGTCGCCGTGGCTCATCCATACGGGCTGCGTCGAGGGAAGACCGTCGTGGAGCAATCCGCCGGATACCGCGATGTCGGTACGGCCGTATTCGCGGGTACCGGTCTCGGCGACGGTGCCGCCGAGAGCGCCTGCCATTGCCTGGAATCCGTAGCAGATTCCGAAAACCGGGATGTCGTGATCAAAAAGTGCGGGATCAAGCTTGGGGGCACCGTCTGCGTAGACACTCGAGGGCCCACCCGAGAGCACAACAGCCAAGGGGTTCTTGGCCACGATCTCCTCGACGGTCGTGGTGTGCGGAATCACCTCCGAGTAGACCTTGGCTTCGCGAACTCGCCGTGCGATCAACTGCGCGTACTGCGCTCCGAAGTCGACGACAAGAACTGGTCTCTGCTGCTCGATATCTGCCACAGGTGCAGTCTAATCGCCGCAGCCAGCGCTTCTGCGCACGCATGGACTCAGTCCACTCCGCGAGCGAGCAGGCGCGAGGTACATCACTACAAAGCCCGACCCTGACAACTGAGGGGCGACGGCACGTCAATCTAGACCATCGTCCAGGTCAACGGCATCTCAATTGCCCGCACCTTAGCCTCGGCAATCAATTCGTCGACATCATCGCAGGCCAGAGCCCGAAATGGACGAAGGGTGAATTTTCTGGACGTTTGACCGATTCGCCTGAACCAAACGTCCAGTAAAGGTAATCTCGCCCGTCAAGTGATCAGGATCACGATCGCAAACGGCCGGCGCCGCCGAACGGCGCTCACCTCGAGGAGGACCTGTGCGTCGATTCATACGACGACTCGCCATACCTGTCGCGGCCGTGACGGCAGCCGCCGGACTTCTAGTCCTCGGCACGCCGGCCACTGCTGACGAAGCCCCGCCGACCACCTTCACCGGCACGACCGACAACCTGATCTTCACGAAGAGTGTCATCGGGAACGCGGCAGTTCACCCAGGTGACACCGTCACGTACAAGACCGAGATCAAGCACAACGAAAGCGGCATCGAACGGTCGATCGCAAAGATCCGTGACATACCTCCCGCAGGATTTGTCCTCGTGCCAGGCAGCGCCAAGGCCACCTACCTGGGTGTGACCAACCGGGCCACGATCAGCAACGAATCAGATGGCGGAGTCACCGCGAAGTGCTCGAGCGGCTGCACCTTCCTGGTCGGTGGATTCGTGGTCAAGAAGAACCAACCCGTCACCCTCGAGGCGACCTACACGGTCCCCGTCGGAACAGCCTTCGGGACGTACGACAGCGGCATGCTCTTCGATGTCAACGCCTTCAGCTCACAGCAGGGCCTCAACCCGATCAATGTCAACGTCCAGGTAGTCGACCCGTCGGTCGCCACCGGAACCACACTGGTTGCACCCGCAACAGCGAAGGTCGGCACTCCGGTCGACCTGACCGCGACAGTTGCGCCGTCCAACGCGACCGGCACCGTCCAGTTCAAGGACGGCGGAAACGACATCGGCTCACCGGTCACGGTTTCGAGCGGTAGCGCCACCCTGTCCCACACCTTCGCCAGCGTCGGCGCACACGACATCACCGCCGCGTACAACGCCGGGTCGGGATTCCACAGTTCGACCTCCGGAGTCCAGACCGTCGACGTCTCCGCGGACACCACCACCACGATCTCGGCTCCGAACGCCGCGTTGGTCGGTGACAGCATCACCGTGAGCGCCGTCGTCACACCGGCAAACGCCGTGGGCACGGTGCAGTTCAAGGACGGCGAAACCAATCTCGGCGCACCGGTAGCAGTTGCCAACGGGACAGCTTCCCTGACGCGCAGCTACGACGCTTCCGGCACACACAGCTTCACCGCAGTGTTCACCGGCGAGGCCGGCTACGGCGATTCCGTCTCCACCGCAACCCAACTCGACGTCAGCGATCCCGATTGGGGAACCACGACAACAGTTGTCGAACCGCTCACCGCAGTAGTCGGTGAACCGACCAACCTCTCGGCCACCGTCTCCCCCATCCCGAGCAGCGGAACCGTGACGTTCAAGGTCGACGGCAGCGAGGTCGGTACGGCACCCGTCGGCACGGGTGACGGCGTTGCAATTCTCCCGCACACCTTCGCATCAGCGGGCGCTGCGGCCGTGACGGCAGAGTTCTCCGGCGGAACCGGATTCATCGGCTCCACGTCCACCTCGTTCACGGTGAACGTGACCGATCCCGAGCCCGCTCGCGCCGACACCACGACGTCTCTGACCGTCAGCGGCTCGGCTCAGGTCGGAAAGGCATTGCAGCTCAAGGCCACCGTCGCACCCGGAACAGCAAACGGAATGATCCAGTTCAAGTCCGGCACGACGCCCATCGGCGCACCCGTTGCCGTCGTCAACGGTGTCGCGACGCTCACGCACACCTTCGACGACGAGGGAACTTTCGGCCTCACTGCCAACTTCGTCGGCGACGCCGGTTGGAAGAACTCCGTCTCCGGCCCGACGGTCGTGCAGGTCGGCACCGCACCGACCGACGGCGGCGGCACCGGAAGCGTGGACACCGGTTCGCTCAGCGGACTCATCCCGCTCTTCGGAAGCTAGTCCCCCACATCAGCTTTGGACACCACTCCCGTACCGAACTCAGGAGAATCCATGTTCGTGCATTCCAGACGCCGCATCGCGGCGCCGATCGCCGTCACGGCACTCGCCAGTGGCGTGATCCTCGCGGGAATCCCCGCATCGGCAGCCCCGGTGACAACAACCTTCGGCACGAGTTGCCTGGCAACCCCGTCCGCTGTCGCCGGTCCGACCACGCAGTCCCAGTCCGGCTCGGTCATCGTCGACGCGCCGGAATCCATCGGAGCCGGTGAAACCTTCGAGGTCACCATCCAACCGGGTCCCATCGCCTTTCCCGGCTCCGCTTCGGGGGCGACCGTCCAGAACGTCTCCCGTATCAAGGTCGACGTCGACGTTCCTGCGAACGCCACCCTGGTGGAAGCCACCATCGTCCCCGGCACTTCGGCGGGGCTCAGCGGTGCCGCGCCGAACATCTTGCGCGTCAACGAGAACGGCAACGTCGATCCCAACGGAACGATTCTGCGCCTCTCCGGAAACAACCAGGTCATCGGAAACAGCCCCAGCTCGAGCACCAGCTCCGAAGGCGGAATCGTCGTCAAGGCGACCGGCAAGAACGTCGACGGTTCCAACAATGCCGACGGCTACACCCAGTTCCAACTCCCCCAGGTCAAGGCAGTTCTCAAGGCCGGCGACTCGGGCGAGGTAGCCATGAAGGTACGCACCGGCGGTAGCGCAGGAGCCTGGAACAACGATCGCAACTTCCTCACATTCCTCCCCAAGGCCACCCTGGTCATCACCGCCTGGGCGCCCACGCGGTGCACCCCGCGTGACGCCGAGAACGGCCCCCTCAACAGCGGCGCCGGACCCCTCGCCACCACGCGAATCATCGAGGCGGACAAGGCAACCACCACCACGGTCGTCGGACCGGCCAACGCCAAGAACGGAACGCCCGTCACGCTGTCAGCCAACATCAGTGGCGGCGCAACCGGCGGAACCGTCCAGTTCTTCGACGGCGACAACCCACTCGAGGACGCAGTGCCGGTAACGGCTGGATCGGCCAGCATCTCCCCGACCTTCACCGAGGACGGGCCGCACTCCATCACCGCGAGCTACAGCGGCGCACCCGGATTCCTGGCGTCGACGTCGGCGTCGGCCAAGATCGTGACCGTCACGACGGACGCACCGCCTGACGCCGTGACCACCACTGCCACGGTTTCGCCGTCGACCGCGAAGGTCGGTCAGGACGTGAACCTCACTGCCAAGGTCGATCCGCAGGGAACCGGTGGCACCGTCGACTTCATCGTCGACGGCACCGAAACGGTCAGTGCCACAGTCGGAACCGACGGAGTTGCCGTCGCTCCGTACACCTTCGCCTCGACCGGAACGCACAAGGTTGTCGCGAAGTTCACCGGCTCACCAGGATTCGCGCCGTCTGCTGCCCCGGCCTTCCCGGTGAGTGTCACGACACCGGCTCCGGCTGACGTCGAGACGACTACGGTTCTCGACGCCGTCGGAACCGTCCAGAAGAACACCCCGGTGACGCTCAAGGCAACGGTCGATCCGGCCGGCGCCACGGGCAAGGTCCAGTTCAAGGTCGGTGACACCCTCATCGGTGGACCGGTCGACGTGGTCAACGGTGTCGCGACGGTACCGGCGACGTTCTACAACTCCGGGACCTACAGTGTCACTGCCGAATTCGTGGGCGCTTCGGGCTACACGTCCTCCGCATCTGCGCCGCAGACCCTGACCGTCCCCGGTGATACGGACGGCGGACCCGGAGGCGGGACCGGCAGCCTCGACCTCGGCACCCTGTTCGGGTCACTCGGAGGCTGACACCCTGAAACAGAGATGGGGCGTGTCGTCGAATCTTCGACGACACGCCCCATCCTCGTTTGCGGCGACCTTATCCGGCTGCAGGCTCCGCCGGAACAGCGGTAGCAGTCTTGCCGCCGGTGATCTTCACGATCGGCAGAACCAGGGCAGCCGGAGCCGACGCCGGCACCACGGGTGACTTGGGTGCGATCGGAGCCAAACGCTCGTAGCCGCTGCCCTGAGCGGGACGCAGGTCCGTCTCCCCCTTGTTCGGCCACAGCGAGGCCGAGCGCTCGGCCTGAGCGGCAATGGTCAGCGACGGATTCACACCGAGATTGGCCGAGACCGCTGCGCCGTCGACGACGCTGAGCGTCGGGTAGCCGTAGACGCGGTGGTAGGGATCGATGACCCCGTGATCGGAATCCGACGCGATAGCGCAACCGCCGAGGAAGTGCGCCGTCAGGGGCACGTTGAAGATCTCGCCCCACGTACCGCCTGCGACGCCGTCGATCTTCGCGGCAACTCGACGCGTCGCCTCGTTGCCCTCCGGAATCCACGTCGGGTTCGGCTGACCGTGGCCCTGCTTGCTGGTGACCTTGCGTCGACCGAACAAGCCCTTCTTCGTGTACGTGGTGATGGAGTTGTCGAGGTTCTGCATGACCAGTGCAATGATCGTGCGCTCGCTCCAGTCCTTGACCGTCAGCATGCGCAGCATCTGGTACGGGTTCTTCGCGACCACACCGAGGAACTTGATCCACCGTGGTGTCGTGCCGCCGCCGTCCGTCATCAAGGTCTGAAGGAGTCCCATCGCGTTGGAACCCTTGCCGTAGCGGACCGGCTCGATGTGAGTGTCACTGCTCGGGTGGAACGACGACGTGATCGCCACTCCGCGGGTCAGGTCAAGAGCAGGATCGACCTTGTACTTGCCTGCGCCGACGATGGACTCGGAGTTCGTTCGCGTCAGCTCGCCGAGCTTGTCGGAGAGCTTGGGCAGCGCTCCGGTGTCCTTCATGTCGAAGAGAAGATGCTGAGTGCCCCACGTTCCGGCCGCGAGAATGACGTTCGCAGCCGTGTACGTGCGGCGGTTCTTGCGTCCGAATGCACCGGTTCGCTCGGTGAACACGTCCCACGAACCGTCGCGAGCCTCACGAAGCCCGGACACGGTGGTCATCGGAATGATCTCGGCGCCGGCTGTCTCGGCAAGGCCCAGATAGTTCTTGAGGAGCGTGTTCTTCGCTCCGTGACGGCAGCCTGTCATGCACTCGCCACACTCGATGCAACCGGTGCGCTCGGGGCCGACGCCGCCGAAGTACGGGTCCTTCGCCTTCTTGCCCGGCTCACCGAAGTAGACGCCGACGGGCGTCTGGATGAACGTGTCTCCGACGCCCATGTCGTCGGCGACCGACTTCATGATCTCGTCGGCGGGCGTCATGTGCGGATTGCGGACCACACCGAGCATCTTCTGAGCCTGCTCGTAGTACGGCGTGAGTTCACTGCGCCAATCGGTGATGTGCGCCCACTGCTTGTCTTGGAAGAACGGCTCCGGCGGCTGGTAGAGCGTGTTGGCGTAGTTCAACGAACCGCCGCCGACACCCGCTCCCGCGAGAATGAGGCAGTCGCGCAGCAGATGGACGCGCTGAATGCCGAAGCAACCCAGCTTCGGAGCCCAGAGGAACTTCTTGAGATCCCAACTGGTCTTCGCGAAGTCTTCGTCGGCATACCGCCTGCCGGCTTCGATGACGCCGACCTTGTAGCCCTTCTCCACGAGACGAAGCGCACTCACGCTTCCGCCGAACCCGGATCCGACGATCAGTACGTCGTAGTCCGTTGCCCGTTGCTTGCCCATCAGGACACCTCCACCGTGAACCGTAGTTACCCGCCAGTATGCACCTATTCCTTGTGACTACCACCACAAGGGGTCTTATAAGCGTAACCGCAAGTATCAGGAACGGAAGAAAGTCCTGCACAACGAACTGTGGCCCCGGTTCACGAGGAACCAAGGCCACAGAAAGGTACAGACTACGCGCGGACTGTCAGCCCGACCTTCTGGAACTCCTTGAGATCGGAGTATCCGGCCTTCGCCATCGACCGACGGAGACCACCGACGAAGTTCAGCGAACCGTACGGATCGTCCGAAGGGCCGCTCAGAACCTGGTCCAGACTCGGACGCTCCCCATAGGAAACCGGAAGAAGTGCTCCACGCGGAACCGAAGGATGAGCCGCAGCGGACGGCCAGTACCAGCCGCCACCCGGCGCCTCGGCGGACACGGCCAGCGGCGTGCCCAGAACGGCAGCGTCGGCACCGCAGGCGATGGCCTTCGCCAGATCACCCGAAGTTGTGATGTCACCGTCGGCGATGACGTGGACGTAGCGTCCACCCGTCTCGTCGAGGTAGTCACGCCTGGCTGCTGCAGCATCGGCAATGGCCGTGGCCATCGGAACGCCGATGCCCAGGACCTCACCGGTGGTGGTTGCGCCCTCGGTGGAGCCGTACCCGACGATGACGCCGGCGGCGCCGGTACGCATCAGGTGCAGGGCGGTGCGGTGGTCGCTGACCCCACCCGCGACGACCGGAACGTCGAGCTCTGAGATGAACGTCTTGAGGTTGAGTGGTTCCTGCTCGGTGTGCACGACGTGCTCGGCCGAGATGATCGTGCCGTGGACGACCAACAGGTCGATTCCGGCCTTGATCAGCTCAGGCGTCAGTGCGCGCGCATTCTGCGGGCTGACGCGAACGGCAGTGGTGACCCCCGAATCACGGACCTGCGCGACCGCGGCGGCCAGAAGACCGGCCTGCAGCGGTGCCGCGTGCAACTCCTGCAGATAACGGATGGCCGCGTCGACCCCACCGTCCTTCTCGGCGATCTCGACGAGACGCCGGAGCTTCTCCTCGACATCGGGGTGACGGCCCCACAGGCCTTCACCGTTGATGACACCGAGGCCGCCGCGCTTACCCAGCTCGATCGCGAAGGTCGGTGAGACCAATGCGTCGGTGGGATGTGCGAGGACTGGAATGTCGAACCTGTAAGCGTCGAGCTGCCAAGCAGTCGACACCTCCTTCGACGAACGGGTTCGCCGGGAGGGAACGATGTTCACATCGTCCAACTCGTAGGTACGTCGGGCCGTTCGACCCATGCCGATCTCAACGAGGTCGCGCACGCGCGCCCCTTTCTCGTGTACTGGTTGCTAACGAGCGGTGTAGTTGGGTGCTTCGACAGTCATCGTGATGTCGTGCGGATGGCTTTCCTTCAAACCGGCCGCCGTGATCTGGACGAACTGAGCGTTCTGCAGGTGCTCGATCGTCGCCGACCCCGTGTATCCCATGGCAGCGCGCAGACCACCGGTGAGCTGGTGCGTCACCTGCGAGAGCGGGCCACGGAACGGAACACGTCCTTCGATGCCTTCCGGAACCAACTTGTCCTCGGAAAGTACGTCGTCCTGGAAGTACCGGTCCTTGGAGTACGACTTGGCCTCGCCACGCGACTGCATCGCGCCGAGCGAACCCATTCCGCGGTAGCTCTTGAACTGCTTGCCGCCGACCAGAATCAGTTCGCCGGGCGATTCAGCGGTACCGGCCAGCAGCGAACCCAGCATGGCCGTCGACGCACCTGCGGCAAGAGCCTTCGCGATGTCACCGGAGAACTGGAGTCCACCGTCAGCGATGACGGGCACACCGAGAGGCTTGCACGCGGCAACCGCTTCCAGGATGGCCGTGACCTGAGGGGCACCGACACCGGCGATGACGCGGGTGGTGCAGATGGAACCAGGGCCGACTCCGACCTTGACGGCATCGACGCCGGCTTCGACCAGAGCCAGAGCACCCGCACGCGTAGCGACGTTGCCACCGATGATCTGAACCCGCTCGCCCAGTTCACGCTTGAGCTTGGCGATCATGTCGAGAACATTGGACGAATGCCCGTGCGCACTGTCCACCACGAGTACGTCCACACCGGCATCGGTGAGCGCCATCGCGCGCTGGAAGGCGTCATCGCCAGCACCGACTGCAGCGCCGACGAGCAGTCGCCCGTCACGGTCCTTGGTGGCGTCGGGATGCTGCTCGGTCTTGACGAAGTCCTTGACCGTGATCAGACCGGTGAGCTTGCCGTTTCCGTCGACGATCGGCAGCTTCTCGATCTTGTGCCGACGAAGAAGGCCCAGTGCCACGTCAGCGGTGACGCCTTCCTGAGCGGTGATCAGCGGCATCTTCGTCATGATCTCGACGACCGGGCGGTTCTGGTCGACCTCGAAACGCATGTCACGGTTCGTGACGATGCCGACCAGCTGGCCGGCGTCGTCGGTGACCGGCAGACCCGAGATGCGGAAGCGAGCGCACTTCGCGTCGACCTCGCCCATCGTGTCGGTCGGCTTACACGTGACGGGATCGGTCACCATGCCGGCCTCGGAGCGCTTGACGGTCTCGACTTGTCCTGCCTGGACGTCGACCGACGAGTTGCGGTGCAGTACACCCATGCCGCCGGCGCGTGCCATCGCAATTGCCATGCGCGACTCGGTGACGGTGTCCATCGCAGAACTGACCAACGGGATCCGCAGACGGATGTCGCGAGTCAGTTGACTGGACGTGTCGACCTGGCTCGGGATGACGTCGGACGCGGCAGGCAACAGCAGCACGTCGTCGTATGTCAGTCCCAGCATCGCGACCTTGTTGGGGTCGTCTCCTCCGGTGTGTACATGTCCTGCAGAACTACTCATGCGGTCAGGACCCTCCATGGACCTAGATTCGCCCAGGGCGACCGCTGTAGCAGCCGCCTCGAAACGGATTACGAAAGCTGGATATCGGATAGAAGGCACCTGCACAGAAAGATATTCCTGGCACCTTTTCCCGGCGTTGCACACCATGGTATCGGCTCACTCAAAGGTCCGAACCATCCCACCCACGCTGCGGGTACGCGTAACAAGTGGCGCTGACCCCCCTGACCTGCGTACCGTGGTGCTGTGCGTGATCAACTGCCCCCCGGTCTGCCGCCAGATCCCTTCGCCGGCGACCCAGCTGACCCCTCCGCGGCTCTCGATGCCATCGAGCCGGGCCAACCACTCGACCCCCACGAACGCCAAGCGGTCGAGGAGGATCTCGCTGACCTCGCCGTTTACGAGGCACTCCTCGCTCACCGCGGCATCCGCGGTCTCGTAGTGTGCTGCGAGGACTGCCAACAAGATCACTACCACGACTGGGACATGCTGCGCGCAAACCTGCTCCAGCTCCTCGTGGACGGAACCGTCCGCCCCCACGAGCCCGCCTACGACCCCATGCCTGAGGCATATGTCACGTGGGACTACTGCCGCGGATATGCCGACGCGTCGATGAACGAGGCGATGCACGGCGACGGTTTCGACAACTGAGCGAAACCCCACCAAGTTCATTCGAAAGTGGCCGACAAGCAATTGCTTGTCGGCCACTTTCGTATGACTTCGATTCGTATGACTTCGATTCGTATGACTTAGATCGAAACGATGCGATCAGGGCGGGGGTGAAGAAGAATCACCCGACGGCGACGAGGCCGGGGCCAGCGACGTCGTTGTCGTGGCTGTCGTCGTTGTTGTCGTGGTCGTTGTCGTGGGCGACGATGACGGTGTCGACGACGCCGACGTCGGCGGCAACTGCAGCTGCACTCCCGGATCTGGTTTGGTCGAACTTGTCGGTTCGCCAGGTCCTTGAGGATTGAGCGGTTTGACCGAGGAGCCCGGAATTGCCGTGATCGAAGTGGTCGGGCCAGCCGGCTGACCACTCGTCGACGGCGGTATGGCGGGTGACGTGGTCTCCTGGACCTGCGTCATCAACTTGCCCCAACGCTCGACGAGATCCGTCTTGTCCTGCGAGTCCTTGACCGCATCGGCACGGTGAGCTGCGTTGTCCAACACCATCTTTGCCGCGGGAATGTCCCCAGCAGCCAACAGGCGCTCGGCCTTTTCCAGCTCGGATGTCGTGTCGATTTTCGCTACCGTCGAGTTTGCCTCGTCGGTGAAGACGACCTGCTTGACGCCCCAGAGAGCATCGCCGGGCTGGGCGTCGTACGCCATCGCCGTGGCGCCACCGAAGACCACTGCTGCAACAGCTGCAGCGGCGGCGATCGGACGAACCACACGCAATCGAGAACGGGAACGCTGACGATCGGAGAAGCCGGACGGCGTCGCTGTGATCGCAGCGATGACATCGTCCAACAACGGACCCTCGGGCATCGGAGTCGCAACGACATCGTCACGCCATTGCGAGAGAATCAACGCAAGTTCGTACTGTTCGGTGCTATCGGTTGCTACCGGTCCACCACTCGAAATGGATTCGATCAGCGCATCGTCACGCCGAACCGCAGCCAAATCCACTGGCGTACCGTCGTCGGCGAGATCACCGAGATTCGAAGCGTCACGCTCCTCGTCTCTAGCCAAAGCTCTCACCTGCTTTCGTTACTTCTTTTTTCAGTTTCGCGATCGCCCTGTGCTGAGCGACTCGTACAGCTCCGGCGGTACTACCGACGGCGACGGCCGTTTCCTCGGCCGACATCCCGACCACCAGGCGAAGTATCAAGATTTCTCGATGCTTCTCCGGAAGTGTGCCGAGCAGTTCGTGCATCTGTCTACTGGATTCCGAATCGAGTGCTCGCTGTTCGGGACCATCATCCAGTGCTATTACATCCGGTACTTCGGAAACGGGCTCCGACTTGTTACGGGCGGAGCTTCGATGTGCGTCCGCAACCTTGTGTGCCGCAATTCCGTACACAAAGGCCATGAACGGGCGTCCCTGGTCTTGATAACGCGGCAGCGCGGTCATCACGGCCAGACACACTTCCTGTGCGACGTCGTCAGCGGACAGGTGTCCTCGCTCGGCCGCACCCACTCGACCGCGGCAGTAGCGCACCACCATCGGTCGGATGTTCTCCAGAACCAAAGCTAGAGCTGTACGGTCGCCCTGCGCAGCAGCGGCGACCGCGGTGTCCAACTCATCGCTCGTATTTGTCATCGTCAGCGAAAATCCTGGCGTTACAGTGGCACCTCCCGAGCGGGTGTGCTCCCGCTCTCAGCGGAACCCTCTAAGAGTAACCATCCGGACCGGCTGGTCTCCGCATGCCCGCCCAGCAGTCGCGATATCGAATCACCCCTGTCTGGAATGTTCTCCGGACACTTTCAGCGAAGCGGCTACGACAAAGGGAGGAGTGATCCACCTCGCATCGCAATCAGATCGCCGATCTCACGGGCACTCGGCGAGGTCCTCCCGCCGGTCACACCCTCGATCAACATCGACGACGCCCAGGCCAGGGGCAGCAGACCGTACTGCTGACACTGTGCGAGCACATCCACTGCCGACTCCACGGCAGCGCTCGGGCCTGTTCCGGTCAGAGCGGCGCTGCGCAGGAGACCCGACTTCACGCGGTGCCGGACGGACTCCGATTCCCCTGACAATTCGACGGCGCGTTCTGCGTGTCTGCCGGCGCGCGTGAAGTCACCTCCCGCCAGCGCCAGTTCCGCCGAGACCCATTCGATCCGAATTTCCTGCCGCCACAGCCCACCGTCGACAACCAGTGCACCGTCGTCGTCGAGACGACGCCGACACTCCCCCAGCAGCCGCCAGCCGAGCGGGAGCCGGCCACAGCCGAGGGCGTCCGCGGCCAGGCCGGTCAGCGCATCACAGGCAGCCTCCGGGTTGACGGGCAGGCCGTCGACTATCGCCAATGCACACCCGTCCCACGTGGCCGCGAGCGCATGGCGTCCGCTTTGACGAAGAAACGACGCTCTTGTGCTGGCAGACAGAGAGGCAAGGACTCGATCCGAATGCGTCGAGAACCCCGACGTGCGCCGGTCCAGGACATCCAAGGCCGCCCGCGCTCGGGCGTAGTGCCCCTGACCACCCAGAACTACTGCCGTTGTCCACCAATCCCGGGTGGAGCCGGGCGCCGGGAGCCGGTCGAGGCCCGGATCCGCGCCGAATGCGGCGGACTCGAGGGTCTTGGATCGTACAGATGCTTCAGGGCGCGCAGGTGTCGACACAGGTAGATCATCGCAGCAGCACCAGAAGACAAGCGCACGACCAGTGCCTAACCCGCACAGAAACACCAAAAGGCAAGTTTGTCGGAGTTAATCAGATATTCAACTGAGATTTGCCAAATGTACTCGTAATGATATTTAACGGGCATATATCCGTGACGTTAACTGCGCATTACTTATTGGACAGATGTCCTAGTTGAAACTTGGGCACTAAGTCCCGAAATGGAGCGAAACCTCGTTCGCTCAATATCGGACAAATGACGCAAACCGAGCTGAACGACGGAGTGATTTCGCCGGGCGATCAGCAGCAAACATATCCCTGATCTGTGGGTTTCGCATCTCGAGCAGCCAGGTTTCTCGGTCAGCCCATCGATCGACCCGATTCCGACATCGGCGCAGCACAACGCACGAAGGAACCGAAATGTAAATATATACTTCGTTAACTCTCGCATTTCGATATATGCCGATCACCACTGAACGAGCCTATTGACGCGATTTACTCAGCACCCTTACGGTTAGCAAGCGTGAACGATTCAGAAGGCCCGGATAACCTCCGGGCAACTTGGTCCGCTCGTTGATCAACGCGAGCTTGCAGTAAGGAGTCAACATGCCTGCACCGAATCACCTTCCAGGCCCCAACGCAGACATCTGGGACTGGCAGATGCACGGTCTGTGCCGCGGAGTCGACTCCTCGATGTTCTTCCATCCTGATGGCGAACGCGGTAGAGCACGTGCCCAGCGCGAAACCCGCGCAAAAGAAATGTGCCGTCAGTGCCCGGTACTGATGCAGTGCCGCAGCCACGCGCTGACCGTCGCCGAGCCGTACGGCATCTGGGGCGGAATGTCGGAAACCGAACGTGAACTACACGCACGCCACCGTCGCACCACTCGCATAGCGTCCTGATACGCGCAGGTCGAGAGCACAAGGCCCCCGAGAGTTTTCGGGGGCTTTTGCATGCCCACATCAGTTCGTGAAAAGAATTTCCGACACCGACCCATCCTGTCGACAACCGACTCCGAATGCCTTCTGACAGTGCACCTCAGCACATCCCTTCAGGAAGGCAGACCCATGAACACCTCTACTCGAGTTCTGGCAGTCACCGCAGCAGCCTCTTTCGCCGTCTTCGGCGTCGTCGGTTGCTCCTCCGACGACAACGATTCGTCGACCGACACCTCGAGCGCCGCCATGACGTCTTCGCCCATGGGATCGAGCATGTCTCCCAGCAGCGCGATGGCAGAGCCCGCTTCTGATCTGGTCGGCGCAGGTTGTGCCGACTACGCAGCTGCAGTGCCGAGCGGCGCCGGATCGGTCAGCGGAATGGCCCAGGATCCGGTTGCCACAGCGGCATCCAACAATCCGTTGCTCACCACCTTGACCGCGGCAGTCTCCGGCCAGCTCAACCCGGACGTCAACCTGGTCGACACTCTCAACGGTGGCGAGTTCACCGTCTTCGCACCGATCGACTCGGCATTCGCCAAGATCGACCCCGCCACGATCGACAGCCTCAAGACGGACAGCGCCACGCTGACCAAGATCCTCACCTACCACGTGGTTCCCGGCCAGATCGCCCCTGACGCGATCGACGGAACGCACCCCACCGCCGAGGGCGGAACGGTCACCGTCACCGGATCCGGTGACAACATCAAGGTCAACGACGCAACCGTCGTCTGCGGTGGAGTCAAGACCGCAAACGCCACCGTCTACCTTATCGATTCGGTGCTGATGCCGCAGTAGTCCCCACCTGCTGTGCGCCTTTGTTAACCCCCCGCGGTTAATAAAGGCGCACAGCGGCCAACGGCGGGCCGAGAGAAAAGAACCGGACATGCACGCTACGGTTGTACGCGATGAAGCGAGACAACTCTTCGTGAGCGAGCCAGACCATGCGTCGGATGCGGCCGACGCATGCCCGACGGACAATTCTGCGGCCCGCACCGCGCGAATCGTGGAATCACGCGAGCTGGCAGTGATCCTCGCGAACGTTGCCGACGGCGACCAGAGCGCCTTTGCCGAGTTCTACGACCGAACCAGCTCCCGCGTCTACGGCATGGTTCTGCGTGTACTCCGTGATCCAGGCTTCTCCGAGGAAGCTGTCCAAGAGGTCTACCTCCAAGCCTGGAAATCGGCCGACAGTTTCGATCCGGCCAAGGGGTCCGCACTCTCCTGGCTCCTGACGCTCGCTCACCGCCGCGCGGTGGACCGCGTCCGCTCCGAACAGTCGAGTTCGGATCGACAGGCTCTCTACGACACCACCAATGCGACTCCCGAGTTCGACGTCGTCAGCGACGAAGTGACACGAAGAGACGAGCATCGTGCTGTCACCGACTGTCTCGAATCGCTGACGGACACTCAGCGCCAATCGGTGACTCTCGCCTACTACGGCGGCCGAACGTACCGCGAGGTGGCCGAAGATCTCGGCGTGGCGATTCCCACGATCAAGTCGCGAATTCGCGACGGACTACTGCGCCTACGTGGATGTTTGGGGGTGATGTGAGATGGACGAAGAGCTGATCGACTACGCGTACGCCTACGCGATCGATGCGTTGGACCTCGACGAGCGCCGTGAGGTCGACAGACGACTTGCCGCTTCGGACTCCGCGACCCGAGCCGAATTCGACGCCCAGGTCCGACTCACCGCCGAAACCATGGCTGCGATGACCGTTGTCGATGCCGTCGAGCCCCCGCCGTCACTGCGCAGCAGCGTCCTCGCCTCGATCTCGGAACAGACCGCTGCTGCCGACGCCCCGATCTCGCTGGCCGAGCGTCGTAACCGTCGACGCCCGTGGACCATGGCTCTTGCGGCGGCCGCCGCAGTCGCAATCCTGGTCGGCGGCATCGGAATCGGACGCACGCTGTCCGACAACACGCCGCCGCAGAACCCCGCATCCGAAATCATGGCAGCACCCGACGTTCATGCCACGACGCGTGAAATCCCGGGCGGCGGAAGTGCCACGACGCTGTTCTCGCCCTCCGAAGACGCCGCAGTCCTCGTGATGAACGACGTGACTCCCCCGAGTCCGGATACCGTCTACCAGATGTGGCTGGTGCCGGGCGACACCGACAGCACCACGATGATCCCGATGGGGACGATGGCTCCGGGCGACGTCAAACCCACTACCCAGGTGGTGCTCGACGGCATCGGCCCGAACACGAAGTTGGCGTTCACGGTCGAACCTCCCGGCGGATCGCAGCAGCCGACCAGCGAGCCGTTCGCGACGATCCCGCTCATCTGATCACCGAACGAAAGAAGAGATCCCCCACCGGTTTCCGGTGGGGGATCTCTTCTTTGTCGAAACTACGAGCAGCGAATTAGTGGCTGTGACCGTGTCCGGTGTCGGCAACTACCTCGGTCGGCTTCTCGACGACGGCGCTCTCGGTGGTGAGGATCATGCGCGCGACGGAAGCGGCGTTGACCACTGCCGAGCGAGTGACCTTGACCGGGTCGACGACGCCGTCGGCAAGCAGGTTGCCGTAAGTGAGGGTGGCGGCGTTGAAGCCTTCGCCCTTGGTCATCTCGGCGACCTTGCTGACAACGACGGAACCGTCGATGCCTGCGTTGCTGGAGATCCAGAACAACGGTGCGTTGAGGGCTTCACGGACCACGGCTACGCCGGTGGCCTCGTCGCCCGACAGTCCGAGGTTCCCGATCAGTGCCGTACCGGCCTGTACGAGAGCCGATCCGCCACCGGGGACGATGCCCTCGGCAACTGCTGCCTTGGCTGCGTTGACCGCATCCTCGACGCGGAACTTGCGTTCCTTCAGATCGGTTTCGGTGGCTGCGCCGACCTTGATGACGGCCACGCCGCCGGACAGCTTTGCCAGACGCTCTTCGAGCTTCTCGCGGTCCCAATCCGAATCGGTGTTCTCGATCTCGCGACGCAGCTGCGCAACGCGGGTCGCGATGTCGTCAGAGGTGCCTGCACCGTCGACGATGACCGTCTCGTCCTTGGTGACGACAACGCGGCGAGCGCTACCGAGCAGTTCGAGGCCGGCTTCCTTGAGGGAAAGACCGACGTCGGTGTTGATGACGGTGCCTGCCGTGACGACTGCGAGGTCGTCGAGGAATGCCTTGCGACGATCACCGAAGAACGGCGCCTTGACGGCGACGGCCTTGATGGTCTTGCGAATGGAGTTGACCACCAGGGTGGAGAGAACTTCACCCTCGACGTCCTCGGCGATGATCAAGAGCGGCTTGCCGGATTCGGCAACCTTCTCGAGCAGCGGCAGGAAGTCGGGAAGTGAGCTGATCTTCTCGCGGAAGAGCAGGATCAGCGCGTCTTCGTAGACGGCTTTCTGCGCATCGATGTCGGTGACGAAGTAAGGCGAGAGGTAGCCCTTGTCGAACTGAACGCCTTCGGTGACAACGAGTTCGGTTGCAACGGTGGAGGATTCCTCGACCGTCACGACGCCGTCGGTTCCGACACGTGTGAGTGCCTCGCCGACGAGCTTGCCGATCTCTTCGTCACGCGAGGAGACCGTAGCGACCTGAGCAATCGACTTCTCGCCCTCGACGGGGGTGGCTGCGGCGAGCAGTTCCTCGACGACCTTGTCGGCTGCGGCGTTGATGCCGACGCCGAGCGCCATCGGGTTTGCACCCGCAGCGATGTTCTTGAGTCCGCCGCGGACGATGGCCTGGGCCAGGACGGTCGCGGTGGTGGTGCCGTCGCCGGCAACATCGTTGGTCTTGGTGGCGACGCTCTTGACGAGCTGTGCGCCGAGGTTCTCGAAGGGATCTTCGAGCTCGATCTCACGGGCGATGCTCACACCGTCGTTGGTGACGGTGGGGCCGCCGAATGCCTTGGCGAGCACGACGTGGCGTCCACGCGGGCCCAAGGTCACCTTGACGGCGTCGGCAAGCTTGTCGACTCCGGCTTCGAGAGCGCGGCGTGCGGTCTCGTTGAACGCAATTTGCTTGGACATCTGTTCTGTCAGCTCCTGAATCTTCGGGGCGTGAACGCATTCCGCCCCGGGATCCTGTGTGGACTCCGGGGCGGATCACGTGTGTCTTACTTGGAGACGACAGCCAGCACGTCGCGTGCCGACAGGATCAGGTATTCCTGGCCGGCGTACTTGATCTCGGTTCCGCCGTACTTGGAGTAGATGACCGTGTCACCCTCCTTGACGTCGACCGGGATGCGGTTGCCCTGCTCGTTGACGCGGCCTTCGCCGACTGCAACGACGGTGCCCTCCTGGGGCTTTTCCTTGGCTGTGTCAGGAATGACCAGGCCGGAAGCCGTCGTCGTTTCAGCCTCGTTGGCCTGGACGAGGATCTTGTCCTCGAGCGGCTTGATGTTGACGCTCGCCACGATGAGCCCTCCACTTTGGGGTATGTGCGTCCGAGGCGATCCTCGGACAGCTGTTTGGGTATGCCGTTTACGGCGCGTCACTGCAGTCCCGTCGTCGCGGGTGCCGGAACTCGATCAGCGCCAATTGGCACTCTATACGTGAGAGTGCCAACCCTCAAGGACTGGGCGCATTTTTCTCTTCGTCCAGAGCGAAACAGGACAGCCGTCCACCACGTTCACCTATTGTTCACTTCGTGACGAACATCAATCGCCGTAGTTTTCTGACCTTCGCCGGACTCGGCGCCGTCGGCGCGGTCAGCCTTGGCAAGCCGTGGGGCCTGCAATATGCAGGCGCGTCGACCATTCCGACGTCAGGTCCTGGCACCACTCTCGAGTCCGTGTCCACCCCCGTCAGCAGCAGCGGCTACACCAAGCTCACCGCCGGGCCGGGTTGGGCGAACATCGTGCGCAGCGAGTTGGCCGAGCCGAAGTCAGGACGCGAGGATCGCCGCACCGCACTCGCCTCGCTCGTGCAGCTGACCGACGTCCACATCGTCGACGCCCAGTCCCCCATGCGATTCGAGTACGTCCACCAGATCACCGGCTCGGCGTTCCGCCCACAGGAGACCCTGACGGCACACGGGCTGATTTCACTTGTCCGACGAGTCAATTCGATCGGCAGTGGCCCACACACGTCGCGACCCTTCGATGCCGTTGTCACCACCGGCGACAACACGGACAACAAAGAATTCGCCGAACTCGACTGGTTCCTCACCTCCCTCAACGGCGGAACCGTCGTTGCCAACACCGGCGCCAAGGATCGCTACGAGGGTGTGCAGAACTCCGGCGCGGATCTGTACTGGAACCCTGAGTCACCGATGCTCGACATGTACAAGAAGGCCGGTTTCCCCGAGATCCCCGATTTCTTCGGTGCCGCTTTCACTCCCGTGTCGAGCCCCGGCCTGAACATCCCTTGGTATTGCGTGTTCGGCAATCACGACGATTCGGTGTCCGGCACGGTGCCCAGCGGCATCCCGCCGCTCGAGGCGATGTACACGGGATCTCTCAAATTCGAGGTGCCCGGTTCACCCGAGCAGGCCAAGCAGATCGACATCGCCACCAAGTTCGATCCCAGTGCGATTCCCGGAATCCTGTCCGCCTTCACGACGCCGCCGCGCCAGGTCACCCCCGACCCGTCGCGCGCACCGTTCACACCGCGACAGTTCATCGCCGCACATCTTGATCCCGCGCACACCGGCCCCGGCCCCGTCGGGCACGGTTTCGCCCCCGACGCCGGCGAAACCGGGATCGGCTACTACTCGTTCGAGATCGCACCGGGCGTCGTCGGCATCAGCATGGACTCCACCAACCGCGCGGGCTTCGTCGACGGCTCGTTGGGCGCCGCTCAGTTCCAGTGGATCGAGAGCACCCTGCGCGCCGGCAGCAGCACCTACTACGACGCAGCGGGCTCGCGTGTCACCGAGTCGCGTAGTGACACGTACTTCGTACTGTTCAGTCACCACACAAGCGACACGATGGACAATCTCATTCCCGACCCCGAGAACATCCTCGAGCCGCGCTTCCGCGGTTCCCAGCTTCTCGACTTGCTGCACCGCTTCCCGAACGTGCTCGCATGGGTCAACGGACACACTCACGAGAACAAGATCACCCCGTGGCCCGGAGCGACCCCCGAGCAGGGCTTCTGGGAGATCAACACCGCCTCTCACATCGACTACCCGCAACTCGGACGCATCGTCGAGATCGCGGACAACAACGACGGAACGGTGTCGTTGCTTGCGACGCTCTTCGAGGCGGAGAGTCCCAATTCCGTCGACTACAGCGACAAGTCGGCAGCCGGGCTCGCCTCGCTGTATCGGGAACTGTCGTTCAACGACATCCACCGCGACCCGAAGTTGACCGGTACCGGCGTCGATCAGAACGTCGAATTGTTGGTTCACACCGGACGATGATCCCGATTGCCGCAGTGCCCTAGGCGATTTCAGGTCCGCTCGAACCCGAGCGGTGCGCTTTCGCCCACGACACTGCGGCAACCACGAATCGAACACCGAACCCGATCAACACCAGATTGCAGATGATCTGCAGGCTCACAAGCCCCCTGGCCAGATCCGTTTGCGCCGCGATGTCGCCGAAACCGACGGTCGAGAAGACGGACAGCGAGAAATACAGCGCCGCCATCCGTGACAGTGGTTCAGTGAAGCTGCCGGCGCTCGCATGCTCGACCGAAAAATAGGTGATGGACACCAACAACAAGTACGTCGGCATCACCACCGCCACAGCTTCCACCGCCTGCAGAGAAGGCACATCGGAACGCAGAATTCGCCACACCTGCCAGGTGGTAACGGCAAGCACCGCGGCGCCGCCACCGATCAAGAGAGAGATCGCACCCGCCGTGTGAACGTCGATCCACGGCAGGAAGAAATATGCGCATCCGAAGGCGATCACCGTCAGCGTGGGTCGAAGAACGGCGCCACGGATCAGCGCGCGTCGCCGCCCCCCGTCGATGTGGGGAGAATCGCCTTTTTTCTGCATGAATCAATGATCGACAATTTCCCAGGTAAAACCACCCTTTCGGTCCGAAATGAGCATCACAGAGACGAAAAGCACTGAGCAATCCTCACGAACCTTCTGTAACGTTCATATAACGGCGGTCGATTGAACACTGACCGGTATTGACTGTGAGGAGGTGCGCGATGAGTTGTTCACTGGGAATTTCCACTGGATCTTCCGGAGTCTATTCAGCCCTCGTCGACACCGATACCAGCACAAACACACCAGGAGCCGTGCCTGCCGAGACCCGATTCGTCTCGGCCGATCAGGCCAATTCCAACGTCGGCGACCTCGTTCGCGCTTCCATCAAGCTGATGACGACGCAGGTAACGGACGGATCTGCGGCGCCGCGCTCGATCGGTGTCAGCTATCGCACGGACGACCAACTCGCGAGCATCAGGTCGTCGCTTTCCCGCTCGCCGAAGCAGGTCCGTGCCATCCCCGAACCTGCCGCCGTACACGCCTACCTTGCCGAGACCGGGAAAACAGAGCGGTACGACACGACAGCTCAGGTGGACGTCGGAGATCAGGGCCTGACCGTGTCCGTCGTCGACCACACCGGTGAAGTTCTGCATTCCGACCGTATCGACGCCCTCGCGGGGGCCGGAATCGACCGGGCTCTCGTCGAGTTCGTCACGGAGAAGGCCGCAGGGCACCTGCGCCGCTACACCGACGCGGAACTACTTGCCGCCCGGTGCCACGTCGCGAAGGAACAACTGTCGACGGCCGCCAAGGTCACCATCGACCTTCCCGTCGATGCGATGTCGATCTCGCGCGACGAGTTCGAGGCCATCATTGCCCCGGACATCGAGCGCGCTGTCGCCTTCATCCGTGAAGTCGTGAACGGCTCGCCTCGGCCCGTCGGTGCCGTCGTACTCATCGGCGGTGGCGCACACATTCCAGCCGTGCGGTCCGCTGTCGCTGCTGCCGTCGACCTCCCCCTGGTCGAGATCGACGAGCCCGAGACTGCGGCAACCAAAGGTGCTGCGCTCCTTGCCGATTCGATCACCGCAATCCGTTTCCCCTTGCTGGGCTCCGGAACTGCACAGCGCTCTGGATCCACAGCCAAGGTCTCGGGCGCTCTGATCGGCGCGCTCGTCGTCGGCGGACTTGTACTGGGTTACGGCGCAAAGGAATTGGTGCCGACCGATGACACCGCAGTCTCGCCCGCCGGAACCGGTTCGACCACGACGACGGTGAGCCCCGAAGCGACGCTGAGCACCGGTTCGACAATCATCCCGTCTCATGATCCCCTACCTTCGGTAGCGGGTAGCACGTACCCGCAGTACGGTTATCCCACAACGCCGTTCGACTCACAGCCGTACGACACGCACACGCACACAACGCATCAGTACACGCTTCCGCCGGCGCCGATACCGGACACCTCGACCACAACCGCGCCGCCGACCACGACAACAACCACTCCGAGTTGGCCGACCATCCCTGGAATCACACTGCCCGATCCGCCGGCATGGTGGCCGACGCTCCCTGACACGGAGGCGACGCCACCGATCGATCCGACCGAGGGCAACCCGGGCGGCGGTATCGGCCCGGGCGAGAGCGGCGGCGAAAACCCGACGACACCGGAAAATCCCGGATCCGGTTCCACCGAAACGGAAATCACGACCCCCGGTGGGAGTAATCCGACGACAAAGCCCGGTGAACCGAACACCTCGACGCCCGAACCGGGTGCCGCGACCACACCGGATCCGGAACCGGCCCCAGTCGGTTGATTCTCAGCGCAGCCTGATTCTCAGCGCATCAACTGGCTGACCGAGACCGACAACCCCGGGTCGGTCGCAACACTCAGTTCCGAAGGGCCTGCGCCGTTCCCGATGAGGTGGGCGGTCAACGAAGCGATCATGACGCCGTTGTCCGTGCAGAGTCGAGGTTTCGGAATTCGCAACGTGATTCCAGCTTCGGCGCAGCGCTGCTCGGCGAGTGAGCGGATACGTGAATTGGCCGTGGCACCGCCGCCGAGAACCAACGTGTCGACTCCGACATCCTTGGCTGCACGCACTGCCTTCATCGTCAGTACGTCGGCAACCGCTTCCTGGAACGAGGCAGCGATGTCCGGGATCGAAAAGGACTCGCCTGCACGCTCTTTCGATTCGACATAGCGAGCGACCGACGTCTTGAGTCCCGAGAACGAGAAGTCGTGCCGCGAATCGCGCGGGCCGGTCATGCCACGAGGAAAGGCGATTGCGTTCCGATCTCCCTCTTGCGCAGCAGCATCGAGTGCCGGTCCGCCGGGAAATCCGAGTCCGAGCAGTCTGGCCACCTTGTCGAAGGCCTCGCCGGCGGCGTCGTCGACAGTCGTGCCCAGTTCGACAATGGGCTTACCCAGATTTTCGACGTGAAGCAGGTGCGTGTGACCACCGGAGACGAGCAATGCGACGCACGAGGGCAACGGACCGTGCTCGAGAGTGTCCACAGAGACGTGACCACCGAGGTGATTGACCGCATAGAACGGGATGTTCCATGCTGCCGCATAAGCTTTCGCGGCGGCAACACCGACCAGCAGCGCGCCGGCCAGGCCAGGTCCGATGGTGACGGCAAGCGCGTCGGGCTTCTCGACACCGGCGACGGCAAGGGCGCGGCGCATCGTCGGCACTATGGCCTCGAGGTGAGCCCGCGAGGCTACTTCGGGAACCACTCCGCCGTACCTGGCGTGCTGATCCACGCTCGAGGCCACCTCGTCGGCCAACAGGTCGCAGGTTCCATCGCCGTTCCAGCGAACGATACCGACTCCTGTTTCGTCGCAAGAGCTTTCGACACCCATGACGATCATGCTTGCTGCTCCTCAGTTTCGCGGACACCGAGCACGGCGGGCCGTCGCATCGTGTACGCATCTGCCCCACTGGGCTGGTAGTACTTCTTTCGCGTTCCGACGATCTCGAATCCTTCACGCCGGTACAGCGCGATCGCAGGTTCGTTGTCGGTACGCACTTCCAGGAACACCGGGCACTGCCGTGAATCCGCCAGCGTCAGAAGCGCATCGAGCAACGCGCTGCCGATTCCCACCCGCTGAGCCGAAGGATCCGTGCCGATGGTGTGAACCTCGGCCTCCATGTTCGGCGACGCCCCCAACAATGCGACTCCGGCGTAGCCGAGGACATGACCGTCGGGTTCTCTGGCAACGAAATAATGATTATGTGCGCCCGCAAGTTCCGAGACGAAAGCTTGCGCGCTCCATGGCCCGTCGCCCGCGAACAAGGCGCGTTCCAACTCCGCACACCGTTCGGCGTCATCGACATTCATCGGCTCGATGCTGTACTTCATCTGCTCTGTCACTTCACCGGCTCTGTCTCACTTGCCACGTTCTGCGAGGGTCTTCGCATCCGGGCGTCGGAGGTACAGCGGCTCGAGCGGGGCAGGAACCGAGCCGGCCAGAACCTCGCGAGCAGCGACTGTAACCAACCCGGCCGGTGACGGTGTCTCAGCCGGTTCGACGGGAAGATCGAAGAAGTCCACGTGCGACGCGGATCCGGCAATCAGCGTCGAGGGCGAAGGATCAACGTCGCCGGCGGAATTCACAGCCGGCCCTTCGACGCGCGCACCGCCGTCGTAGCGCGCCCAATAGATCTCCCGACGCCTCGCGTCGGTCACGACGAGCAAGCTCTCCGTGGTCGGTACCGCAGCCGCGATGGCGTCGAGGCTGCAGACGCCGTACACGGGAACACCGAGAGCATCGCCGAAGGCAGCGCCAGTCGCCATGCCGACACGCAAGCCTGTGTACGGCCCCGGCCCGACACCCACTACGACGGCGTTCAACTCGGCCGGTGTGAGCCCTGCCTCGGCGAGGCATTCGAGGACGTGAGGAGTCAGGACCTCGGCGTGCGCACGAGGATTGACCGTGACACGCACGGCAAGCGTCTCCACTGTTTCCGGTGACGAAGCCGACAGGGAGACGACCCCGGCAGTGACTGCCGGAGTGGAGGTGTCAATTGCGAGAACAAGCACGATTTCTCAGGGTACCCGCACGTGAAGAACTACTTCCGGCCTGGGAGGGTCACGACGCCTGTGACCCGAAACTCCGTTTCACTACGTCTGTGACCCGAAACTCCGTTTCACTACGTCCAGGCCCAGCTGGCCGTCCGCACATCTGATTCAGGTTCCCGATGAAGCTGCACTCGCAGGTGCCGTTCGACGAGCCTTTCCACAACGTCGCCACCCCATTCGACAACCACCACTGCGTCGGTGAGGTCTGTATCGAGGTCGAGAGCATCGAGTTCGTCGAGTGCGTGCGGTCCGCTGTCGCCCAGTCGGTATGCATCGACGTGAATCATGCCGACGGGATCGCCGCCGCTGGGACGGGTGCCCGGTCGATGCTCACGGGCTATGACAAACGTGGGGGACGTCACCCGGCCCTGCACGCCGAGGCCCGCTCCGATCCCGCGAGTCAACGCTGTCTTGCCTGCCCCGAGCGGTCCGTCGAGCACTACCAGGTCGCCGGCAACAAGCCCCGCCGCCAATCGTCGGCCGAAAGCCTCGGTGTCCTCGGCCGTTTCCAACGTGATCTGTCCGGATTCGGGAAGTCCGGTGAAGTTCTCAGCCGACATCGGAACGCTCTTCGACCTTCGCACGCTGCACCAGCTTGTCGATTGCGTCGGTGACGATCGCCGGGAACTCGAGCTGCACCAGATGGCCGGCCCCGTGAACTCGCACGAGTTCGGATTCGGGAAGATCGGCAGCGAGACGCTTGGAGCTGATGAACGGAATCATCATGTCTTGATCGCCGCAGATCACCACTGCTGGTGTGTGCGCGAGGACCTCGAGGGACGCGGACTCGTCGTGCAGTTCCAACGTCCGCAGGAAATTCACGATGGTCACGACCGAGGTCCGATCGAGCATGCCGTCCGAGAGTTCATGCAGCCGCGGGCTCACATCGGTGCCGTACGACGCCGCGCGCAGGATCGGCGTGATCAATACTCGCGCAGCGCCCCGGGCGTGCTGAACCACTCCCGGTGAGGTGCGCACTGCCAACCGGAATCCGTCGATGATCGGGTTCTGCAGATTGCGGGTCAGACCGGTCTCGGCCAGACCTGCCGCCGTCGTCGCGACCAGCCCGACGCCGATCACTCGGCCCTCGAACCATTCGGGTCGCTGCCCGGCGAGCGCGAGTACCGTCATACCGCCCATCGAGTGACCGACGAGAACTATCGGGCCCTTGGGTACCTTGGCCTCGACGACGGTCGCGAGATCGCGGCCGAGCTGCGAAACCGTACAACTCTTCGAGCGCGGCATACCCGAATCTCCGTGTCCGCGCTGGTCGTAGAACACCATGCGAACCTTGTTGCCCCATCGCTCTTCGAGCTGGCGGCGCTGGAAATGCCAGGACAGCGCGCTCAGGCAATATCCGTGCACGAAAACGACTGTCAGCGGAGCGTCGTCCGGCCCCACTTCGCGAACTGCCAGCTCGACGCCGTCCTCGGAGCGCACAGTGCTCTTGCGGTCGCGCGTCATGAGGTCGAAGTCCTCGTCGGCGTAGATTTCCCGGCCCGGACGCGTCGCGGTCTTGAATGCGTTCACGCCGGCCATCGACCCGAGTGCCACAGCGCTGAGCAGGCCACCGAGAATGCTCATCTTTCCTGCAGTCTTCATGACGTCTCTCCCCCGATGTACGTACGCACTGTGCGTCCACGTATTCCGGTCACGACCTCGTAGTGAATGGTGTCGAGTACGTCGGCCCAGGCCTGCGCGTTGGGTTCGCCGTGATCGCCGTTGCCGAAGAAGATCGCGGTGTCGCCTTCGCGAACTCCGTCGCCGTCCGGCCCCAGGTCCACCAACACCTGGTCCATGCAGATACGCCCGACTGCCTGGCGACGCTTACCGCCCAACTGCACTTCGAACTTGCCGCTCAGTGAACGAGACAAACCGTCGGCATAGCCGACGGGCAGCAGAGCAAGAGTGGTGTCGTGCGGTGCGACCCACTGATGCCCGTAGGAGACGCCCTCTCCGGCGGCCACCTTCTTCACCAGAATCACCTTCGCTCGCAGCGTCATCGCCGGTCGTAAACCGAAATCTCCGAGTTCGGGCACCGGAGACAATCCATATATCGCTATTCCGGGTCGAACCATGTCAAATCGCAGGTCAGGGCGGGTAACCGTCGCTGCCGAGTTGGAAAGATGAACAACTTCGGGGTCGAATCCGTGGGCACGGACGTCGGCAACCGCGTCGATCAGGCGTTGCTTCTGCATGTCGATGACGTCGTGATGTGGCTCGTCGGAGTGCGCGAGGTGCGAGAACACTCCGCGTAGCCGGATCGTGCCCTCGTCCCGGGCAGCGGCGAGGTCGTCGAGCATCTGCGGCCACTCGGTTCTCGATACGCCGTTGCGATTGAGACCGGTGTCCACCTTGAGCGTCACCGTCGCCGGTAGTCCCAGAACTCGTGCCGCGTCGACCACCGCAGCCAGGTGTCGCGGCGAGGAGACCCCGATCTCGACGTCGGAGCGGATCGCCGACGCGAAATCGGCGTCGACGCCGTGCAACCAGGCCAGGACAGGAGCGGTGATGCCTGCCTCGCGAAGAACCAATGCCTCGGCGATGGTGGTGACGCCGAGTTCCCGGGCTCCGGCTGAGAGTGCCGTCCGTGCCACCGCAACTGCGCCGTGGTTGTATCCGTCCGCCTTGATGACCGCCATCAACGCTGCATCCCCGGCAAATTCACGCAGAACTCGCACGTTGTGCGCGATAGCGTCCAGATCGACGACTGCCTCTGTCTGCGGCCATACTGCGATGTCGAGTTGGCTCGACTTCCCCTCCGCAGGCTCCTTCGGTGCTCTTCCCTGGGCAAGCGTCATGGCGACAATCCTGCCACCCACACAGGATCGGACACGTGTTCGGGTTTGAACACACTCAGTTCTGGACAAAAGAGCGGAGCACACGCACCGACTCGCGCAGTCCTCCCAGCAGGGGTGACGCCGAAATCGGTGCTCCGGCGACATCGCTCTGATCGCCCGCGGCGGCGATATTCGCAGCCAACGCGTGGGCCCGCGCGCCGACGGCCCCGGCTTCGAGAGGGCTCAGACCCGCAGCCAGCAAAGCGCCGATCACACCGGAGAGGATGTCACCCGAGCCTGCCGTCGACGCCCAGGAGCCGCCGGCGTCGTTGACCAGGACCTCACCGCCCGGATCCGAGATCACCGTCGTACGGCCCTTCAGTAGCACCGTGACTCCGAGTCGTCCGGCAAGAGCGCGCGTGGCTGCGATTCTGTCGTCGCCGAGGGGTGTGAATCGTGCGAACTCGCCGGCGTGGGGAGTCAGAAGTGTCGGCACGGCCCGTGCTGCGACAAGTTCGGGACGCTGAGCCAGCAGGGTCAGTCCGTCCGCATCGACGACAACAGGCACATCGGTAGCGAGTACCGACGCGAGAAGTCGCGCAGCGGCATCGTCGGTACCCATACCTGGGCCGACCACCCAGGCCTGAACTCGCCCCGCAGCCTCGAACGTCTCACTGGCGATCACCTCCGGGAACCGGGACAGCACCTCTGCGGCTCCGTGCCCGGCGTAGCAGACCAGACCGGAGGTCGCGGTCACCGCGGCGCCGGTACAGAGCACGCCCGCGCCCGGATACTGCTCGCTTCCCGCAACGATGCCCACCACACCCTGCGAATACTTGTCGTCCTCCGGACCAGGTACCGGCCACAGCGCGCCGACCTCGGCCGGATCGAGTGAGCCGAACTCCGGTTCACCGACGCTCAATCCGATGTCCACGAGTTCGACACGACCACACAGCGGAGCCGCGAGTACATGTACCGGTTTGAGCGCACCGAAGGTGACTGTCACATCAGCGCTTACCGACGGACCGTCCACTGCGCCGGTGTTCGCGTCGACGCCGCTCGGCAGATCGACCGCCACGATCGGCGCATCCACCTGGCCGACGAGCGCAGCCGCATTCGGCCGCAGAACGCCGTGCCCGGAAATCCCGACGATGCCGTCGATCACCAGATCCGGCGACCCGACTTCGGCGGCGACTCGGCCACCGGCCTTCAGAAGAGCGTCGAGGCCCGCCCGATGAGCGCGGGCCGGGTCGAGCAGCACGGCCCGGACACTCACACCTCGTTTGCGGAGCAACGCACCGGCCCACAGGGCGTCACCGCCGTTGTCGCCGGTACCGACCAGAAGCGTCACGGACCGATGTGCGACTGATCCTGTGCGCGAACGTAATTCGTCCGCGACGACTCGCGCGAGACCGTAGGCCGCTCGACGCATCAGTACCCCGTCCGGCAGCTTGTCGAGCAGTGGCGCCTCCGCTGCTCGCACCTGATCGGCTGTGTAGAACCCACGCATGTCGGAACCCTTCAGTTGCCGTCGCTACCCTCGGAACCATGAAATCACGTCTTCGCCCGGCAATCGCGGGACTCGTGCTCGCTCTCGGCTTGGTCGGGTGCAGTTCCACGACCGACTCCACGCCACCGACTCCGGAAACGACGGCCAGCGGACCTGTGGTCACAATCTCCGGGATGGCGTACTCCCCCGCTTCCATCACCGTGAACGTCGGCGAGACGGTCACGTGGGTGTTCGACGACAACGGAATGGCTCACGACGTCAGCGGCCTCGGTGACGCCAAGGGCAAACTCCGCAGCCCACTCAAGAAGTCGGGAACCTACACCTACACGTTCACCGAACCCGGGACCTACGACTACACCTGCACACCTCATCCCGAGATGCGCGGAACCGTCGTCGTTGCGGCGCAGTAACGCACTCGGGCCCCACAGTCTTTCGACTGCGGGGCCCGTGTTTTTGGCGAAAGCTATTCGACCGTAACCGATTTCGCCAGGTTACGCGGCTTGTCGACGTCGTATCCGCGCGCCGCGGCAACCTCGGCCGCAAAGATCTGCAACGGAACCGTGGACAGCAACGGCTGCAGCAGAGTCGGTGACGCCGGAATCTCGATCAGGTGATCCGCATGCGCCGCAGCGACGGTGTCGCCTTCCTCCGCGATGACGATCGTCGTCGCACCGCGTGCCTTGATCTCCTGGATGTTCGACACCAACTTCGAGTGAAGCACAGCGCGACCCTGCGGCGACGGCATGACGATGATGACCGGCAGGCCCTCCTCGATCAGCGCGATCGGGCCGTGCTTGAGCTCACCGGCGGCAAAGCCCTCGGCGTGCATGTAGGCAAGCTCTTTGAGCTTGAGTGCACCCTCGAGCGCCACCGGGTAGCCGACGTGGCGACCGAGGAACAGCACGGTCGACGCGTGCGCGAACTGGCGCGCCAACGCGCGCACCGGTTCTGCCGTCTCGAGTACCTTGCTGACCAATGCGGGCATCGCTTCGAGGTCGGCGTACTCGCGGGCGACCTCGTCCGGGTACTTGGTGCCGCGCGCCTGCGCCAATGCCAATCCGACGAGGTAATTCGCGGTCACCTGCGCAAGGAACGCCTTGGTGGACGCGACCGCGATTTCCGGTCCTGCCCGGGTGTAGAGGACGGCGTCGGCCTCACGCGGGATCTGCGCACCGTTGGTGTTGCAGATCGCGAGAACCCGCGCCTTCTGATCCTTGGCATGCTTGACAGCTTCGAGCGTGTCCGCCGTCTCTCCCGACTGCGAGATCGCGACAACAAGCGTCGAACGATCGAGAACCGGGTCGCGGTAACGGAATTCGCTGGCGAGTTCGACCTCGACAGGTAGACGCGTCCAATGCTCGATCGCGTACTTCGCCAACAGACCGGAGTGGTAGGCACTACCACAGGCGACGACAAACACCTTGTCGACGTCGCGCAGTTCCTGGTCCGACAACCGCTGCTCGTCGAGAACGATCTTCCCGTTTTCGAAGTGGCCGAGGAGCGTGTCTGCGACAGCGGTCGGCTGCTCTTCGATCTCCTTGAGCATGAAGTAATCGTGACCACCCTTTTCGGCGGCCGCGAGATCCCAGTCGATGCGGAACGGGCGTCCCTCTGCCTCGTTACCCGCGAAGTCGGAGATCCGGTAGCTGTCGGCAGTGATCACCACTGCCTGATCCTGTCCGAGTTCAACCGCATCGCGTGTGTGCTCGATGAATGCAGCGACGTCGGAGCCGAGGAACATCTCGCCCTCACCGACACCGACGACGAGCGGCGTGGAGCGGCGTGCGGCAACGATCGTGTCTGCATGATCGGCGTGCGTGAAGACGAGTGTGAACGCACCTTCCAACCGACGAACCACCGACAGCGCACTCTCGATGAAATCGCCTGCCGTCTGCCCCTGCGCGTACGCCCGGGCTACGAGGTGGACTGCGACCTCGGAATCCGTGTCGCTCTGCAATTCGACGCCTGCAGCCTCGAGCTCCGCACGCAGCGGGGCGAAATTCTCGATGATTCCGTTGTGAACGACAGCCAGCTTGCCCGAGGCATCACGATGCGGATGCGCATTGCGGTCCGTCGGACGCCCATGCGTCGCCCAACGGGTATGGCCCATACCGGACGTACCGACAAAGTGATCCGCACCGTACTCGCCGAGCTCCGCCTCGAGGTTGGCCAACTTGCCGGCCTTACGCTCGATCTCGACCCCACCGGTTCCGTCGAGAATCGCGATTCCCGACGAGTCGTACCCGCGATACTCCATTCGTCGCAAAGCCTCCACCACAACGCCCAGAGCTGGGCGGTGGCCGACGTATCCCACGATTCCGCACATGGTGACTCAGGGTACTTGGACATCAGTGGTGGGCGCATTTTGCGGTTCCGAAGACATCCCCCACCTGGTTGCGGTGTCCGCTCCGCATACACGAGGCGGCTCATCGGATAACGTCTTCACCCGTGGCACCGAAACTGAAGACACTGACACGTGAGCTGTCCAAGCGCGGCCCGCACCGAGTTCTCCGCGGCAACCTCGCCCTGGCCGGACAGCCGGGCGTCGTGTACACGCCCGAAACCGGTTTCAATCTCCCCGCCGTTGCCTTCGCGCACGGGTGGATGGTCGGGTCACACAAGTACGAGCAAACACTCCAGCACCTCGCTTCCTGGGGAATTGTCGCAGCGGCGCCCGACAGCGAACGCGGTCCGGTCCCGTCACATCTCGGATTGGCTGCAGATCTTCGGGCGACGCTCGACATCTGCGTCGGCGTCCGACTCGGCCCCGGCCAGATCAGCGTCCAACCCGATCGGGTCGCCTTTGCCGGTCACGGCATGGGCGCGGGCGCGGCGGTACTGGCCGCAGCGCAGCGCGGGGATGTCGGTGCGGTAGCCGCACTGTTCCCGGCCCCGACAGCACCCAAGGCAGAGAACTACGCGTCGAAGATCACAGCGCCCGGATTGATCCTCGCCGGCGAAGACGACGTCGATTCCTTGACCAGCAATGCCCGCCCTCTGAGCGTGGAGTGGGGCGGTCCCGTCGTCGCACGCACCGTGAACGACGGCCAAGACGCCGGACTGATCGAAGGCCGACGACTCCTCGGTGCCCTGGGACTCGGTGGATCCGAGCGTAAGACACAGTCCGCCACACGGTGCCTGCTCACGGGCTTCCTGTTGTTCCATCTGACCGGCGACAAGAAGTACAAGGACTTCGCTGATCCCGACGTCGAGATTCCGCATACGGCGCCGTTGCTCCCGGTCGACCCTCACTCCGACGCGCGGGCCAGCCAACTGTTGCGTAAGTAGGGGTCCGTGCTCGGCTTCGTCGGCGGGCTCGGCTTCGTCGGCTCGGAGGCGGATCGCAGATACGGGCCGGCTCTGGCGGTCCCATCCGTGCCGTTCTCGGCAGATGTCGTTTCATACCGCGGCGACGGCGACTCCTGGCGCGATTCCTCGCTCGCCGCGGCTGCTCTGCGCTCACGGAAGTCGTCGAGTTGAGAGTCGAGGGTTCGACGGATCGCTTCGAACGGCGCGTGCACGGACCTCACAGCGGACCAGCTCCGGCCAGCTCCGCACCCGTCTCTCCGTCGGGGACCGCGACCGACTCATCAGGGACTGTGACAGGCGGCTCCAGGTCCGGCGCTGGTGAGACTTCGGCGGTGGTTTCAACCGGCACCTCGGGCTGGGGAATATCAGGCTGGGGAATATCGAGCTGGAGTGTCGCGGGCTGGGACGCTTCTTGCGGGTGTGTCTCCTGCATGGCCGACTCCTGACCGGCATCAACAACTATTCTCGGCCAACCATTTTCGTCCAACTCCACGGTGACCGACACAGAGTTCCCGTCGGCGCCGGCGACATCGAGACTCACCCCACGACCGTCGGGCGCAATCGAGAAGCCCCACGTGTTGCCGCTGATCGAGAAAGAGATCGGCGCAGCCGCGGTACCGGATTCGTCCGTCTCGGCGACCGGCAAGGTCGACGGGAACGCGTCTGTCACCCACGCAGTCGCGGCATCAAAAGCATCGCCTACCGCGCTCGCGCACTGCGCACACGCCCTGTCGAATTCGTCGCGAGCCTCCAGATACGCCGAACGAAAAACTGTGTCCAGCCAGGGCGCCGAGCCTCGACCGCCGGAAGCGATGCGGGCCAGCTGATCGATCTCCCCCACACCCAGACCGCCGATGGTCGCCCGGTCCAGACTGGCCACCTTGAAAGCCTTGTCTGCCAGAGCCCTTCGAACAGTCTGTGCGAGTTCATCGGCCAGCACGATCAACAATGGCGCCGAATCCGCATCGGACCGAGCTTCTTGCCGCGCCGCGAAGGCCTGATCTACGACCGCGTCGACGTCGGAAACATTCCACACCGCAGGAAGATTCTCCGCCAGGACCGTCAGCATCGCGATCTCCGTGACCGAACCATCCACCGCCCCAGCCATGTCCGACACGTCTCGCGCCAGGGGCTCGAAATCGATGCCGGCCTCTGCGCGATACGAATCCTCGTAAGACGTGAGAACTCGTTCTTCGAACCCCAACCGAGTGGCCAGGTCGTGAAATCGGTCGAAAAACTGCAGCCCTCGAGCGCCGGCGTCCAGAATTTCGTCGGGACGCACGAGTGAATCACGCAGTCCAAGAATATCTTCGAAAGAGTAGTAGCCGTTCGGTACTGCCTGGGCTGTATGGCTGTTCGATATCACGAGGCCGACCCGCCGGAATCCCGCAACCGCTGCGCACCCTCACGGTCCACCTCAGCGATCACCTGAGCCGAGGAGGAAAGCCGGCGCCCCAGCGTATCGAGAAGATCGGCACGCCCAGTCAGACGAGAATTCAGGACCGCCAATGCCGACGCCAAAGCGGCTCCGTGCTCGACGTAGTCACGACCCGAAACGGCACCGCCCCATCGCAAACGCCGAAGCGGTTCCGCAGAATCGCGCAGACCCTGAGCCACAGACACCGCGTGGCGTGCCAATTCGTCTGTTCCAGCACGGTCGACGTCCACGAGCGCCCCCAAGTTTCACCGGAACCACTCGCACGTCGAGGGGCCTTTGACTCCTTGGACGCAGCCGGGCGCGATTGCGTTCCCTCAAATACGCGAACGTGTAGAGACTTTCTCAGAAAAGCGAACGCGTCACGAAGAACTACACCGAACCGACGATCTCAGCCAACTCGTCGGCCAACTTCTGCGCGAGCGGAAGTTCGGTGGCCTCGACCATGACGCGGACCAGTTGCTCTGTCCCGGACGGGCGCAGGAGCACTCGACCACCGTCACCGAGAACGCGCTCGGCGTCCGCGACAGCTGCGAGTACCGACGGCGATGCTGCCACCGTCGCCTTGTCCCCGACCTTTACGTTGATCAGTACCTGCGGGAGGGTGGTCATCGTTGCGGCCAGTGCGGATGCCGACTTACGCGTACGAGCCATGCGTCCGAGCAGCCGGAGACCGGTGAGAATCCCATCGCCCGTGGTGCCGAACGCCGGCAACACAACATGGCCTGACTGTTCGCCGCCGAGGCTGTAGCCACCCGCGCGCAGCTCTTCCAAGACGTAGCGGTCACCTACGGCAGCCGTCACGATGTTGATACCGGCCTCGCGCATCGCAATGTGCAAACCGAGATTGCTCATGACGGTCGCGACGAGAGTGTTCTCGACCAACTCTCCGGCCTCGTTCATCGCGATCGCCAGAACTGCCATGATCGCGTCACCGTCGACCACCGCGCCGGTCTCGTCGACGGCCAGGCAGCGGTCGGCATCGCCGTCGTGCGCGAGCCCTAAGTCAGCCCCGTGATCGACCACGGCTTTCTGAAGATTCTCCAGGTGTGTCGATCCGCAACCGTCGTTGATGTTGAGGCCGTCGGGATCGGCGCTGATCGCGATGACGCGAGCACCCGCTGCGGCGTAGGCAACCGGTGCGAGCGCGGAAGCAGCGCCGTTGGCGCAGTCGACGACAACGGTTAGTCCGGCGAGTGGCTCGCTCGCCGCGCTCGCCAGATGCGCCAGGTACAACTGAGCTGCGTCGTCGACCGTACGGACTCGGCCGATTCCGGCACCTGTCGGAAGGACGGGTGGCGCGGTGCCGTCGAGCGCGTCCTCGATCGCTACCTCGACCGAGTCGTCCAGCTTGTGTCCACCGGCTGCAAAGATCTTGATTCCGTTGTCCGGCATGGGATTATGCGATGCCGAAATCATGACACCGAGACTGGCGTCGAGCTTTGCCGTCAAGTATGCAACTGCGGGAGTGGGAAGAATACCCACGTCGAGCACGTCGACGCCGGCCGAACTCAGCCCGGCCGTCACCGCGGCTTGAAGCATCTCACCGCTGGCGCGGGGGTCGCGACCGACCACGGCGGTCGGACGTGCATCCGAGGTGTCGGCTGTCAGTACGCTCGCTGCGGCAACTGCCAATCTCAATGCAAGATCTGCAGTCAGATCCGAATTGGCAAGTCCACGAACACCATCAGTACCGAACAACCGACCCATAGAACGACTCCTGAATCCTGAGAACCTCGAAAGTGGAACTTCGAGCATGGAATTTCTTCGAGAAACACAAGAGCGGGCGTCCGGTAACGATGGACGCCCGCTCTTGTGGTGAACAGGTGCCGAAGCAGACCCGTTGGGTCAACCTCGGCAAAGCATCAGCGCTTGGAGTACTGCGATGCCTTACGGGCCTTCTTCAGGCCGTACTTCTTACGCTCGACAGCGCGGGCGTCACGCGTCAGGAAGCCTGCACGCTTGAGGGCCGGACGATCATCAGGGGTTACCTCGATGAGTGCGCGCGCGATAGCCAGACGCAGAGCGCCTGCCTGACCGGACGGGCCGCCACCGTGCAGCAGTGCAATGATGTCGAAAGACTCGGGACGCTCGACGAGCACCAGCGGAGCCTTGATCAGCTGCTGGTGAACCTTGTTGGGGAAGTAATCCTCCAACGTACGGCCGTTGAGCTTGAACTGACCGGTGCCGGGAGCCATCCGGACGCGAACGACAGCCTCCTTGCGGCGACCGACGGTCTGGACCGGGCGATCGAGGACGATCGGTGCGAGCGTAGCTGCAGCAACCTCTTCGACGACCTCGACTGCGTCAGCGGAAACAAGCTCTTCCACTGCTTCGATGTTCTCTTCGGACACGTTCTGCTCTTCCGGCGATGTCACTGTGCGACCTGCTTGATCTCGAACGGCACCGGCTGCTGCGCGGTGTGGGGGTGATTCGGGCCCGCGTAGACCTTGAGCTTGCTGCTCATTGCGCGGCCGAGCTTCGTCTTGGGGAGCATGCCGACAATGGCCTTCTCGACGAGACGATCGGGAGTCCTGTCGAGGACCTCACCGACAGTGCGGGACTTCAGGCCACCCGGGAATCCGGAGTGGTGGTAAACGTTCTTGCCCTGGAGCTTGTTGCCGCTGATGGCAACCTTCTCAGCGTTGATGATGACAACGAAGTCACCACCGTCGATGTGCGGCGCGTAGGTGGGCTTGTGCTTGCCACGCAGCAAGTTCGCTGCCTGAACGGCAAGACGGCCGAGCACCACGTCAGTGGCGTCGATGACGTGCCACGAGTGGGTCACATCTCCGGCCTTCGGGGTGTACGTAGACACAGATCTTCCTCGTCTTAATTCATTCCACTGCTGACCATGTGCGTATCGCGTAAACGAACCTCGGCGGCCAGTTGAGACCCGAGAACCGCCGGTCTCCACGCATTTCTGCCGGAGCCCTACGGCACGCCACCGATAGACGATACCGGTCTACCCACCGCCAGGTCAAAGCGCGGCCAGGTCAAAGCGCGGCCAGGTCAAAGCGCGGCCATCCCTGTCAACAGCATCTTCGCCCAGCACGACTGCCCCGGCACCTGTCGGTACCGGGGCAGTCGGGTGTCATCGCAACATGATTGCTGTCAGCGACCGAACCCGTTTGCGGCGATCCGATCAGCTTCCTGCATCTTCTCCGAGCCGCTTGCCGTCGCTCCGGCGATCTGCGCGAGAACCATGTTCAGTTCTTCGGAGGCCTGGGCCCAGCGGCGCTGTGCGTCGTTCCACGCTTCGGAACCTGCGCCTTCCCAGCCTGCTTGCAGCTTGTCCACGACAACTTTGATGTCGCCCTGCTTGTCGTTGATCGCTTTGGCCTGCTGTTTCATCTGATCGGACAGCATTGCGAGGCCGCCGAAGTCGTACTTGATCCTGTCGGACATAACTGCTCCCGGTTCGGTGTGACTGAAGAGATCTTGTGAGAACTACTGGCTGAGAACTGCTTGATCGCACGGTGAAGAGCTGACGGTCAGGACATGTTCACCGTCGCGCCGCGAAGCGAGCTGACGTTGTCGTCTTCGGTCGAGTCGAAAGTTCCCGCAGCCTGCTTGATCTGCTCGCAGATGTCGGTCAGAGCAGTGTCCAACTTCAGGGCCGCGCTGTTGTATCGCTCCATGATCCCTGCGTATTCGACCTGCGCCGCGCCGTTCCACGAATTGTGCGAAGCGTCGGCCTCCGACCGAACAGCGTTGACCAGTCCTCTGATGTCACCGAGATGTCCGTCGATGGTCCCCGCCGAATCGATCAATTCAGCGGTAGTTGCGGTAAAGCCCATGTCGTCCCCCTGGATTCGGTGAGTACCGTTCGGTATCGGCGATCACACACGACGGCTTGTCCGTCGGACGTGCACCGGGGTCGAGCGGCACTCCCTGATGTGCGCTACACATACTTTGACGCGACCTCAGTGCCAACGGTTCCGGCCCGACCGAAGAATATTTTCAGAACCAACCGATCCGAGGTCACGGCGTGAATTCGAGTGACTGCCACGTCCGCAGGCAGTCCGCTTCGAGACTGTCCCACTCGCCGCGAAGATACTGGCAGCCGATACTCACTTGCCATCCGTTGTCGACGTACACGTGCCAACGCACCTCGGAGAAATCGTCCGGAAACTCGAGATACACCACTGCCTGTTTTCCTGCACCATCGTCGAGCACGGAAAACTCCCCGAACCGCAAAGGGTCTTCGAACGTCGAAAACTGCTGACGCAAAGCATCTTCGACGGAATCGAATCCCGCACCTTCGGTCAGGCGTTTCTCGACGACCACGATCTTGCGATCCGCGCCGGAGCTGGGTAATAAATCGGTACGCCCGCTCGAGGCCCCTCGCGGCATAAGTTTCCAATCGGAAGGCAGTTCTGCTGCAACGCTTCCCAGGTCCACACGCACTAGTTCCGGCGTGGCACCGGCTTCGATCGACGGCAGCGAATTCTTCGGGACAGGCTTTCCCTGCTCTTTCGACGCTTGTACGTTCTCGACATTGTCTTCCGCCGTAGCTGCGACCGACTCCGCCGACGGAGAATCGCCTCGATCGCGAGTGGACACCACGATCGTTGCCGCGGCCGCAGCGGCGACGGCTCCCACTACAAGCGCCACAGCGAACCGTCGACGGCCTCCGAAGTGCCCATCGACACGACGCGGCAGAGGGGCATTCGAGTCCGCGCGAGGAACCGACATCGCAATGTCCGGAGCGCCTACCCACTCGGCACCAAAAGCCGAATTGTCGACGATTCGGCCGGAACTGTCCCGCACGATTGTCTGGCGAACGAGTGCTCGAGGATCCACCAGAGACGAAGCCACACGGCTCTCGTCCAGAATTCGAATGCTCGCGTGCCCGTGAACATTCGTCGACCCACGTTCGAGCGAAGCCGCAACCGCATGGGAGCGCGGCCCGACCAACACCACAGCGTTCCGAACCGACAAGTCCCCGATCGCGGAAAACAACCCCGCAACGTCTGCGATCTCCGAACTTTGTGCCCCGTCGATTCGTAGTTCACCGTCAACCTCACCGACTACGGAAGCGACCACCATTCCGCCGCGCAGTTCGAGGACGACACACCGCGATCGCCAGGCCGTATGCGCCGACCTCGCCGCCGCGATCGCGGTCGGCACGAGGACGACGTCGTGCGCCACTCGCCGTGCGGCATCCAGCAATCGGCGCCTGCGCGGGACGCCCCAATCCGAGGGATGACTGAGATAAAGAATGTCTGCGTCGACGATTCCGCACCCGTCCATCGCGCTGGAGATCAGCCTGGCGAACTCCAATACGGTCGGGACAATCCGACCGTCCACGTCGACATAATCGTCGTCGACAAAATCGATTGCATTGACAACGGTCGTACCAGGCCCCGACGCCGGTTCGCGTCTGAGGTCTGCACTGCAACAGAATTCGCGTTGACCCGATACGACCCAGATGTTGGATGCACCCCAATGTACCGAGACCGACACCGCAGACGGAACGGTCACAGCGGTGGCATCCACGGAACTTGGACAAGTTGGGTTTGCGAGCGAGAAACGTAGACCCCACGACCTTCCGGCATTGCCGACGCGCGGACAGTGCCGACGAGATTTCCCTCGTCACGACTTCCGCTCATGATCAATCCTGCCGGTGCCATGTCGCGAATTCTCGCAATCACCGGTTCGTACAGAGCTCTGGCTGCGCCACCGGAACGGCGGGCGATCACCAGATGCAAACCGATGTCCTTGGAATGTGGGATGTATTCGAGCAACGGCGCCACCGGGTTACCACTCGATGTGGCCACAAGGTCGTAGTCGTCGATCAGTACGTAAATCTCCGGCCCACTCCACCACGACCGTTCCCGTAATTGCTGCTGTGTCGTCTCCGCATTCGGCATTCTGGCGGCCACGATCCGAGCCAGGTCGACCATCAACTCACCGAATGTCGTCGACGACGCCGAGTACCCGCCGAGGTGATTCCCTTCGACCACCCCCAGCAGGGAATGCCGATAGTCACCGATGATCAGCTTGGCCTGAGCCGGCGTATTCGACGCGATGATCCCTTCGGCTATTCCGCGCAAGAGAGATGTCTTCCCACACGCGGTGTCGCCGAATATCAAGAAGTGCGGGTGTTCCCGGAAGTCCATGTACACCGGGGCGAGGTCGGTCTCACCGAGCCCGATCGGTACGGTGAGGCACCGACCGTCGGCCGCACTCGGTGAGGGCCACCGAGTCCCGACAGTTTCGAGAAGTTCCGCCCGCGAGTACGAATCCGGAAGCATCCGCACGGTCGGTGCCGGACGCGAATTCGACATGGCTGCAATACGTTCGACGGTCACCGCCACAGCCGCACTAGAGTTCTCACTACCTGGCGTGCCGTTGATTCGAGGTAGTCCGGTGAGAAGGTGAAGTCCGTCGCGAGTGATGCCACGACCCGGTCGACGTTCCGGCACCAAGCTCGCTTTCTGGCGACCCGCATCCGAATCGCCCGGATCACCCAATCGAAGTTCGATACGCGTACCCAGTTGGTCCTTGAGAGCCGGCCGAATCTCGGCCCACCTCGACGTCGTGACGATCACGTGCACACCGAAGGACAAACCTTGACCGGCGAGCATGTTTATCTGAGGCTCGAGTGATTCGAAATCCGAACGCACGCTGGGCCAACCGTCGACGACGAGGAAGACGTCACCGTACGGGTCCTCTCGGAGTCCCGCAGCCGCTCCCTCTCCGGTGGGATCAGCTGTTCGCAATCTACGGAAATCGGCCATTGATTCGATGCCGAGGTCACGAAACAGTCGCTCGCGTTTGGCGACCACACCGAGTACCTCGGCAACTGTGCGCCGGACGCGGTCGGAATCCAAGCGGTTTGCCACCGATCCGACGTGCGGCAGATCTTTCAATCCGAGGAGCGTTCCACCACCGAAGTCGAGACAGTAGAACTGAATCTGTTCCGGCGTGTGCGTCATGCTCAGCGACAAGATCAACGTGCGCAACGCCGTCGACTTTCCCGACTGTGGGCCACCGACGATCGCGAGGTTGCCAGTCGATCCGTTGAGATCGGCGACGAGTAGATCGCGGCGCTGATCGAATGGCCTGTCGACTATGCCGAAGGGTGCGCTCAGATTTCCGCGAGGTTGATCACCGGCCGCCCACCGCGGCAACAACTGATCGAGCGTCGGGGATGACTCGAGCGGTGGGAGCCACACCTCATGCGCACGTGGACCGTGACCGCGCATGCGGTCGACGAGGACTCCCATGAGAGTACGTGCATCGTCGCCGATTTCACCCATGTCGATGACGTCGGGCTCGACGGGAACGACAACAGCCTCCGGGCCGACCACCGGCGTCGCTGTAAAGGGCAGCGGCGCAAGTTCGACGGGAGAATCGACCGAGAATCGAGTGGGCACTATCCGCTCGCCCTCGTACGGGCCTGACACGTAGGCACCTTGGAAGCGGACGATCTCCGCCGCATCGGACTTCAGGTATCCCGCACCGGGTGTGCCCGGTAGGTGATATGCATCGGGAACGCCGAGGACGGAACGAGACTCGTTCGCCGAGAACGTTTTCAAACCGATCCGATACGAAAGATGGCTGTCGAGGCCGCGTAGCTTTCCTTCGTCGAGTCGCTGACTGGCCAACAGCAGGTGAATGTGAAGTGACCTACCCAATCGCCCTATCGCCACGAACAATTCGGCAAATTCCGGCTGTTGACTGAGCAGTTCGGAAAACTCGTCGACAACCACGAAGAGTGCAGGCAACGGATCGAGTGCAGCGCCCGCCAGCCTCGCCTTCTCGTAGTCGGAGACGTTTGCGAAGTTTCCTGCCGCACGCAGCAATTCTTGTCGACGGTTCGTTTCGCCGGCGAGGGCGTCCTTCATACGATCGACCATCGCCAATTCCTCGGCGAGGTTGGTGATGATCGCAGCAACGTGCGGCGCCTCTTCGAGGCCGAGAAAGGTTGCACCACCTTTGAAGTCGATCAGGACGAGGTTCAGTGCGTTGGGTGAGTGCGTCGCGATCAGGCCGAGCACCAATGTTCGCAGGAACTCCGACTTACCGGAACCGGTGGCTCCGATACACAGCCCGTGCGGGCCCATGCCGTTCTCGGCCGACTCCTTCAGATCCAGCTCGACGGGGTTTCCGTCTTGTCCGACTCCGATCGGCACGCGGAGTCGATCGCGTCCCTGACGTGGCAGCCAGCCATGCTCAGGATTGAACCTCGCAACGTTTCCGATCCCCAACATCTGACTCCAGGTCCGAACAGACCGGTCGTCGTCAGCTGCGTCGACGGCGTTCTGTGATGCCGCACGGAACGGTGCGATGCGACGTCCGAACGACTGCGCCAGGCTGGTCGACGCCGCGTCGGGCGTCGCAAAGTTCTCGACTCCTGCGCTGCTCACCGCACCGATCTGATCGCTACCGACGACCAGTCGCAAACCGCGCGCCGCCGCCAGTCGCGGGCAGAACCCGCACAGGTCGAGGACGGTCACCGAGTCGAGCCCGGATTCGGACAACAGGCCGGTGTCACCTTCGAGCAACCCACCGTCGACGACCAACACGAGATGCGGAACACCCACACTCGCCGGAGTGTTGCGAGCGAATCGAGCCCGCATCGAAAGCGGTTCCCCGAGGGAACTTTCGAACTCCAGATACGAACCGAACACCATGCGTGAAGCGCCCGCGCCGTCCTGAGACTCCGGGTGTTGCACGTGTGGGAGCCACTTGACCCACTCCCACTCGGATTCGGTATCGGGTCCGCACACCACCGCAACTTGGACCGTGTCCGGACCATGGAAAGTGCACAGCTGCATCAACATCGAGCGGACAAGCGCACGAGCTGAATCTCGCTGCCCCTCGATGGACATCGCAGCAAATCCGCGAAGTGAGACGGCGGTCGGCAGGTCCTGTACAACCGAATGCGCACGGACGAAACGCCGAAGGGAGACAGCAGCGACGGGTTCGAGATCCTCGACCGGACCGGTCTCCGGAGATACGAGTCTAGTGGCCAATCGCTGTGTACCCAGACCGACCCGAACGTGACAGTAGTCCGAGTCGGTGATCTGACGCTCCCACATCCGCACAGTTCCGGCGAGTGTCCAGAGCAGCGACGGCTCGGGATTGCTCCATTGAAGAGCAGCACGCTGCGCACCGGACGTCGCAGCGACATCGCTGCGCATCTGATCCAGGTACCGCAGGTAGTCCTTGCGGTCCTCGTTCGCTTCGGAAGCTCTTGCTCCACCGCTACGACCGCCCCCGGCAAGCATCCCGAGCATCGACACCATCATCATGACCGGAAACAGCAGGGACATCGGATTGCGCGCCATGCCGGAAGAAAACATCAGCGCCACCATGCCGATCATCGCAACCACCATGATCACCGGAAGCAGTTTGGTCAGTAGGTTTCCCGGCGTGACACGAGGAATCTCCGGTGGGGCCTGCAGCGTCACCTCGCCGCCCGGTGTGCGCGGCGATTCGCGGCGCGCTCGACGCGCAAATCTGACAGTACTCAATTCACCCACCCCATCGGTGCTGCGGCTGATGCCGCCATGCGCCTCGTCCGACTACCACCGGCCCGCCCCCCAAGGCGTGATCGCGCAATTGCAAAAGAGTAGATCACAACACCGACACTCGGGTCGGTACCACCTGTTGTCGGAGCTCTCCTGACACGGGCGCGCACTTCATGTCGTATTGTTCGGGTGAACTGGGGTGACGCGAAGGGGGAATCGCGTCATAGGAGGGGATAGATCTTGACCAGCACCACTACAACCAGCGCTGCGAACACCGGAAACGGACGACGCGCGAATCATTCTGCCGAGCTGTGCAGGTTGACGGTACTTTCAGCGCATTCACAGGTGGATCTTGCGGTGCCGCTTCGTGTTCCACTCGCGGTGGTCATTCCGGGCATTGTGGACACTATTGTCAATCACAGCAATTTCAACGAGTTCGACCACAGCACCGAGCAATTCGAGCCCGTCGACTGGACTCTGTCCAAAGTCGGCAGGGCACCGCTGTCACCGACGCTGTCGTTGCACGAGCACGGAATCCGCGATGGGGAATTGCTCGTACTCGATGCTGCCGACACGGCTGCCCCACCCCCACTCTTCGACGACATCATGTACACCGTCGCAGCCACGGACGCTGACATCTACCGACGCTGGACTCCGATCACCGCGCGCATTGTCGGCTCGACCGCCGCCCTCGTCGCTGCGCTCATCGCGGCCCTCACCCTGGTCCTCGGCGATACCGGACTGATCGGCGCCGTCTGCGGCGGAGTCACGTCATTGGTGTTCACCGTCGCCGCGGTCGTGACGGCGCGCGTGTACGGAGACACGGCAAGTGCGGTCGCGCTCGGATGCGCTTCGGTGCCACTGGCGTTCGTCTCCGGCGCACTCTGCGTACCCGGCACTGTTCTTTCGGCTCATCTGCTTCTCGGTTCGGCATTTGCAGCCGCGGTAACTCTGATCTGCCTCCGTCTATGCGGCGCCGGATTAGCTGTTTTCACCGCACTTCTCGTCGTCCTTTTCGCGGCGGTGGGCAACTTTGCCGTCACGACGACGCTTCCCGAGGCGCGCACCGCGACCGTCAGCGGCGCGGTGATTGCCATCGCATTGATCGTTCTGACGTTCACCGCTCGACTGTCGATGTTGTTCGCGCGACTACCGCTCCCCCCGGTTCCGACACCGAGTAATCCCCTCGACGACGACCGTGACGGACTGCCCGAGCCCGAACTACCCGGGCTGACCGAGTTGGCCGAAAGGGCAGGGCGGGCCCGTAGCTATCTGACCGGGCTGATCGTGGCCACGTCAGTGGTCACGCTCACCGCTGCCGTCGCACTCGCGTGGTCCTGGTCTGGTCAGGGGATCGTCTGGCCGAACCTTGCTCTCGCTTTCGCGACTTCCGTCGTGTTGATGTTTCGTGGGCGTACCTACGCGGGCGCGCAGCAGGCGATCCCACTCATCACGGCCGGGATCTCGGTGATTCTCGTTCTCCTGGGCGACATGGCATGGGCGCATCGCGACTATGCCATGGTCATCTTCGCCATCACGATGATCGTTCTCCTCCTGGCACTGATTCTAGGAATCCTCGCCCCCCAGAACACATTCAGCCCCGTGATGCGACGAGCAGCAGAACTGTTGGACCTCGCTGCGATTGCAGCAATCGTTCCGTTGATCTGCTGGGTCAGCGGACTCTTCGCGCTCATGCGTGGCCTCTGAGCGATCGGTGATCGATGGTGATTCGACGTGCAACAAACATCTGCGCCAGTCTCGTGATCGTTGCCTTCAGCGTTCTCGCCGGGGCGGGTGGCGCATCGAGCGCGGTTCCTTCCCCCGTCGATCCTGCAATGCTGCCGGAGGACGGTCCGCCTGCACCTCCACAACCCACCGAACAACGAACCCTGTGCGTTCCAGCCGTGGCAGGTGGTGACGGTGCGGACATTCCACGTTCTCAACAAGATCTGGGATTCGATTCGGTGTGGCCGATCACCCGAGGGGCAGGACAGCGAATTGCTGTCATCGATACCGGCGTCAGCAGGCATCCTCGGCTACCGTCGCTCGAAGGCGGCGGTGACTACGTCGGGACCTCCGACGGCACCGACGATTGTGACTCACACGGAACAGTCGTGGCCGGTCTCATTGCCGCCGAGCAGGTCGAGGGTTCCGGATTTTCCGGAGCTGCACCGGACGCACAGATCATCTCGATCAGGCAGTCCAGTGCCGCCTTCTCGGTGGCCGGCCAACGCGAAGGCCCGGCCGTAGCCGAGAACTCATCCGGGTACGGAAACGTCGACACCATGGCATCGGCCGTCCGTCACGCTGCGGACATAGGTGCAAGCGTCATCAACATCTCCGAAGTCGCCTGTAAACCTGCCGGGGACGGGATCAACGACCAACGACTCGGCGCTGCAATCGAATACGCCACGATCGCGAAGAATGTCGTAGTCGTCGCAGCTGCAGGTAACGTCGGATCCGGAGGTTGCAAGAACCAGAATCCACCACCGGATCCCCTCAATCCCCAAGCCGATCCATGGAACTCGGTTGTGACGATTGCCAGTCCGGCTTGGTACGACGACTATGTACTCACAGTGGGGTCGGTAGACCCCAATGGCGCCGCCAGCTCCTTCAGCCTCGGCGGTCCATGGGTCGATGTGGCGGCGCCCGGCACCGGAATCACCTCACTTCACCCGACGTCGCCGGGTCTGACCAACGGAGTCTACGGTTCCGACGGCGCCGTGCAGTCGTTCAACGGGACCAGTTTCGCTGCGCCCTATGTCGCGGCAACCGCTGCATTGGTCAGGTCGGTTCACCCGGAACTGACTGCACTTCAGGTCATACAACGTATCGAAGCCACCGCCCACGCTCCGGCGCAGGGCTGGAATCCCTACATCGGTCACGGCGTCATCGATCCGCTCGCCGCGGTCACGGGCGAATTGGTCCCAGGAGAACGCGTCAGGGTCAACCATCAGTCGGTACCGATCGATCCCCTACCCACGCCACCGGCCCCCGACAACCGATCTCGCGACGCGGCACTCGTCGGAGCCGGAACCGTCGGTACTCTCGCCTTACTGGCACTGTTGGCGTCGATGCCCATACGTCGAGTAATTCGTCGGCGACTTCCCGAACGACGGGATGTCGATCTCTGAACTGTCGGACGCGATCAGTTCACCGGAGCGGCCGGCGCTGAATCGGGGGCGACTCCGTCGTGGGCTATCAGTGCATTGCTCTTCTCGAGCGCAGGACCTGATGCAAGTAGATCGAGCATCTGCCAAGGCGCGCGATCAGGCGTTCGCGTCAATCCGAGGGCGCGAGCCGAAGTTTCGTCCGGTACCCCGTATTTCACACCGGTATCGGCTACGTAGAATACTCCGTCGTGTCTGGTGCTGTTCGTCTCGATTCCGGTCGCTTGAACGAACCCGCCGAAGCCCTGTTCGACATGGACGCTGTCGAGGTTGTCACCCGATCCGTCCGCCTGCGCCAAGGACACCAACTTGCCACCCTCCGGGATCGGAACCTGCAATCCGGCGATGAGTTTCAGCGTTGCAGAACCACTTTCGTCGCCCTCGACGACAGGTGAGGGACCCCATTCCAGACAGCCGACAGGTGCGTCGTGATCGTCGAGTACCGCTGGAGCCGCCAGCGGCAACGAGTCGACGGCCAGCTCACTCACCGAGGGGATACGACTGATGGCATCTGGGGTGACGCTGGTGATCCCGGTAGCGCCCTGCGAATCCGAGAAGTAGATCAGTTGGGCAACTGCCGCGCCGACCTTCTGGATGCCGTTCTCGAGTACCACGTAGTACTGCGGGTCCGCACCCACCGAAACCTGGACGACGGAGCCGACAGTCTTGTTCTGCAGAGGAAACCGGGGCGCTGATCCCAGTTCGGGAATTCGCGGAGCCTCGACGCGCGGGACTTCGGGAATCGAATTGAGGAATCCGGTACTGATCGGACGCGCCTGTGCCCCTTCCAGTCCCAAAGCCCGCATGATCGCCGGATTATCCACATCGATTGCCGCTCGCTTCCCGTCGTACACGAGAAAGTGATCGGAACCCGACTTCACCAGAAATCCACTGTCATTCGTTAGATATGTCGTGTTATCACCGACATTGGACGAGCCGACCAGGACCGAAGTCGTCAACGATCTTCTCCCGTCGGATCCGACGGAATCGCATACCGTCCACAAGGCGTTGGTCGGGTCGGACGATTCCGGCAGCGCGGACGGTGCGCCGGGAATGCCGACGAGCGCGCCCCGGGGTTTCGCCTCGACCTCGGATGCCTTGACCATTGCCGGTTTTCCTGGCGAACCCAGAATCAGTCGAGCGGAGGCCAAGTTCAGCACAGGACGAAAAGTACCCTCCATGGCGACGAACATTGCGCCCGATTCTTTTGCGACCACAATGTCGGCATCACCGATCTTGTCCTGTGGCCGAAAAAGAGCGAGTACTGCGCATCCCGCCAATCCCAGTGCGGCGAGGACTATTCCGACGGTGAAGGCGCGCGACTGAGATCGCATCGGATCATGAAGCATCCGTACGTCTCGTCTTACCAGCGCATGTTCCATCCGCCTGACCAAGAAACGGTATCCGTTGACCTGCCAGCGCGTGGTAGGTGTTGCAGCCATCATTCCCCCCGTGCCTTACATCCCCTTGCGAAGACACAGTACAGTTTCGCTGGGGCGGAAATTTCGGGTAGTAGGCAGGTCAGGTATCGGGGAGGAACCGTGGACCGATCGCGGTTGAAGCATTGGCCGTCGTCGCACAGGATTTCGGCGCGCGAATTCGTGTCGGCACAGATTCTCGGAATCGGTGTGGGCGGAATCGCGATGGTCAGTGGGCTGGATTGGCTCTGGGCGCTGGCAATTGGTTGTGTGGTTGCCGGATCAATGCTGCTCCATGTGGGCGGTTGGTCGGTAATGTCCTGGATTGCCAGGTACTTTCGCTATCTTCGCCACAAGAACGTGGACGGCGGAACGATCGTCAGTTTTCACACCCCCTCCGAGCAGTCGATCGGGCTGCGAGTGGACGGATCTTCACTCGTCGCTGTCGTCGAGATCGCTCCACCGCGCGACTACCTGACCAGGATCGGGCGTCATTCGTTCGACGCGTCCCACCTTCTGCCCACGGCTGCGCTCGTGGATTGTCTTCATCAGCACGACATCTCGCTCACCGGCATCGACATTGTCAGTCACGGATATCGCGCCGCATCCGGAACCCCGGCCACCGAAGTCTACGAACGACTCATCGGACCGCTACCAGCCACCGCCACCAGAAGTGTGTGGCTTGCACTACGTTTCGACGCTCTCGAGGGTTCTGCAGCAGTCGAGCGCCGCGGCGGGGGCGAACAGGGCGCGGGCCGCGCGATCGCTGTTGCCGCCAATCGTGTCATCCGGGTTCTCGATACAGCGGGATGCAAGGCGCGGATCCTGACCGCACCGGAAATTGCCTCGTCCACTGCCCAGGTGACAAGAGGAGTGGACAGCGACGAGGTCACCGAAACGTGGCGAAGCACCCCGTTGCCCGGCGTGTCCAACGTGGGATACGGGATTGAACCCCGCTTCATCACCACCTCGACCCTGACTCGAATATGGGCAGTGGCAACGGTCGGGACATCCGTGACAATTCGGTTGCGCCCCAACGGCGAAAGCGGAGAGGCAAAGGTCAGCGCGACATGCCGTTTCACCACGCGCAATCCACCTGAGAACGCACCATTGGCCGGGTTGGTCTCGTTACGGGGGCGCCAACGCGACGGACTGTTGACCAACCTGCCGACGGCGCTGACGGCGCTGGATCCGATCACGCCGCACATCCGCATGGACGCGGACGCACTCGACTCACTCGCGCTACCCCTTGCCGGGTGCGGCCAGCTCATCGGCTCCGACCGAAACGGGAACGGTGTCACAGCAAGAATTTCGGGGTCCGGCGTCAACTCGGTCTTTGTCGCCGGCGAACTCTATCTAGCTCAGCAATTGATCTTCAGAGCCATCGCGACCGGCGCTCGAGTACTCATCCACACTGATCGACCGGAAGCCTGGACCGCGCTCACCGACTCCATGGGAGTGCCCGACCGACTCCGCGTGTCCGGTCAGGGCGGTGGGCCTGAGGGCGCCTTCAACACTGTCGTGTTCGACGGAGTCGAGGGGCTGCCTCCGCGTGCCGGCGTGACCGCGATCTACGTGTACGGACATCCGCGCCAATGGCCTCGGATCGACCCTGAAATTTCGATAGTCCAGCCATTCGCACTCGGCGACAGGATCACGGTCGAAACCGGCCGCACTCGCGTCGAACTGACCCTGGTGACCATTGCTTCCGAGACCTCGTTCATCGGTCGTCCACGAGCCGGCGACGCTCACCAGATGGCGTGATCGCGTAGGTTCTCGATCAGCCGGGGTATGGGTCACTCGCACGCTGCGTACGCAATCCGCTCCCCCACCAATGCAATTCACGAATCATCTTCTCGGTCGCATCGATCGCAATCGGATCGATGCCGTACGGCTCGTGTCCGAATTGCTTACGTACCCGGTGAATGGTCACGCTTTGACGCACCGAGACCATGTGCAACTCCGCCACTACTTGCCTCAGCTGTTCGACGGCCCGAACACCACCTGATATCCCGCCGTAGGACACGAAGCCGATCGGCTTGGCCCGCCACTCGTGCTTCACGGAATCGAATGCGGTCTTGAGGGCAGCCGGATATCCGTGGTTGTATTCGGAGGTCACGGCAACTACAGCGTCGGCGCGCCCGATTCGCTTGCGGAAAACCTCCGTGGCAGGTGAATCCGAGAAATCCTGGGGCAACGACAGCTCTCGGAGGTCGATCACCGACACCTTCCACGACGGGTTCGTGGTTGCGCGCTCGACAAACCAATCCGCCACTGCTCGTCCTATTCGCCCTTCGCGGACCGAACCTACGATGACTTCGACGTTCAAAGGTGCCATGAACGTCGATGCTAGCGACTGATCACGCAGTGATCCCGTCCGTGATGAGTGCTGCCAGTTCCCGATAGGCGCTGGCATCGTCCAATCCCGTTGCCCGGTAGACCGCGCGTTGCTGGATCCGAACCATCGTCGCCGCAGCGGCATCGGCGACAAATGATGCGTGTACCTGCCGGAATGCGCCTGAATCGACTCCCTCGACGATGAGCGATCGCACACGATCAGCAGCGATCGACGTGTTCTTCTCGTAGACCTGGCTCGCCGACACCGATTCGGCCAGGTCTTCCATGAATTGACGGGACGCCGGGGACAATTGATCACCGACTGCTTCGAGATAAACCGCCACTCGACGAGTGGGCGTCGCCTCTGCGGCCACGGCACTCTCCACCGCATCGGTCGCCGCACGGAAGAAGTGAACTGTCACCGCCCGCACGAGGTCCTCCTTGCCGGCCGCCACGGTGTACAAGGTGCTCTTGGAGCAGTGCAGACGAGCTGCGATCTCGTCGAGCGTGAGGTGGGCGAAACCCTCGCTCAGGAACAGCTCGACCAATTGATCGAACAGTTCCGCCCTGCGCGCAGTCGTCTTGCGAACCAGCCTTGCCATACGCAAGACAGTACTGCAGTATCGTTCTCAGTACTACTGTCTAGCTAGGAGCCGACCGTGCCCGTCGAACGCCTGATGCCCAGCCAAGAAGCTCGCGATCTCATCGAACTGACGCGTGATGTCGCGGACAAGGTACTCGCGCCCAAGGTCAACGAATATGAGAAGGCCGAGAAGTATCCCGACGGAGTGTTCCCCGCACTCGGTCAGGCGGGCCTGCTGAGCCTGCCGTACCCCGAGGAATTCGGCGGCGGCGATCAGCCGTACGAGGTGTACCTCCAAGTGCTCGAAGAGATCGCCTCACGCTGGGCAGCGGTGGCAGTGGCGGTGAGCGTGCACAGCCTGTCATGCTTCCCGCTGTTCACCTTCGGCACCGACGAACAGAAGAACCGTTGGCTTCCGGACATGCTGGGTGGCAACACCATCGGCGCATACAGCCTCTCCGAAGCGCAGGCCGGATCCGACGCCGCCGCGTTGTCGTGCAAGGCGACGCCCACCGAAGGCGGTTACCGCGTCAACGGCTCGAAAGCCTGGATCACCAACGGCGGCAAGGCGGACTTTTACAATCTCTTCGCCCGCACCAGTGACGACGGCTCACGCGGGGTCTCCTGCCTCCTGGTGGACAAGGACACCGAGGGCCTCAGCTTCGGTAAACCAGAAGAGAAGATGGGGCTACGCGCGGTCCCCACTGCCTCCGCGAACTACGACGACGCCTTCATTCCTGACGAGCGATTGATCGGTCAGCGCGGACAGGGGCTCCCGATCGCCTTCAGCGCGCTCGACTCCGGTCGACTCGGAATCGCTGCTGTTGCCGTCGGAATCGCCCAGGGCGCGCTCGACGACGCGGTCGCTTACGCGAAGGAGCGCAAGGCATTCGGCAAGCGGATCATCGATCACCAAGGACTCGGATTCGTGCTCGCAGACATGGCTGCCGCAGTTGACTCCGCCCGTGCCACCTACCTCGATGCTGCCCGCCGCCGCGACGCCGGAGTGCCGTATTCGCGCAATGCCAGCGTCGCAAAGCTTGTTGCCACCGACGCGGCAATGAAGGTCACCACCGACGCCGTTCAGGTATTCGGGGGGTACGGATACACCCAGGACTTCCCCGTCGAGCGCTACATGCGCGAGGCCAAGATCACGCAGATCTTCGAGGGCACCAACCAGATTCAGCGGCTGGTCATCGCGCGCCAACTGGCGGGATAGCCGCCCGATACGAATGCCCTCCCACACCAGAGTGGGAGGGCATTTTGTATGCAGCCGATCAGTCGCCGCAGCATCCACCCGAAGACGGAATCTCGCGGGTCTCACGGGTAATCGCGTTCCGGGCAGCCAGTTCCGAGTAGTCGGGGTAGTCCACGCGAACCAACGAAAGTCCGTGCGCCGGCGCAACGAGGATGGAACTGGACCGCGAAGTTTCGTCGAGCAAACCCGCCACCCAGTCGGCGGTGCGCCTTCCCTCACCGACGGAGAGGACTGCGCCTACAAGGCTGCGAACCATCGACCAGCAGAATGCGTCAGCATTCACGTAAGCCGTGAATACCGCGCCCTCTTGTGCCCAGTCGAAACGTTGCAGCTCCCGCACCGTCGTGGCACCTTCTCGACGCTTGCAGAATGCCGCGAAGTTGTGAAGGCCGAGAAGCCGATTCGACGCTTCCTGCATCGCGCCGAGATCGAGTGGTTTGGGGTACGACACGGTATCGCGTGCGCGCAGGGGCTCCACGCCGAATGCCGCGTTGGTCACCCGGTACTCGTAATAGCGTCGCATCGCCGAGAAGCGCGCGTCGAACTCACCGGGAACCACCGAGATCTGTTTGACCCGAACGTCCTTGGGCAAGAATCGTGCGAGCCTGCGCACAAGTCGCGAAGGGTCGTCCGGGAGCAACTCGCCCGGGACGTCGACGTGCGCTACCTGCCCGGTTGCGTGGACACCAGCGTCCGTTCGACCGGCAACAGTGAGCTGAACCGGTTGCCGTAGCACCGTTCCCAACTTGTCTTCGATCTCGCCGCACACGGTGCGCAGGTCGGTCTGACGGGCCCAACCCGAGAAATCGGTGCCGTCATAGGAGATGTCGAGCCGCAATCGAACGAGCCCGCCGTCCCCGGTGGGGGCGGCGGGCTCGTTCGATTCAGCGTGTGCCGAAACCAAGGGAGACTAGTCCTTCTTGGCCTCTTCGGCCTCGGGAGCGTCGGCCGCAGTTGCGGTCTCGTCCTCGATGGCCTCGACGACTGCGTCAGCGTTCTCGACCTCAGCTTCGGTCGCGTCGGCCTCTACGGCCTCGACGACGTTCTCTGCGGCGGGAGCTTCCTGCGAGGACTTGACGCGACGAGCGCGATCAGCCTCGGAGGTGACGGTCTTTTCCTTGACGAGCTCGATGATTGCCATCGGAGCGTTATCACCCTTGCGGGGGATCGTCTTGATGATGCGGGTGTATCCACCGTTACGGTCCGCGTAGAACGGGCCGATCTCGGCGAACAGGGTGTGAACGACATCCTTGTTACGGATGACCTTCAGCACCTCACGACGGTGAGCCAGCGTGCCGGCCTTTGCGTGCGTGACGAGCTTCTCGGCGTAGGGGCGCAGTGCCTTGGCCTTGGACTCGGTGGTGGTGATGCGACCGTGCTCGAAGAGCGCGGTAGCCAGATTGGCGAAAATCGCCTTCTGGTGGGAAGCCGACCCGCCGAAGCGGGCACCCTTCTTGGGCTTGGGCATGATGATCTCCTAGTAAAGGACCTGAGCTGCTACAGCTGTTCGGTCTCGGCGTAGTCCTCGGTACCCTCGGCATCGCCGAAGGAACCGGCATCAGTGTCACTCCACGTTCCGGTGGCGGCGTCGTAGCCGGCAACGGTGGTGGGATCGAAGGATGCGGGGCTGTCCTTGAGGGACAGGCCGAGCGAATGCAGCTTGACCTTGACCTCGTCGATGGACTTCTGTCCGAAGTTGCGGATGTCGAGCAGATCGGACTCGGTACGGCCGACAAGCTCACCGACGGTGTGAACACCTTCGCGCTTGAGGCAGTTGTAGGAGCGGACCGTGAGGTCCAGATCCTCGATGGGGAGTCCGAAGGAAGCGATGTGATCGGCCTCGGCGGGCGAGGGTCCGATCTCGATTCCTTCTGCTTCGACGTTCAGCTCACGGGCCAGGCCGAAGAGCTCAACCAGGGTCTTGCCCGCAGAAGCGAGCGCGTCCCGTGCGGTGATGGAGTTCTTCGTTTCCACGTCGAGAACGAGCCGATCGAAGTCGGTGCGCTGTTCGACGCGAGTGGCCTCCACCTTGTAGGTGACCTTGAGCACCGGCGAGTAGATCGAGTCGACCGGGATACGGCCGATCTCTGCGCCGGACGCCTTGTTCTGGACGGCGGGGACATAGCCGCGACCGCGCTCGACAACGAGCTCGATCTCCAGCTTTCCCTTGTCGTTCAGGGTGGCGATGTGCAGATCAGGGTTGTTCACGGTGACGCCTGCCGGGGGCACGATGTCGCCTGCGGTAACAGCGCCGGGGCCCTGCTTGCGGACGTACATGGTGACCGGCTCGTCCTCTTCGGAGTTCACGACGAGGCCCTTGAGGTTCAGGATGATGTCGGTGACATCTTCCTTCACGCCCGGGACGGTGGTGAACTCGTGGAGAACGCCGTCGATACGGATGCTGGTGACAGCAGCGCCGGGGATCGACGAGAGCAGCGTGCGGCGCAGCGAATTGCCGAGCGTGTACCCGAAACCTGGCTCCAGGGGCTCGATGACGAACTTCGAGCGGTTATCAGCGATGACCTCTTCGGTCAGCGTGGGTCGCTGAGAAATGAGCATTGGTATTTCCTCCTGTACGGACGTCCACTATTTGACGCCCACGATGGGAAAGGGCCTGCGGCCCCGTGAGTGGTTGAGGAGTCCGGAGACTCCTCAACCACTCACGGGGTGCGGAGCACCTTACTTCGAGTAGTACTCGACGATGAGCTGTTCCTGCAGAGCGATGTCGATCTGCGCGCGCTCGGGAAGCTGGTGAACCAGGATCCGAAGACGCGAGCCGACAACCTGCAGCCACCCGGGAACCGGGCGATCGCCGACGGTCTCACGCGCAACCTGGAACGGAAGCGTGGTGAGCGACTTCTCCTTGACATCGATGATGTCGTACTGCGAGACGCGGTAGCTCGGGATGTCGACCTTCTTGTTGTTCACGAGAAGGTGACCGTGCGTGACCAGCTGACGTGCCTGGCGGCGCGTGCGAGCGAGTCCTGCGCGGTACACGACGTTGTCGAGACGCGACTCGAGGATGCGAAGCAGGTTCTCACCGGTCTTGCCGGGGCGGTTGTTCGCCTCCTTGTAGTACAGGCGGAACTGCTTCTCCATGACGCCGTAGGTGAAGCGAGCCTTCTGCTTCTCCTGCAGCTGGAGCAGGTACTCGCTCTCCTTGATACGCGCGCGGCCGTGCTGTCCGGGCGGGTACGGGCGACGCTCGAATGCCTGGTCGCCTCCAACGAGGTCGACGCGCAGACGACGCGACTTGCGGGTGATGGGTCCGGTATAACGTGCCATTTTCTTCTACCTATCCTTCCCGCTATACCCGACGCCGCTTGGGCGGACGGCAGCCGTTGTGCGGCTGGGGGGTTACATCGGAAATGGTGCCGACCTCGAGGCCAGCAGCCTGGAGGGAACGGATTGCGGTCTCGCGACCGGATCCCGGTCCCTTGACGAAGACGTCAACCTTCTTGACACCGTGCTCCTGCGCCTTACGGGCAGCGCTCTCAGCAGCAAGCTGAGCGGCGAAGGGAGTCGACTTACGCGAACCCTTGAAGCCGACGTGTCCCGAAGACGCCCAGGAAATGACATTTCCGGCGGGGTCCGTGATGGACACGATGGTGTTGTTGAAGGTGCTCTTGATGTGAGCGGCGCCGTGCGGGATGTTCTTCTTATCCCTGCGACGCGTCTTCTGGGTCTTCTTCGGACCGGTGCTACGTGACTTCGGGGGCATTACTTCGCCTTCTTCTTGCCGGCAATGGTGCGCTTCGGACCCTTACGGGTACGGGCGTTGGTCTTGGTGCGCTGACCACGCACGGGCAGACCACGACGGTGGCGCAGGCCCTGGTAGCAGCCGATCTCGATCTTGCGACGGATGTCGGCCTGAACCTCGCGGCGAAGGTCACCCTCAACCTTGAGCGACTCCTCGATGTACTCGCGGAGCTTTGCCAGGTCCTCGTCCGAGAGGTCCTTGCTCCGGAGATCCGGGCTGACGCCGGTGGCGTCAAGGATTTCCTTGGAGCGGGTACGGCCGATGCCGTAGATGTATGTCAGTGCGATCTCCATGCGCTTTTCGCGAGGAAGATCAACACCAGAGAGACGTGCCATGGTGGCATTTCCTTATCGGTGTGCGGAGGTCTGCTCCCAGCCCTTCCCCTGTGCCTCTTGCCGAGTACCGACGCCCGAAGGCGCAGATGATCTCATCAACTAACTCAGTGGGGCCCCGGCCTCCGTGCCGGGGGTGAACCATTGTCCGACCTTGGCGATCGGTGAACGATCGCGTGGGGTCTCGTCAACAATGGCTGGTACTGGGAGGTCTTCTTTGCTTGTTGCCAAGCAGATCTTCGAAAAGCTAGATCTAGCCCTGACGCTGCTTGTGACGCAGGTTCTCGCAGATCACCATGACTCGACCGTTACGGCGAATCACTTTGCACTTCTCGCAGATCTTCTTGACGCTCGGCTGAACCTTCACGTCTTCTGATCTCCTGTTTTGTCGCAGCCTGCCGCGATGAACCGCAGCAGACATACTTCTCCCTGACCCAGGTCAGGTCCGGGAAGTTCGTTACTTGTAGCGGTAAACGATGCGTCCGCGCGACAAATCGTAGGGCGAGAGCTCTACGACAACGCGATCTTCCGGGAGGATGCGAATGTAGTGCTGACGCATCTTTCCGCTGATGTGGGCGAGGACCTTGTGGCCATTCTCGAGCTCAATGCGGAACATCGCATTGGGCAGCGGCTCGACTACTCGTCCTTCGACCTCGATGGCCCCGTCTTTCTTAGCCATATCCTCCGCGATCCGTTTGGTTTGGCATGCTTCGTGCATCGGCTTCCGTTACATTGGCACGCAATGGAAAGATCGTCGGCAGTTCGCAAGCCCGATCCCGGAGCTATCCGGGCGTAGGCACACGAACTATCGACGCGCATAGCGCACCGCCTAGCCATGTTACGCGATGTAAACGACCAGGCCAAATGCGCCTCCGGTCAGGGTGACGACACACACCGCTCCCCCATCGAAAAAGTCCCAGCCTCGACATGAGGCTGGGACTTTTTCGAACGTGAAACATGCTCGCTGCCAACACTTGTCAGCGACTGTGGCGACTACTCCGGCCGAAGGGTAAGAATCCGCGGCCCGTCTTCGGTCACAGCGACGGTGTGTTCCCAGTGCGCTGCGCGGGAACCGTCGGTGGTCACGACAGTCCAGTCGTCGTCGAGAATCACCGTGTCGGTGGTGCCGAGCGTGAGCATCGGCTCGATCGCCAGGCACGATCCGACAACCAATTCAGGACCCTTACCCGGGGCACCTTCATTGGCGAGGAACGGATCCATGTGCATTTCGCGACCGATTCCGTGTCCGCCGTATCCGTCGACGATGCCGTAGGAACGACCGTGCAACTTCTCGGCAGCCTTGGTGCCGACCTCGATCGCGTGCGAAACGTCCGTCAGACGGTTGCCTGCGATCATCGCCGCGATTCCGGCTTCCATCGAAAGCCGAGTTGCCTCGCTCAGTTCCTGATCGGCGACGCTGATCTCGCCGACACCGAACGTCCAAGCAGAGTCACCGTGCCAACCGTCGAGGATCGCACCGCAGTCGATCGAAACGAGGTCACCTTCGGCCAGGATGTCCTGAGACGAAGGGATCCCGTGAACGACGCGATCGTTGACCGAGGAGCAGATCGAACCGGTGAAGCCGTGGTACCCGAGGAACGACGGCACGGCGCCGGCGTCACGAATGACGGATTCTGCGACCGCGTTCAGTTCCAAAGTGCTGACACCGGGCTTCGCCGCAGCGCGCACCGCCACCAACGCCGAACCCACGATCGCGCCGGCAGCAGCCATCGCGTCGAGTTCGCCCGCGGAGCGGAACGGAACAACCTTGCGCTTACGCCCGAAGACCATTACTTACCCAACGCTGCCAGTGCGCGTGCGTTGACCTCTTCGACCTCGCCGATCGCGTCGACGGAGACGATGCTGTCCTTGTAGTAGTCGAACAGCGGTGACGTCTCGTCGCGGTAGACCCGGAGGCGGTTGCGGATGACGTCCTCGGTGTCGTCTGCACGACCGCGGGCGAGCATGCGCTCGACCACGATGTCCTCGTCGACGACGAAGGAGAGGACACCGTCGAGCTTGGTGTCGAGGTCCTTCAAGATTCCCTCGAGTGCCTGAGCCTGTTCGACGGAGCGCGGGAATCCGTCGAGAAGGAATCCGTTTGCTGCGTCCGGTTCTGCGACGCGAGCCTTCACCATGTCGTTGGTGATCGAACTCGGTACCAGTTCACCGGCGTCGATGTACTTCTTTGCTTCTACACCGAGAGCGGTGGCCTGACCGATGTTCGCGCGGAAGAGATCACCCGTCGAAATGTGGGGTACGCCGAACTTCTCGGACAAGATAGCGGCCTGGGTGCCCTTGCCGGCACCGGGAGGACCAAGGAGGACAAGTCTCACTTGAGGAACCCTTCATAGTTACGCTGCATTAGCTGACTCTCGATCTGCTTCACGGTGTCCAGACCGACGCTGACCATGATCAGCACCGCGGTGCCACCGAACGGCAGGTTCTGCGCGCCGCCACCATTCCCGATATCGAGGAACAGGTTGGGCAGAACAGCAATGGTGCCGAGGTAAATCGCACCCGGAAGGGTGATGCGACTCAGCACGTAGTTGAGGTAATCCGCGGTCGGTTGACCGGGTCGGATACCGGGGATGAAGCCACCGAACTTCTTCATCTCGTCGGCGCGCTCTTCGGGATTGAAGGTGATGGCGACGTAGAAGTACGTGAAGAAGACGATCAGGCCGAAGTAGATCGCGATGTACACCGGGTTGGCCGGGTTCACCAGGTAGGTGTTGATCAGGCGCTGCCACCAACTGGGGTCGACCGCTGTGCTGGCCGAAGTCAGCTGTGCGATCAAGTTCGGGAGGTACAGCAGTGAAGACGCGAAGATCACCGGGATGACGCCGGCCTGGTTGACCTTCAGTGGCAGGTACGTCGAGGATCCGCCGTACATCTTGCGTCCGACCATCCGCTTTGCGTACTGCACCGGAATGCGGCGCTGACCCTGCTCGACGAAGACGACACCGGCGATGATCAACAGCGCTGCGAGGCAGACGAAGGCGAAGACCAGTGGACCGCGGCTGTCGAGAATCGACTTGCCCTCGCTCGGGATACGCGATGCGATACCGGCGAAGATGAGGAGCGACATACCGTTGCCGACGCCGCGTTCGGTGATGACCTCACCGAACCACATGACCATGGCAGCACCGGCAGTCATGACCAGCACGATGATGACAAGACCGAAGATCGACTTGTCGGCGATGATGTCGTCACAGCCCTGGAGCAACTGGCCACGTGCCGCGAGGGCGACGATGCCAGTCGACTGCAGGATGGCCAGAGCGATGGACAGGTAACGCGTGTACTGCGTCATCTTGGCCTGACCGGACTGGCCTTCTTTTCGAAGTTCCTCGAACTTCGGGATCACCACGGTCAGCAGCTGCACGATGATGCTTGCCGTGATGTACGGCATGATTCCGATCGCAAAGATCGACATCTGAAGCAGAGCGCCGCCGGAGAACAGGTTGATCAGCGAGTAGATACCTGCTGAGTCACCCGAGTTGGCGATATCGATGCACTGACGCACGCGGCCGTAGTCGACACCTGGGGACGGAATGAGAGCGCCGACCCGATACAGAGCCACCAAGCCGAGGGTGAAGAGGATCTTCCGCCTCAGGTCTGGGGTCCTGAGGGCCGAGACGAAGGCGGAAAGCAAAGATCCTCCTGGCACGACGGTAGGGAGACAGATCGTTTTGACCTGTCGAACTTTTGAACTCTAACAGTGAGCATTTGGGAACTAAGCGGGCAGACCACGAAAACCGGGTAAGCCGAAGATACATTTGCCACTCGGTGACCAGAATACTGACCCGGCCGAGCATCCACGACCGATCTGTGACACGACCTCGTAGACGCCGATGGCCGCAACGCAGCAAACGCTGCGCTGCGGCCATCGGACTAGCTAAGCGTGATCACTCACAGCTCGGTAGCGGAACCACCGGCAGCAGCAATCTTTTCCTTGGCGGAACCGGTGAACTTGTCGACGGTCACCTGAACGGCAACAGTCAGTTCGCCGTCGCCCAGAACCTTGACGAGCTGGTTCTTGCGGACTGCGCCCTTGGCAACGAGATCCTCGACCGTGATTGCTCCACCTTCGGGGAACAGACGGGCGATGTCGCCGACATTGACGACCTGGTACTCGGTGCGGAAGGGGTTCTTGAAGCCCTTGAGCTTGGGCAGACGCATGTGAAGCGGCATCTGTCCACCCTCGAAGCCCACGCGCACGGTGTTACGTGCCTTGGTGCCCTTGGTACCGCGACCTGCGGTCTTACCACGCTTGCCGCCCTCACCGCGTCCAACACGAATCTTGTTGGACTTGGATCCGGGAGCGGGGCGCAGGTGGTGCAGTTTGATGGTCATGGTTAGACCTCCTCAACTGTTACGAGGTGGCGCACCACGTTGATCAGACCGCGGTTCTGTGCGTTGTCCTCACGAACAACGGTCTGACGGATGCCCTTGAGACCGAGCGTGCGCAGAGAATCCTTCTGGTTCTGCTTGGTCCCGATGATGCTCTTGATCTGAGTGACCTTGAGATCTGCCATTACTTCACACTCCCAGCAGCCTGTGCGCGAGCGCGAAGCATGCCGGCGGGTGCAACCTCTTCGAGGGTGAGGCCGCGGCGAGCCGCAACTTCCTCGGGACGCTGCAGACCCTTGAGCGCAGCAACGGTCGCATGCACGACGTTGATGGCGTTGTCGCTACCGAGCGACTTCGACAGGATGTCCGCGATTCCAGCGCACTCCAGCACGGCGCGCACAGCGCCACCGGCGATAACACCGGTACCGGGGCTTGCCGGGCGAAGCATGACGATGCCGGCAGCAGCCTCACCCTGAACGGGGTGAGTGATGGTGTTGGCGATCATCGGGACGCGGAAGAAGCTCTTGCGAGCCTCCTCGACACCCTTCTGGATGGCCGCGGGAACTTCCTTGGCCTTTCCGTAGCCGACGCCGACCAGTCCGTTGCCGTCTCCGACGATCACGAGAGCGGTGAAGCTGAAGCGACGACCACCCTTGACGACCTTGGAAACGCGGTTGATCGTGACAACGCGCTCGATGAACTGTGACTTCTCCGCAGCGTTTCCGCCACGGCCACCGTCGCGACGGTCACGGCCGCCACCACGGTTGTCTCCACGAGCGTTGCTGTTGTCACCGCTGTTGGGGCCATTCTGTCCGGCGGGTCCGCTTCCGCCGTCACGCCTTTGACGTCCCGGCATCAGGCTGTCCTTCCGTTGAAAATGTTGGTCATCAGAACTTCAACCCGCCTTCGCGAGCCGCGTCTGCCAGGGCCGCGATGCGACCGTGGTAGCCGTGTCCGCCGTGGTCGAAGACAACTGCTTCCACGCCGGCAGCCTTGGCGCGCTCGGCGATCAGCTGACCGACCTTTGCGCTCGCAGCCTTCTTGTCGCCTTCTGCCACGCGCACGTCGGCTTCGATGGTCGACGCGGAGGCCAGGGTGTGGCCTGCCAGGTCGTCCACGAGCTGGACGTGGATGTGGCGCGAGGACCGGTTGACGACCAAGCGGGGACGCTCGGGCGTGCCGGAGACCTTCTTGCGGAGACGGAAGTGACGACGCGTCTTCGAGAGACGACGCTTGGTGGACGCATCCTTGCCCAGCGGAATCCGCTTGGCTTTCTGGTTTGCAGTCTGGCTCATATCACTTACCCGTCTTTCCGACCTTGCGGCGGATCTGCTCACCCTCGTACCGCACGCCCTTACCCTTGTACGGGTCCGGACGACGGAGACGACGGATGTTGGCCGAGATCTGCCCGACCTTCTGCTTGTCGATGCCGGACACCGAGAACCGGGTGGGCGACTCGACGACGAAGGTGATGCCTTCGGGAGCCTCGATCGGCACCGGGTGGCTGAAGCCGAGCGCGAACTCGAGGTCCTTGCCCTTCAGTGCCACACGGTAACCAACACCGTGGATCTCCATCTTCTTCGTGTAACCCTCGGTAACACCGGTGATGATGTTCGCAACGAGGGTCCGCGACAGACCGTGCAGCGCGCGGCTACGACGCTCGTCGTCGGGGCGGGTGACGCTCAGCGAGCCGTCCTCTGCCTTTTCGATTGCGATGGGCTCGGAGATGGTCAACGCGAGGGTGCCCTTGGGACCCTTGACGGTGACATCCTGGCCGCTGATCGTGACGTCAACGCCCGCGGGGACGGTGACCGGAATCTTTCCAATACGCGACATTGTGGTGGCCTCCCTTACCAGACGTAGGCGAGGACTTCCCCGCCTACTCCTTGATTGGCCGCCTGGCGATCGGTGAGCAGACCGGACGACGTGGAGATGATGGCCACGCCGAGGCCTCCGAGGACCTTGGGCAGGTTGGTGGACTTCGCGTAAACCCGGAGACCGGGCTTGGAAACGCGACGCACGCCGGCGAGGCTACGCTCGCGGCTGGGTCCGTACTTCAGGTCGACGATGAGGGTCTTGCCGACCTCAGCGTCTTCGGTACGGAAATCGGAGATGTAGCCCTCACGCTTGAGGATCTCGGCGATGTTCGCCTTGATCTTCGAGTGGGGAAGCTTCACCTCATCGTGGTACGCCGTGTTGGCGTTGCGCAGACGCGTCAAGAAGTCTGCGATGGGGTCAGTCATGGTCATAGGTCGACCTCGACACCTTTCTCGCTGTGGTTCCCATGCAACACCGGACGAATCCGATCGTGGGCCTCCAGCAATTCGGCTGGGCCGTCCGACTTGTGTCAGACGGCGTAAGTTACCGCACCGAGCTGAACGCATGCGTCAGCCACGGCAACCGCTCTAGTGTAGGGAACTTTGGCGCAGGTGTCCACCGAGATGTCACGAGGCCCGACTCACCATCGCCAGGAACGCACTGCCGGGCAAGGTTTCGAGGCGTCCCGAAATCTGAACTGCTCGTTCGCGTCCGAAGATCGGCATCTACGGCCGACGGATCATTTTGACCCAGAGTTGCAGCGGGACAGTTCTTTTCAGGATCAGCACGATGCACATTCAGCGCACATCTCGGTTCAAACGCCGAATGGGCGTGGGTTCCAAAGGAACCCACGCCCATTCAGATGCGTGGTGTGACGAAGCCCGAGGGCCTCAGATCACCAAGAGCTCTTGCGAACTCCGGGAAGCTCGCCGGCGTGAGCCATCTCGCGAACGCAGATACGGCACAAGCCGAACTTGCGGAACACCGAGTGCGGGCGACCGCACCGCTGGCAGCGGGTGTAGGCGCGAACCGCGAACTTGGGCTTCTTGTTGGCCTTGTTGACCAATGCCTTCTTAGCCATGCGCTCAGTTCTCCTTGAACGGGAAGCCGAGGTGCTTGAGCAGTGCACGGCCTTCTTCGTTGTTGGTTGCGGTGGTCACGACGGTGATGTCCATACCGCGGGGGCGATCGATCTTGTCCACGTCGATCTCGTGGAACATCGACTGCTCGTTGAGGCCGAACGTGTAGTTGCCGTTGCCGTCGAACTGGTTGCCCGAGAGACCGCGGAAGTCGCGGATACGGGGCAGAGCGACAGACACGAGGCGGTCCAGGAACTCCCACATGCGGTCGCCACGGAGGGTGACGCGTGCGCCGATGGGCATACCTTCGCGGAGCTTGAACTGCGCGATGGACTTACGTGCCTTGCGGATCTCGGGCTTCTGGCCCGTGATCAGCGACAGGTCATGGACAGCGCCGTTGATCAGCTTGGCGTCACGGGCAGCGTCGCCGACGCCCATGTTGACGACAACCTTGACGACGCCGGGGATCTGCATGACGTTCGAGTAGTCGAACTCGCTGTTGAGCGCGTCCTTGATCTCAGCGCGGTAGCGTGCCTTGAGGCGCGGCTGGACCTTGTTTTCGGTGGAGGTCATGTCAGATGTCCTTCCCGTTCTTCCGGGAAATCCGAACGCGCTTGCCGGACTCTTCGTCGGTGCGGTAGCCCACGCGAGTGGGGTTTCCGTCCGAGTCGACGACTGCAACGTTGGAAACGTGGATCGGGGCTTCCTGCGTGACGATGCCGCCGGAGGATGCTCCGCGCTCGTTCGCGGAAACCGCGGTGTGCTTCTTGATTCGGTTCACGCCTTCGACGAGGACCTTGTCGGTCGCGGGGTAGGCCTGAATGACCTTGCCCTTCGCGCCCTTGTCCTTGCCGGCGATGACCAGAACGGTGTCACCCTTGTGCACCTTCATCACAGCACCTCCGGGGCAAGCGAAACGATCTTCATGAACTTCTTCTCGCGCAGCTCACGGCCGACGGGTCCGAAGATGCGGGTTCCACGGGGATCACTGTCAGCCTTGATGAGCACTGCAGCGTTCTCGTCGAACTTGATGTAGGAACCGTCCGGACGACGGCGCTCCTTGGTCGTACGAACGATGACGGCCTTGACGACCTCACCCTTCTTGATGTTTCCACCGGGGATTGCGTCCTTGACGGTGGCGACGATGACGTCACCGATCCCGGCGTAGCGACGTGACGAACCGCCGAGAACGCGGATGCAAAGGATTTCCTTGGCACCCGTGTTATCAGCGACGCGAACTCGCGACTCCTGCTGAATCACTTGATCTCCCTAGACCTGGAATTTCGTGCGCAACGGATTACCGACCCGGTGCGCGCGGTCATTGTTGCCACCTGCGTCGTGTCTGAGCTGCAGTCCCACCGACTGACGCCGGGAGACGATCACTGCAAGCACCGTTCGAGCTGCGCACGTGAAGACACACCTCTGCCACAGGCAACTGTTCTATTCTAGGGAAGGGTCCACCGATTACCAAATCCGGCCCGGCGCCCTCGACATCACGCCTACGACCGCACATCGCTGTCCTCGAATGTGAAAAGATCGAACCGTTCGGATGGTTGCCGGAGGGCACCGAGAAAGGCTCTGATGGGGCAATCCACCGTGATCTCGCAAGCTGTAGCAGGTAAGTTGATCGTCTTTGGCAGCCTGACAGCGCTTGCGCCCTCGAGAAGGCGGCACAGCAATAGGGCGGCACAGCAATAGGAATGCATCGAAACCGAGGCGGCCGCGCTACGGGAAGCCGTGTGGCCGTAAAGCGCTCAGATAGGCGGCAAGTACCACTCGTCACCTCGAGCGTTGTCGCTCCACCACCGGATCGAAGCGGCCGCGCCGATGCGGATTTGGACCTTCTCCGAGCGGGCTCTGACGTCTGCGAAGAATTGAACCAGACGACGGCCCAGCGATCTGCTGTCGGAAGCACTTCTCCCAATGCCGCATGAGCATGATCGGGCGGCAAGCATGCCCGGACCGCCACGGACTGTGTCAGACGGGTTTGGAATGATGGGCCGACTATGTCAGGGGGCGAGTATGCGTTGGTCTGTGCTGCCGTCGGCAGGGGTCACCGCTGTCCGCGGCGCTCCCCTCGACGTTCTGCAGATCGGGTCGGACCCGCTGCCCGACTGCGATCTCGCAATTGTCAGCTACCGGGTCGCCGACGTGACAACAGCCGCAAGGATCGTCGACGAAATACTTGGGCAACTCGAATCGGCTGCGCTCAGTCTGTTCCCTGCCTGGCTCCCGGGTGGGCATGCCGTTGATTTCGCGAGCAAGCTCGACACTCTCGCAGCAGGTGCACTCGCGCGGCGACTGGCGGCGACATCCGATCACTTCGGTCCATTCGTCGAATGGCTGGCGACGTCGTCCGTGGCGGGCAGACGCCCCGCCTGCGGCACTTTCTCGCGCGAGACTCGCGCAGTCGGTCTCGCGCGAGTCATCTCCAGTTCGTACGGGCGGAGTCGCCTCGCACTGTTGCTTGCCGCCCCGGACGACCTTTCCGTCGAACGGCAACGTGCGCTCTCTTGGGCGTGCGAGTGGCTGAACTTGCACGGTGACGTAGTGGTGTGGCTGACCGGTACACCGATTCCGGACGTCGATCGATTTCCGGTCGTGACGGTTCCGTGGGAGTCACCCGACCTTCCAGTCGACTTCGACTCCCTCGCTACGCCATACGCGGTCGGCGAGAGCATTGCGCCCCGTCTCTCGTTTCCCCCGGTAGCCGGTCGCCCACATCCCGGCAGTAAGGCCGAGTTGACACTCGAAACTGCCATGGCCACGGCACAGTGGGCGGTCGGCAGACAATGGAATCCGACCTACCAGCCGAATCCGCTTCGCCCACCCATCCGGGTCGACCTGTTGTGGGCTGACGAAAAGTGCATAGTCGAGATCGACGGCGACGACCACAGGTCTGCATACAAGTACGCCGCAGATCGTTTGCGGGACAACACTCTTCACCTGGACGGGTTTACCGTTCTACGATTCACCAATCAGCAGGTCTCGGACGACCTCGACGCTGTTCTGCGCACCGTCGAAACGCTTCTCTCCAGCCGCCGCGAGAACGGAACGGTCGAGCGCCGGATCCATTCTCGTCCGCCTTCCGCGCGAGTATCGACCGAACGGCCAGAGCTCACACAGCCAGTGCCCACACAACCTGAAAGGACATCGATGTGACCGACTCCGACCTGACCCCTAACGAGGCGTTGGTCCTCTTGGTCCTGATGGCCGAATCCCGCGAGGTCTCGAATCCCGAGCTCAAAACCCTCGGTCCAGAACTTCGGGCAGCAGGCCGCGACAAACTCAACTCGTTGGGACTCGTCGAGAGCAACACCGGAGTACGTCCGTACACCCACACACTCACCGATCGAGGTTGGGCCAGAGCGGCCGAGTTGATCGGCAGCGAAGCGCCCGCAGGCTCGTTCAGCCCGGCCAAGGCACTCTTCACGGTGCTTGCAGGTTTGCGACGCCATCTCGATCGAAACGACTTGCGCGTGTCCGAAGTCTTCCTGCCGGAATCGTCAGCCGAAACACCTTCGGCACCAGCGGACAACAGCATGGACGTGGAGGCTTTGATCGCCCGCGCATACGAAGACCTTGCCTCCTCCCCCGGCGCCTGGGTACGGCTGGCCAGGCTGCGGCCGACGCTCCCGACTTTATCCCGCGAGGAATTCGATCTTGCAGTCATCGGATTCCAGCGTCGACCAGGAGTCAATCTGATCCCCGAGGAGAACCAGAAGACGATCACTGTCGAAGATCACGACGCTGCAGTGTTCTTGGGCAACCAGAACAACCACCTGTTCTCCATCGAGGCGAGATGACACCCGAGGAACGGGCGGCGCTCGAATCGATCCGGCTCAGCTGGGCTCCAACACCGGAGGACGTCTGGTCACCGCAGACCGATCTGCACGTCCAGGGGTTGCACGAACATGCGATGGCAGACGTCATGGCCGCTTTCCGAGACGGCGCCAGCGGCGGCGACGCGAGCCCGCTCGGAGTTGTCGTCCACGGTCCTGCCGGTTCGGGAAAGACGCACCTACTCGGCCAGGTTCGTGAGCAAGTGCAGCGCAAAGGTGGCTACTTCTTCCTCATTCGCCTACTCGACGCCGAGGATTTCTGGCGTTCGGTTCTGGTGGGGATGCTCGAAGATCTCGGCCGGCCGGCCGTCGCGCACCCGACCCAACTCGTCTGGCTTCTCAGTAGGCTCGCGGACGAGGCGAAAGTCGACGACACGGTCCGGCACTCGATACTCGGCGCCGAGACGCTGACGTCAGAGTCGTTGGAAGCCTTCGTAGCCGCGCTCTACCGCGCGCACCCGCGACACCGCCGATCTTCACAGCACACCCTGCGGGCGCTGGTGCTGCTGTCGTCGGCGGAACCTGCGATTCAAGACACCGGCGACGCCTACCTGCAGTCCATCGACAGCGTGGACACCGCGGAGTTCTCCAGGTGGGGTATCCGTGTCGCGAACCTCGGCCACCAGGGAATCGCCGAGAACATCTCGCGGCTGCTGGCGATCACCGGGCCGACGGTGCTCGCGGTAGACCAGATCGACACATTGGTAGCGCAATCTCGTCAAGGTAGCGATCATGAAGACTACGGCGACGAGGACCTGCTCGTCGAGAAGATCGCGCACGGGCTCATGGCACTGCGTGAAACCATGTGTCGTACGGCGTCGGTGGTCTCCTGCCTCTCTGCAGCATGGGAGTTGATCTCTACCCGAGCGACAGCATCCGTCCAGGACCGCTTTCGGCGGAGTGCGACGTTGGAGCGCATTCCGTCGTCGGACATCGGCCGGTCACTGCTGGCCAGACGATTCGCGGCCGGTTACCAGGACCTGGGCTTTGTACCCGACTACCCGACTTGGCCGATCACGGAGTCCGCATTCATTCAAGCACCGAACTACACACCTCGCCAGCTGCTCGTCATGGCGGACAAACACATTCGCTCGTGTCTGAGCGCCGACCAAGTCTCCGAGTTGCACGCGTTCGACGAGACTCCCGCCGCAGAAGCGTCGAGCCGTGGGTCCGTGCAGGTAATCGGCGATCAGATTTCCGAGGACGGTTTCGCCACCTTCGACCGCCGTTTCGCGGAACTGATCGCGAAATCCACCGGTTCGGTACTCCAATCGGATCTCGAGGATTCGGAGTTGCCGGCACTTCTCGCAGACGGGCTCACTGCGTGGATTCACGAGTGCCAGCTCGGTGACGACGTCCTGACTCTCGACGCGCAACCCGGCGCGAAGCCGGCCCTTCATGCGCGAATGAAACATTTGCCTGCCTCCGAGGCCGAAGAGCACTGGTCGTACCGGTCCATCGCGGCAACCAACGCCGTCGCGGTCCTCAATCGGATCCAAAAAGCCAGCGCAGCAGCGGGATTGGATCCTGACGTCGCGAACCGTCGCCTGTTCCTGATCCGCAACCACCCCTGGCCCACTGGCGCAAAGACGGCTGCCACCGTGCAAGCCTTCGAGAAAGCCGGCGGCCGGACGGTCCGTCTGTCATCGAACGACGAGGCGATTCTGCACGCCATCCGAGGTCTGTTGCGAGAGAACGCGCCCGGTCTGGAGTCGTGGCTGCTGGCGCGCAAACCAGCGCACGGCGTCGAACTTTTCGACGAAACACTCGGCGGCATCGATCGAGAAACCGACGAAGCGTCACCGGTGCCCGTCCGTACTCCGACCGGTGTACCTACGCCCACGGACCTGGTGGAGCCCGAACCGGCTCTGGCACCGCACTCTGTTCCGATCGGCACTACCGTCGGCTCGAACCGCCAGATCTCGGTTCAACTCGAGGCACTGCGCAAGCACACTGCGATCTTCGCGGGTTCGGGTTCAGGCAAGACCGTCCTCATCCGCCGACTCGTCGAAGAGTGCGCCCTGCAAGGAGTCTCGTCGATCATCATTGATCCCAACAACGACCTGACTCGGCTCGGGACAGCCTGGCCTGCGGGCTCGAGACAGTGGCAGGCCGGTGACGAGGCCAAAGCAGCCGAGTACTTGGAGCACACTGAGGTACTTGTCTGGACGCCCAGACGAGCCGGGGGACGGCCGTTGAGTTTGCAGGCCCTACCGGACTTCGCGAGCATTCTCGACGACCCGGACGAACTCGATGCGGCAGTCGATTCCGCCGTCGCGGCATTGGCGCCACGGGCAGGCGCGGTCGGCTCAGGCACTCGGCCGCAACACCTGCGCGCCGTTCTCACCCAGACCGTCGGTGACTTCGCGCGACGTTCACAGGGCTCGCTCGCAGACTTGATCGATCTGCTCGAAAACCTGCCGGACGGCACCAGTGATCTTCGCAATGCGGCAGCGCTCGCAGCAGACCTGGCCGAAAACCTGAAGGCTTCGACGGCCAACGACCCGTTGTTCGGCGGCTCCGGTTCCCCCATGGATCCCGGACTGCTCTTGACACCGACCTTGGGCAAGCGCGCTCGCGTGTCAGTGGTCAACCTCTCCGGGTTGTCGTCCGACGAGCAGCGGCACGGATTTGTGAACCAACTGCAGATGGCGTTGTTTGCCTGGATCAAGAAGAACCCTGCTGGCGATCGTCCTCTCGGCGGACTGTTCGTGATGGACGAAGCCCAGAACTTCGCGCCGTCGGGCAAAACAGTCGCGTCGACCGAAAGCACTCTCGCGCTGGCATCACAAGCACGAAAGTACGGGTTGGGCTTGGTGTTCGCCACGCAGGCACCCAAGGGCCTGCACAACCGGATTCCCGGAAACGCGGCGACTCAGTTCTACGGTTTGCTCAACAGTCCAGCCCAGATCGAGTCCGCGAAGGAGATGGCACGAGTCAAAGGCGGTCAAGTCGACGACATCGGACGCCTGCCAACGGGTCAGTTCTACGCGGCAATCGAAGGCTCGGGGTTTCAGAAGACTCAGACACCGCTGTGTCTGACGTACCACCCCAAGAGCCCACCCACAGAAGAAGAGGTTCTCGCTCTCGCTCGTGGTGAACTCACCGTCACCCGATAGCCACACACACAACAAAACGGCCCGCCTCGAAAGAGGCGGGCCGTTCTGTTGTGTCGGGTTTCGAGATATCGATCAGGCTTACTTGGCCTTTTCGAGGACCTCGACCAGACGCCAGTGCTTCGTCGCGGACAGCGGACGGGTTTCCATCAGCTGAACGCGGTCGCCGACGCCGGCAACGCCGTTCTCGTCGTGCGCCTTCACCTTGGTCGTACGGCGGATGATCTTGCCGTAGAGCTTGTGCTTGACGCGGTCTTCGAGCTCGACCACGATCGTCTTTTCCATCTTGTCGGACACGACGTATCCGACACGGACCTTACGGCTCGCGCGCTCTTCTGTGCTCACTGCTTTTTCCTCACTCATGCCGCGTCACCTGCATCCGGACCCACAGCGAGTCCGAGCTCACGCTCACGCAGGACGGTGTAGATGCGCGCGATCTCGTGACGAACGGTGCGCAGTCGTCGGTTGTTGTCCATCTGGCCGGTAGCCATCTGGAAACGAAGGTTGAAAAGCTCTTCCTTCGACTCACGGAGCCGGGTGACCAGCTCGTCTTCACTGAGCTCGCGGAGCTCTGCTGCTGGGGTTCCAGTAGCCATCAGAACTGCTCCTCTCTGGTCACGATCCGGCACTTGCACGGGAGCTTGTGCATCGCGCGGCGCAGGGCCTCACGAGCAATCTCCTCGTTGGGGTATGTCATCTCGAACAGAACGCGTCCGGGCTTGACGTTGGCAATCCACCACTCGGGCGAACCCTTACCGGAACCCATTCGGGTTTCGGCCGGCTTCTTCGTGAGGGGGCGATCCGGGAAGATGTTGATCCAGATCTTGCCGCCACGCTTGATGTGCCGAGTCATGGCGATACGAGCGGACTCGATCTGCCGGTTGGTGATGTAGGCAGGCTCGAGAGCCTGGATGCCGTAGTCACCGAAGGTCACCTGGGTACCGCCCTTGGCGGCACCCGAACGGCTCGGGTGGTGCTGCTTGCGGTGCTTGACCCGCCGTGGGATCAACATGCGTCAGCCCTCCTGATTCTGTTCAGTTGCGGGAGCATCGGCGGTTGCGGTCGCTGCGCGGCCGGCCTCGGTGCTGGTCGCAGTGGTACCGGTGGCACCGGAACGACGCGGACGGCTCGGACGCTCACGACGCGGGCGATCCCCGGCCGGTGCGGCCGTGTTGGCGGCGAGCTCGCGCTTGCCACCGACGATGTCGCCCTTGTAGATCCAGACCTTGACGCCGATGCGACCGAAGGTGGTCTTGGCCTCGTAGAGGCCGTAGTCGATGTCCGCACGAAGCGTGTGCAGCGGCACACGGCCTTCGCGGTAGAACTCCGACCGGGACATCTCGGCGCCGCCGAGACGACCGGAGCACTGAACGCGGATTCCCTTGACGTTGGGCTGACGCATGGCCGACTGGATGGCCTTGCGCATTGCACGACGGAAGGCAACGCGGTTCGAGAGCTGCTCGGCCACACCCTGTGCGACGAGCTGTGCTTCAGCTTCTGCGTTCTTGACCTCGAGGATGTTCAGCTGAACCTGCTTGCCGGTCAGCTTCTCGAGCTCGGAGCGGATGCGATCGGCTTCGGCGCCGCGGCGGCCGATGACGATGCCCGGACGTGCAGTGTGGATGTCCACGCGAACACGGTCACGGGTGCGCTCGATTTCGACCTTCGCGATTCCTGCGCGCTCCATGCCGGTGGCGAGGAGCTTACGGATCGCGACGTCTTCCTTGACGTACTCCGCGTACTGCTTGTCTGCGTACCAGCGAGACTTCCAGTCGGTGGTGATGCCGAGACGGAAGCCGTGCGGGTTGATTTTCTGGCCCACTACTGAGCACTTCCCTTCCGGCGATTACGGGTCGATGTTCCGGTCTTCGGCAGGCTCTCCACGATCACGGTGATGTGACTGGTGCGCTTGCGAATACGGAACGCACGTCCCTGTGCACGCGGCTGGAACCGCTTGAGGGTCGCGCCCTCGTCCACGAACGCCGTAGCAACGACAAGCGTGCTGGGGTCGAGGTCGAGGTTGTTCTCGGCGTTGGCTGCTGCGGAGGCGATCACCTTGGCGACCGGCTCGCTCGCTGCCTGCGGCGCGAACTTCAGGATGTTCAGGGCGTCTTCAACCGAGCGCCCGCGGACCAGGTCCACAACTCGACGTGCCTTCATCGGCGTAACGCGAACGTGCTTCGCTACGGCCTTGGCAGTCGGGTTGGCGGTTTCGGTGTTGCTCATCGCCTCTTCGCCTTCCGATCATCCTTGATGTGACCCTTGAACGTGCGGGTCGGTGCAAACTCTCCGAGCTTGTGTCCGACCATGGAGTCGGAAACGAACACGGGGACGTGCTTGCGGCCGTCGTGAACTGCAAACGTGTGGCCGATGAAGTCCGGGATGATTGTCGAACGACGGGACCAGGTCTTGATGACCTGCTTGGTTCCCTTTTCGTTCTGTACATCCACCTTCGCGAGGAGGTGGTCATCGACGAACGGGCCCTTCTTAAGGCTGCGTGGCATCCTTCACTCCCTCCTAGCGCTTGTTCTTGCCGGTGCGGCGGCGACGGACGATCATCTTGTCGCTTGCCTTGTTCTTGCGGGTACGGCCTTCCGGCTTACCCCACGGGCTGACCGGGTGGCGTCCACCTGAGGTCTTGCCCTCGCCGCCACCGTGCGGGTGGTCGACCGGGTTCATCACGACACCACGAACGGTCGGGCGCTTGCCCTTCCAACGCATACGGCCGGCCTTGCCCCAGTTGATGTTCGACTGCTCGGCGTTGCCGACCTCGCCGACGGATGCGCGGCAGCGCACGTCGACGCGACGGATTTCACCGGAAGGCATACGCAGCGTGGCGTAGCTGCCTTCCTTACCGAGGAGCTGGATGCTGGCGCCTGCGGAACGAGCCATCTTGGCTCCGCCGCCGGGACGCAGTTCCACACCGTGGATGGTGGTACCAGTCGGGATGTTGCGCAGCGGCAGGTTGTTGCCCGGCTTGATGTCGGCGCCTGCACCGGACTCGATCGGTGAACCCTGCACCAGGCCCTTGGGGGCAATGATGTAGCGCTTCTCACCGTCTGCGTAATGCAGGAGTGCGATGTTTGCTGTGCGGTTGGGGTCGTACTCGATGTGAGCGACCTTTGCCGGGATGCCGTCCTTGTCGTTGCGACGGAAATCGATCAGTCGGTATGCACGCTTGTGTCCGCCGCCCTTGTGACGGGTGGTGATACGACCGTGTGCGTTACGTCCACCGCGACCGTGCAGCGGGCGAACCAGCGACTTCTCGGGGGTCGACCGAGTGATCTCGGCGAAGTCCGAGACGCTCGAGCCACGACGGCCCGGTGTTGTCGGCTTGTACTTACGGATTGCCATGAGTCTTCTCGTCCTCTATGTCTCGTCAAGTCCCGGCGCTTACGCGACCGGTCCTCCGAAGATCTCGATGGGCTTGCTGTCAGCGGACAGGGTCACGAGCGCGCGCTTGGTGTCCTTGCGCTTGCCGTAACCGAATCGGGTCCGCTTACGCTTGCCCTGACGGTTGGCGGTGTTGACGCTGGTCACCTTGACGCCGAAGACCTTCTCGACGGCAATCTTGATCTGCGTCTTGTTCGAGTCCGGGTGCACCAGGAAGGTGTAGGTGCCTTCCTCGATCAGTCCGTAGGACTTCTCGGAGATGACCGGAGCGAGCAGGATGTCGCGGGGGTCAGCGATGGTGCTCACTTGGCGTCCTCCTTGTTCTGAGCGCTCTCTGCGGGCCCGTGGATGAACGCGTTGAGTGCCTCGACGCTGAACACGACATCGTCTGCATTGAGCACGTCGTAGGTGTTGAGCTGGTCGGGTGCAATGGGATGCACGCCTTCCAGGTTCTGCACGCTCTTCCAAGCGGCTACATCCTGGCGACCCACGACGAGCAGCAGCTTCTTGCGATCCGAGATCTCGCCGAGGAACGCGATAGCGCCCTTGGTCGAAGGCGTCTGCCCTGCAACCAGTTCGGTGATGACGTGGATGCGCTCGTTGCGTGCGCGGTCAGAGAGGGCTCCGCGCAGAGCGGCTGCCTTCATCTTCTTGGGGGTGCGCTGGCTGTAGTCACGCGGCTGCGGGCCGTGAACGGTTCCGCCGCCGACGAACTGCGGTGCGCGAGTCGAGCCCTGGCGTGCGCGGCCGGTGCCCTTCTGGCGGTACGGCTTCTTTCCACCGCCGCGGACGTCGCCGCGGGTCTTGGTGGAGTGGGTTCCCTGACGAGCAGCTGCGAGCTGCGCGACGACAACCTGATGGAGAAGCGCGATGTTGGCCGGAGCGTCGAAGATCTCAGCGGGGAGATCGACGGTGCCGTTGGTCTTGCCGCCGGCGACCTTGACGTCCAGGGTCAACTTGGTCTCGGTGCTGGTCATGCCCGTGCACCACCCTTCACTGCACTCTTGACGATCACGAGGCCGCCCTTGCGGCCGGGGATCGCACCCTTGATCAGCAGCAGGCCGTTCTCGGCATCCACCTTGTGGACCGAGAGGTTCTGCGTCGTGATGCGGTCGCTACCCATGCGTCCGGACATGCGCATGCCCTTGAACACGCGGCCGGGAGTTGCACAGCCACCGATGGAGCCCGGGCGGCGGTGAACAGCCTGGGTACCGTGCGACGCGCCCTGTCCCTTGAAGCCGTGACGCTTCATGGTTCCGGCGAAGCCCTTGCCCTTGCTGGTTCCGGTGACGTCGACGTATGCGCCGTCCTCGAAGACCTCGGCGGTGAGCTCCTGGCCGACCTCGTAGTCGGAGGTGTCCGCAACGCGGAGCTCCACTACGTGGCGACGCGGGGTCACACCAGCCTTGGTGAACTGGCCGGAAGTCGGCTTGTTCACCTTGCGCGGGTCGATGGCGCCGAACGCGAGCTGAACGGCGCTGTAGCCGTCACGCTCTTCGGTACGGATCTGGGTTACGACGTTCGGCCCAGCCTTCACGACGGTGACCGGGACAACCCGGTTGTTCTCGTCGAAGACCTGGGTCATGCCGAGCTTGGTGCCCAGGATTCCCTTGATCTTGGTATCAGTCATTGTTTTTGTCTCCGCCGTCACTGAATGTTCACGTCGACACTGGCCGGAAGGTCGATGCGCATGAGCGCGTCAACCGTCTTCGGCGTCGGGTCGAGAATGTCGATCAGCCGCTTGTGAGTACGCATCTCGAAGTGCTCGCGCGAGTCCTTGTACTTGTGCGGCGAGCGGATGACGCAATATACGTTCTTCTCGGTCGGCAACGGCACAGGTCCAACGACGCGGGCACCCGTACGGGTTACCGTCTCGACGATCTTGCGCGCTGACGCGTCGATCGCCTCGTGGTCGTAGGCCTTGAGCCTGATGCGGATCTTTTGTCCCGCCACGCTTAGTGTCCTTTTCTTGCCGCGTTTCGTAGCCCGCCTGGTCAGGCTCGAGCTACCTCGTCTGCACAGTCCTTGCCTGGACGATGACACGACGAACACTGAAGCGATCGGGACCAAGTCCAAGCTCTCGGGAGTACCGAGATTCGGATCGAGATCAGGATCTGCTGCCGCTGTTCGTTTGTCATTGTTCTCCGGTACACGCGGTCGGGCGTGTCGCCTTCTCACTCATCCTGCGCCGGACGATCTTTCGATCATCTGGCGCGTGATGTGCACCGGACGTGTTCGATGTCGAACACAAAGTAGGCACTGCTTCCGTCCTGCATTACATCTCGTCTTGCATGGTCACAGTCGTAGACCCGATTACCCTTGACGGGATCTGCGATCGATCGTCTGTGACGTCTTACCCTTACCCGATCACGGCCGCAAACGACCGCGTCCCGGACAAGGCAACCCGACCAGTATGCCGTACCTGGCGCAATTCCTCAACTCCCCCCAACTGCCTTTTCCGAGTGAGCTGCGCGACAACAACCTTACTCAGAAGTAAGATATGTCCATGACTACCTCCAGCCCTACCTATCGCGGATGGCAGAAATTGCCGGACAATGCCCTCGGACATGCAGTTTTCTCGGCGGCGATGTCCATCCGCGTGCCCTATTTCGCCTCCGTTCTACCTCGGGTGACCAAGCTGGAACCAGGGTTGTGCGAGGTCCGCTCCCCCAAATGGTGGGGTGTCCACAACCATCTCGGCACGTTTCACGCGATCGCAGCTTGCAATCTCGCGGAGGTCGCAATGGGCATGCTGAGCGAAGCGACGGTTCCGAACTCGCACCGCTGGATCCCCAAGTCGATGAAGGTCGACTACCTCGCCAAGGCCGAAACAGGTCTGCGAGCAGTCGCCCGCCTCGAGACCTTGCCGGACTTCGCGGCGATCGACAGCGGAACTGAACTGGTCGTTCCCATCTCGATCTTCGACCGGGACGGCAAGGAAGTAGTCCACGCCGAGATCACCACCTGGGTCACCCCCAAATAGGCACCCACGTAGGCGGTCACGAACCTGCCTGCATCGCAAGCGAATTCGCCCGCCAACAGGTTTCGCAGAAATTCGGGCCGCCGCAGGTTTCGGCGAATGACGATCGTGGAACACCTCCCCGAACGGCGATGGTCGGTCGGGGTGCCGGTGTCCGGAGGTGATTTGCGTTCCGGACACCGCATTGTCGACCTCGCGTCACGCCGACCACCGGGAGGCCTCGTGGAAGAGTTCTTGACCACAACGAGTTCCGAATCAGGCACGGAGACCCGGGCATATCCGGACAATGCCGAGGGCTTGGACAGCTTTCGGCGCGACCTCGACGCCATCGACGCCCTGCTTCTAGAAACGGTGCGAGAACGGCTGGAACTCTGCCTGCGCATCGGCGAGTGGAAGCGCTCCCGCGAGGTTCCGATGATGCAACCCGGCCGAGTTCGCCTCGTGCAGGAACGGGCACGCGAATTCGCCCGTAGTCACGACCTCTCCCCCGACTTCTTCAACTCGCTGTACGAGCTGATGATTGCCGAGACCTGTCGACTCGAAGACCTGGTGATCAACGCACCTGTTGAGGAGGAGGACACTGTTCGGGAATCCGTCGGACCGAGATCAGGATCATCGACATGAGTTCCCGCACCCTTCTGGTGGACAATTACGACTCGTTCACCTACAACCTGTTCACCCTGTTGACCGAGGTCAACGGGGTTGTGCCCACCGTGGTCCGCAACGACGCGGACTGGGATTCCCTCGATCTCGCGTCGTACGACAACGTGGTCATCTCCCCCGGTCCCGGCCGGCCGGATCGCGAGCGTGATTTCGGAATCAGCCGCCGTTTCATCGAGGAAGCGCCCCTCCCACTTCTCGGCGTCTGTCTCGGTCATCAGGGTTTGTGCGAGTTGTTCGGTGCAGACGTGGTGGTTGCGCCCGTCCCGATGCACGGCCGGATCTCGCTGATCGATCACGACGGTTCGGGCATCTTTGCCGGACTTCCGTCGCCGTTTCGAGCTGTTCGATACCACTCATTGACCGTCGAGAATCTGCCGAATGCCTTCGTCCGTACCGCGTGGACCTCCGACGGACTGCTCATGGGCGTCCGACACCGGACCAAGCCGATGTGGGGCGTGCAGTTTCATCCGGAGTCCATCAGTACCGAGTTCGGCATCGATCTGCTCGCGAACTTCCGCGATCTGTCTGTCGGACGAACTCTGGATTCCGTGATCCGACACGAACCGGCGCCACAAACGCCCGACTTGCGGCCGGCCATCAACTACGACGTCGACGACGTGACCCTCGATTTTGCCGTGGACCCGTCGGCGGCGTTTGCAGCACTGTTCGCCGACGGCCCCAACGCGTTCTGGCTGGACCGCGCGGCCACTGCGGAACCGAGTGCACGCTTTTCGATTCTGGGCGATTCCGCGGGTCCGCTGGCCGAATTCATCACGTACGACGTACAAGCCGGGGTGCTGACGGTCAGCCGAAAAGGCTTGTCCGACGAGCACATTCGAGTTCCGTTCTTCGACTACTTGGACGCGCAACTCGCGACGCGCTTCGTACCCTCGCATCCGGAACTCGACTTCAACCTCGGTTACGTGGGCTATCTCGGCTACGAACTGAAAGCACAGACCGGAGGGCGGGCAGTACATCCGGCACCCACCCCTGATGCCGCCCTGGTGTTTGCCGATCGCGCCGTCGTCATCGATCACACTGCCGGCCGCACTCACGTTTTGAGGTTGCGCGAGAAAGTCCGCGACGCCGGCCACGACGACTGGCTCGAATCGACCATCGACACCTTGGCGCGGATCGGCGCGGACCTTCCGGAACGCACCCCGGTTCCACTGATCAGCGAGACGGTCTGGACACAGGCTCGGCTTCGACATGATCGCGATCAGTACCTGTCATTGATCGGTACGGCCCTCTCGGAGATCCGGGCAGGTGAGTCGTACGAGGTGTGCCTGACCAACATGGCGAGCGTCGACGAGACGATCGACGCGCTGCGGGCGTTCGAGTATTTGCGCTCGATCAATCCGACGCCGTACAGCGCACTGCTCGACTTCACCGGCATCTCGGTCGTTTCGGCCTCACCAGAGCGGTTCCTACGTGTCGACGCGGACGGCAACGTCGAGTCCAAGCCCATCAAGGGCACCCGTCCGCGCGGCGTCACTCGGGCGCGAGATGCGGCCCTTCGGCAGGACCTGCTCGACAGCGAGAAGGACCGCGCCGAGAACCTGATGATCGTCGACCTCACTCGCAACGACCTCACTAAAGTCTGCGTTCCGGGAAGCGTCCACGTTCCGAGGCTGTTCGCGATCGAGTCGTACTCATCCGTTCATCAAATGGTGTCGACCGTGCGTGGACATCTGAGTCCGGGATCGTCGGCAGTGGACTGTGTCCGGGCCGCTTTCCCCGGTGGATCGATGACTGGCGCCCCGAAGGTACGGACGATGGAGATCATCGACCGCCTCGAATCCGGCCCGCGCGGGGTCTACTCGGGATCAATTGGGTACTTCGCTCTCGGTGGCGCCGCGGACCTTTCCATCGTGATCCGGTCGCTGGTCTGCACCGAGAGCGGCGTGACCTTCGGAATCGGCGGTGCTATCACCGCGTTGTCCGATCCGGAAGAAGAATTCGACGAGACCACGGTCAAGGCGTCCACGCTGCTCCGTGCCCTCGATGCGGTGTCCTCTCGGGTTCTCGAGTACGGCGGGTAGAACCAGCCATGACGGCGGCATCAGGTACTGCGACGGTGGTCGGCGGTCGGGGTGCCGTCGGAGCGATGTTCGTAGAACTGCTTCGCGCCGATGGCCTGACGGTCACCGTCGTCGACACTGCCCGCTGCGACGCTGGCAGGGATGTAGTCGTCGGCGACATCACGGCGCCGAGTGACGGGGTCCTTGACCTCGTGGAGTCCTCGAGCATCATCGTGCTCGCGGTTCCCGAACAGGTCGCCCTAGCTGCACTGCCGGCGCTTCAAACGTCCGACGCTCTCGTCGTGGACACACTGTCCGTCAAATCGCGAATGAACGCAGCAATCGCCGACGCCGGCCGAGTACAGGAGTTTCTCGGACTCAACCCCATGTACCGCCCGTCGCTGGGCCCGCGCGGTCGATCCGTCATCGCGGTGCCGTACGTCGACGGTCCGCAAACCACAAAGTTCCTCGACGTCGTGCGCTCGTGGGGAGCGTCGGTCGCGGTGATGGACGCCGATCGGCACGACCGATTGGCCGCAGCGACCCAGGTACTGACCCACGCGTCGGTGCTGGCATTCGGCGTTGCCCTGGCCGAACTCGGACTTTCCGCGGACGAACTCCTTGCGGTCGCTCCTCCCCCGCATCGGACACTGCTGGCGCTCCTCGCGCGGATAGTCGGCGGCGAACCGGAGGTGTATTGGGACGTGCAAGCGGGCAATCCGTATGCAGGAGCAACACGGAAAGCGCTGGCGGAAGCAACCGCGCAGGTGGACACCGCAACGAGGGCACTCGGCGACTTCACGACGTTGATGAAAACCGCCGAGGCAGCGCTCGACGATCGCTCGGGCGAATTGAACGCGGAGTGCCAGAGCTTGTTCGATCGCATTGCCGAAGGGCACGGGGAGACTGCCGAAGGGCACCGCGAGATTGCCGAAGGGCACAGAGAGTAGGGCACGATGAGACCTGGGGTGAGGCCGCCCAGCCTGCCGGATCACGACGCCTCCGATCCCGTCGAGAGTGCGATCGTCAGCCGGCTTGCGAGCAATTGGGCGCGCCGGGCGACGGTGAAGAAGGCGGAGCCTGAACTGGACGACCTCTTCGATTCGTCGCTGTCCGACTACCCCGAAGCGCTTCTCCCGTTCGCGGAGCATCCGACCTACCTGGCATTGCGTCCCGAGCAGAAGCAGCGCCTGCAAGCCTGGGCATGGATTGCGTTCAACAAGAACGTCATGGACATCGAGAAGTACGTCGTCAACCCCGGATTCGACGTTCTCGCCGAAGACCGACTCGGCGTCGGGCTCGGAGAATCGGCTGCAGTTGCGGTCAATCAGGCGATGGTCGACGAGCAATATCACACGCTCATGCATTTCAATGCCAGCTCAGCGACCCGTCGAGGCAGGGGCTGGGAGCTTCCGTCGAGGGCATTGCCCGACGTGTTGACGGTCCGTACCCGCGCGAAAGCTCTCGACGCAGCCGACGGGCCGCGCAAGATCGCCCTGACACAGTTGGCGTTCATGACCGTCGCCGAGGTATCGATCACCGCATACCTCGACCTGATCTCGGACGACCCGGGCGTGCAGTCGATCAACCGCGCGACGATTCGGTTGCACGCTCGCGACGAGTACTGCCATGCCTCGATTGCCAGGGAACTGGCAGTGCTGGTCTGGGATTCCCTGGATCGTGGAGATCGCAGCTACCTACTGGAAGGCTTCGAGGGCGCCATGCGCGCTTTCAGCGGAACCGACTTCGGCGTTTGGCGAGCAATCATGGAGATCGAAGCCATACCCGGCAGGCAGAAGATGCTCGACGATGTCGAATCGGAACCGCGCAACGAACTGTTCGTGCAGGACTACAGCGGCATTCAATCCTTGTGCAAAAAATTGACGATCGAACCATTGTCGCCAACGGAATCTTAATTCCTTATCAATTTTCCTTATTTACAGATCCAAAGATTTGGAATTAACGCCACCTACACGAAATCCGCGAACTCAAGGAGGTATCGCATTGTCAGAACCATCCCCAGTCACACCACCACACGCGCTTCGGAATAACACCGTGTTTCGTCCGATGAAGAATCAACCCACATGGAGAACCCGATTCCGTTCGACACTTGTCAGCCAGATAAACCAATTCCTCCAGATCAGGACAGCTACGGCCGAGCAGCTCAAAGAATGAGTAATTAGTGCACATCCGCGAGCAATTCGTACAGCTCAAATCGCCTGTGACATCGAACACAAGGTGAATTGGAGGGTGAACTCCCCGCCGGGACCAGCAGTTGGAGAGGCTCCCAACCTTGGGACCTGCCCGACAAACGGGCCAGCGCGTGACCCTCCGGTAACATCTGACCGGAGATCACAGATAGAAGACAGAAGGCATCTGTGCGCCCGTCGGGAGCGCGTGCCCGTTCCGACCATGCAGACAGCGGAGTGTTGATGCCCTTTTCCACGGATGCAGCAGTACTAGTGGAAGACGTCCACAAGTCTTTCAAGAACGTGCACGCGCTGCGAGGGATCAACTTCACGGCCCCACGCGGCACCGTCCTGGGAATTTTGGGCCCCAACGGCGCAGGCAAGACGACGACGGTGAAGGTTCTCTCCACACTTATTCGCCCCACCAGCGGACGCGCGATGGTGGCTGGCTACGACGTCGTGCGCAATGCTCCAGAGGTTCGACGCTCCATCATGATGACCGGGCAATTCGCAGCCCTAGACGATTCACTCACCGGCCGAGAGAACATCGAGTTGTTCGGCAGGTTGATGGGGCTCGACCGAATGTCCGCCAAGGTGCGCGCCGCCGACCTGCTCTCTCAATTCGACCTCGTCGAGGCTGGATCCCGAGTAGTCAGGAACTACTCCGGCGGCATGCGCCGACGAATCGATATCGCGTGTGGCCTGGTTGTTCGCCCAGAGGTAGTTTTCCTCGATGAACCGACGACCGGCCTCGATCCGCGAAGCCGTCAGAGTGTCTGGTCACTCGTTCAATCTCTGAAGGAGCAGGGCATCACGGTGCTCCTGACCACCCAGTATCTCGAGGAAGCCGATCTCCTGAGCGACAACATCATCGTCATCGACAAAGGCGCAGTTATCGCTGAGGGAACTGCTGATCAACTGAAGGCACGAACTGGCGCAAGCTTTTGCGAGATCGTGCCTGCAGACCTCAAGCAGTTGGCCCACGCGGTCCACGCTCTAGGAAATCTGGTGCCCCGAGACTTCCGATTCGACCTGGCACAAGAGAGCGGCCGAATCGCTATCCCTGCGCCTGTCGGTGCCGGAACACTCTCCGAAGCCCTTCGCCGTCTCGATCATGCTCGGATACCGCTTGCCGACATCGCACTTCGCCGCCCGTCACTCGATGATGTCTTCCTCGCACTCACTGGTGAACAGCATGTAAGTGAGACACCGTGACGACAACAACCAAATTCGGGGTCGATCAGGTGGCTGTCCGTGGAGACACGCGCAGCAAGATTGCAGTCCCCGAAGCTTTGAGCGTCGGCAAGCACCGCCGACCACACCCCTCAGCGATCAATCAGTGGTGGGTATTGACGGCACGCACCGTCAAATCAATGGTGAAGCGCTACGAACTGTTGATCGCGGTCATCGCGCCGTTGATCTTCACGATCGGTTTCTACCTCCCGTTGAAGTTCGTCATGCAACTTCAGGGCATTAACTACGCACAGTTCTTGATGCCGATCATCGTGCTGCAAGCCATGGCCTTCACATCGATCTCGGCTGCCCAGATGTCTTCGACAGAATCGATCACCGGCTTCAGCAACCGCATGAAAACAATGCCAGTCGTCGGCCCCGTACCCCTATTGTCCCGTCAGTCGAGCGGCTTCGTACGTTCGACAGTCTCCCTCGCCGCGGCGTTGACCTTCGGGCACCTGATTGGATTCCGGTTCTCCGCGGGCGTGGGCCAGGCCGCACTGTTTTGTGCGATTGCCTTGGCCTTCAGCACTTGTCTGTCCTTCGCGGGTGACGCGATCGGTTCGTTGTCGAAGAGCCCACAGGCAACCAGTCAGGCGTTGACACTCCCACAGTTGATTTTGGGGATGTTGTCCTGTGGTTTTGCACCCGAGACCGGCTTCCCCGAATGGATACGCCCATTCGTGCGTAATCAACCGGTCTCCCAGTTCTCGTTTGCCATGCGCGATCTTGCGCAAGGAGGCGTCACCTGGAATGTCCTGTTTCCGGTCGTCGCTTGGACCGTCGGATTGATCGTCTTCTTTGCGCCGTTGGCGTTCTGGGCAAGTATGAGGCGATCATGAGCGAGCCGACAGATCGTTTCATGGCGGTTGTTCGTCCGGTCGAGGGATTCAACTTCCCCTACCCCGACAATGCGCTTCCGGAAAGCTCGTTCAAGGCCCTCGTCGTGCACAGTGGGATACAGGCAAGGCGTCTGCTACTCACCTGGCTGCGGGATCCGTCGACGACTATTCAGGCGCTCGTATATCCCGCTTTCATGCTTTTGATGTTTCGGGTTGTCTTGGGCAATTCGATCACCGCAGCAACCGGCCAGTCGAGCATCTTCGGAACAGTTCCGCTGATCATTCTCGTCGGCGCCATGTTCGGGTCGATTGCGAGTGCAGTCGGCCTCAAAGGCGAAAGAGCATCTGGCCTTTTGAGCAGATTCTGGACGCTCCCTGCGCATCGTGCGTCAGGCCTCGTAGGCCGAATGATCGCGGAAGCAGTTCGCGTTCTCGTCACATCAATTGTGATCCTCGGTGTCGGATATCTGCTGGGATTCAGGTTCAACCAGGGCCCACTCGCGGCCGTTGCGCTCTTGGCGTTACCCATAATCTTCGGTGTCGGCTTCGCAATGATGGTGACGGCACTGGCCACTGTCTCCGACAACCTGCCGCTCGTCGAGATTGTATCGATCTCCTGCACACTTTTGATGTTCTTCAATTCCGGATTCGTTCCAGTGATCGCGTACCCCAAGTGGCTGCAGCCCATAGTTGCCGAACAACCCATGTCGGTTGCAATCGATGCGATGAAGGGGCTATCGCTCGGAGGCCCGGTAGCCGAACCCGTGATCAAAACCCTGATTTGGTCACTAGGCATGGTCGCGGTCTTTGTGTACCCCGCAGTTCGTGGATACCGGCGCGCCGCGTCGATGTCGTGACGAGGGCGGATCAGGGGCTCCTCATGGAGCCAAGGAATTTGATCGCGCCGTAACGATCTCGGCCCGAAAACCGACTTCACAGTTCGAGAAAAACAAGTGGCTCCGGGTTGAAGATTGACATTCCCGTGCCGCGCAACGAGAGGGATCTAACTTGACGCGTACGAGACAGTCCATATGGAGGCGTGCGACGGGCGTCGCAGCCGTGTCGATGGTGTGCGCTCTGGTTCCGGCCGGCATCGCAAGCGCGTCGCCTGTCGCTCACCAGAGCGGCGGGGATGAAGCGAGGTCCATATCGGATGGTTCCTACATCGAGTCTGTCGAGCAGGTCAACGATCGCCAACAGATCGTAAACGTGTACGCGGCGTCGATGGAACGCGTTGTTCCGATCCAGGTCATCACCCCCGCGGACAATTCTGTTCCCCGCCCCGTCCTCTATCTTCTCAACGGCGCCGGCGGCGGCGAAGACTCGGCAACATGGGAGTACCAGACCGACGTCGTCGACTTTTTCCAGGACAAGAATGTCAACGTCGCAACACCTGTAGGTGGTCGCCTGTCGTACTACACCGACTGGGAGAAGGAAGACCCGAAGCTCGGAAAAAACATGTGGAGCACCTTTCTAGGAAAGGAGCTCCCGCCACTGCTGAACAAGCAGCTCGGTAGCAACGGCCAACAATCGATCGCCGCAATTTCGATGTCAGGCACTTCGGTGCTCAACCTTGCGATCGAATACCCCGGCTTCTACAACTCCGTCGCCGCATTCAGTGGATGCGCTCAGACGAGTGATCCTCTCGGACAACAGTTCATCAAGACCACCACAGAATGGATCGGAGGCGTCGAAGATGTACAGAACATGTGGGGACCGTTCGACGGGCCTGGCTGGCGAGAACACGACCCTCTAGTCAATGCCGAAAAGCTGCGTGGCACACAGATCTACATGAGCACCGGTAGCGGACTCCCCGGTTTCCCTAATGACACACCCGCAAATCCGCGTATCCAAGACGGTCGCGCGGCGATGTTCGACCAAATCGTTGTCGGCAGCCCCATCGAGCTTGCAACCAACCTTTGCACCTCGAACATGGCCAAACGCCTCTTCGAATTGAAGATCCCAGCCGTAGTGGACTTCCGGCCGACCGGCACTCACTCGTGGGGCTACTGGCAGGACGACCTACACAAGTCCTGGCCATTTATTGCGCAGTCCCTCGGGATCTGACGAACTCAAACCCAAGGGGTGGTGCAGTGGACAACAGGGTCCACTGCACCACCCCTTCTGTTATGCGAATCCCCGCCTGCCGCAGCTCAAAATTGTGCATCGACGTAGTTCGAAATCTGCCACCACCCGCGTCGGCAGACGAGCGAGGCAGATACTTACCCATGGCCTACTTGAGAGCCTCCCCGACAATCGGGCCGAGCTTCGTGAGTCCATGTGGCGTCATCATCTCGATATGCTCGATGTCGACACTGTGTGTCGCCAATCCCCCTTGAACGAATGGACGCCACCGGTCTGCGCCCTCGACTTCTGAACTTCTGGTCCGCGATGCAACAAACGTCGTCGGTCCGGTGTACACACTTGGTTGATGTTCGTTGATCAGAGTGGCCGTACGCGCGATGCTGTCGAACAATCGCTGCACGCGCTCGACGGTCAAGCCGATTCGTTCACCTTGAACGGAATCGAGGATTTCAGCAGCCCGTTCGACCGAGAGAGAATCAATCCGCTCGTCTCGGTCGACGTCCAACCCGAGCGCCGAGAGCTCGACCCGGACCATATCTGCGAATTCGTTCTCATCTCGCTTCTCGGGAGTTCCGTCAAGCAGAATCAAAGCGCCCACCGATCCTCCGAGCGACTCGATTCTGGCCGCAATTCCTTGAGCCAGAATGCAACCGAACGACCAGCCGACAATTCGATATGGGCCCTCAGGCTGGATCAGCATCATCTCCGACACGTACCGGTCGATATAGTCAGTCAGACGCGTCGGGACGAACCCGTCGTCGGACAGAACCGGTGTCTGCAATCCGTAGATGGGGACTGATCGGTCGATGTAGCCAGCCAGAGGCGCGAACGGCCATGCGAACCCCATCAGAGGGTGCACACAGAACAGAGGCGACTCCGAGCCGCTACTTCGGAGCGGAAGGACCACCTTCAGTGCTGCACCGCCGTCAGATTCAAACCCTACTCGGATCCCCAAAGCCAGAGCGTCGGCTAAGGATTCGACTCGGGAGTGAGCAAACAACACACGAATCGGCACATCGGCGGACGCCGCAGCACTCAATCGCGCGACGACCTTTGCAGCTATGAGCGAATTGCCCCCGAGTTCGAAGAAGTCATCGTCAAGACCGACCATCCGAGTTTCCAACACGTCCTCGAGCACGGAAACAATTAGTTTCTCGGTCTCAGTACCCGGAGCACGATATGGCCTTGCTTCGAGCACTGGCTCAGGCAGTTTCCGACGATCCACCTTGCCCGATGCCGTGAGTGGCAGCGTATCCAACACGACAAATTGCGATGGAATCATGTACGAAGGCAGTCTGTTCGCAAGTTCTTCACGAACATCCTCGGTCTTGATACGTGCTGCCGTATCTCCAGTCAAATAGGCAACGAGCCTAGCCCCGGCCGTGGGGTCTTCGTGTAGGACGACGACCCCATTGCTCACCGACGGAAGAGTCGTCAGTGCCGCATCGATCTCTCCCAACTCAATGCGCTGGCCCCTCAACTTCACCTGGAAGTCACTGCGCTCAACGAATTCAAGTTGCCCAGACCGACTCCACCGAACGATGTCACCGGTGCGGTACATCCGAGTACCAATCGAACGCCCACGCTCGTTGATCGAGAGCTCACCTGTGAACGGATTGGCCACGAAACGGTCAGAAGACAAGTCAGCGCGCCCATGGTAACCACGCGCTAATTGCACACCTCCCACGTACAACTCGCCCGCAACCCCCTCTGGGACTGGGTTCAACCGCTCGTCCAGAACGAATACCTGGGTGTTCCAAGCCGGTACGCCGATCGGGACGATCGCCGCTTCCGCCGCTGTGTACTCGTGCGAGGTCACCTGGATGGTCGACTCCGTAGGGCCGTAAAGATTGTGTATCGCAGCACCAGATCGTTCCCACACCAACGCTGCTGTGGATGCAAGCAATTGCTCACCACCGGAAAAGACCATGCGCAGACGCGAGAGGTCGTGCTTCACTGAACTAGTGAAGACCGGCGACAACATTGCGGGCACAAATTGAACAACAGTCACAGCGTTACTCGAAATCATCTCGGCCAGATGCTCTGGTCGGCGATGCGCATCCGGCCCGACGAGAACTACTCTCGCGCCAACCTGTAGGGGCCAAAACATTTCCCAGACCGAGGCATCGAAGGTAAACGGAGTCTTGTGCAAAACGACGTCCGAGCCATCGAGTTTGTATCGTTCCTGCATCCAGCTCACCTGATTGACGACGGAATCGTGGGAAACCGTAACGCCCTTCGGCTTTCCTGTTGAGCCCGAAGTGAACAGCGTGTAGGCCGCGTTCTCAACGTGGAGCGGAGCAATCCGATCTTCGTCCGTGACAGGAGAATCCGAAAGAGCATCGATACCCAGGGCGTCGATCACAACAACTGGAACGCCAGCGGAATCGATCTGGACATCGCTGGTGACGAGCATACAAATCGGGTCGGCGGCGCCCACAACGTACGAATTGCGTTCATCCGGTTGATCAGGATCGATCGGAACATACGCGCCTCCTGCCTTGAGGACCGCATAGACCGCAATCATCATCTCAAGCGATCGGCGAAGCGCGACAGCAACGAGAGTCTCAGCACCGACTCCAATCGAAATAAGATGCCTGGCAAGACGATTAGCTCTTGCGTCGAACTCGGCATATGTCAGCTCATGCTCGCCACATGTGAGGGCAATCTCGTTGGCCGACCGACGAACCTGCGCGTCGAACAGGTCAACCAACGAACTTGTCGGCAGCCGATGTTCGGTCAAATTCCGCTTTTCGATCATTCGCGTGCGTTCGATATCGTCCATGATCTCGATGTCGCCCACCGATCTAGCCGACTCCGAATCCTGTACCGCGAAGGCGCGCAAGATCGATACGAATCTCCGCATGAATCCCGCAACGGTCGATTCATCGAACAAATCTGTCGAGTAGTCGACGCCGAAAGACATTCCGCCGCAGGCGCCTCTCTCATCGATATTTTCGACCACGGTGACGGACAGATCAAACTTGGCGAATCCCGAATCGAACTCGACTCCTGACACCTTCAACTCACCGAACTCCAATGCGACCTGTTCCAAATTCTGGAAGGCGAGCATTACTTGGAATAACGGATTGTGTGACTGTGATCGTGCAGGGTTGAGTATTTCCACCAAACGCTCGAATGGAACATCCGCGTGATCGAACGCCTCAATGTCAACCGTCCGTATCGATGCCAACAGTCCATCCACCGAGATCGCCGGATCTACCTGCGTCCGCAACACCAAAGTATTGACGAACATCCCGATCAAGTCGTCGAGTTCCTGCTCGCCGCGACCTGCAACCGGGGTACCGATTGATACGTCGCGAGTTCCCGACAGGCGACTCAACAGTATGGCCAATGCCGCATGCACAACCATGAACATTGTCGAGTTCAATCTTTGTGCGAGACTTTTGAGAGCGCTGTGCAATTCGGCATCAACCGAAAAGTCATGACGCGCACCGTCATGCGTGGCGACGGTTGGGCGCGCTCTGTCTCGTGGCAGCGACAGTTGTTCCGGCAGTCCGGCCAGGGCATTTGACCAGTAGTCGATTTGTTGTGCAATTACCGATGTGGGATCGTGCTCAGATCCCAGAACCTCACGTTGCCATAGCGTGTAATCGGCGTACTGCACGGGTAGCGGAGCCCAGCTGGGTGCCTGCCCCACGCTCCGGGATGCGTATGCAATCATCACGTCCCGCGTCATCGGAGCTATCGAGTAACCATCGCTACTGATGTGATGAACGACCAGAACCAATACGTAATCGTCTTCACCGACTTCGAACAGGCGACCCCGCACGGGAACCTGCTCTGTGACAACGAAGCCGTCGCTGACAAAGCGGGTCACGCTCGCTTGCACATCAGATTCGTCGACCGAGACGGGGGTTAGATCCAACTCGAATTCCCCGACTCCGAGCACCCGTTGATAGCCGACACCATCGAATTCTGGATACAGCGTTCGCAAAACCTCGTGGCGCGCTATCACATCTGAGATAGCCGCCTGCAACGCTGAAACATCCAGAACGCCAGACAGCCGTATCGCCGCCGGAATATTGTTCACAGCTGAGGCTTGGTCAAGCCGATTCAGGAACCACATCCGCTGCTGCGCCATCGAAAGCGGAACATACCCGGGGCGGTCCTGCGCAATTAGCGCTGGCCGTCCACCTGATCCCGCATGGGACCCGAGCCGTGCTGCCAACGCTTCGACAGCGGGGGCATCGAACAAGATGCGAACGGCCACCCTGGTGTTCAGTGCAGTACCGAGTCTTGCCGCTGCTCGTGTCGCGATCAGCGAATTACCACCCAAAGCAAAGAAATCATCATCAAGACCCACCCGATCCACACCCAGCAGATCCGCAAACACCGACGCAAC
>NZ_JBSGVT010000006.1:0-57969 GCF_053608585.1 Rhodococcus sp. NPDC055024
TCGCCCTGCACCTCGCCCTCGAACTGCAACGCCGCGGCGGCGGCATCGGCGCAGCCGCACTCTGCGGCGGCGGCGGACAAGGCGACGCACTCATCATCCGCGTCCCCAAGGTGTAATCAGTTTCTGCTGACCAGACAGGTCGCCGAGCCCTCATCGTGCTCGGCGACCTGTCTGCTTCACGCCGGAGGTTACGTCGGATCGAGTGTCGTCAAGCGGTTGCGCAACAACTTCTCGATCTCCGACCGTCGGTATCTCCGATGTCCGCCAAGCGTTCTCAGAGTTCCGACTTTGCCCTCCCTCGCCCATCTGGATACCGTGGTCCGGTCGACGTGGAACAGTGCCGCAACCTGTTTGGTCGTCAGCCACTCATCGACAGGTGCTGTGTGCTCTTCTTCTCGGCTCATTGACAGACATTCGTAGCCGCAGTCCGAATGGACGGGTCCGATGACGAATTGGCTACCCCAGGTGCGCTGTGAAAGACTCGCTGCAAACCTTTACTATTCCTTGGGGAAACTATGCCGAAGTCGGTAACTCTGATCCGTTCCACATCACTCTCTTCAGTCGCTGAATATGCCTATGCTGCAACGGCTCCCGCCGAGGCCCGACTGATCTTTCTCGCAGGATCCTGCCCGTTGAACGAGGACGGCTCCACCGCCGCCGTCGGCGACTACGCGGGACAGGCAGCCAAGGCCGTCGACAACCTCAGAACCGCCCTCTCGGACGCCGGCGCGTCCATCACCGATGTGATCAACACCCGCGTCCTGGTGGCGTCGAGCCGTCAAGCCGATCTCGTTGCGGCGTGGGAGGTGGTCCGCGACGCGTTCGGTGATCACGACGCCCCAAGCACTCTGATGGGTGTGACCGTTCTCGGTTACGACGATCAACTGGTCGAGATCGAGGCAATCGCGGCCGTCGTCGACTGAACTCGAACCGAACCGGGCGTTCCTACCGGGGATCTTCGTGAGCAAGCGCCTGATAGCCCTTTGCCCCTGCACGATCCACGGCGGCGCGCACAACAGCGAAGATGGCGCCCTGCAGGGCAGCGGCGATCAGGACTTCCCTACTCGACCTGCTCAAGTCCTTGGGCTCGGGCGCATTCTTGTCGTCACCGATGCGCTTCCACACCTGTTGGAAAACTGCACCCGCCAAAATGCCGCCCAGGACGCTCGTGGCCAGCGAGAGTGGCTTGTACATCGCTTTCGATACTGCGCTCATTGCGCGGATCCTCCGTCGTTCGACACGTACCGCCTGAGCGGCTGACCGACTCTCACTACCCCGCAGGCGAGTTGTCGAAACATCGCAGCGGCGAGACGCGAAGTCGACTGTCGCACGTTATGTTCCACGGGTTTACCACTTCTCGAGCCGGGTAAGATCGTCTTAGCGAAAGAAGGTTGTGTAAGTCATGGAAAACTACAGAATCGAACTACCGGACGGTACAACGGTGATGGAAGATTTCGTCTCGGATCGCGCCGCGATCGCATACGCGGTCGATTTGAATCACGGTTGCAGCGAAAAAGTGTCGGTATTCCGTATCACCGACGAAGGGGAAACGATCCCGACGCGGATGTGCCCCAAGCCGAATCCTGGTTCGCGGCGTCACGCGCGAGCTGTCCGATAGAAGCCAGTCAAGAAGCGTCGAGCCGAGGGAAGAGAGTTTCCCTTGCGAGCAGCAGCAAGGCCGCAGCGACCGGAATTGCCAGCAACGCACCGACAATACCGAGCAACGCTCCGCCCAACAGAACCGCGACGACAGTCACCAGTGCCGGGACCGCCACCGTCTTCCCGATGATCTTCGGGACGAGAAGGTAGTCCTCGAGCAGGCGTAGTGCGACGAAGAACGCAACAGTCGCCAATGCCGTTGGGACAGAGACTGTCAGGGAGACCAGGGCGACGATAACCCCTGCGATCGTGGAACCGACTACCGGGATCAAATCGAGCAGAGCTACCAGCAGCGCCAAGATCAACGGATACGGCACGTCGAAGATCACCAACCAGGCGAAGGTGCATCCTGCGGTGATCACAGAGATCAGAACATTGCCGAGGACATACCCGCCCACACCTGCCAGTATCTGGTCACCGATGGCGATTGCTCGCGGCCGGCGCGAATGTGGCACCAGCCGATACAGATTCGTGCGGATTCGTGGATAGTCGATCAAGAAGTACGTCGTCAGTACAGCAACGATTCCGGCGTCGGCGACTGCGCTGAACACCGCCCGCCCCGCACCGAGCAAACCCGTCGCGAGTGCAGAACCCGAACCATCCAGTTGTGTGGTGAGGTGCTGCTCGAGGTGATACTTCTCGTCGAGGTCGCTCACGATCGGATACCGGTCACGAATGTGTGTCAGGAGTTCGGGAGCGTGCGATGCGAACTGGCGTCCCTGCTCGACCAGCGGAGTGATCGCAGCAACGAGGAACAGAGCCAACATCACGGCAATTCCGAGGAGCACCACGGTGACCGCGATCCAGCGTCGGAAATTTCTCCGCTCCAGCCAGACGATCACCGGTTCGATGCCCACCGCGAGAAACAATGCGACCACGATCAGGATCAACATGCCCCGCGCCGCAAGCAACACCTCGATCACCGCGTACGTCACGGCAACTCCGGCCGCGGCGCTCAGTCCGATGAAGAACGGTGAACGACGATCGAATCTCGGTCCGGGTTCGCCCAGCGGCCGGACGGGCGTCGCCAATGCTGCGGCTTCACGTTCGGCTTCCGCCATCGGATCTATCGGTTGAACTCCGCTTTCGGAATCCGGTGATGTGTCCGCGGAACTGGGTTCCATCCAAGCCACCTCACGATCCGCGCGACTTCCCGGCTCGAGGGTGAGTACCCGTGCCGCAGTCGGATCAACCTCGAGGCTTCTCCGCTCCGCTTCGTGTCAGCGCGAGCCCGGTTCCCACAACACCGATGATCGACACGGCGATGGCGATGCTCGGCCAACCGTCGCTCTGCCAGTAGACGTCGTCGAGAGTGATCAGTAGTGCGGCTTCGTCGACGATGAGTCCGAGCGCAATGCCCAGCGCGATGCCCATCCAGGTTCTTGCGCGAGGACTTCGGTCGACGAGTCCGAAGATCGCTACTCCCGCCAGCAGGAGAATTCCCCACAGGTAGTGATGCAGATGAGTGCCACCGGCGCTGATGTCGCCGACATCCCTGGTATCGATCTGGATCAACCAGGTCACCAGACGTGCTCCGCCGAACGTCAGCGTGAAGGCCACCCACGCCAGCACCAAACCGCGGCGCGATTCGTCAATTTGATTCCATCTGCGAGGGAATCTGAATCTCTCTGCAGATTTCTCTTCGTCCTGATCTCGAGAAAGCATCCTTCATGTTTACCCGACGCCATTCAGAGTCAGGTTTCGGGGTGGATGCACCGACACGTAAATCGAGAACGAAAAAGCGGTACTCGATCTCCGGAGAGATCGGGTACCGCTTTCTCAGCTACTCGCGCAGTATCGATCAATACCAGACTTTTCGTCCGCCCACTGCACGCCCCGTAGCACCGAGGATAGACAGAACTGCACCCACGACGACCAAGATGATGCCGACAGTGGTCAGAATGCTCAACCCCGTGAAAAAGCCGATCAACGCCAGAATAATGCCGAGAACAATCATGTGAGAACCTCATCCGGTATGCGTATCAAAATGATCTACTCAACTGACGCTACTACAGAAACTTCGCAATCGATAAATCCGATAAATACATTCACAAATACGAAACTCGTATTACTACCCAATAGTGTCGCCGTTAAAACATCAGCCTTTCTTTTACTTTTCCGTCACGGTTCCACGTCCTCGATCTTCGCCTCGACCGCCGGCGTGATGTGGCTCAATACGCAGCGCCAACGACCGTCTCGTCGCGCGAACACGTCGGTGGTCCACTCGTCGGCGTCGTACTGCCTGCCGTCGTAGTGCGCAGTATTGGTAATCCGCGTGGTGAACAGTGCTAAGTCACCGAAGAAACGCACGCGAGCGCTCCCGACGCGGTCCATCGCCGAATGCGTCAGGTCACCCGACGCCACGAAGCCCAGAAACTCCGCTTTGGTCGACACCCCGGATTCCGAGACGATCACCCAGTCGTCTGCAATGAAGTCGCCGATCCGTTCGGCGTCGTTCGAGCACATCGCGACGTTCCACTCGTCTGCGACAGCGATCAACGCCGCACTCTCCTGATCCGACATGTCTTCTCCCTGTCCTCGGGGCGTCACCCCTGGCGGGTGATGCCCCGACGACAGGGTTCCCGCAAGGTGGACTTCGAACCGACGTGAACGACGAGAGGGCAGAGATGACCGACACCAGCCGCACCGAGCTTGCAGCTCAGGCGTATATCTACGGATTTCCCCTCGTTTTCAATCTCGACCAGGTCCATCGGTACGTTCACGACGGTGTCGGAGCGAACCCCGCCGCACCTTTCAACACCTTCAGCCACGCCCGCGCACTCGCCGGCCCGGCAGACACTTTTGTCACGATCAACAACGACACCGTGTATTCCATGGCGCAGATCGATCTCTCTGTCGGCCCCGTTGCTCTGCACGTCCCCGATACCGATGGCCGTTACTACGTCCTCCAGTTCGTCGATGCCTGGACAAACAATTTCGCCTACGTCGGGCACCGTGCCACCGGTACGAAGAGCGGAGACTTCCTTCTCGTCCCACCCACCTGGACGGGAACCCCGGCGGCCCAGACCACGGTGATCAGATTTCCCACGAACATTGCGTCCATCGTGGGCCGGTGGGCATGCGGTGGCGACGACGACCTCCCCGCGGTGCACGCCTTGCAGGACGCCACCACCCTGACCGTCGCCGACTCCACCGGGACCCCGGCCGGTCTCCCAGTCCCCGACGCCGGGGTAAGCCAGGACCTCCTGTTCCTCGAGAAACTCCGCATCTGGTCACAGGCCTTTCCGCCGGCCCCGCGCGATCGAGAACTCCAGGAATCGTTCTCGCCGATCGGCATCAACGAGCCCGGTGCTTCTCCCTATACCTCACACTCTGCCGACTCGCTCTCTGCCGACGAGGCGGCCGCGTTGGCTGACGGATTGACGATCGGCGAGAAGAACCTGCTCGAGGCCCTCACGAAAGGCTCCAGCCCCGAAGTCAACGGATGGAAGCTCACATTCCACGCCTTCGACTACAACCTCGACTACTTCGAGGTCGGCACAATCGACGATCCACAATTCAAGATCGCCGATCCCAGGTTGCGCATCGTCGAACGCGCCGCGGCTGCCAAGGGCGGGCTGTGGGGCAACCACCCTTACGAAGCGGCGTACATCATGACCTACATCGACGATCAGGGCGAGCAGTTGAACGGAACGCGTACCTACACAATCAGACTCGACCCCACTCCGCCGGTGAGCGCCTTCTGGTCGCTGACGATGTACTCGGTGCCGGACTTCTTCCTCGTGGCGAACCCCGTCGACCGATACTCGATCGGCGACCGCACTCCAGGAATCGTCCACGACGCCGACGGTGCGTTGACGATCACGATCAGCCACGAGGAGCCGAAAGATCCCACGGCGAAGGCGAACTGGCTGCCCGCCCCGCGCGGGGATTTCCGACCGGTACTGAGAATGTACGAACCTTCGCCCGCCGTGCTCGATCAGTCCTACGTCGTCCCCGCCATCACTCGCTCGCGCGAATGACGGCTCGCGTCTGACGGCCTGCCTGGGGGTAGGCCGTCAGACGGACTCAGAATCAGGCGTGTGTGCCGCCGTCGACACGGATCTCCGTGCCCGTGATGAAGGCACCATCGTCGGATGCCAGCATCGCGATAACTCCCGCAACACTTTCCGGCCCGGCCATGGGGGCACCACTGGACTCCAGATCAGTGCTCAGAATCGGTGACAACTTGCCGAAGAGCGACCAGTCGGTGTCTTCCGGCAAGTACGACGCCGTGGTGTCGGTGATCCCGCTCTTCACACTGCCTGGAGCCACCGCGACGGCACGCAGACCCTGCTTGCCGTATTCGAGAGCCAGTGCGTGAGTGAAGGACTGGATTCCTCCCTTACTCGCGGCATACGCGGCCATGTACGGGTGCGCGAAGGCAGCGGAGGTGGAACTGAAATTCACCACGACTGCGTTGCCGGTGACGAGGAGAGCTGGCAGTGCCTGACGAGTGACGAGGAAAGTGCCCGTCAAGTTCACGGAGAGCACCTGATTCCACAGGTCCAGCGAGGTCTCGTGGGTGTGCCCACCACGCAGTATCCCGGCGGCGTTGACCAGTACGTCCAATCCCCCGAGAGTCGAAATCGCCTGACCCACAGCCTCGATGACGGAACTCTCGTTACCGATATCGACGACGAGGGTGTCGAGGCGATCCTCCGTCGAAGCATGTTCTGCCGATTTCCGGGTGTTCGCCAAACCCTGCTCGGAGATGTCGGCAGCGACCACTCGGCCACCTTCGGCGAGCAACCGCAGCGCGGTGGCCTGCCCGATTCCAGATCCTGCGCCGGTGACGAGAATACGACGACCTTCGAAACGATTCATTGCTGTGTACCTTTCACGAAAACGAGTTGGCTGGTATTCCAGGCGCGGTGGCGCCGACACTCACAAACTCACCCGCGAGAAACTTCAGGTACGGGAAATGCGCAGCACTGCAACAGGTGTGGCACTGCGAAATCTCAGCGAGGCAATGCCCGCCGAAGTGGCGAATGTCAGACGGATCCGGCCGGTGCGGCCAAGGCTCTTTCGATCCAGACGAGACCAGAGGGGCGGCGGTCGATCGCCTTACGCCCCCGTCGGAATGTTGCTACGCCGAATCGGGCCGTGCGCAGTGCACGGCCGGAAGCGAGAGAAGAGCGGCGTATGGACATCACAAGCACGGTAGCAGCGCGAGCACAGGTCGCTCAAACGCGTTGTTCGCGGAGCGTGTCATTTCAGGTAAGCAGATGTCGCTTTCGGACAACTTCAATTACTTAGGCAGCACTAACCTGATGGCACCTCGACAATCCGATCCAGGAGCGCAACCGATGACACATGCAGACGCCACGAGTACAACAACTTCCCCGACGACCGTCCTACGCACCGCCGACCACAATCGCGGACTCAACGACGTTCTCGCGATCGTCGAGGCAATGGAGCGACCGAGCGACCGTCTGCTGCGGATCACTGCTCGCTTGAGCGAGTCGACCGACGATCCGACCTGGTCACGCCCGAATGTAACCGTACGGATGAATCTCGGGCCGGCCTTCGACGACGCTTCGCGCGTGCACACGGTGCGTTCCTACGATTCAGCGAGCGGATCGATCGTCATCGACGTGGTCCTGCACGGACAGACCAGTCCGATGATGAGATGGGCGGCGGCGTTGACCGTCGGCGACACCTTCGGCCTCACCGGTCCGCGGCCACACTTCTTGATCCCTGATGTTCCCGGTCGACGTATCGCACTCTTTCTGGACGGCACCGCAATACCTGCGTTGCACTCGATCATCGAGCAGTTGCCTACCGACGTCGCCGGAATCGGCTGGGTCACAACAGATGACGAGGTCGCCTTCGCCGAACTACCCACCCTCCCCGGCCTGGAACTTCACCGCGTCAGGGTCGATCTCGCCGAGCCCGACGGCCCACTGACGACGCGGGCGCGCGAGCTCACCGATCCCGAGAGCTACGTCGTATGGGGCGCCGGTGAACGCAGTGAGATGCGCGCAATACGGAAGCACTTTCGCTCGACCGTCGGACTCGACAAGGACGACGTTGCGATATTCGGGTACTGGAAGCAGGGCATCAGCAACACCGAGATCGACCTCCGTCGACGCGAGAACTACGAGCGCATCCTCGCCGACGGCGGATCCCTGACCGACATCGACGACCTGGCCATCGAGATCTGATTGCCTCACACTGGCCGACCTGACCGGCAGTGCACTGCGGTGATAAGTTCCTCTGTGCCAGCAGACCTCCACACAGGGGGTCAGGGAATCCGGTGTGAATCCGGAACTGACGCGCAGCGGTGAGGGTGACCGCCCGGGCTTACGCCACTGGATGAGAATCTGGGAAGGCGCTCGGGTGGGGCGATCTCGAGTCCGAATACCGGCTGGCAGCAGGGGTCAACAGGCGCCTGTTCACACGGTAACGGGCTCCGCGTACGAGCCCCTGCGAGAACGAGATTCCATGCGTCTGTCCAGACTTCGCCTACCCGCCGCTGCCGTTGCAGCCCTATTGGGCGCATCGTTGGTCGCCTGTTCCTCCGACGACAGTGCTGTCGAACAATCAAACACTGCCGAACAATCCAGCGCCTCAGTCCAGAATTGTGGCCGAGACGTCACGGTGGAGCGACCGATCGAACGGGCGATCGCGGTAAATCAACCGGCGGCCGAAATGCTGTTCGCGCTGGGAGTGCAGGACCGGATGGCCGGCTACGCCATGAGCGATGACGACGTCCTCCCCGAACTGCGCGAGGCGCGTGGTCAGGTGAAGGCCTTCGACACCGAGTTCCCGTCATTCGAGAGTGTCCTCGAACGCGAACCCGACATGGTCTACACGACCTTCAACTACACGTTCACCTCGGAAGGCATCGCCGACCGGACCAAGTTCACCGACCTCGGTGTCGCGACATATCAGTCTCCCAGCGAGTGCACCGGTCAGGATGCCGAGCAGAGCAAGGCCCTCACGCTCGACGACTTGTACGACGAAATCGACGACGTGGCAACACTGTTCGATGTCAAGGACAAAGGTGTCGAGCTCACCGAGAGTTTGAAGGATCGCGCGGCCACCGCCACGGCGGCACTGGGAGCCGAAAACGTAACGCTGGCGTGGTGGTACGCAGCCACGAAGACTCCGTACTTCGCCGGGTGCTGCGGTGCACCGGGAATCATGACCGACGCGGTGGGTGCGAAGAACGCCTTCGACGACAACAAGCAGTACTGGCCCGAAATCGGTTGGGAGAGTGTGCTCGATCGAGACCCGACCGTGCTGGTGCTCGCAGATCTCGACCGCGGTGGAGACGGCGACAGTGCCGCAGACAAGATCGCGTTCCTCGAATCGGACCCGGTCGCCAGCAAGCTCACCGCAGTGAAGAACAAGCGTTACATCATCCTCGAAGGCACGACGATGGATCCCTCGATCCGCAATGTCGGTGGCATCGAACAGCTCTCCGACGGGCTGCGCCAGTTGGGTGTGGTCTAGATGTCCGCGGAGATCAGAGAACTGGTGTGTCAGTGGGACGACCAGCAAGCGGCATACATCGCGGATCGCGAGAAGCGCTTCGACGTGATTCTCGACGTTCTCGAATTGCAGCACGCGCACACCCCGTTCACGGTCGTCGACCTGGCCTGCGGGCCGGGTTCACTGAGCGCCCGGATTCTCGAGAGGTTCGAGCACGCGAGCGTTGTGGGGATCGATTACGACCCGATGCTGCTGGAGCTCGCCCGCCAGTCGTCGACTCGTTTCGGTGACCGACTGCAGCTGATCGACGCAGACCTCGCGGGAGCCGATTGGCCGACTACGGTCACTGCGCCGGTTCAGGCGATTGTGTCGACGACCGCACTGCACTGGTTGCAACCGCAGCAGCTCGTCGAGGTGTACCGGCAGTGTCGCGAACTGCTGAGCCCTGACGGTGTCCTGCTCAACGGTGATCACTTTCGCTTCGACGGCCGCTCCCCCGCCATAGGGCGATGGGCGAAAGCTCACGACGAGCAGACGCAACGCACCGCTTTTGCGGCCGGTGCTCCCGAGTGGGGCAGCTGGTGGGACGGGCTGCGGGCCACTCCCGGCATCGGGGCACTGACCGGGGAGCGTGAGCGCAGATTCGCCGGACGCGACGCCACCGCGCCCACTGCCGTCGACTTCCAGTTGGCGGCGCTCGCGCAGGCGGGTTTTCGGGAGTCGGGAACGGTCTGGCAACTGTTCGACGACTACGTGGTCTACGGCGTGAGATGACGACAAGCGTTCGGCTGCGTGACAACCCGAAAGCCGTCACCCTGCTGTGGGTGATCGGTGTTGTCACGCTGGCCGGGTCGGCCGCCGTGGCGATCACGTTGGGGCCGGCCGGTCTGTCGGTCGGCGAGGTGGCCTCGATCGTCGTGGGCCATCTCGGCGGTACCGCGGCGGACGTCACCCCTATTCGCGACGGAATCGTGTGGGATCTCCGTCTGCCGCGTACTCTGCTCGCCGCGCTCTGCGGTGCCGGCCTCGGGTTGTGCGGAGCGATCATGCAGTCTCTGCTTCGCAATCCACTGGCCGATCCCTTTGTCCTCGGTATCTCGTCCGGCGCCTCGACCGGCGCCGTTCTGATCGTGATCCTCGGAGTGGGGTCAGGGGTGGTCGGACTGTCGAGCGGCGCCTTCATCGGCGCGGTGATCTCCTTCGCACTGGTGCTGCTGCTCGCCCATGCGGCCGGCGGCACACCGGATCGGGTGATCCTGGCCGGTGTCGCCGCGACCCAACTGTTCTCTGCGCTCACCTCGTTCATCGTCATCACCTCGGCTGATCCAGAGCAGACCCGCGGTGTGATGTTCTGGCTCCTGGGCTCACTCGGCGGCGCCGACTGGCTCGATGTCGCGCTCTGCGCAGCGGTGGTGGCAATCGGCCTAGTGGTCTGTCTGACTCACTCCCGTGCACTCGACGCGTTTGCCTTCGGTGAGGACGCCGCGTCGTCGCTGGGAGTGAACGTGTGGCGGGTACGGCTGACCTTGCTACTGGCAACAGCTTTGATGACCGCAGTGATCGTGAGCGTCGCAGGCGCCATCGGCTTTGTTGGCCTCGTCCTCCCGCACGCGGCGCGCGCTCTCGTCGGTTCGAACCACCGCCGACTCCTGCCCGCATCGGCACTGATCGGCTCCATCTTCCTGGTCTGGGTCGACGCCGTGGCACGCACAGCCATTGCGCCGCAGGAACTCCCGGCCGGTGTGGTGACCGCGCTGGTCGGTGTGCCTGCGTTTGCCGTCATCCTCTGGAGACGGAAGGCCAGGCCATGACGCTCGAAGCTACCGGTATCAGCTGGCGGGTCGGCGGGGCGCTCATAGTCGACGACATCGCCGTCTCCCCCACCACCGGAAGTACAGTGGGGCTCCTCGGCCCCAACGGTTCGGGAAAGTCGACGCTGCTGAAACTTCTTGCCGGGCAGAATCGTCCGACGTCCGGAATGGTGACCCTGGACCGAACTCCGTTGTCCGACTGGAAACGGCGCGACGTCGCGCGCCGAATCGCCACCGTCGACCAGCACAGCAACACCGAGATCGATCTGACTGTTGCCGAGGTCGTCGAACTCGGACGCACACCGCACCGCGGTCTGTGGGGCGGGCAGTCCGATTCCGATCGTGACGCCGTCCGCGCAGCGATCGAACACACCGACCTCGCCGGCATGCTGGACCGGTCGTGGCACACCCTGTCAGGCGGGGAGCGACAGCGCGTCCAGATCGCACGCGCCCTCGCCCAGGAACCCCACGAGTTGCTACTCGACGAACCGACCAATCACCTGGACATCAACCACCAACTCGAATTGCTCGCGCTCGTGCGACGCCTGCCCACCACCACGATCATGGCATTGCACGATCTGAATCTGGCCGCCATGTTCTGCGATTCGATAGTGATGCTGAACCGGGGATCCATCGTTGCCCACGGAAGCCCGACCGAGGTCCTCACCGCCGACCTGATCGCCGAGGTCTATCAGGTCGACGCCGAAGTGCGCCTGGATGGTCCCGGAGGCGTACCGACCGTGCGATACCTTCCGCCTTGCCACATGTAACCGTTCCGAGTGCGAATATGGATACGTGACCCTCGATGATGTCGCCGACGAGCTGTACGGCCTCGACCCCGGCGAGTTCGTCGAGGCGCGTACACATCATGTGAAGGCTGCCCGTGAGGACAACGACCGCACATTGGCGGCGGAGATCGGAAAACTTCGGAAGCCGACCACCGTGGGCTGGTTGGTCAATCTCATTTCGCGCGATCTACCGAAAGATCTGGATGCACTTCTGGCGCTTGGCGAATCGCTACGCGATGCCCAGCGCCATCTGTCCGGCCCGGACCTGCGCCGACTGACGACACAGAGGCAGCAAGTGGTGCGGAGTCTCGCCCACAAATCCGGTGAGATTGCCGCTTCCCGTGGAAAAAGCGTCGGCGAGGATTTGTTGCGTGATGTCGCGCAGACCCTCAATGCCGCCCTGGCCGACGAGGAGACTGCCGCACAGGTTCGACTCGGACGGGTCGTGACCGCTGCGAGTTACAGCGGTTTCGGACCCTCCGGGCTCGCCGTGGTGAAGGAGAAATCACCGCAGCACGCCGCGGTTGAAGAGCCGCAGACTCCGACGTCGAGAACTCCGGACCTGAAGGCCGAACGTGCCAGGGCAAAAGCAGAATTGAAGGAAGCCACGGCACAAGCCGACGAGATCCGCCGCCGGGTGAAGGCAGAGACCGCCGAACTCGAGGAAGCCAGAACGACGATTTCCGACGTCGAACGTCGTGTTGAAGAACTGCGCGCCGAACTCGAGCACGCTGAGCAGCAACGACAGTTCGCACGGAACGCCGAGAAGACCCGTGATGCTGCGGTTCGAGAATCCGAGAAGGAACTCCGTGGCGCAGAGCGTCGCGTCGACGAAGCAGAACAAAACCTCGCCGCAATCACTTCATAGACATCTTGTTCATTAATCGATAGTCTGCCATTTATCGATCAGGTTGATCATCCTGCAATCCAGCAGCTACGGACAACGCCATGCCGATGAGGGTTTGGCGCTATCGGCTACTGCCTCGACAGTCTTCGGAGTGTGAACATGGACAGTGACAACGCGCCGGAATGGAGTTTCTTACACGGCAAGCGCGTTCTCGACCTCTCTCGACTTCTGCCCGGCCCGTTTGCGACGACGCTGCTTGCAGATCTGGGCGCCGACGTGGTCAAGGTCGAGGACCCGAGCCGCCCTGATCCCACCCGTATTGCTGGTGAACGGATGGCCTCGTTGAACAGGAACAAACGGTCGATTGCGCTCGATCTCCGTCTCGAACCCGATCGCGAGACGTTCCTTCGACTGGTCGAGACTGCAGATGCAGTGGTCGAGGGGTTCCGACCGCAGGTACTGGCACACATGGGACTCGGCTATGACGTACTACGAAAAGCCAACCCACGCATCGTATTATGTTCGATCACCGGTTACGGGCAGTCCGGACCTTATGCCGACAAGCCCGGGCACGAATTGAACTTCCTCGGCCTTTCCGGCTTTTTCGCAGTTCCCGGGTGCACCGACGGAGTCGTCACCCGCCCTGGCATCCGGGCCGGCGATCTGGTGGGTTCGATGTACGCGGCGCTGTCCATCTCGGTTGCTCTCGCCAGCGTGGACAAGCACGGACGCGGACAACACATAGACATTTCCCTCGCCGAGGCTGCAACCGCCTGGTGCGCGCCTTTCGCGCTCATGATCCGAGATATCGAGAACCCCGCCGATTCACCAACTGTCCAGGGAGACAATGACATTTTCGAGACTTCCGACGGTTGTTTGCTTTCGCTTGCCACTTTCGAAGACAAGTTCTGGATCGAGTTCCGCACAGCATTCAGCGCTGAGTTTCCGGCACTGAACACACAGTGCTACGACGATCGACGGCCTCGAACACAGCACAAGGAAGCGGTACGGAAACTCCTGGTCACCACCATTGGTGCGCGAACATATGAGTGGTGGGAAACATCGTTGACTGCGATCAATGCCCCGTGGGCGCCGGTGTTCACCAACGCCGGACAACTGATGAGCGATCCCCATGTCGTCGCTCGAAACCTGTTCTGCGAGGTCTCGAACGACGATGGAGGAAGCTGGCCTCAGATGAGATTCCCGGCGCAATTCAGCTTGGGACTGAACAGTTTTCGACTTCCGACTCCGTACGTGGGCGAGCATACCGAGTCTGTCCTCAACGAAGCCGCCACGGAAGCGAACCGTGACAGCGACTAGTCCGCTTTCAATTCGCCATCGAAGCCCGAAGACCAGTAGCGACCCCGCAACGAAAGTTCGAGCAGCATCTCGGTGACTTCTTCCGGGGTCAGCGGTGGCGGGTCGGACTCGAGCCACCACTGCATGACCGCGATCTGTTCACCGACCCATGCCCGCGAGAGTACTTCGATGTCGATTCGCGGAGTAACTCCGAGCGCCTCCGCCCGTGCGGAAAATATCCGCACGGCGGCGACGCTGCGGTCTTCGACGAACTTTCGCAGCGCCTTGCCGTCCCCCTCACCACGCAGAATCACACGGTAGACGTCACGTTCCTCGGCGGCATGCCTAAACATCTCGAGCACGGGCTTGCCGGTGAATCCGATCGAAGACGCAGGAATGAGTGGACCGAGTCGCCCTTGTAAGTCATCGGCCAGATCGGACACGACTTGACCGAGCAGGTCGTCTTTGTCGGTGTAGTGGCTGTAGAACGTCGCCCGACCCAAATCTGCGCGGTCCGTGATGTCTTCGACGGTAATCCCCGCATATCCCCGTTCCAGAACGAGCGAGACCAAGGCATCCCGCAGCAATCGTCGGGTACGCCGGACGCGTCTGTCTTCTGGAGGCACTGGCTTCCCTTCCTTCGCACTGTTATACGCAGCATAGTTCAACATTGACAGGACGATCGAATATAGACAGACTGTCCATTAACATTCGTGATGTCAATTTTCTCTGGAGTGTTCATGAACCTCGGTACTTATCTCGCCCGAAGCGCCAGCTTCTACCCCGATCTCGAAGCCCTTGTCTGCGGCGAAGGCCGGTGGACTTACAGCGAGCTCGATACGGCCGCAAACCGTCTCGCGTCCGCTCTCGCAGTGACCGGGGTACGGCCCGGACACATGGTCGGAACCTTTGCCGGAAACTGCGGGGAGCTCGTGGTGACCGAAATGGCCTTGTACAAGGGAGGGTTCGTCAGGGTTCCGATCAACGCACGACTGGGCGCCGACGAACTCGCGCATATCCTCGCCGACGCCGACGTGCGTGTTCTCTTCGTCGACCCCGCCCATGCCGACATTGCACTGAAGGTCGTCGCCGACGCCGGGCTGCACTGCAGGGTCATCGACTACAGCACTTCAACTCCCGGCGCGGACAGTTATCACGAGCTGACTGCAAGGGGCAGCGAAGACAACGTCGAGGTGGACGTCGACATTGACGCCCCGGCTGTCCTCAACTACACATCCGGATCCACCGGCAAGCTCAAAGCTGCGGTCCAGAGTCAAGGCAACCGCTTGGCGAACATGCGCAAGCGACTGATGAGCCCGGAGGGCGCGCCGACTGTTGGTGATCGCTACCTCGCCCCCGGCCCGATCACACATGCCTCCGGCATGGTGATGCTCGGAATGTTCGCCAGGGGCGCCGCCGTGGTGATCCTGCCGGCATGGGACACGAGGACGTTCCTGCAGACCATCGAACGTGAGCGGATCACCACCACCATGGTGGTCCCGACGATGCTCAACTTGCTGATGGATCATCCGTCGGTTACCGACGTCGACCTGAGCTCTCTGCGCTGCATCGGCGTAGGCGCCGCGCCTGTTTCTCCACAACGGCTGCGTGACGCGGTAAAGGTGTTCGGTCCCATCGTCATTCAGGGATACGGGCTCGGCGAAACGACCAGCGTCGTAACCGTCTTGACCGCTGAAGACGTGGTGCGCGGTATCGAATCCGACCCTGAACTACTTCTCTCGTGCGGCCGACCGGCATACGACACCGATGTTCGCGTGGTCGACGACAACGGCATACAGGTCCCGGCCGGCACGATCGGCGAGATCGTCGCCAGGGGTCCGGACTGTGTCCGCGAATACTTCCGCGAACCCGAGCTGTCGGCTCAGACGTTCAAGAACGGCTGGGTCCACACGGGCGATGTCGGCTATTTCCGCGAAGACGGATACCTGTTCATTGTCGACCGCAAGAAGGACATGATCATCTCGGGTGGATTCAACATCTACTGCAGCGAGGTAGAGGCAGCCCTGTACGAACATCCCGCTGTGTCCGAAGTATGCGTAGTCGGAGTTCCCGACCCGAAATGGGGAGAAGCGGTCAAAGCCGTTGTCGTGACCCGCGATGGCACTGACACCAACGCAATGGAATTGATCGCGCACTGCTCGACACGTCTGGCAAGCATGAAGAAGCCACGTTCGGTCGACTTTGCAGATTCGTTGCCCGTCAACCGAAACGGCAAGATCGATCGCCGCGCGATTCGCGCAACCTATTGGACCACCGCTGACCGTCACGTCAACTGACAGGAAAAAGACATGTCATTCGCTCTCACCCCTACCTACGAAGACAACCCAAGGCTTCAATCGCTCGTCGAGCGTCTACGCGACTATCTCGACGGCGAACTCGCCGAGTACGAAGCCGAATTGGGTCTCACTCAAGAATCCCACTACATCCGTGAGACGCTCGAGCCAGTGTGGAGACGCAGCCGCGAACTCGGCTTCTACGGGATCCACCTCCCAACTGAACTCGGCGGCCAGAACCTCACCTTTACGGAACTCGCCGCGCTCAAAGAAGAGGTCGGCGCATCGCCGCGGGTCCTCGCGACGTCCGTACTCGGAGACATGGGCGGTCCACTCCGCGCGGGGTCGATCTTTCAGTACGCCACCGAATACCAGTTGGAAAAGTACTTGATTCCGGTACTGCGCGGCGAGAAGGCGTGCTGCTTCTCCCTCACCGAGAACGATGCAGGTTCAGACGTTCGCGGCATGCTCACCACAGCAACCCCGGACGGTGCCGGATGGCGCCTGAACGGCCACAAGGTCTTCTCGTCCGCGGGTCCCTTCGCCGACTTTTCGGTCCTGATCGCAAAGATGGCATCCGACGGCGACGGCCCGGATTCGTACTCTGCCTTTCTGGTCGACCTGGATTCTCCCGGCTGCACAGTGGCGGACGGTGACGTCCCGATGTCCGGTCAGCACATCGAAGCGGACATCATCCTCGACGACTGCTACGTGGGGCCGGAACAGCTTCTCGGAAATGTGGGCGAAGGCTTGCGAATCGGACTCGGCCGAGTCACGGTCAACCGGTTGTTGCATTGCCCCACCGTCCTCGGCGGAGCCCGCCGAGCGCTGGAACTGTCGGTGGAGTACAGCAAGACTCGCCAGGTGCAGGGCGCTCCTCTTGCGATGCTGCAGTCCGTTCAACACAAACTCGCCGACATGGCGACGGACTACTACGCCGCGCGCTCGATGACCTACGACGCACTCGACGCGCTCGACGCCGGTCGAAGTCCTCGAATCGAAGCATTCATGTGCAAACTGTTCGTTGCCGAGAAGGCCTTCACCATCGCCGACCACGCAGTTCAGATTCACGGAAAGGCCGGGGTCATCCGTGGTTCGGAGATCGAATCACTGTTCCAGAGGTTGCGGATGTTCCGAATCCTCACCGGGTCATCCGAGATTCAGAAGAATGGCATCGCGCGCCAATTACTCACCACCTGAACATCATTGATCCAAATGCGTATCCACTCCGTGCCCGCCCGGTCGTCTCGCGCTCGATGTGGCGGCCGGACGGGCACTCGACGCTTCAGAGGCAATCCCTGTGATCGAGAACGAACCGGACTACAGATTCAGCCTTGCCAACGAGCGAACTTTTCTGGCGTGGATTCGAACGGCGTTGGGGTTGTTGGCCGGCGGCGTCGCAGTCGGCCAATTCTACGGGTCTGAGAATGACAACAGCCTGAACAAACTTCTCGGAATCGTGTGCACCGTCGTGGCGTCAGCGATAGCGCTCGGCGCGCTCAGACATTGGAAAGCAGTCCAAACCGCAATGCGGCGTGATCAACCCCTCCCCAAGTCACCGATGGTCACGCTTGTCGTCGGCGGGGTGTGCCTGGTCGCCGGCCTGTGTATAGGGATGACGGTGTTTTGACGGATAACGAGGTTGTGGCGGCGAACGAGCCGCCCGGATTGCAACCAGAGCGAACGGTGCTCGCCTGGCGACGCACCGCACTTTCCGCCTTGTCGGTGTCAGTGATTTCGGGCCGCGAAATCGTCCTGCACCCGTCAGTCCTATCCGTCGCAGTGTTCGTCACACTGCTCACCACGGCAGTCGGCATCACAGTGGGCACACGGGTGCGACATCGTCGATTCATTCTGAACCCCAGGGATTCTCGAGAAATGCCACTCGCCATCATGGCAACCCTGGCGGCCGGCATCGCGACTGCCGGACTCGGCTCCAGCCTTGTTGTCCAACTTTGAACCATAGATAGACAGAGTGTTTATTTATGTATATTCTCTCCACTAATGCTCGCTGTGACTCAGTGCACAGTCGACCGCCGCGCGCAGCTACACCGCGCCACGAAATCATCGGCGTATTTCGAGAGGGAACCCATGACCACAGAAGTTGCGTCACCTACCCAGTTTCAACGCGGTCGCCGGGGAAAGAATCTCGCACTGCTGACCGGTTCGACGGCAATGGACAACGCCGAAAGCAGCGTGACGTCCGTGCTCTTCCCTCTCATGCGCGAGGCCATGGGATTGTCATCGGCGGCGCTCGGCACGATCGTTGCAGTGGCCAAGGCCGTCGGGGTCTTCACGGCAATCCCCTGGGCGTTCTTGGCCCGACGATATTCTCGTAAGTCGGTACTTGCCATCTGTTCAGGGTTCTGGGGTGTCTGGGTAATCCTGGCCGGATTGTCCGGCAGCTTCACTCAGTTTCTCGTCCTCTATGCGATCGGCGCCGCAGGTTTCGCCGGCGCCGGCTCGATTGCATTGTCCATCCTCGGAGATCTGTACGAGGACGCCCGGAGGGGCCGCGCAACGGGATTGGTATATGGCGGCGTCGCCGTCATCACCGGCGCGACCGCCCCGATATTCGGGCTTTTGTCGCGCTTCGACGATGGATGGCGCTACGGATACATAATCACCGGTGCAATCTGCATCGCCATCGGTGTGCTGATCGTGCTTTTCCTCGACGATCCTGAATCCGCCGACGCACATGCACAGACGACCGCCGACGATCTCGGTGCCAAAGCAAGATTCTGGCGTGAAGGGATACGAGAGCTACTCGCTGTCAAGACATTCCGATACATACTCGTACAACGCGTATTCTCCGGTCAGAACGTCATCATGAGCTTCAGCATCGTATTTCTCGTCGAGGAGCACGGATTCACGACCGCAACTGCTTCGATCATCGCACCGCCCTTCGCAATCGGGTACCTGCTCGGCACGTTCGTCGGCGGACGAGTCAACGACGCCGTACACGTCAAACGACCCCGAAGCGGCCGCATCATCATGCTGCAGGCCAGCCAACTCGGATTCGCGGCCGCGGCACTGATCGCTACGCAGATTTCCTGGAACAGCATCGGCGTCTACGCGGTCTTGTTCGGGATCGTCGGCGTACTTCAAGGTCAGGTTCCAGTGGTCAATCGGCCGATCATCATGGCTGTAGTCCGTCCGGAACTGCGAGCCCTGGCCTTTGCGGTTTCCGTCTCGACAGTCGAAGCGCTGGCATACGCCGGATATGCTGTCTTGGTCGGAACCCTCGGCGACAGAATCGGATTGCAAGGCGCACTCTTCATCGTCACCGTAGTGCTGACCACCGTCAACGGGGTCGCGTCAGGCGCACTGTATCGCCCGTACGCCCGCGACAGCGCAGCCCTACTCGCCAAGCCATCCGCCAACGCCCTACATGAACAGAATGCGCTTCGGCACTAGGCAATTCACATCATCAACTGCGAACTCGGCAATCAAGACGGAAGAAGACCTCAGATGACACGAAACATCGCAACGGATGACATTCCCTGGGCGCGCGGATTCACCGACCCGGCCGACGTGCGCCAACAAGCCACAACCATACGAGAGATGGTTGCGACCCGCCGTGTGTGGCGCGGCGACGGACCGAAATGGACCCTCCCGACCGACGAAACGGATCTATCCGGTGTCACGTTGAACCTTCCGGATCAGCCGAAGCAGACAGTGTCCGAGTTCCTCGCGGGTGCGCACACCGACGGTATCGCCGTGCTGCATCGAGGACGCATCGTGTACGAAAGCTACTTGCACGGTTGCAAACCGCACGAACCGCACCTCAATGCATCGATGGCGAAATCCTACGTCGGTTTGATGGCTGCACTGGTCGAAGCACAAGGATTGTTCGACCGCCAGGATCGGGCATCGAAGTTCATCCCCGAGTTGGCCGGAACTGCGTTCGGAGACAATCGGATTCAGGACCTTCTACACATGGGCACTGATGTAGCGTACGGCGGTCGGCCGTTCTATCGCACCATCGAAGCCAGCCGTTTCTGGGCCGTAGTCGCCCCGAAGCTGCGCCCCGCGAATTACCGCGGCCCGGAGACCATTCTCGAGCACCTCGCCACAGCACGCACAGCGGGCCCGACTGGCGTCGAATTCCGCTACGAGAACGGCAATGTCGAGACTGTCGGAGAAATACTGCGCCGCGTGACCGGAACTTCACTCGCCGAACTACTCAGTGAACTGGTCTGGTCACGGATCGGGGCCGAAGAGGATGCGTTCTACATCGTGGACTCCGCCGGAACGGAGATGGCGGCAGGCGGATTCAGTGCGACCCTTCGAGACGTGGCCCGAGTGGGCGAGATGATCCGCTGTGACGGCGCCGTCGGGGACCGTCAGGTGATCCCGCCGAGTATTGCGCAATCTATGACCGCCGGTGTGCCCGCAGGCTATCCCTCGGAGGTCAGAAGCCCGCGTGCCGCTGTCGACTCGCCCGCCACCATGAGCTACCACGACTACTGGTGGATTCTCAATGATCCGTTCGGATCGTTCATGGCAAGCGGAATCCATGGTCAGAGACTCTTGATCTCGCGCGACCTGGAATTCGTAGTCGCGCATTTCGGAGCCCACATTCTTTCCCCCGCGATCGGCACTCCGGACTTCGTACCTGCGTTCCTTCAGATCGGCACTCATTTGGTATCGAACGCTCGCGGAGTGGCCACCGCCGGCTGAGTTTCTCTTGCATTCAGCCTGCGGCAGATTCGAGCTCACTCAAGGATTCCTCGAGGTGCCCGAGGAGGCGCTGTAGGTGAGGGACGTTGCGACGGCAACCGACCAGCCCGAACTGCATGGTGTCCGCGTAGCCGATGACGGTGATGTTCATTGCCTGCCCGTCCAACGGAATCGACGCCGGATAGCAGCTTTCGAGCTTCGCGCCGTTCCAGTATCGCGTCGTCGTCGGACCTGGGACGTTGGAAATCACCAGATTGAAAACCGGACGACCAGTGATCAGGCGCGAGGAACCAGGGATCAGCGGTAATCCGAGACCCGCGACGTTCAATGCGCTGAGCGCCGTGATCTGCAGGGGCGTCAGTCCCGACATCAGAGACTTGGCGCTACTCATCGAGTCGTGAACTCTCTGAAGTCGGGCCGCCGGATCCGCCAATTCGGTTGCCAGATCACACAACACCGCACCCACGGCGTTACCGGAAGCCTCACCTGTTTCGCCTTTACGAAGAGATACCGGCACCATCGCGATCAACGGTTTGTCCGGCAACTCGTCCAGTTCGATCAGGTATCGCCGCAGCGCGCCCGCGCACATTGCCAACACCGCATCGTTGAGTGTCACGTCTGCAACGCAGCTGACCTTGCGCAGGCGCTCGATCGGCCACGACTGCGCGGCGACTCGCCTCGCTCCGGTGATCGGGACGTTGAAGATCGATTTCGGAGCAGCGAACGGCAATGGCGCGACGTGGTCCTTCGCTGCCGAGGCAGTGGCGTTCACTATCGCAGGGCCCACCCCGACCACATCTTGCACGGTGTCGATCACCGAGCCCACCCGCCTTTGCAGGTCCAGCCCGCGACTGGCTCGGACCCGCCCCGAGGAAGGTCGCTGCGCCCACGGCGGCATCGATTCTCGATCGAGCGGATCCGACGATAGGCTGCGGTACCACGCCTGAACAGCAGACACACCATCCATGAGCGCATGGTGCGTCTTCATGTACACAGCAACTCGGCCGTCGGCGAGGCCTTCGATGACGTACGCCTCCCATAGTGGCCGATGCCGATCGAGCAGCGTGCCGTGCAGCATCGAGGTCAGTTCCAACAACTCGCGGACTCGACCCGGCCTGGGCAGCGCAAGCAACCGGACGTGATATTCGAGATCGACGTCCTCGTCCTCCGTCCAACGCACCGGCGCGAAGTTCGACAGGAACTGCACCGGCTTGCGGCGAAAGAGGGGGCGAATCGAGTCGACTTCGGTGAGCGAACGGTAGAGCGATCTGGCGAATTCGCCGTCGTCCCCTTCCGGCGGAACGAAAAGCGACAGTCCACCGACGTGCATGGGGTGCTCCCGTGACTCCATCAGCAGGAACATCGAGTCGAGCGGCAGCATCAGCGTCATGGCGATCCGTTCTCTCGGGCGGCTGTCCGGAGCACCGGTCAACCGCTGTTCGACAAAGTTACTCGCCCTGACTCCCCGCATTGGGGACTCCGACAAAACATTGATCCCTCGATTTCGGCGGGAGTCCGATGTTCCGCTCGACGAACGCCATTTCGGCCGAAGCACTTCACGGCGATTCTCGTGTGGAGGATGAGACACAGAGCACTGCAACGAATTTCAATGCTCACGGCCACAAGTAGTAGCGGAGCCGATCGCATTAATACTTTTGTCGGAATTGTTGCGGATTGTCTGTACATCCAAGTCACACGTGACTACCGTCACTCATCATCACAATCCGACTGGTCGCGATGTCGCGAATCACGAGGTTGCATCCTAAAGGAGAATTACATGTCCCGACGTTCAACGTCGCGCGGGCCTTTCGGCGCGCTCGCCACCGCAACTGTGCTTGCCACCGTCACTGCGATGGGAGCCTTGTCAGCAGGTATTGCAGGCGCCGCCCCAACTACGGAGACTCCCTTCGGCGGTTGGGATTCATGTCCGATCGACAACCCCGAGACCAGCACCTGCATGGACGTCACAGTCACCGGCGGAAACATGAAGATCGGCAAGCTCTCCGTCAGTATCCCCGCCGGGGCGATGCGCATCGCCGGCGGAGTTGCCTACCGGGAGAATCCGGAGGCTGAATTCGGATTCGACCAAGTATTCATCCCGCCGAACGACAACAGTCGGGGGATCTACGCCAAGCCCATCGAGATCCCCGGCGGCGCACTCGGAATCGACCTACCATTCAACAATCTCTTCGGACTGAACAAGGCCTCGGCCACCGTCGAGTCGACTTCCGCACTCCCCACCGTGGATGCATTTCAGCTTGGTGTGAAGTTACCCGTCAAACTGAAGATCGCGAACCCCCTACTCGGCGGCAAGTGCTACCTGGGCTCGGACAGCAACCCCGTCCAGCTCAACCTGGATGTGACCGAATACGGTGTCCTCGAGGAAGTTCCAGGTTTCCCGGACACCGCGGTCGTTCGAAACACCGGACACACCGGACAGCCCTTCGCGGTCCCGACGGCTTCGGGATGTGGCCCGTTCGGCGTGCTGAATCCCATCGTCAACTGGCGTGCCGGGCTTCCCTCGTCCACCACCTCCAACTCCCTGACCACAACGAGTGACGTCTACAACATCGGTGCCGACAGCCTCAGGCCTCAGCCGGCCGGCTCACCCGAGCCCGCCGCCGTCATCGCCGAACGTAGTGCCAACTAGGAAGTACGACTTCATTCATCTCCTACTTCGGTGGCGTCGAGTAACGCACCGAGGGCGCGGTGAAGTTCGGCAAGCTCACGTCCGCCGGTTTTTGTCAGTACGCGAGTATTTTCCGCGTCCAATTCGCGGACAATGTCTTTGGCGAGCACGATAACCCGTTTTCCCTCGTCGCTGAGATCGAGGCAAACGGCGCGAGCATCGCGACTGTCACGTTCGCTGACAACAAATCCGCCCTTCTCCAAAGCTCGCACGAGCTTGGATATGTAGATTCGCTGTAACCCTGTCTGTGCGGCTAGTTCTCGCTGACTTGGCCTCTCCCCCTCACTTACGAGACCGTGGAGTGACGCAAGCACCGAATACTGGGCGTGAGTCAACCCGAGATGCGCGATCGCTCTGTCAACTCCCGCCCGCCAGCGAAGGGCAAGATGCCACACCAGCGACCCTGTAGTCCATGTTTCTCGATCTTGCATACATATAGAGTACATGGCTACTATCTCAATTAGAGTATATGGAAACTATTTGAGGAGTCGCAATGCCCACAATTTCCGCGCTCGACTCGACCATGGCTTACAGCTCGTGCGGCGAAGGCGCACCCTTCGTGCTGATCCACGGAAATCCCACATCTTCCTATGTGTGGCGAAACATACTGCCACACATAGGAAATACCGGCCGCGCACTTGCTCCCGACCTCATCGGAATGGGCGCGTCCGGCAAGCCCGCAATCGACTACGGTTTCCTCGATACCGCCCGCTACCTCGATGCCTGGTTCGACGCGATGGAGCTCGACGACGTCGTACTCGTCGGGCACGACTGGGGTGGAGCACTCGCACTCGACTGGGCTACCCGTCACCCCGATCGCGTCCGAGGTGTGGCACTCTTCGAAACGATCCTGCGTCCGATGACCTGGGACGAGCACTTCCCGGGAGACGCACGAGCACGGATCGAGGCGCTGAGAGCCCCCGGGACCGGCGAGACGAAGGTACTCGACGAGAACTTCTTCCTCGAAATCGCGCTTCACAGAACAGTTCTCGGCGGCCTGTCCGAAACAGACGTCGACGCCTATCGTGCCCCTTACCCCTCACGTGAGAGCCGCCGGCCCCTTCTCGCGTGGCCACGATCCTTCCCCATCGAAGGAAGTCCCGCTGAAGTGGATGCACGTGTGTCGGCGTACAGCGAATGGCTCGCGGAAAGCACCGAGGTACCCAAACTCCTTCTCACCTTCAGCGGCCCCGCCGAACTTCTCATGATCGGACCCGACGAAGTCGCGTGGAGCCGATCGAACATCGCGAACCTCGAGGTGACCGAGTGCGGTCCCGCAGGGCATCTCGCCCCCGAGGATCAGCCCTCGGCAATCGCCGCGGCAATCACCGAATGGACACAGCGGCAACACCGTTTCAGCAGAGAGTGACTCGACTCCGTCACCAAGCGCTCCGAGCGCCGTTTCGCCAACGCGTGCGGTGGCGACCCAGACCCCTGCTCCGAAATATGGGACCGACACCACCTCCGCCGGATTTGTCCGATATAACTAACGGGCGAGTACGCCGGTTGGGACGAGGTCGAGAACGAGGGGGCGTGGGTGGTAAGTGAGGACGGGCTGGGACAGACCTCGGAATCGGGGGCTCCACACAGAGTGGGCGGGTTTCTCTATCACCGCAGCGGCGACCGATGGGAGTGGTCGGACGAAGTTGCGCGGATTCACGGCTACGAACCCGGACAAGTAGACCCCACGACTGAATTGATGCTCTCGCACAAGCATCCTGACGACCGAAGACACGTTGCACAGACACTGCTCGCCATCCGCACTTCAGGCGGCCCGTTCAGTAGCCGGCACCGCATCATCGACACTGCCGGGGACACGCACTCGGTAATCGTCGTCGGAGACAGCGTCGTGACCGAGTCAGGTGAAGTGGTGGGGAGCTCCGGCTTCTACATCGACGTCACCGAAACCCTGGACAGCACAGTGAAAGCATCGGTCGACGTACTGGTCAACGAAATCACCGCTTCTCGCGCAGTGATCGAGCAAGCCAAAGGCATGCTCATGCTGATCTACGGAATTTCGGCCGACCGCGCCTTCGACATCCTCGTGTGGCGTTCTCAAGAGACCAACGTGAAACTGAGGGACGTTGCGGAGCAGTTGATAGTGCGAACGCTGGATGAATTCCGGGTACCGACACCATTGCGGACCCGATTCGATCACTTGCTGTTACAGGGTTGAACGACAACAGGGTTGAATGTCGACTGGGCTGAGGGATCTGTCCAAGGCGGTTCCCGTGGCTGGCTGCTCAACCTCGAGGAACCTCGCCCGCATTGATTCCGGGACGGTCCGATGCGGCCTATCCCCGTTGTTACCCAACACGGAGTAAAAGGAAACTACTTGTCGCCAGACTTCTTGTCGGAGGTCTCCTCGACCAGTTCAGGTGCTTGTTCGCGAGTTGCCATTCCGCCGTCGCCGCCCTTGTCGACGGGCCCTGGGTGCCCGCCCTTGGGCGACTGGTCGTTATTGTCCTTCTCGGTCATGCGGTCATCCCCGTCATCTGGTCGTGTCAGTCATACAGCGCGCGGCCTTGCAAGAACGTCAAGCCCACCGCCCTCTCAATCTAACGCTCTCAGCACTTCTCGCAACCCTCACCGATTTGTTTGCATTTCAGCACTTTCGGGCAGGTGACAGCGAACAGCATTTCCACGATGAGAGGTCGATCCCAGTGCGCGCAGTGACTTGGCAAGGCAAACGGAAAGTAAGCGTCGATACGGTTCCGGACCCCACGATCATCGAGCCCACCGACGCGATCATCAAGGTCACCACGACGAACATCTGCGGATCGGATCTGCATCTGTACGAGACTCTGGGTGCCTTCATGAATGCGGGCGACATTCTCGGTCACGAACCGATGGGCATCGTCGAAGAAGTCGGATCGGATGTCACGAATCTCGAGATAGGCGATCGCGTCGTGATCCCGTTCCAGATCTCGTGCGGCAATTGCTTCATGTGCGATTCGAGTCTCTATACCCAGTGCGAAACGACTCAGGTCCGCGATCAGGGAACGGGCGCCGCGTTGTTCGGCTTCTCCGAGCTGTACGGATCGGTGCCAGGTGGTCAGGCTGAATACCTACGAGTCCCGCAGGCACACTTCACACACATCAAAGTTCCCGAAGGTCCGGCGGATTCACGATTCGTCTATCTCTCCGACGTGCTTCCCACTGCCTGGCAGTCAGTCGAATACGCCGACATCCCGCCGGGTGGATCCGTGACAATCCTCGGCCTCGGACCGATCGGCGACATGGCTGCTCGCATCGCGCACCACAAGGGATTTCGGGTGATCGGCGTGGATCGTGTACCCGAACGCCTTGCGCGCGTTGCCGAACGCGGTATCGAGACCCTCAACCTGGACGACTACGGCAGCAAGATCGGCGATGCTGTCAGAGACGCGACAAACGGACGCGGAACCGATTCGGTGATCGACGCTGTCGGCATGGAAGCGCACGGGTCTCCGATCGGAAAGCTCGCGCAGCAGTTCGTCGGACTCCTTCCCGATGTTCTTGCCGCGCCGGCGATGCGCACCGCAGGGATCGATCGCCTCGGTGCCGTCTATTCGGCCATCGACATCGTTCGGCGCGGGGGAACCATTTCTCTGATCGGTGTCTACGGCGGAATGGTTGATCCACTGCCGCTGATGACCATGTTCGACAAGCAGATTCAGCTCAGGATGGGCCAGGCGAACGTCAAGAAGTGGGTAGACGACATCATGCCATTGCTCGCTGACGACGACCCACTCGGCGTCGACACTTTTTCCACTCATCAGCTCCCGCTCGATCAGGCGCCACACGCCTACGAGATCTTCCAGAAGAAGCAGGAAGGCGCGGTCAAGATCCAACTGAAACCGCACGGTTAATCCAACTCCGCAGTATTGTCGCCCGATATGCCGTATTTGGATCGCGTCGGAGAAGTATTTGTCCTCCACCTGGGTAATGAAGGCGAGCCGGATACGCCGAATCCGTTCAATCCCCGGTGGCTCGACGAGGTCGAGGGACTCCTCACCGAAGTCGAGAACTTCGACGGTCCGGGAGCGCTGGTCACGACAGCTGTGGGCAATTTCTATTCCACTGGGCTGGATACAGATTGGATTCTGCACAACGCCGATCAGGTCAACGGGTACATCGACCGCGTTCAAACCTTGTTCGCGCGACTGTTGACGTTTGCGATGCCCACCGTCGCCGCGATTCCGGGACATGCCTTCGGCGGTGGTGCCATTCTGGCCGCCGCGCACGATCACATCGTGATGCGTGAGGATCGCGGTTTCTTCTGCCTGCCAGGGATCACTATCGGCGCGAGTTACGCACCCGGAAGCATCGCCCTACTGGCATCACGTCTTCCGACACGCACAGTCCACGACGCGCTCGTAACAGGTAGGCGGTACGGCGGAATCGAGGCAATGTCAGCAGGATTCGTAGATCAAGTCGCGGCTGCGGACGATGCACTTTCGACAGCGGTCGACTACGCACGCACGTTGACTCGAACTCGTGGACGCACGCTCCATGAGATCAAGGAACTGCTGTATGCCGAGCCGTTGGCCCTCCTACGAACGCCAGTAGTCGGAATCGACAAGCAAGTGATACTGAAAGACAACTGACCGATACCACCCGCACTCGCTTCACACACGCTCGACAGAAAGAAACTGAAACCGAAATGGCTCGCGAACTTACCGTCTCCGACAGCGTCGTCGTCAACGCCGACGCGCTCTCCCTCTACGAGCTCATCAGCGATCCCACTCGTATGGGTGCCTGGAGTCCCGAAAACATAGGCGCAACCTTGCGAGGGGACCGCGAAAGCGCTTTCCTGGGCATGGAGTTCGACGGGCACAACAAGCGTGGGCGCGCGCAGTGGACCACGAGATGCACAGTCACCGCTGCCAACGCCGGGAAGCTCTTCGAATTCCGTGTCCACAAGATCGGCCTCGGCACTCCCCGGATCCCCGCCTCCATCGCAACCTGGCAGTATCGATTTTCACCGGTGCCCGACGGAACTCGCGTTACCGAAACGTGGACCGACGACAGACGCGGCTGGCCGGACTTCGCAGCCGACATGTTCGACAAAATTGCCACCGGAGGAAAAACATTTGCCGACTTTCAGCGCGGCAACATTCACAAGACGCTCCTGAACCTCAAGAACGCAGTTGAGCAGGAGGTCTCCGCCATCGAAGGTAATGCCGACTGACCAGCCGACACCCTTTGTGGCAGTTTCTGCCACTTTTGGTACAGTGTGGATATGGCAACAGCCCGCCGCACTGCACTGCTTCTCCGCGTCTCGCAGAGTTGTGCTGCCGCTTTCGTCGAACGCGGTGACACTTCGACAACCATCGCTGAACTCGCGGAGCGAGCAGAAATCTCCGAGCGCACGTTCTACCGCTGCTTCGCCACCAAAGAGGAGAGCATCTGGCCGATGCTCGACGACGGGAACCGGAGTCTCGCCGCTGCACTCGGTGAGCAGCCACGCGATTCCGGATTGGCGCCGGCTGTCCGAAACGCCTTCGTCGCCTCGGTCGGTGAGTCTTTCGAAGACATGACCCGATCCCTGATGCCGATCATCTTCGGCGATGCCGCACTCCGGAGAGTCTGGGAATCAGCGACTTTCGAGACGATGGAGCTCATTCGCCCCGAAGTGGCCCGGCTGATCGATCGACCGGAAACCTCGCTCGACACCACTGCGGCGGCGGGTCAATCGACCCTCGCTGTGGTCGCAGCACTGCGGGAAATGGCAGACCTCCGCACACCGGCACTCACGGCAATCAACCGCGCGCTCGACGCGTTTTCGACGTCGTATCTCGCGCATCCAACAGGTAAGGAACAATCATGACTCAAGATCTCTCCGGAAAAAGCGTTCTCGTCACCGGTGGCGCCCGCGGCCTCGGTGAAGCGTTTGCGCGCGGCATCGTCGCAGGCAACGGGCGCGTGGTCATCGGCGACATCCTCGACGACGACGGCCGAGCGGTAGCCGAATCTCTCGGCGAGGCAGCGCGTTACGTTCATCTCGACGTCACCGACCCGGAATCGTGGCAGTCCGCCGTCGAGTTCGCCGTGTCCGAGTTCGGCGCAATCAACGGCCTGGTCAACAACGCGGGAATCTCCGCTTCCGGCCAGACTGTCACCGACGAGCCCCTCGAAACATTCCAACGGATCATCCAGATCAATCTCGTGTCCGTACACACCGGAATCCACACGGTGGTCCCGTTCATGAGGGCCGCCGGTGGCGGATCCATCGTGAACATCTCCTCGGCCGCAGGTCTGATGGGCATGGCTCTGACCAGCGGTTACGGCGCAGCCAAATGGGGCGTGCGAGGACTGAGCAAGATTGCTGCCGTCGAACTCGGTCGCGACAAGATCCGGGTCAACTCGGTTCACCCCGGAATGGTCCTGACGCCCATGACTGCACCGACGGGCATCAGCCTCGAAGAAGGCGCATTCCCCAACAACCCGTATCGCCGCGTCGGTCGCCCGGAAGAGTTGGTCGGGGCGGTCACCTACCTTCTTTCCGACGATGCCTCGTACACAACGGGTTCCGAGATCGCCGTCGACGGTGGTTGGACTGCCGGACCGTCGATCGAATACATCGCCGGCCAGTAAGGTCGGTTCCGTTCCCGTCTGAACCTGCGCAGTCGGAGTACCCTCAGGTTGACACCAACATCTCCCTGATTGCATTCGGAGAAGGCAACTTTCGCAGTCGCTCTAGCGCCCGATGCAGGTCGAGTGACACCTCGTCGGCCGTACGGGCAAGCGATGTTGCAGTCGCCTTACTGTCGAGGCCGACGATCAACCGCAACACCAGGACATCGCGTTCGACAACCGGAAGCGCTGTTGAAGGTGGAAGCGGCCCACCGCTGAACCCGTCGGATGCCGCCCGAGCAATCGCGACGCTCGTTCGCGCGTACAGCAGGCGCAGGAATGGCTGATTCGACTCCGATTCGTCGCGAACTGCCGCGAGAACCGCGATGCACGCGGCATCCGCGGCGGAGTCGGAAACGGCCCGATCAAGCTCGGCGCGACACCGCAGCACAACCATCGGACGAAACGCCGCATACAAACTGGTCAGGGACTCACGGCTACCGCTCCGCGCCGCGGCGGCAAGCACCTCCAGCGAGCCTTCCTGCAACATGGGCTCACATTCTCTCTTTCTCGACGGGAAATTCGTTTCTGCAGTCCGCAGGATCAGCGGGAACCGAACAGTCCGGCGAAGGGGTTCACGGTCGGCGCGGGTGTCGAGGCGGTCTCTCACTGTCCCGAAGGGGCACTCACCAGTGAAGTCCTGCATCCTGGCCGTCCACTGGCATTAACCTGGCAAAGTCCTGGCAGAGGCGGTTTCAAACCGAACGCCTTGCACTGCAGAATGTTCCGACACTGCCGCGGGTGGTCCCGGCTTTAATCCAACCGTTCCGTTCCAGGCGGCGAGAGGACGTGCGGGCGTAAGGTCGAGAGAGTTCAGCTCAGTCGTCAAGAGCGGAAGGACACCCAGACAATGCGGAGCGATGGAGATACATGGGACATCGTCAGTAGCGTCGGACTCACCGCGCTGGCAGTGGCAACATTTCGCGCATTGGAGAGCACCCGTCCGGACGCGATCATCGAAGACAAGTTCGCATCATGGTTCGTAGAAGCGGCAGCCGAGCCACATTTCACAGCGCTTCTGAAAGATCCCGCGCTCCTCGACGACACACCCTTCGGCGGCTTCATGGGTTTGCGAACCAGATTCTTCGACGAATTCTTCTTGTCCTCAACAGAATCCGGAGTGAAACAAGCGGTAATCGTTGCGGCAGGATTGGATTCGCGTGCGTACCGACTGGAATGGGCGTCCGGATCGACAGTCTTCGAAGTAGATCAGCCAAAGGTGTTGGAGTTCAAAGCCGAAGTGCTCGCGGACCACGACGCCCAGCCGAAAACCGATCGACGCGCTGTGCCCACCGATTTGCGAAACGACTGGCCGACTGCACTCGAGGAAGCTGGCTTCGATCCGGCCAACCCCACCGCCTGGTCGGCGGAAGGCTTGCTCGCATATCTCCCCGGCCCGGCCCACGACGCCCTGTTCGAACGGATCGACGAACTCTCTGCCACCGGTAGTCGGTTGGCGGTGAACGACTTTCCTGCCGGCAGCGACCCGAGCAAGCTTGCGGCCATCAGATCCAAGTACTTCGCCAAGAATCCGTTCGGCGACCTGGACATTTCACAACTGTTCTACAGCGACAAACGATCCGATCCGGGCCAGTGGCTAACTGAACACAATTGGACCGTCCGACGCTTCAGTTCGGTCGAGTTGGCAGAACTGTACGATCGCCGGATCCCCGAACTCCCCGAAGAAATCGCAGCGCTGTCGGCGCAACCGTCATTCCTGGCCGCGACCAAGAACTAACTCTCGTGGTCCTCACGAAATCCCTTCGTGTGCAGCATTTCTCCCTTTTGTCCAGCTTCAACTTGCGTGTCACCACTACGAGTGGTTGACGGTACTCGAGGATGAACCGATTCAGTACCTCAGGCTGAGTATGTCTACACCTCAGACGGACGCGCGCTTACGAAGATGCTGATGAAATGAGCCCATGAAACTCGAACACACACGCAGGAAGGGTCGCCCGCTCACGTTGGTGGCACTTGCTTCCGCAGCGGTATTCGCCCTCGCCGCATGTACTTCCGGGACCGATTCTGCACAAACCCCCGAAAACAGCACAAAGGCCTCCACCACCGCAGCACCCACGACGGTCACGATCCCTGACAGCGCCGTCGGCAAGCAGATCACCTGGCTTCTCAGTGCGGTCAACACGAGCACGCCGTTGACCCGAGAAGGAATCGCCGAGCATTTCGGCCCCACCGCACCCGTTGTCCTGACGCCTCCGGACTTCGACTCCATCCGAGCCGGACAGCCCTGGACCACAGTGAAATACAAGGGAGGCGATACCGACGGCACAGTTTCCATCACCAGCACCACCGGCGGTGCGTTCGATATCAACGTCGTCGTCGACGGCAACGGGCTGATCCTGGGAATGGCGATCACACCGACCAAGGACGATCATGTGCCGGCCGCATCGTGGCAAGAGCTCGAGACAGCTGTCAAAGCGCTTCCCGCGCCGACCAATGTGACCGTCACCGAGGTCACCGGAGGAAAGAACGCCGAAGTCTTCAGTGTCGGCGACACCTCACCCCAGCCCACCGGGTCAACGATCAAGCTGTACGTTCTCGGCGCGGTCGCGACGGCTGTCAAGAACGGGACACTCTCCTGGGATGAGAAGCTCACCATCACCGACGACCTCAATTCGATGCCCGGTGGGACCCTGCAGGATCTGCCATCGGGAACTGAAGTCACGGTCCGGGAAACCGCCGGCAAGATGATCTCGATCAGCGACAACACCGCCACCGACATGTTGATCGCTGCTGTCGGGCGCGAGCAGGTCGAAGCCGAATTCGCGCCGATGGGCATGGCGGATCCTTCCCTCAACATCCCGCTCAAGCCGACCCGCGCACTGTTCCAACTCGGCTGGGGTGACGAAGGCGCACAACGTATCGCTTGGCGCGACGGAACTCCTGATGAGCGTCGAGCGATACTCGCGGCGCTGCCGGGTGGTCTGGTGGACATCCCGGCGTCAGCATTCACCACCCCCGCATGGCCTTTCGACATCGACTGGTTCGCCTCGCCCGCCGACCTGTGTGCCGCGTTGGTCTCGTTACAAGAGATGGCGAAGACCGAGAGCGGCGCACCTGTTCGAGACATACTCGCCGAGGATCCTGCGCTCAGCGACGAGTCTGCGAAATGGTTCACCTACGGCGGATTCAAGGGCGGCAGCTCCATCGGGGTCCTCGCGGGTGCCTATTACGTGGAACACGACGATCGTGCCTGGGTTGTCACCATGCAAACTCATGGTGACGAGGCTGCATCGGTTGCCGATCCGGCTCTGTACTTCGATCCGGTCGACGACGCGATGCTCTTGATCCAGAAGGATGCAACCAGCTAGAGCGCACTTCTCAGCTCGACCACATATCACCGAAAGGCCTGTCCCGACAAAGCGAATCGTTGGGGCAGGCCTTGTCATCCCTCAGGAAAGTACGACGCTCTCGAGTCTGTCAGCGATCGCTTTGCCGACGCCCCAGTCGAGTGCTGCGCACCCGACCGACTTGAACACCGTGCGACCGCGACGCTCCACGCCGGATTCCATTACCGCGCCCAATGATCGGAGGGCGGAGATGGGAAACCGCCGCTCGATTGCCGACCGGACTTCACCCGACCCCTCCAGACATCCGGCTACATCGTCGAGAACGGTGACCGTCGAAGCATCGATGAGCCCGGCAGGAAGTTCCGTCATCGACGGACGGAAAGATCCGACTGCATTGACGTGGACGCTTGCCGGGAGTGCCTCCAGGTCGAACAACGGTGACGTGGCGCCGGTCGCGCAACACACCACGTCAGCATTTCCGACGCATTCGTTTGCCGATCCTGCTACAGAGAACCGGAGTCCTGGATGCCTCACTTTTGCTTCGTCGACAAATCGTTGTGCATGCGCGAGAGTCCGGCTGTATACCGAGATCTCCTCGAATTCCCGCACTGCGCAGCAGGAATCAAGTTGTGTCGCGGCCTGGGCGCCGGAGCCGAGGATCGCCAGACGCCTGACCCTTTCCGGCGCCAGGACGTCCGTTGCCACGCCCGAAACCGCACCGGTTCGCAGCGCGGTGAACCGGTGGGCTTCCACGCTGAACCGCGGAAGTCCGGTGGCTCCGTCGTACCAGAGCACAGTGCCTTCGATGCGCCTGCTTCCGTCGATGTCGTAGATCGTCAACGTCTTGACAACGGCGTCTCTGGTGGTCCGATGCAGCGCAGACATCACGAGCAACTGGCCGTCCGCCACGACCGTTCGCGGCGGTTGTTCGAGCCTCCCCTCGTGAAGTTCGGTGATGGCACCGGCCACCGCTGCGACGGCGACCTCGACCGGAATCAGCGAGTCGAGCCAGGCGAGGTCGATGTGTGGAGCCGGTGGAGCCACTACATGATCTTCGATTTCCATCGTTTTTCGATTCCGTTTCTCGGGGTGTACTTCAGGGCTAGTTCACTGAAATTCCTTGACATCCAATCGGTAAGGTATTACACCTAATGCATCCTCGCAAGGCTCCGTACGAACCCGCCGTTCCGAACGAACGGCCCGAAGGTGGATCTGATGGACAAGACAATGACGCGGTTCTCGAGGCGTACCGCTCTGGTGGGAACTGCAACTGCACTCGCACTGGTTCTCGGTGGTTGTTCAGGCGCAGCTAAGGACGCAGGCGCCTCGTCCGAGCCCGCCGGCGAGCCGCAGCGTGGCGGTGAACTGCGAGTTTCGATCGGCGCAGAACCGATTGCACCTGCGTTCGACATGGGAACAATGGCCGTCACCTCGGTCGGCACAGCATCGATCGCCACCCTCGCCTACAACGGTCTGGTCGACTTCAAGGACGGTCAACCTGTACCCGAACTCGCTACATCCTGGAAGCAGACCTCCCCCACGCAATACGTCTTCACCCTCCGCGATGGTGTGAAGTTCACCGACGGAACGCCGTTCGACGCCGAAGCCGTCAAATTCAATCTCGATCGTTTACTCGACCCGAACGGAACCGGTGCGAACCTGCCGCCGTCTTTGGAATCGGTTGAGGTCAACGCACCCCATGAAGTAACCATGAATCTCTCGGCCCCCGCCGGCGGATTTGTCGCCTCGTTGCGCCGTGGACGGGTGATGATGATGTCCCCCACCGCCGTGGCGCAGTACGCCAAGACCGATCCGTTCAAAGCTTCGGTGGGCACCGGTCCGTACAAGTTCGAGGAGTACAAGACCGGTCAATACATCAGGCTCGTCCGCAACGACGACTACTGGGCTGACGACAACTACCTGGATTCGATCAAGATCTCGATCCTTCCCGACCCGACCACCTCGATGCAGGCATTCGTCAACGGGGAACTCGATGTTCTCGGTGTGACACCGGCCCAACTCGCACAAGTCAAAAGCCGAGGCAACTCGGTCATCAAGACGTCGATCAGCAACACGTTCAACTACGTCAGTTTCAACCAGGCGGTCAAGCCTTTCGACAACGTCGACGTCCGCCGTGGATTCTCTGCGGCGATCAACCGTGACGGTATTGCACAGGGCATTTACCAGGGATACGCCGATCCGGCGAGTGGGCCACTCAGCCCGAAAATCGGCGACGCATATTCAGACCTCTCCGGCCTTGCCTCGCAGACGTTTTCAACAGACAAGGCAAAGGAATTCCTGAAGACCGGAAACTTCGACTTCGGTACGACGATTCCGTTCAGCACCTTCACCCAGGCCCCGTTCTCGACAGAGGCTGATGCGGTTGCCGAACAGTTCCAGAACGTCGGCGTCAAAGTCGACATGAGCAAGGAGGAGTTCGGATCCTGGGCTCAGAAGATCTACACAGCAAAGAATTTCACGGTCATGAACAGCGGCCAGACCACGGCCACCGTCGATCCCGACGAGATTCTCTACCCTTTGTTCCACAGTAAGGGCGATCTGAACGCCTCTTCGATCAACGACCCCGAGCTCGACAAGCTGCTCGACGCTGCTCGCGCCGAACAGGATCCGCAGCAACGGGCACAGATGTACCAACAGGCGTCCAAGCTGATCGCGGACAAAGCCTACGCAGCGTTCACCGTGTACCCGCAGAAGATCGCCGCAACCAGCCCGTCGGTCGGTGGATACGAATTCACGGAAGGTGGCACCAATCCGCTCTCGAGGGTTTGGCTCGCCAAGTGAGCGTGATCGAAGCGGTACCCGACTCCGATATGCCGCCGAAAGCGACAGAGCCCGCGCCCTCGTCCGGGCGGCTGCGCCGAATCGCGCGAACCCTGTTGATCAACGCTGCGCAACTGGGAATCGTCGGACTCGCCGCGACTTTCCTGATGTTCGTACTTCTTCGGACAATCCCCGGTGACCCGGCTCGCACGGTCAGCGGGCCCGGTGGGTCCGTCAGTCCAGAGCAGATCGCGCGTATTCGTTCCGAACTCGGCCTCGACAAGCCCGTGGTGGTCCAGTATTTCGATTGGCTGTCCGCAGCGGCTCGCGGCGACCTCGGAAAGTCCTTGGTGCTCAACGACTCGGTGACCACCTTGCTGTCCGACCGAATCGTCGTAACACTCCAACTGGGCATGTACGCGCTTGCCTTCGCATTGTTGGTGGCGGTACCGCTGAGCGTCCTCGCGTCGAGGTTCACCAGCGATCGCGCGAACCGGAGTGTGCGACTGGTCGGAACGCTGGGTATCGCAGTACCCAGCTTCTGGTTGGCTCTCCTGTTGATCATCGCGTTCCAGAACGTCTTACCGACGTTTGGATACTCCTCGATCAGCGACGGTATCGGTGCACATTTCCAACACATGATTCTTCCGACCATCGCGTTGGGTGTCGGTATGTCGACTCTGCTCTTCGAAACCACGCGTGCGTCCTTGATCGGCACACTCAACTCCGATTACGTCCGCACAGCAAGGTCATTCGGGATCCCCGAGCGCCGCGTCTACTCTCGATACGCACTACGGAACGCACTGCTTCCCACCGTGACCATCGCAGGACTGGAGATGGGAGCGCTGATGGGTGGAGCACTACTCGTCGAAAACGCTTTTGCCGTGCCCGGTATGGGCCGACTCCTCGTTCAATCCGTCTTGGCTCGCGACTACACAGTGGTGCAGGGCTGCATCCTCGTGCTGGTCATCGTCGTCGTATCCGTCAATCTTCTGATGGATGTCGTCTATTCCTTCATCGATCCCAGAGTCAGGACCGACAATGACTGAGTCATTCGGGGCTGCGCTTTCCCCGTCTTCTCCAATCGCGCCGAGCACACGTCATCGGCGTCGATTCATGGCCCGCATTCTCTCTTTACCCGGACAGAAGCTGGCATGGAGCATTCTGTTCGTACTGGTGTCGGCTGCCGTGCTCGCGCCTCTTCTCGCGCCGCACTCCCCCAACGTCCAAGATCTCACGTCGACGCTCGCTCCACCCAGCGGTGAGCATCTCCTCGGCACCGATGACTTGGGTCGAGATCAGTTGAGCCGTCTACTGTTCGGACTCCGCACCTCACTCGCCATCAGTGCTGCCGTGACGTTGGGCGTCATGATCATCGGGCTACCGCTCGGAATGCTGGCAGGTTTCACCCGGGGAATTGCCAATACCGTCATTGCCCGGCTCATCGACGTCGGGTTGGCCTTGCCGTCGTTGCTGCTCGCACTCGCGCTCATCGCCGCAATGGGAGCCGGGGTCACCAGTACGGCCATCGCTCTCGTTGCGGGCTACACGCCGTATCTCGCACGGGTCACCCGCAGTGTCGTACTCAGGATTCGTGAAGAGGAATACATCGACAGCGCAGCCGTGAGCGGAGTTCCGACCTGGCGCATCATCATTCGGCACGTCACGCCGAACATGATCGAATCAGTCTCGGTTCAGCTGACCCTGATCTTCGCCTTCACCGTAATCGCCGAGGCCGGGCTCAGCTTCGTCGGCCTCGGTATCCAGCCACCGACCTCGTCTCTGGGCAACATGCTCGCCCTCGGTTCGACCCACAGCATCGACCTACCTTTGATGTCAGTGGTTCCCGGATGCACCATCGCCCTCGTCGTCATCACTTTGCTGGTCTGTGGAGACGGCCTTCGCCACGCGCTCGACCCGAGGAGCAACCGATGACGGAACCACTACTGTCGATCACGGATCTCCGTGTAGCACTGGCCGACAATCCCGCACTGCGACCGGTGGACGGAGTCAGCTTCCACATAGATTCCGGTGAGAGCGTCGCTTTGGTCGGTGAAAGCGGTTGCGGCAAATCAGTGACGTCGTACTCCGTACTCGGTCTCCTCGGAGGCTCCCTGGCAGCGCACGGAGAGATGGTCTTCGACGGCCGACGATTCGACATGTCCGACAGTGTTGCGCTGGCCCCACTTCGAGGCACCTCCATTGCGATGATCCCCCAGGACCCCGGAACCTCGCTGAATCCGGTGGTGAGCATCGAACGACAACTCGGCGATCTCGTCCGCATCCACCACAAGCTCACCAAACGCGTTGCAGCCAAACGAGTACGCGAACTGCTGGCCCGAGTCGGAATTCCGGCGCCGGATCGGGTCGCCGGTGCGTTTCCTTTCGAACTGTCCGGTGGCATGCGCCAACGTGTACTCATCGCAATGGCTCTGGCCTGCGAACCGACGATGCTGATCGCCGATGAGCCGACCACCGCACTGGACACAACAGTGCAAGCGCAGATCATGGATCTTTTGCACAGTCTCATCGCAGACGAGGGAATGTCCATGATGTTCATCTCCCACGATCTCGGACTGGTTGCACAACACTGCAACCGGGCGTACGTGATGTACGCGGGCAAGATCGTCGAATTCGGATCGGTCGACAACGTACTGCGGGAACCGGAGCATCCGTACACGCATGCGCTGGTCGACTGTTTGGAAAGCATGAACTCGGGTGCTCGACGCTTGAAGACGGTACGAGGGATCGTGCCGTCGTTGTCTGACCGAAACCACGGTTGCCACTTCGCCCCTCGCTGCGACCGCGCGGGCAACGAATGCCTCTCAGGCTCACCCGAACTCGAAAGAAGCGGACACAATTTCGCGGCCTGCCTGCACCCGATGACAGGCTCACATCAGCGCGTCGTGGCAAGTGAGGTGGCTCGGTGACTACACACCAGTTCGTTTCCACACACGAAGTGGCCCGATTGGAAGGGATCACCCATTCCTTCCGGACACGTCTGGGCGGCCGCGCCGTGCAAGCACTTCGGGGCGTCGACCTGTCGATCCAGGCAGGACGGTCTCTTGGACTCGTCGGTGAAAGCGGAAGCGGCAAGTCCACTCTCGGTCGGGTCGTGACCGGCCTGCTCGAGCCGTCCGGCGGCAACCTGGAAATACTGGGGCAGCGTGTCACCGGCCAGTCCTCTCGCAAGCGAACCCCGGGATCTGTGCAGATGATCTTCCAGAACCCGCGCGCATCGATAGATCCGAAGCTACCGATCTGGCGGGCGATCGCCGAACCACTACGCATAGGCGGGCATTCGACGCGACGTCAGGACGTCGACGACTTGCTGGACCGCGCCGGACTGAGTGCGTCGTACGGAGACATGTACGCGCACCAACTTTCGGGTGGGCAGTGCCAGCGAGTGGCGATCGCACGCGCAGTCGCAGCGAAACCGCAACTCATCGTTGCCGACGAACCTGTCTCCGCACTGGACGTTTCGGTGCAGGCACAGATCCTCAACCTCCTCAAGGATATTCAAGAGGACTCCGGAACATCCTTCCTTTTCATCAGCCACGATCTAGGCGTCGTTCGATTCTTCTGCGACGAGGTTGCCGTCCTGTATCTGGGTCAGGTGCAGGAGTACGGTTCGACCGAGAGCATTCTGACCGAACCTGCACACCCGTACACGCGGGCATTGGCCTCGGCATCGCCGACGTTGTTCTCCGAAGCTGCGCGAGAGCGAATCATCCTCGCGGGCGAGCCTCCGAAGCCTGACAACCCGCCCAGCGGCTGTGTCTTTCACGAGAGATGTCACCTGCGCATCGGCGCGATCTGCGACACGGTCTCGCCCCCGACCTATTCCACGCCTTCAGGTGAGGCGCGTTGTCATCTTTACGCCCCGACTCTTTCCTTGAGTTCGTGATCACGTCACTGCGTTGATCGAAACATTCGCCTTTCCAACAACTACCCGGAACGGAAGACCATGAGCACCAATCCCCTCAGGATCCTCGCCTCCATCGCCGACGTGTGCGACGACGCAAACGCCTCCGTCGCGTTTCACGTCCGCAGTCTCGACGGGAAGTTCGAAATCGGTTCCGCCGCTGATGCGCGTTCGGTAACCGCCTCGACCTACAAAGTTCCCGTCATGCTCGAGGTCGCCGCCCAGGCATCCGAGGGGCGCTTACAACTGGCCGACCGAATCAAGGTCCCTGCAGACAGGCGCACCATCGGGCCGTCCGGGATTTCAGCGATGACGGACGACGTCGAAGTATCCATCCGGGATCTGGCGCTACTCATGATGCAGGTCAGCGACAACACCGCCACCGACATCCTGCAAGAGATGGTCGGTACCGAGAGCATCATGCGTCGACTGCGCTCGCTCGGACTGAACTCGACCGACATCACCACCGACTGCGAAGGCATCATTTCGCTTGCTCTCCAGGAACTCTCGACCGAGAAATACGCAACATTGCAGAACACGTCCACCGGTAACCCGTTCGGGCTGCCCGAAGACGAGTTCGTCGCGGCAATCGCAGCAGGCGAATCGTTGAACGCGCGCGGCGGAAACACCAGCACCCCGCGCGAGATGACCGAACTGCTCAGCCTCATCTGGACGGACAAGGCCGCTGACGCCGAAGCCTGTGCCGAAGTGCGGCGGGTAATGGGACTGCAGTTCGCGCCTCACCGACTCTCCTCCGCGTACGTCGACGGCCCGACGATCTCCGGCAAGACCGGCACGTTCCTGGCCGGCGTTCGCAACGAGGTGGGTGTCGTCGACTTCGGCGATGGGGACGTCTACGTTGTAGCCATTTTCCTGAGGGACAAGAACAACAACATGCGTAACAGCAAGGTGGACGCGGCAATCGGGAAGATCGCCGCACTTGCGATCGACAGTCTTCGGAACGCAAGCCGAGACGCCGCTGCGACAGCGGTAACAGCCTGATGACCGTCATGCTCGGCGCACCCCCCTCGATGGCGGAGATGACGTGGACCAAGATGCAAGAGACGATGAACGACGGGATCCGCAACGTCATCTTCGCAGTGGGAGCGACCGAACAACACGGCCCGCACCTGCCCCTGTCCACCGACGCCCTGATCGGCACTGCCACTTCGCTTGCCGTCGCCGCACGGATCGGGGCGACGATGGTGGCGCCCACCATCGCATTCGGGGTTTCCCCGCACCACATGTCCTTCCCCGGAACGGTCTCCCTACGCGAGGCAACCTTTCTCGACGTGGTCGAAGACTATGTTCGCAGTCTCGCCGCTCATGGGTTCGACAATATCCTCGTCATCTCGAGCCACGGAGGTAACTTCGAACCCCTCGCGCATCTGATCGAGAGAGTCGGGCCCCGGATCGGCGAGACACGGATTCATGCACACACCGACCTTCTCCAGTTGCTCGCGGCTTTCGAAGCAGTGGCTGAGCAGGATTCGATCTCTCCCGAAGCCTGCGGTTCTCATGCCGGCGATTTCGAAACATCGATAGTCCTCGCACTGCGACCCGACCTCGTCGACATGACCGCCGCCGAGCCCGGATTCCTCGGACGCTTCGACAAGGACACTGCCGCCGCGTTGTTCGACGGCGGGACAAAAGCATTGTCGGTGAACGGCATTCTGGGCGACCCCGCCGCCGCACTGGCGTCACGCGGCGAACGGTATCTCGAATCACTGACCACCGTTGTCTCGGAATACTTTTGTACCGAGATCGCAAAGTACGAAGGACGCGAAAGATGACTGTCGACGTACAGCGGGTGGTGCAGGCCGAGCTCGACGCAATGGTCAGCGCAGACACCCAACTCGGCATCCAGGTGGCGGTGTACCAGCATGGTCAGCTGGTCGTCGATGCCTGGTCCGGACACACCGAACCCACTCGAAATGCGCCTGTCCGAAGTGACACCCTGTTCCCGATCTTCTCGTGCAGCAAAGGTCTGATGTATACGACGGTGCATCTGCTGGCCGAACGCGGCGAACTCGACTACGACGCACGGGTGAGCGACTATTGGCCGGAGTTCGGACAGAACGGCAAGAGAGAGGCAACCATTCGACAGGTCCTCGTACACACCTCCGGAGTCCAAGACATCACACACGACTTTCACCTCGACGACTGGGACGGCACCTGCGCTCGCCTGGCCGAGTCCGAGGCCATGTGGCTTCCAGGTAGCGAGACCGCGTACCGCGGACTGTCTTCCGGATTCGTTCTCGGCGAGGTAGCAAGTCGCGTGTACGGAAAGCCCTTCGGCCAGATCGTCACCGAACTGATCTGCGAGCCTTTGGGTATCACGGATCTGTTCTTCGGCGTTCCCGCTTCGGTGAAGGACCGCATCGCAGTTCTCGCGAATGACGAATCAGTTCTGACCGGTCCCGCGTCGAGCCCCGATACTCGGATCATGGCCGAACTCTTCAACACCCCGTCGATTCAGGCATCCGCGGTACCTGCCGGAGGCGCCATCACCTCCGCCCGATCGTTGGCGAGACACTACGCGTCGTTGATCGGCGATGGTGTGGACGGAGTGCGTCTACTCCCGCCGGCGCGGACCACTCTTACAACGACGTTGGAAACCGATGCGTACGATCAAACGCACAAGGCGCCGGTCCGCAAGGGTTTGGGTTATCTACTGGGCGACAAAGGGATTGCGATGGGCGGACGGTCGAATTCATTCGGCCACAGCGGGTTCGGCGGTTCGTACGGGTTCGCCGATCCGGACTACGGTTTGAGTTTCGCGCTCACGAAGAATCGACTGGTTGCCACGACGCCTCCCGAGGTGCCTGCCTCGATCGTCCTGGCGAATACGGTACGAGAAGCTTTGTCCGTCCCGAACGGTTGACCACCCCGGACCGAGTAGTCGCGAAGACAATCGACAGACGGAGAGTCTCACTATGCACGTTTACATTTCGGTGGACATGGAAGGCATCGCAGGAATTGCGACGCTCGACCAGATAGTTCGCGGAGGTCACGGATACCAATGTGCGCAAGCACTGATGACGGCCGAGGCCAATGCGGCAATTGCCGGAGCATTCGACGCGGGCGCGCAATCGGTGCTCGTCAACGACAGTCATGGAACGATGGACAATCTGCTGCACGCCGAACTGGATCCGCGGGCGCGGGTTCTGTTCGGATCGCCGAAGCTGCAGTGCATGGCAGAGGGTCTCACCGCTGAACACGACGTGGCTCTTTTTGTCGGCTACCACGCTCCTGCGGGTGGTCCGGGTGTGCTGGCACATACGTTCTCGGCTCTGTTCACGGATGTTCGCCTCGACGGCAGGACCGTGTCGGAAAGCGATGTGAACTCGCTCTACGCGGCTACCCACGGCGTGCCGGTCGGCTTGGTCACTGGAGACGACGTGATCTGCGGGTTGGTCAGCGCTACATCTCCTTCGACCGAAACCGTCGTGGTGAAACAAGCGCACGGGTGGTCGGCTACCAACTCACTGCCGCCGACTCTGGCGTGCGCAGCCATTCGCGATGCATCCAGACGAGCTGTGCAACAGTGTGACTCGTTGAAGCCGACGGAGTTGCGCGACGAGTGGGTACTCGAAATCGTTCACCCGACAACAACTGCTGCGGAGATGGCGGAGGGTGTCCCAGGTTCTCGGCGAACGTCAGATCGAACCATCGAGCATCGCTTGGACACCGTCGACGACATCATCGGACTGATCACCGTCAACTATCAATTGGCATCTGCCGGCCTCCGCGGGCAGATGACGATCGCCAACCGTCAGTAGAGGGCAAATTTCTATGAGAGTGACCGTTATCGGTGCAGGTTCGATCGGGTTGTGCTCGGCGCTGGCCTTAGCTGCCGAAGGAGCCGAGGTCTGTGTCGTCGACGCGAGGACTGCAGGAGCCGGCGCATCGCGACACAATGCCGGGTGGGTCGTCCCGAGCATGTCAGCACCCGTCCCCGCGCCCGGAGTACTGACCCAATCGCTGAAGTGGATTCTGCGTCCTGACAGCCCACTGTACATCCGCCCTAGCCGTGACCCTCGCTTCGTCTCCTTCATGATTGCGATGCTTCGCAGCTGCACTACAACGAAATTCGAATCCGGTCTGCGAAATCTGATGGCACTCAATCATCGGACTTTCGAGCTTTTCGACGAACTCGAGCGCTCCGGGCTGCAGTTCGAGAACCACCGATCCGGGTTGGTGCAGCTGTTTCGTACACAGAAGTCGCTCGATTCTCACGCCGAAGAAATGACGCTGGTGCGAGCACTCGGCGGTGACGAATTCGACGTACTGACCAGTGCCCGAACGGCTCAGATGATGCCGGGACTCTCGAACTCGGTTCTCGGTGGGATCGTCTGTCCCAACGAAAGATTCCTCGACCCTGCAGCTTTCATCGAGAGCTTGATCGCGCAATGCGAGAGCCTGGGAGTCGAGATCATGGAAGGCACCGAACTCACGCTGTCGGCAGACTTCACAGGTAACGTGACGGCGTCTGGGGCAGACAGGCCGATGACGTCGGATCATTTTGTGGTCGCCGCGGGCGCCTGGAGCGCAGACGTGGTCCGTGCCCTCGGGTACACGCTCCCCGTCCAATCGGGCAAAGGCTATGGTTTTGATGTTCCACCGATGTTCCCCGCTGGAGTTCGGGCGTCGTATCTATCGGAAGCCAAAGTTGCCGTCACGCCGTTGTCCAGCGCGACCCGACTGGCCGGCACCATGGGATTCGGTGGCCGAAGTGAACACATCGACAGGCGAAGGGCCGGAGGAATACTGACCTCGGCGGCCGACTATTTCGACAACTGGGAACGTCCGCAGAACGCAGTCCCGTGGTCGGGGCTACGTCCGATGACACCGGACGGAATGCCCGTCATCGGTCGCTTAACTCACCATCCGAAGGTCACCGTCGCGACCGGCCACGCGATGCTGGGTATAACCCTCGGCCCCGTCACCGGAGAGTTGGTCGCTCGCAGCGTGTTCGGCCGAAGCCTCCCCGCCTATGCTGGTGCGTTCGGGCTGGACCGCTTCAGTCGGACTTTTCGGCACGTCCGGCCCACAATCCGCTGACGTGGTGGAGGTGTGCAGTCATGACAGCTTCGGCCGCAACCGGGTCTCGCGACTCCAACGCCTTCAGGAGTTGATCGTGCTCTCGCGCGGACCCGACCAGATCCTTGCTGCCCGCAATGCCTTTGAGCCCGGACAGTCGGGTCTGATCGCGCAACTGCTCCACCACCTTGACCAGCCGTGCGTTACCCAGTGCAGCCAACAGTTCCAGGTGAAAGTCCTTGTCGAGGGTCAGGAAGGAGACCAGATCCCCCTCAGCCGCGGCGTTCTCGACGCGCTTGCTCAGCGTCCAGAGATCGGTGAGATCCAACGGGGGTTCGAGCACAGCAACCTTCGCCATTGCAGGTGGCTCGAGCATCAACCGAACTTCGACGATCTCCTCGAGTTCGTCATCCGTCAGTTCGACGATGCGAAAGCCGCGGTTCCTCACCATCTCGATGAGACCTTGGCTCTTCAGATCGAGTAGAGCCTCGCGTACCGGAGTGGGCGAGACTTCGAGCTGCGCAGCGATGTCTCCAATCGCGTAGAGCCGGCCGGACTCAAGTTCACCGCTCGAGATCCGAGCCCGAAGCAGTCTCGTGGCATCGCTGCGCAAGCTGGTCCGTGCCAGTGGTTGGAATACGGCACTCTGCTTTTCGTCGCGGGTACTACGATCTGCGCTTGAACCGGCCGGCTGCTTCGTCCCCATACCTGCACCCTAATACCGATCGATGTCCAATATGTAATACCTAACATTTTATGTGACAAAGATCGTTCCAGCTCGCGGTTACGCAGGTTCCCACCACGGCCGGACGACAGAGGGAGGCGCGTCGGCGCCGGAGGTGCTCGACGTGCCGATCGCAGTCTCCGGCCGGATCGGCAGATGAGAGCCGGATACGGAGAACCGCTGCGCATCCGGTGTCACCAGGATGCGCAGCGGCTTCGGTAAGTCTTAGCCCGTGGGAGGGTCAGTCTCGTCCGACGAGAATCCGTCGAAGAATGCGATGACCTTCTGAAGAAGTGTCGCGATGTCGAAATCTTCCAAGCTACCCATTGCGTTCGTCCTTTCGTTTAACACTGGAGGATGAAACGTGCATCTTGCAATTCCCAATGTAAAGCATCAATGGGATTTTTTCTCGACCACGCAACACTTCGACTGCAAATTCCCCATTCAGCAAGATGTGAGCAAATTGCCGCAAATAACAGCCCTACAAGCAATATTCCCCTCATCCACGACCTACGAATAGTTCCCAATTCACAGGTGGGTAATCTTTGAGAAAAATTTCTGGGCGCGTCGATTTCCATAGATATTCCTGGCGAAAGCCTGAATCAGAGACTGCAAGGTAGACGAAGTTTCGACATAGAAGGTATGCAGTTCTGTCGGACATTCGACCGCGATAACGAATCGATTGCACCACTATCCTTGACACCTCTCCACATCTTTGGAATTCACATGTAACCACTAGTGATTCCCGCTGATCGAACGCAATACCAGTTCAAGAATTCGAGAGCTTCAATTGATACTGTGCGCGCGATTAACTGATCGCGCCTACACTAAGTCACCGAGCGCGCATGCTCCACCAAAATTTCATATCCAATTGTTGGACGTTAGTTTAGATGAGTTCACATTTCTCCGAAATCGGCCCGATAACTGGCCGACTCCACGGACAGAACCGAGGCTGCCCCACGGCAGTACGCCAGGACATGATCCGCGACTCGACCACAGGTGTGCGGGCGTGCGGGCAAGCTCACCCGAGGGTGAAATAGGGGGTGAGACATGCCTGGGGGTCTCGTTTTACCGAGTCCGGCACAGTACGTTTTCCCAGGCACGCCAGTCCCCAGATTCACACGGTGTGCAAGGGCTCGTTGACGCTTCCGAGATGTTGGCAAGACCGACCACAGGCCCCGTTCTCCCGACGAGAACGGGGCTTCCTCGTGTCTGTTTCCGCCTTCCACCGACCGGGTAGACGCGAGCATGAGCGCCACCTGCTCGACGGGATCCACCGCTGGCCGCTACGAATCGACGACCCCAACCATCGGCGTCGAAGAAGAATTCATCCTCGTCGACCCGACATCGTGGTTGCCGTCCACCGACAATGCCGCGGTTGCGGAAACCGCGTCGACACTGGGTTTGGATCTTCAGCTCGAACTGTCCCGCTGCCAAGTCGAGACCAACTCTCCCGTGTGCCACGGCATCGACGAGCTCCGAACCCACCTGATCGACATGCGTCAGCTCGCGGGGAAGGCGGCCGAGTTGAACGGCTGCAGGCTGTTGGCCGTCGGCGCACCGCTTTCGGGACCTTCCCGTTTCGAGATAAGCGACTCGCCTCGCTACCGGCAGATGGGGCAACACTTCGGCGCCCTCGCTGCCGAACAGAGCATCTGCGGTTGCCACATCCATGTAGGCGTCGCTGATCAAGCTCAGGCAGTGCAGGTCTGCAATCACGTGCGCATCTGGCTACCGGCCTTGCTTGCCCTGAGCGCCAATTCCCGTATCCACCAAGGAGTCGACACAGAATTCGCGAGTTGGCGAGCGGTTCAGTGGTCCAGGTGGCCCGTGGCCGGACCGCCGCCGTACTTCGAGACCGCCGAGGACTTCGACACCGCGGTCGCGATGATGGTGGATTGCGGAGTGATGCTCGACAAGCGGATGGCCTACTGGGATATCCGACCGTCCTGCCACCTACCGACCGTCGAGATCCGGGTCTGCGACGTTCAACCGACGGTCGACGACGCCGTGCTGCTTGCGACACTTGTGCGTGCTCTTGTCGCCACTGCGCTGCGCGCCGTAGACAAAGGCGTGCCCGCACCGCGCGCTTCTCTCGAGAGTCTTCGCATCGCGACATGGGTGTCCGCGAAGGAGGGCATCCTGGGAACACTGATCGATCCGGTTACCGCACAAAGAATTTCGGCCACGGAGCTGTTTCGCCGACTCCTGATCCATCTCCGCGACTCACTCCACGAGACGGGTGAGTACGCGAGTGTGGAGTCGGCGCTGCGCCACAAGTTGGTCACCGGTAGCGGCAGCGACTGGCAACATCGAACGCTGCGCCAGGTCTGCCTTCGGGAACTGATCGCGCGTGCCGTTCGACGCACCCTCCCGACCGCGCCGGCGGGCATGGATGCGCATGGCGGCCCGACTCCGGATCAGTAGTAATGCCGCCGACCACCGATGGCATGCCCGGCCGCGCCCAGCGCGTACAGGATGATTCCGATCACCAGCAAGACGACACCAATCGTCCACAGGATCGGAATGTTCACCACGAAGCCGATTATCAGCAGGATTACGCCGAGGATGATCATGACAAGCTCCTTCAGTGCGTTCACTCGGGCGGATACGCCCGCCTCGAGCCGCATACACCGTGGATACCCGTCGGCCGAGCGTTTCATACCCACTCTGACCGGGTATTTCGCTGGGCACCACAATATTTGAAGAATCGAGCACGCCATGATGAGAATTGTGACTCTGATCGTTCTGATCTGGCTGATCGTCGGGGCCGTCGCGGCCGGCCAGCGCGGTTACTACAGCAGTTCGCCGACCAACTGTGCCGGGGTCGGGACCATCGCGCTCACCGTCATCGCCGGCCCGCTGAACTACTTCGGCGTCAATCCCAAGGTTACGGATTGCACGCTTCCTCAACCAACCGAATGAACTGCCGAAAATCCACGCTAAACCGACTAGTCGTTACCCTGGAGGTGAGTCGACACACATCGAAGTGAGGGGCCACCATGACCACTGCACCAGATCGCACCCGAATCGAGTTCCCGGACATCAGCTCGCGTGCATGGGAACACCCAGCCGATCGGGCTGCATTGGTGACGCTCCGGACGCTTCGGGGGTTCGACACCGTTCTGCGGACGCTGTCCGGACTGCTCCAAGAACGTCAGCACCGCCTCATGTACCTCGCCACGTCGGTGCGAGTCGACGAACGCCAGTTCAGCGACCTGAACGACCTGCGCCGTGACTGCGTCGAGATCCTGCAGGCCGACGAGACACCCGAGTTGTTCGTACTCCAGACCCCAATGGTCAACGCCTTCACCATCGGCATGGACAAGCCGTTCATGGTGGTCACTACTGGGCTATTGGACGTGATGAACTACGAGGAACAGCGGTTCATCATCGGCCACGAGCTTGGCCACGCGCTGTCCGGTCATGCTGTGTATCGGACCATCTTGATGCATTTGATGCGGCTGGCCGGAACCATCGGCTGGTTGCCCGTCGGCGGGTGGGCGCTGCGCGCGATCATCGCGGCCCTCATGGAATGGCAGCGCAAGTCCGAACTTTCCGGTGATCGCGCCGGACTACTGTGCGGGCAAGACGTCCACACCGCGATCCGCGTCCAGATGAAATTGGCGGGCGGATCACGAGTCAGTGAAATCGACATCGACGCATTCTTGGCCCAGGCCGCCGAGTACGACGCCAGTGGTGACCTCCGCGACGGTGTACTCAAGCTCCTCAACATCGAACTGCTCTCGCATCCGTTCTCGGTACTTCGCGCCGCAGAACTCAAGAAGTGGGTGGACAGCGGAGACTACGCCGCAATTCTGCGCGGAAACTACCCGCGGCGAGGAGAAGACGACGGAGCGAAGATCAGCGACGAGTTCAAGAATGCGGCCAAGACCTACAAGCAGAACTTCGACGAATCAGAAGACCCTTTGATCCGAATGGTGCGCGACATCGGCAGCGGACTGGGCGGCGCGGTGGGCGCCGTCGGAAACGGCGTCGGCGATGTGGCGTCGGACATCAAGGAACGATTTACCCACTGGCGCAAGAGTTCCGACAAATCAAAGGGTGCCGACGACGCCGAGTGAACAGAATCGGGACCTGCCACCGAAGGCAGTCGGCGGCAGGTCCCGGGTTCTTGGCGTGAAGGTGATGCAGGCTTCCCTCTGCACCACCCTCACGTTCACAGACAGTACCAGCAGTCGAACAAACGTGCGAACTGAAAGCAGTCGTGTCGAATCACCAGTTGTCGGGTACGCGGCATAGGACCACTACAGAAGGGAGCCGACATGCATGCTGGGCGACTGAAGAAGGTCGGTTCGAGTGACGGCCCGTTTGCCTCCGTGTACTTCGAGGACGTTCGCAACCGGGAGGATGCGCGCGAGCGCTTCGAACTCGAATGGCGCTCGATGCGCAATCAACTCTCGAAGCAGGGCGCATCCGAATCACTGATCGCACGGCTGGACGAGGTGAAGGACAACCATCACGGAATCTCGGGACGCGCCGGGCGGGCGATCGTCGCCACGCCGGAGACCGTGCTGATCGACGACATTCTGCTCGAACCTGCCGGATCGACCATCGCAACCTTGGGCGAGTTGCCCTACCTGATTCCACTAATCGCACATGGATACGACACCGAGCCGTTCCTCATCGCCAAGGTCGACCACACCGGCGCAGACCTGTGCGTACGCGATGCGCGCGGGCGTGACGTGTACGGCGAATCGGTCGACGGCGACGGCTTCCCGGTCCACAAGGCACACGTCGGCGGTCAGGAGCGGTACACCGACAGCCAAGGCCTCGTGGAGGAGAACATCCGGAAGAACCTGACTCTGGCCGTGGAGCGCGCGGCGGCGCTCGCCCGTGAACACAAGGTTGCGCTGGTAGTCGTGATCGGAGAAGTACAGTCACGCAAAGCTTTTGCTCAGCTCCTACCGTCGACGCTACGAGTAGTGGACGTCGAAAAGGGTTCGCGTTCAGTCGGTTCGACACCCGCAGAGGTGTCGAAGTCGATTCGTGAACTGATCGACACGCAGCGGCTGCGCAGAATGGATACGGAAACCGAACGCTACGTCGCAGAGCAGGGACGGGACTCCGGTCTCTCCATCGACGGGACCGCACGCGTCCTTGACGCACTCGAGCAGGGCAAGGTCGAAACGCTGCTGCTCACCGACCCCGACGACAAGGAAGTCACGAGCGGAAAGCTGATCGGGCCCGCCGATCGCGTACTTCCCTACCTCGCAATCGGGACGGGCACCGAACTGGTGCAGATCGACGAACGCCTGGTTCTCGCCGACGGCTACGGCGCGATACTTCGGCACCCCTGAACACCGGCCTGCTGATCAGATTCGGGGGCGAGCACGTTCAGCGAGAAGCGTGCTTGCCCACCGAGTCCGGAAAACCATCGGCAATCGCTGCCACGAGCTCCAGATATGCCCGCGCAGTGCGCTTGTTCAACAACTTCAAGTCGATCGGACCGCCCTCGCCGAGGTGATCGTCGTAGGGCAAGGTCTTGACCGCGCGCACTCCACGCTGAGCGAAAACGTCCTCGAGCTGGTCGAGATCGAGCGAAGACGAACCCGGCCGCGTCGAATTGATCGCCACAACCGACCTGCTCACCAGATCTGCGTATCCGTGTTTGGTCAGCCAACTGAGCGTTGCTGCTGCACTACGGGCACCGTCCTGCGCCGTCGGGCTGACGACAACCAGGGCATCTGCTTCGTCGAGAATTCCGTACATGGCCGAGTGCATGATTCCGGTGCCACAGTCGGTGATGACGATGTTGTAGTGCACCTCGAGAATCCGCAGGGTATCGAGGTAGTCCTGCTCGTTGAACGACTCCGAAGTTTCCGGATCTGCTTCACTCGCAAGGATTTCGAGCCGGCTGTCACCTTGCGACGTGTAGTAGCGAACATCGCTGTAGGTACGAATGTCGCCGTCAGCCAACAGATCACGAACGGTCAGATGATGTTCACGTCGTTCACGATCAGCCAGAGTCCCCAGATCGGGATTGGCGTCGATGGCTACGATCCGATCGCCACGGATCGAGGCGAACGTCGAACCGACCGTTTTGGCCGCCGTGGTTTTTCCCACACCGCCCTTGAGCGAGATGAAAGCGATCTTGTACACGCCGCGCACCGTGCGGTTGGCACGGCGCACGAGAGCCTGGTGTTCGAGTTCCGCAGCCGACTGCCCAGTGTTGATGCGACCGCCGGTGAGTTTGAACAACACACTGCCCAAACCGCGTTCGGGTGGACGCTTCGCCCGCTTGATGATGTCCAAGTCGTCGACGGAGGTCATAGGCCTGGGCGTCGAGGTTCGAAAATCGGTCGGCTCTTCACGACGTTGCTGGCGCATCCGCTGGCTGGGCAACGGTTTTGCGGCTGGTTCGTCGAATTGCGGTGTGAACGTGACAGTTCGAATCGACGTTGAGTAGCCGTCGTCGGACGCGTCGAAAAGGCCGTCGCCTCTAGTCGTTCCCGAGTTGTTCCCCAGGACTCCGCCATTCGAACCGTTGTTATCGCTGCGCACCGTTTTCCTAGGTCGAGGTCGGAATCAATTCGGACATAGCCTCTCGGACGCTATCACTCTGGCGGGCTTGCCGTTCTCTGCTCAATACCGTCACAGCACTTCAGACCGTTACACCCGCCTTTCGATGACTTTGGTCCCCCCGCTGGCGCCATTCTCAGCAAATACGAACGCCGTAACGATATGCGGCACATATATCTTCATCTGCCGCTGAAAACAGCTCTCCGCAATGCCAGGGCAAATCCCTTGGTACCAAACGAGAAAAGGGAGGGTGATCGCCTGGGCGATCACCCTCCCTTCATGGACAAGTGTTCAGCTGCTGCAGGATTCCAGGCTTCCGAGCGAAGTGCCCGCCCCTTCGGCTTCCTGCCAGTCCGACCGGATCACTCTTACCATTCGACCTTCATCACGGGCAAAGCACACTCTTCACGTATGCAGCACTCGGCTTGACGGTGCCGTCCGACCTCACTGCACCGAAATACGACTCTCGATCCGTCGTTGCTCCGTATGGCGCGTAGTCGTTGAGCCGGTAGAAGATGAGCGGCCCCAACCATGGCTTGGTTTGCTTGTCCGCCATCGCCGACTGATAGATCTCGAGCTGACGCGCTTCGCTGACGCTGTCCGGAGTCCCACTTGTCGGCGCCCCGAACTCGGTAATCCAAATCTTTTTTGCAGAATCTCCGTTGGCAGTCATGATTCCGCGAAGGCTCGGCCGAACGATCCCGCCGCCCGCGAACGACTCGACACTCATCTGAGACCACGAGTTCCAGTCATGTTCGTCTGTAGGCAGCGCCGGATACGAATACGGATGATGCCCGACAGCGTTGAACGATGACCGTGCACCATTCGTATACAGGGATTGTAAGAATGTGAGCGGCGCGACCTGGCTGCCGTCGGCAGCGTCCGCGGCAGGTGACATACCGCCGCTGATGATCGTGATCGAAGGATTCGCCAAGCGGGCCGAGGTAGCAGCCGCTTTCAGCAATTGTGCGTATCGCACGGGATTAGGCTTCGGATTAGCAACCGAGTCCTTCCAGAACATACTGATATTCGGTTCGTTCCAGATCTCGTAAGACGAGATGCCTTTAGGTGCATAGCGTGCAACAAGCTTGTTCACGAACGTCGCATATTTGGAAATGTCGGCCGGTGCGTACTTGTCGTCCGCAGGAGCACCTGCAGGTCGAGCCCACGCCGGCGTTGTATGTGGCAGGAGAATGATCTTCTTTCCGTGAGCGAGAGCCTCGTTCACGACCGTGTCGAGCGGACCCCAGCTATAGGAATTAACGCCCCCGGATTGAATCTGCGACCAAAACGCATCGATACGAACCCAACTCACGCCTGCGCTGTCGATCAGGTTCAGCGCAGCTTCACGCACCGCTGGGGCGGACGATTGATTCGCGTAGACGATGCCGTAGTCACTGACCGGACAGACCGTTGGCGCGGCAGTCACAGATGGTGGGTTGATCAAAAATGACATCAACCCCAGAACTGCTGACACGGCAAATAATCTCATTCTGGACATTTCACTCCCCCATTGAAACCTGAATGTCTGCCGAACGTAACGGCGTCCGTCGACGGCGTCAATCCGATGCGCCGGACTCGACTACTAGCCGTCGTAGTAGCTGCCTGTATCCTTTCGCGTATGACGCCGGGTCCGAAAGATGTCGCGCAGCTGCGCGGCGCCTTCGTGGGCGGTACATCCGGCGCGGTCTCTGTCGCGGCCCACGCCCTCGGTGGCGGCGGCATGGCCCCGTCCGAAAGCGCGGTGGTGTTGTTGATCCTCGCGTGCGCGAGCGTCGGCGCGGTGGTCACGTCCATCGACACCCGTCGCTCCCCCGCGCTCTTGCTTGCCCTCATGCTCGCTGCGGGTCAGGCCATCGGTCACGCGACTTTGACCATCGCTTCGGATCATCAGCACGGACTGCTCCTGTCCCTTCCGATGCTGGCGGCGCACATCGCTGCCGTCGGAGTGTGCGCAGTGCTGATTCGCGGCGCAGAACGCGGATACGTCGTGGCAGCGTCGACGGTGGCCGCCATCGTCGCAGTGCTTCTGCGCCCGTGGGCACCTGAACCCTCGCCGTTCACTGCGCGGACTCGATACCGCGCCAAAGTTGTTCTGCGTCAACTGCTCACCTCCGGCTTGGGCACTCGCGGCCCACCGGCATTCGGGTAACTCACCTTCCCTTTTCACTTCACGCACGTGAATACGTGCGCCACTTTGCTGTGCGCCTTTATTAACCGCCCGCGGTTAATAAAGGCGCACGGCGGGATCGAGTACACGCATGTCCGCACCCGAATTGGAGCGCGCACAAACGCGCGCGTCCAACGACAGTTCTCCCCCGAAGAAGCAGGTTGGCGGCGCCAGACCACTGATCCTGCGCCTGCACTTCTACGCAGGCATCCTCATCGGACCGTTCATTCTCATCGCCGCGCTGAGCGGTGGTCTCTACGCGATGGCGCCCACCATCGAGAAGTTCGTTTACGACGACTACCTCCAGACCGACACCACCGGACAGATCGCGTCACTGAACGACCAGATCCGTTCCGCTCAGCAGTACCGCCCCGACTTGACTGTCTCGGCAGTACGTCCGTCGCCTGGCGCCGGCGAAACCACCCGGGTCCTGTTCACCGATCCGTCACTGGGCGAATCGGAGAGGCTCGCGGTCTTCGTCGATCCGGTGCTCGCACAGCCGGTCGGCGAGTTGGCGGTGTACGGAAGCAGTGGTTCACTGCCACTGCGAACCTGGATCTCCCAACTGCATCGCCACCTTCATCTGGGCGAACCCGGCCGCCTCTACAGCGAGTTGGCCGCGTCGTGGATGTGGGTGGTCGCCCTCGGCGGTGTCTACCTCTGGTTCCGTCGATACCGCACCGCCCGGAACGCTCGACTGCTCACGATCGATCGAGCGTCCACCGGACGAAGCCGGACCCTGAACTGGCACGGTGTCGTCGGCATCTGGATAGCAGTTGCATTGGTCTTTCTCTCGGCGACCGGCCTCACGTGGTCGACGTACGCCGGAGAGAACGTCAGCAATCTGAGAACCGCATTGAGTTGGACGACGCCCTCCGTCGTGAAGACTCTCGGCGACGCTCCCCCACCGGCAACGGGAGGGCACGAGGGTCACGACATGGCCCCCGCCGCCACCGGCACGCTGACAGACACCAACGTCGGACGCGTCGACACCGTCCTCGGTATCGCAAGATACAACGAGATCACCGGTCCGGTCGAAGTATCGATACCCGCGAACGCCGAGACAGCGTTCACCGTCGCCCAGACACGTCAGCCCTGGGTGTACAGCAACAACACCATCGCAATCGACGGAGCGACGCAAAAGGTCACCGACGAGTTGTGGTTCTCGGATTGGCCACTCGCAGCCAAACTTTCGGCCTGGGGAATCCAGCTCCACATGGGTCTGCTGTTCGGCCTTGCCAACCAGATCGCACTCGCCGCATTGGCACTCGCGCTGGTCAGCGTCGTGATCCGCGGCTACATCATGTGGTGGCGCCGACGCCCCACCAGAAGCTCCGACTGGGCAGTCGGCCGGGTCCCCGTCCGCGGCGGAATCCGCAACCTCTCCCCGATCAGCATCGTTGCGCTCGTCGCGATCACGGCGTTGGTCGGCTGGTTCGTGCCGCTACTGGGCATCAGCCTGCTCGCCTTCCTGCTGATCGACGTGTGCATTGCGGCGTTCAAACGCCGTGCCACCACCTGACACTTCACGAAATACGGAGATACACATGACTGTTCGTACAAAGATATTCGCAGCTGTTGCACTCACCGCGGCTCTCGCTCTGACCGGTTGTTCTTCCAACTCCGACAAGGAAACCGAGGCTGCACAATCGATCACCGTTCAGGATCAATGGGTCAAGGCGGCGCCGGAAGGAATGAGCGCGGCATTCGCCGAACTCGTCAACTCCAGTGACAAGGACGTGCGCGTGGTCTCGGCAACCAGCCCCGCGTCGTCGCGACTGGAACTGCACGAAGTTGTGACCGGCGACGGCGGAACCATGACGATGCGCCCCAAGGACGGCGGTTTCCTGGTCCCCGCCAACGGTTCCGCCTCCCTGACGCCGGGCGGTGACCACTTGATGTTCATGGACCTGTCCGCGCCACTGCTCCCCGGCGCAGAAACCGACCTCACCTTGATCTACGACGACGGTTCCAGCACCACGTTCACGGCCCAGATTCGCGACTTCTCCGGTAATCAGGAGAACTACGACCCGAATCACGGTGGCTGAGAACACGAACCCGCCCAGCCGAGCTCTCAGCCGGCGGCGCCTTCTCGGAGGAGGCGCCGCCGCGCTCGGCGTCGCGGGAATAACCTGGGGCGCAACCACAGTGGTCGAGCGCAGCGAACACCAGCAGCAAGCAGGCAAGCTCGTGGAACCGTTCTACGGAGTTCACCAAGCCGGCATCGACACCACGCCACAAGCGCACGGCACCTTCATCGGGTTCGACCTCTTGCCGGGCACCGATCGAGCTGTAGTCGTCGGAATCATGAAGATGTGGTCCGAGGACGCGTCACGGCTCACCGCCGGCAACCCGGCGTTGGCGGACACCGAACGGGAACTGGCTGTGGATCCGGCCCGCTTGACGGTGACCGTCGGCTACGGCCCTGGCCTGTTCTCCAAACTGGGATTACAGGAACGTCAACCGGATTGGTTCGAACCGTTGCCGAGCTACGCGATCGATCGACTCGACGATCGATGGGGCGCCTCGGATCTGTTGTTGCAGATCTGCGGCGACGATCCGGTGACCATTGCTCACGCTGTGCGGGTCCTGACCAAGAACGTCCGATCATTGACGACCATCCGATGGACGCAAAAGGGATTCCGCAACGCTCGCGGCACCATGCCTGAGGGAACCACGATGCGCAATCTCATGGGCCAGGTGGACGGGACGGTCAATCCTGCTCCGGGAACAGTGGATTTCGATTCACTGATCTGGCACGACGGCGCCGGTCAGTCGTGGCTGGCGGGTGGAACCTCGTTGGTACTGCGACGCATTCGCATGGAAATGGACACGTGGGACGAACTCGACCGCTCGGGGCGCGAACTCACCATGGGGCGCACCTTGTCCAATGGCGCTCCGCTCAACGGAACCAACGAATTCGACGAAGCGGACTTCACTCTCACGGACAAGTTCGGCATTCCGGTTATCCCGCCAGGATCACACATCGCCAGAGCCCACCGCACACACGAGAAGGAGCAGTTCTTCCGTCGGGCGTACAACTACGACGACGCACCCGAGAGCGGGCAGACCTCGAACTCGGGATTGATCTTCGCGGCGTTCCAACGGGACATCGCCGAGCAGTATCTACCGGTCCAACAGCGGTTGAGTGACTTCGACGCACTCAACGAGTGGACGACGCCGATCGGTTCGGCGGTGTATCTCATTCCGCCGGGATGCAGCGAGAACGACTATCTGGGAAGCGGATTGCTCGGATAGCGATGCTGGGCAAGAACGGCAACAACACTGTGGGGGGGGATCGGCTGGGATAACGCCCCACCCTGGTAAAAAAAATGAAATGTTTTCTG